>CAYUDT010000090.1:0-19786 GCA_964443695.1 uncultured Conexibacter sp. | reverse complement strand
GAGCTTGGCCGGGCGCAGGCGCACGAGCGCGAACTCGGCCGCGACGAAGAACCCGTTGATGAAGACGAGGACGACGACCGCAACTAGCAGCAGCGCGGTCACGCGATGCTACGGCGGTCGGGGTGGCCGGGCCTTGAGCCCGGACTTCGGGAGAGATCGTCGTTCATCGAGCCGACGGGCGGAACGGTAGCAGCACCGGGGACGGCACGGACCGCGTGTGCACTGGTTGGGCAGGGAGCCCAACCAGTGCACACGGGTCAGGGAAGCCTGGAGAGCGAGCCGCGGGCGACGTAGATCTGGCCCGGCCCGTCGCGGTCGTCCTCCCACGCCACGACGGCCCGCCCGCGCGAGACGACGACCGCCGGACGCCAGCGGTTGCCGGCGCCACGCCCACCGTCGTCGACCCTGCGGGCGCCCGCCGCCGGCCGCCCACCGGCACCCAGCCGGCGGATGCGGATCGTCCCTGGCCCGGTGCCGTGGTCCTCCCAGGCGACGACCCAGCCGCCACCAGGCAGCGCGGCCAGCGATGGCGCGAACGCCGACACGTGCGCCGCGCCGGCGTCGTCGACCTGGTGCTGCTGCCCACCGGGCACCGCAGAGGCGATGTCGTGCAGCCGCGACGGTGTCGAGGCGGACGAGCCGTCCTTCGTCCAGTCGGTGAAGACCGTCAGCTCGGCGTCGCCGTTGAGGCCGGCGCGCGGCGTGTCCTCCAGCGCCTCGGCGTCCGCCGGGGTCGAGTTGCCGGGCAGCTCGCCGCCCCACGTCGCGCCACCGTCGACCGAGCGCCGGGTCGCCACGTCCCAGTCGTAGGTGCGGAAGTCCAGCCAGGCGGCCAGGACGCGCCCGCCCTCGGCGCTCAGCGACGGGGCCCAGGCGTGGTCCAGCGTCGCCGCCAGCGGGTCGGTCTGCCCGGCGGTGTCCAGCCGGACCGGCCTGCCGGGCGTGGTGCCGTCCAGGGTCACGCTGAGGATCTGCGCCTGGCGCAGGCCCCGCTCGGAGGTGAACCGCAGGCGCTCGTCGACCAGCGCGACGACGGCCCTGCCGGGGCCGGTGACCGCGACGGCCGGGGCCCATTGCGGATCCGGCGAGCCGGGCGCGACCGTGACCGGCGGCCCGAACGACCGGCCGGAGTTGGCCGAGCGCACGCAGCGGACCTCCCAGTGGACGTGCGCGTCGTCCTGCCAGCAGATCCGCGCCTCGGGGCCGTCCATGTCCACGGCGGGAAACCAGGAGCGGGGCGCGCCCGGGTTGTTGATGAGGCGCGCCTTGCCGAACGTCGCCCCCGCGTCGACCGAGCGGGCCACGCGGACCCGGCCCGACTGCTCGAAGACCGCCAGCACGACGGCGCCGGAGGCCGCCAGCGCCACGCGCCGCTGGGCGCCCGGGTCGCGCTTGAGCGGCCGGGACGCACCGAACGGCGCCGGGCCCCTCGCCTTGCGCCTGGTGGCCACCAGGCGCGGCGGGTCACCCACCTGGACGTCGCCGAAGATCACGCCCTCGACCTGCTGGCCCGCCCGGGAGCCACCGGGCAGCAACGACTCACCGGCCTGGCCCAGCAGGCGACGGCGCTCGGCGAACGGCAGCGACGTCGGGTCCGGCACGACCCAGGGTGAGACGACCTGGAAACCGGGCGTCGGCGGCTGGCCGACGAACGACCCGACCGGCCCGCCGCGCGGGGCGCGGGGCTTGACGATGATCGCCTGCTGCGCGTCGGCGCTGAAGTCGTAGACGTTGCCGACGAGCTGCGGCATCACCAGCGCCCGGATCGACGGCGCGCGCAGCACCGACGACGCTCCGGCGCCCTGGATGTTGTCGGGCGCCCACGGCCCGGTCGTCCGGATCGTGTCGTTGACGAAGAACTCCGGCTGGATCAGCAGGTCGACGCCCTCGGCGTCGAGCTTGGCCGTGACGTCCGGCATCCAGGCGTCCTTGGACGTGACGATGCCCAGCGTCCCCACGGGTGTCGGGATCGCCCGCACGCCGTCGACGTCGCCGGGGCGCAGGTCGAGCTGTCCGGGCAGCTCGACGGGCGTCAGGTAGGCCTTGTCGGTCTTCGCGATGATCTTGCCGGTGGGGTCGAACACCAGCGCCTGCGTCGACGGCTTCGCGCTCGTCGCCTCGTAGGCGTACTGCCGCGCGGGCTCGTCGGGGCTGCGCAACAGCGCGACGGCCGACGGGTCGACCGCGTCGCATCCGAACGGCGCCGGGGTCGTCGGCAAGGTGCAGACCGTCCGCCAGTCCTGCGCCAGCGTCACGCCGGCGACGACGTAGGAGCGCGTCGACCGCGCCAGCTCGGCGAACGTCTCCACCGCGACGCGCACGAAAGTGTCGGTCAGCGAGAGCGCCAGCAGCCGCGTCGGCGGGAACGGCCGGGCCGCGAGCTCGGGGAACCTGCCCGAGTAGTAGGCGCCCGTCGTCGCGTAGGTCGCGATCAGCGACAGGATCGAGGTGGTGAGGTCGCTCGCGCCGCGGGCCAGCGTGCCCCGCTGACCGGTGAACGCGGCCATCAGCCCGAGGTCCTCCGGCAGCGTGACGAGGTCGCGCGCCGTCGCCGCGGGCCGTGCCGGGTCCGCCGGCCCGAGCAGCCGCTCGCCGGCGCCCTGGGCGACCAGGTTGAGCACGTGCTCGCGGAAGTGCTCCCGGGTGTCGACCCAGCCCAGGTCGAAGCGCGGGCCGACGGCGAACACGCGAACGCGCTTGGCGTCGGCCGCTGCCGCTGCGCCGAGCAGCGTGCTGACCGCCAGGAGCGCGGTCAGCAGCGCCTTCCTCAAAGCAGCCCGTCGATCGTCTTGGCCAGCGCATGGTCGGCGTCGGTGATCCGTCCCTCTGAGTGGGTGCTCAGCACCAGCCGGACCTTGTTCCACCCGAAGATCGCGATGTCGGGGTGGTGATTGGCCGCCTCGGCGGCCTCACCGACCTCGTTGACGAACGCCAGCGCCGCCTTGAAGTCCTCGAACTCGAGGTCGCGGACGAGCGACCCGTCCTCCTCCAGCCATCCGTCGGTCATCTAGAGTCCCTCTCCTTGCGCATCGTCAGCCTCGTCCCGCACGCGACCGAGCTGCTCTTCGCTCTCGGGCTCGGCGACCAGGTGGTCGCCGTCACGCACGAATGTGATTTTCCCATGGAGGCGCAGGAGTTGCCCCATGTCACCAAGGACAAGTTGCCGCCCGGACTGTCGTCGGGCGAGATCGACGCCGCGGTGCGTCGGCACACCGAGAGCGGTGACGCGATCTACGAGCTGGACATCGAGAAGCTCCACGAGCTCGAGCCGGACCTCATCGTCACCCAGGAGCTGTGTCCCGTCTGCGCCGTGTCCTTCGACGAGGTCGAGGCCGTCGCGCAGACGATCGCGACGTGCCCGCAGGTCATCGCCCTGGACCCGAAGACCTTCGGGGAGACGATGGGTGACATCCGCACCGTCGCCCAATACACCGACTCGCGCGAGGCGGCGCTGGACCTCGTCGCGCGCCAGCGGGCCCGCGTCGACAAGGTCAAGATCGCCGTCAAGGGCGTGACCGAGCGACCCACCGTGGTCTGCCTGGAGTGGTTCGACCCGGTCTTCATCGCCGGACACTGGACCCCGCAGATCGTCGAGCTGGCCGGCGGGGTCGACGTGCTCGGCCTGCCGGGTGAGCACTCCGAGCAGCTCGACTGGGACACGGTCGTCGCCGCGCAGCCCGACATCGTCGTGTGCATGCCCTGCGGCTACGACGCGCAGCGCTCGCACCTCGAGGCGATGCTGTTCGGCCACGAGCTGAAGCGGATCGGCGCGAGGCGCATCGTCGCCGTCGATGCCGCCGCGACGTTCTCCCGTCCCGGTCCGCGGCTGGTCGACGGTCTGGAGCTCCTGGGCCATCTGCTGCATCCCGACCTGGTCCCCGACCCCGGCTTCCCGGTCCTCGACGTGGAGGTCTGACGTCCCGTGCCCGCCCATCACGTCACCCGCGCCGCGCACACCGAGACGATCATCGGCACGCGCGCGGACTGCATGGCGGCGCTGCTGGACTTCGAGAGCTACCCCGAGTGGCAGTCGGCGGTGGTCAGCATCGAGGTGGCCGAACGCTACTCCGACGGCGGGGCCCTGGTCCACTTCGAGATCAACGCCCGGATCAGGCGGGTGAAGTACTCGCTGCGCTACCACGTCGACGGCGAGCGGATGTGGTGGGACTACGCGGGTGGCGATGTCGACTCCATCGAGGGCGACTACACCTTCGAGGAGACCCCCGACGGCACCGTGCGGGCGACCTACCGCCTGGCGATCGACCCGGGCCGGTTCGTCCCGGGGTCGATCAAGCGCGCGCTCACCGAGGGGATCATGAAGCGCTCGGTGCGTGAGCTGAAGTCGCGCGTCGAGTCGACGTGACGCCGCGGACCGTCCTCTACCTGCACTCGTCGTCCGGACGCTACGGCGCCGACCGGCAGCTCCACGCGATCGCGACCGGGCTGGACCCGGCGCGCTACGACGCCGTGTGCGTCCTGCCCGACCACGGCGAGCTGGCCGCCGACCTGCGCGCCGCCGGCATCGAGGTGCTCGTGCGACCGCTGGCGGTGCTGCGCCGGTCGTTGATGACGCCGGCAGGCGTCGGCCGGATCGCCGCCGCCTGGGCGGCGGACGCGGGCGGCCTCGGCCGCGCCGCGCGCGCCCGGGACGTCGCGCTGGTGCACACCAACACGTCGGTCACCCTGGGTGGTGCCGCCGTCGCACGGGTCTGCGGTGTCCCCCACGTCTGGCACGTCCGCGAGATCTACGCGGGCTTCGAGCGCTGGTGGCCGGGCTACCGGCGGCTGCTGCTCACCGCCGACGCGCTGCCCTGCGTCTCCCGGGCGACGTGCGAGCAGTTCGACGGCGCCGGTGCGGCGTCGGTCCTGCACGATGGGCTCGCCGTCGACCCGCGACGCGCCGACCGCAGGGCCGCCCGTGCCGCGCTCGGGCTGCCGGAGGATGTGACCGTCGTCGCCGTCCTGGGACGGATCAGCGGGTGGAAGGGCCAAGACGTCGTCGTCTCGGCCCTGGGCGCGCTGGGCCGGGAGGACGTCCACGTCCTCGTGGCGGGAGCGCCGTGGAAGGGCGAGGAGCGCCACGAGCGCGAGCTGCGCCAGCTCGCGGCACGCCTGGGCGTCGCCGACCGCGTCCACATCGCGGGCTTCATCGAGGACGTCGACCTCGTCTACGGCGCCGCCGACATCGTCGCGGTGCCCTCCAAGCAGCCGGATCCGTTCCCGAATGCGGCGCTGGAGGCCGCGGCCGCGGGCTGCTGCGTCGTCGCCTCCGCCCACGGCGGCCTGCCGGAGATGCTCCGCGACGGCGAGACGGCGGTGCTCGTCGCCCCCGGCGACGCGCACCTGCTCGCCGAGGCGCTGCGCCCGCTCGTCGACGACCCCGACCGCCGCGCCGCACTGGGTGCCGCGGCGTTCGCCGACATCCGTGAGCGCTTCTCGACCGCCCGGATGCTCGACGAGGTCCAGGCGCTCTACGACCGCCTGCTCGCCTAGTTCGCGAGTCTGACCCCGGGCGTCAGAACGGCTGGGAGTTCAAGAGATCCTTCACGCCGCTGTCGGCCGCCTGGATGCCGATGACGACCGACGCGACGCCGATCGCCACGAGCGCCGCCCAGCCCAGCCACGGCTGACGCTGGCGGTCACCGAACTGGAAGGCCAGCGTCGCCAGCGAGCCGCCGATCAGGCCGCCGACGTGGCCGCCCACCGAGACGTTGGCGATGACGAAGCCGAGCAGCAGGTTGATCGCGATGAGCGGCCCGATGCCGGACGCCATCGGGTCGATGCCACGGGCGCGCATCTCGAAGAACGCCGTGCCCATCAGCCCGAACACCGCGCCGGACGCACCGACGGTGTAGGTGTTGGGGTTGGCCACCAGCGCGCCCGCGCTGCCGGCCAGGAGCGCGACGAGGTAGATGCCCGCGAACTTCACACGCCCCAACGCGGGCTCCAGCAGCTGGCCCATCTGGAACAGCAGGAACATGTTGAAGCCGATGTGGATCAACGACGCGTGCAGGAAGCCGCCGGTGATCAGCCGGTAGTACTGGTTGTGGACGGAGATCTCCGGCCCGAAGAGCGCGTACTTGTCGAACAGCGTCGTCGATGTCGCACCGCCGACGGTGAACTGCCCGCTGGCGATGAACGCGATGACGTTGGCGATGATCAGGACGATCGTCACCTGCATCGCCGTGTTCGCGGCGGAGTTGACCGTGCGCACCTGGGTCTTCTGCTTGGCGCAGTCCGGGCAGCGCATGCCGACCGGGGTCGGCGTCATGCAATCGGGGCAGATGGGGTTGCCACACGACGAGCAGGAGACCCCGGTCTCCCTGCTCGGGTGGCGATAACAGGTCGCCATGCCCGCCCGACGATAGTGGCTAGGTCGGGGCGGCGGCGCTGATGATCGGCGCGCTGGACGGCTGCATCGAGCCGCCGGACGGCTCGGCGGTGACCAGCACCTGCTTGACGCCGTCGACCGACTCGTCGATCTCGACGTTGGCGTTGCCGTCACCGCGGACGTTGAACAGCGTGTGGGTCGGGATCGGCTTTTTGCCGTCCTTGATGAACCACACCTGGTAGACCGACCCGGCCGGTGGGCTGGGCATCTTGGCGACGTGCAACGTGCCGCGCGAGCCCTTGACGCTCAGCGTGGCGGCCGCGCCGGGCGCGGTGACGTCGGCAACGACGCTCCGGGACGACGGCGCGCCGTCGTTCATCACGATGGCACCGCCGCCGACGCCGACGGCGATCAGGGCGGCCGACAGCGCGGCGGCCACGGACGGACGCAGGGTCACGAGCTCACGCCAGCCGCGGCGCGGTGCCCGCTCCGGCACACGGTCGGCCTCCGGCCCGGCGGCCCGGAGCAGCTCGGCCTCGACGCGCACCTCGCGCATGATCCGGTCGCGCAGCTCCGGCGGGGGCGCCAGCTGGGGTGCCGCGACCGGCAGCGTGTCGACGACCATCTGCAGCTGCTCGACCTCGGCGCGGCACTCGGCGCACGCCTGCAGGTGGCGCGTGAAGTCCGCGGCCTCGTCGGCCTCCATGGCGTGCAGCACGAAGGTGCCCACGTCGATCCCACGATCACACGACATCAGGACGCCTCCGGGGCATAGCCGGCGAGATGGTGGCGCATCTTCTCCAGGCCCAGGCGCATCCGGCCCTTGATCGTGCCGATCGGCGTGTCGAGCATGTTGGCGATCTCGGAGTGCGTGAAGCCTCCGAAGTAGGCCAGCTCGATGACGCGGCACTGCTCATCGGGAAGGGTGCCCAGCGCGGCGCGGACCTCCTGCGCCTCGTCGCGGCGCGCGGCCTCGACGTCGGTCTGCTCCTTGGCCGCGAAGCGCTCCTCGATGCCCTCGTCGCTGGCCCGGCGCTTGGAGTGCACCGTGCTGCGCCGCAGGCTGTCGATGGAGCGGTTGTGGACGATGCCCAGCAGCCACGTGCGGACGCTTCCGCGCGTGCGGTCGTACCGGGCCGTGGAGCGCCACAGCCCCAGGAATGCCTCCTGCACCACGTCCTCGGCCGCCCCCCGGTTGCCGGTCATCCGGTAGGCCAGCGAGAACGCTGCCGTCGCGTGGCGGTCGTAGATGAGCTGGAACGCGTCAGGGTCGCCCTTGCGGACGAGCTGCATCAGGTCCTCATCGGCGAGAGTGCTCAAGGAAGTACCGGCCACTGCAACG
Source organism: uncultured Conexibacter sp. (assembly GCA_964443695.1). Lineage (GTDB taxonomy): Bacteria > Actinomycetota > Thermoleophilia > Solirubrobacterales > Solirubrobacteraceae > Paraconexibacter. Next base: position 12,113 of record CAYUDT010000090.1, on the reverse strand, counting down.
TCATTTCGCGGCAAGGCGACATCTGGATCATCGCCACGGCGATCGGCGCGCGAACGCTCTCGTGCAGGTCCGTCAACGGTCCAGCAGCTTGCGCGTCTCGTCGGCGACCGCTCGCAACGTCTGATCGACGTAGTCCAACGGATCCGAGGAGCCGGCCCGGCGCTTGCGCGAGCTCTGGCGCACGCGGAGCACGACCAGCGCGGCGCCGGCGGCGCCCCCGATGGCGACGGCAGCGACGGGCCGGGCGGCCTGGCCCCAGTTGCGCGGGTCCTTCATCGCGCTGAGCTCCCAGGACTCCAGCTCCTCGGCGGCCAGGTCGGTGATGCTGGACAGGGTCGACTCCAGGCGCACGCCCAGGTCCTCCGGCGGCTCCACCGGATGCAGCGCCTGGCGCAGCATCCGCTCGAAGTCGGGTGCGATCGACTCGCTCATGTCAGTTCGTGACCCCCGTGGCGACGATGCCCTCGAGTTGCTTGATGGCGCGATGGATCAGGACCTTGGTGGCCCCGTCCGTCCGCCCCATGGCCCGCGCGATCTCGCGGTTGTCCATGCCCAGCGCAAAGCGCATGATGAGCGCCTCGCGCCGGTCGTCGGGAAGCTGCTGCACGCCCTCGAGGATGCGGGCCAGCTCGTCCCGGCCCTCGACCAGGTCCTCCGTCGTGTGCACGGCGCTGAGGTGCGTCGTGTCGTCGATCGGCGTCTGCGGCTTGCGTGACCGGTCCCGGTACAGGTTCGCGGCGAGGTTGTGCGCGATGCGGATCAGCCAGGGCCGCAGGGGCCGCCCATCGCTCTCGGCCAGGGCCCGCTCGAAATGCCGGTACGCCTGCAGGAACGTCTGCTCGGTCAGGTCCTCCGCATCGTGGTGGTTGCCCACCCGGTAGTAGGAGTAGGAGTAGACGTCGCGCAGGTGCGCCCGGTACAGGTCCGAGAACGCTTCGTCGAGCTGCGTCTTGTCCACGCATGCCAGCCTACTTCTACGCGGCGCGCTTGGCCCGGTCGAACGGTTTGGTGACGCCCTTGGCCCACTTCTGCGGATCGGCCTCGCCCTCGACGACGGCGGCCAGGCCGGCGATCGTGGCGGCCTTCGCGCGGTCGGCGGCAAGCAGCTGCGCCAGCAGCGGCAGGACGTCCAGGGACTCGGCCGACTGTCCCAGCTGCGGCTCGATCTCGGGCGCAGGGACGCCGGCGCCGAGCAGCTCACCGGCGCGCCGGTTGCGCGAGCCGGCGGCGACGACGGTGGCGACCAGATCGCCCGCACCCGCCAGGCCGGCGAACGTCTCCGGCTGCGCGCCCTTGCTCCGGGCGTAGGCCTCGACCTCGGAGAAGACCTTGCCGGCGGCGGCACCGGCGGCGTTCGGGCCGCTGGCCGCGGCCGTGGCGGCGGCCAGGACCGCGGCGTTCTTGGCGACGGACGCCAGCTCGACGCCGATGACGTCCTTGGACGGGGTGCCGTCGAGGCCGCCGAGCAGCAGCGTCTGCTGCAGCTGCGCGGCGAAGTCGCGGTCGTCGGAAGCGACGACCAGGCTGGCGCCGTGCTCCAGCGCGTCCGCCGCGTGGCCGGGGCCGCCCAGGCAGGAGAACGCCCGGACGTCGAGCTCGTTGCTCAGGTACTGCGTCGGCGTCAGCGCGTCGGGCGCGACAAGCCCCTTGGACAGGATCAGGACACCGGCGCGCCTGGGGATCGCGGCGCCATGGGTCCGGACGACGTCGGGCAGCGCACGGCTGGGGACCGCCAGGACGACGAGGTCGGTGTCCTGCAGGGTCAGGTCGGTGTCGCTGCGGATGTCCAGGCCGTCGACGGAGTGGCCGGGCAGGTAGTGGGCGTTGACGCCCGTCGCCTTCAGCTCCGCGGCCTGCTCCTCGGTGCGGCAGCCGAGCTGGACGTCCAGGCCGGCGCGGTGCAGCGCAAGCGCGACGCTCGTGCCCCAGGCGCCGGCGCCGATGACGGCGGCCTTGCGCAGCGGTGGCATGCCGCCCAGCCACTCCCACTGCAGCTCCACGCACGGCCAGATGCGGTCGGTGACGGCGGCGGCCAGCTGGGGGCTCGGCGACTGGACCTTGGGGAACTGGATCGGGCGGCCGGCGCGCATCCGCACCTTGTGGGGGCGGATCTTGATGCCCTTGCGGATCTTCTCCGTGCCGAGGACGGCGACCGGGACGACCGGGGCACCGGTCTCCAGCGCCAGACGACCGACGCCGCGCTTGGGCCGGGCCAGTCCGCCGGGGCGGGTGCGGGTGCCCTCGGGGAAGATCAGGACGGCACCGCCGCGCTCGAGGATCTTCTTGGCGGTGTCCATCGCGTCCTCGTCGGCCGCACCGCGGTTGATCGGGAACGCGCCGAGGCTGTGGATGAACCAGCCGAAGAGCCGGTTCCTGAACAGCTCCTTCTTGGCGACGTAGTAGATCGGCCGCCGCGTCATCGTGCCGATGACGAACGGGTCGAGGAAGCTGCGGTGGTTCGCGGCGAAGATGACGGGGCCGCTCTCGGGGATGTGCTCGCGCCCGATCCGGCTCATGCGGAAGTACAGGTGGAAGAACGGCTGCAGGATCGCTCGGACCGGGTAGTAGACGAGCGGGTTGACACCCCGTCTGATGGTCTTCTCGAGGAGCTGCTCCGATTGCACGTATGGCGTACCCGCGTGGGTGCCCGCTGGTTACAGTGCCGTGAATGCCAGTCGATCGTGCAAAGACCGCCCGTGGTGCCGTGGCCGGTGCCGTGGCCGCCACCGTCTGGGCGCTGCAGCAGCCCCTCGACAAACGCGTGTTCGGGGTGGACTACGACGACTGCGAGCTGCTCGGCTCCGCGGTGACCGACGGTCCGGGCGCTGTGCCGCTCGGCTGGGTGCTGCACGCCACCAACGGCGCGGTGTTCGGCGCGGTCTACGCCAACGTCGCCGACCGGATGCCGCTGCCGTCCTGGGCGCGGGGACCGGCGGCCGGGCTGGCCGAGAACTTCGCGACGTGGCCGGGTACGGCGTTCATCGGCCGGCTGCACCCCCGCGGCTCGCGCTTCCCGCAGCTGTTCGGGTCGCGGCCGGCGCTGGCGCAGGCGACCTGGCGCCACCTGCTGTTCGGGGTCGTGCTCGGTGAGCTGGAGCGGCGCTTGAACGCCGAGCCCGCCGTCGAGGAGGCGATCCCGTTCGAGGCCGTCGTCTCCTCCAACGGCCACGGCAACATCGAGCACGCCGTCGTCGCGCTGACGATCGAGGACGAGTCGGAGTCAGAAGACGACGAGTAGCGCTCGGAGGTCGTGAGCGCCGGCGGACCACCTCCAGTGCCGGCGAAGCCAGCACAGAGCCCCGGGAGGGAGTCGAACCCTCGTCTCGTGATTACAAGGCACGCGTTCTGCCACTGAACTACCAGGGCGGGGCCTGGGATTGTCCTACAGCGCGCCCTTCATCGGGTCCCCGACCGGGATGGGCGTGCAGAAGTGCATCTGCGGGGGACCGTCGAGCAGGTCGGCGGCCTTGGCGCCGAGCGCCGCGACGTAGGGCTGCTGCATGTGCGACTCCAGGGCGACCTGGCTGGTCCAGCGCTCGACGAGCACGAGCGTGTTCTTGTCGGCGTTGTCCTGGTGCAGGGCGTAGTTCAGGCACCCGGCCTCGTCGTGCGTGGGCACGATGGTCTCGGTCAGCGCGGCGATCGCGTCGTCGACGCGGCCGTCCTTGATCTTGAAGACGACGGTGGCGACCACATGGCTCATGTCGTCGACCCTACAATTCGCGCGTGCTCGACCGTTTGGCCCGCCGCTTGTACGCCCGCCTCGGCGAGCACTACAAGCTCGCGTTCCTGGCGACGCAGATCCCGGCGTCGATCCTGGTGGCGCTGGGCCTGGTGGGCGCGCTGGCGTCCTTCTACGACCCACCGACCGGCGACCTGCTGGTCATCGCGCTGAGCACCAGCGCGTTCACCGCGCTCGGGGTGGGCTACGCGATCGTGCGTCAGCGCCACGCGCTGCGCGAGATGGTGGCCTGGCGGACCTTGCCCGCCCCGACGCCCGAAGAGACCGTGGTCGCCTGGGACGCCGCGGTGAACTTCCCCAAGCGCTCCTTCCAACGTGACTCGCTGACGGTCAACGCGATCGCCGCGATCCCGAGCATCTCGATCATGATCGTCGTGCTGGACCTCGACGTGTCGGCCTTCCCGGTGTTGCTCGCCGCGGGCGTCGTGGCCGCGGCCTACGGCACGACGATGACCTACGGCATCGCCGAACTGCTGGTGCGCCCCGTCGTGCAGGACATGGCCGAGACGCTGCCCGCGGACTTCCCGTTCGAGCGCAACGGGGTGCCGCTGCGCAAGCGGCTGCTGATCACGCTGCCGACGTTCACCGCCACGGCGGGCCTGATCGTGGCCGCGCTGGTGACCGATCACGGCGGGACGCGGATGCTGGCGATCAGCGTCGTCGCGGCCGTCGCGGCGGCGCTGACGGTCTCCTGGGAGCTCACCCTGCTGCTCTCGCGGGCGATCACCACGCCCATCGCCGACCTGCGCGCCGCGCTGCACCGCATCGAGGACGGCGACTACGACGCGCGCGTCCCGGTGCTGGCCAGCGACGACCTCGGCGACGTGTCGCACGCCTTCAACCAGATGGCCGCCGGGCTGGCCGAACGCGAGCGCATGCGCGAGGCGTTCGGCACCTACCTGGACCGCGACGTCGCCCGCTTCATCCTGTCGGGGCAGTTCCCGCCGGATGGCGTCGAGGTCGACGTCTCGATCATGTTCTGCGATGTGCCGGGCTTCACCCCGTTCGCCGAGCAGGTCTCCGCGCGCGAGGTCGTCGCGACGCTCAACGGCCTGTTCGAGCGGATCGTGCCGGTCATCGACCGCCACGGCGGTCACGTCGACAAGTTCATCGGCGACGGCCTGCTGGCCGTGTTCGGCGCTCCGGAGGGCTATCCCGACCACGCCGACCGCGCCCTGGCGGCGGGCCTGGAGATCCTGCAGTCGGTGAACGTCGCCGACGCGCCCGTGAACGTCTGCGTGGGCATCAACAGCGGCCCGGTCGTGGCGGGGTCGATCGGCGGCGCCGGGCGCCTGAACTTCAGCGTCATCGGCGACACGGTCAACGTCGCCGCTCGCGTCGAGGCCGCCACCCGCGACGTCGAGGACGACCTCCTGATCACCGCGGCCACCGCGCGCGCGCTGACCACCCCGGCCGAGCTGGTGTCACGCGGCTCGATACCGCTGAAGGGCAAGTCCGAGCCCGTCGAGCTGCTCGCCCCGGCCGGGCGCCGCAGCGTCCGGGCCGGCGCTAGCGTTGCAGCGCGGCCGCCAGCTGGGATGCCGTCGCCGGTGCCAGATCCGCGAAGCTGAGCTTGCGGCCGGCGGTGGTGTGGACCTTGACGGTCGCCCGGCGCTTGCGCGGCCACTGCAGGCGCTGCTCCACCTGGGCGACGTCGCCGAAGCGCAGCGAGCGGACCCGGTGCGTGACGGCGTCGTCGTGGAGCCAGAGCAGGCGGCGGTCGGTGACCGCCAGCCGCGCGGAGGGGCTGGCCCAGGTGGAGACGTCGCAGATCAGGCGGACCGGCTCGTTCTCGTTCAGCGCGGTGAGGAGCTCGCGGCCGAGCTTGCGCCGGGTCTCCTCCGGCAGCCAGGCGCCGAGGACGTGGACCGGCCGGTCGGCATCGTCGCCCACGGTCTGGACCGGTGTGGAGACGCCGGCGCCGCGGACCGTCTGATCACCGTCGCGGATCGCGTCGTAGGCGGCGTTGACCTGGGCCATCAGCGCGGCCGCCTCGGGTCCGGCGACGTCCGGGTGGAAGCGCTTGGCCGCCGCCCGGTAGGCAGCGGTCACCTCATCGGGCGAGGCGTCCGGCGTGACGCCGAGCAGCGCGTACGGGTCCACGTCCACAGTGTCGCAGCCCGGCAGCGGGGCGTCCGCGCGCGTCGGTGCGCACCGACGGGCGTCGTCGTCCCATCGCCCCGCACGCTCCAGCCGTCGCCGGCCCGGGCGCAGCCGGTGATGCGCCATCCTCCGGGGACGGCCTCCGCCCGGGCGCGATCGACGCCCTGCGTCGCGAAGACCGGGCGCGCGGCACCTGGGAACCAGACGTCGATCGTGCAGTTGCCGGAGCCGTCGCGGCGCCGGCCGCTGACGTTGAACGCGTGCTCGTTCGGCTCGGCGTAGGTGGTGCGGAGCTCTCCAGGCGCCGCGCGCGCGTAGGGCCGCGTGAGGATCCGTCGCGTCGTCGCCGGGATGCCCAGCTCGCGCTGCGGGTTGCAGGCGAAGCGGACCAGCGACGGCGACACGCCATAGGGCTTGGTGCCAGGCGCGCTGAAGTTGTGCGGGTCGCCGCAGGCCTGCTTCCAGTCCCACCAGGCGCCGCCGTAGCGATGCGCGTCCTCCTGCAGCGCGTAGCGACCGATCGCCGACCGGTCGCGGGCGGGGTCGCCGAACCAGCCCCACTCACCCGACCAGACGGTCGTGCCGAGGCCGCGCCCGGCCTGGGCGGCGCGCTCGAAGCCGGGCTCGACGTCCTGCAGGGCGATCGAACCGCCGTAGAGGTGAGGTGCGAACACGACGTTGGTGTCGCTGATGGAGCCCGCGGGGAACACGACGTCGTCGGCCAGCAGCGACCACACGACCGACGGCTCGAGGAAGCCGATGCCGCGGCCGCCGGCGCCGCGGATGGCCGCGAGCGCGTTCGTGTAGTACGTCGCCAGCGACGTCGTCTCGGTCGCACCGACCAGGAAGCCGGGGTTGGGCTCGTTGAGGAGGTCATAGCCGGCGACCGCGGGCTCCTCGGCGAAGGCCTTCGCGACGTGGGCCCACGTCCTGACGAGCTCGGTCTGGATGCCCTCGCGGTCCAGCCAGAAGGACTGCCACGCCTGCGCGGTGGCCGGCGCGAGCTCGCGCTGGGCCAGCTTGCAGGTGGGCAGCCCGTCGGTGAGCGTGGCCCACTCCGGTGCGCCGTCCCAGCCCAGCGCCGCGCTGAAGCCCGGCAGGCACGTCTCGCCCGCCGGGGTGGCGATGGACTTGCCCCAGGCGTCCTGGTGCATGTCGAGCACGACGTAGAGCCCGGCGTCCTCCGCCCAGCCCACTGCTTCACGCACGCGCGCGAGGTAGGCGTCGTCGAAGCGGCCGCGCTGCGGTTCCAACGCGCTCCAGTGGATCAGCAGCCGCACGCTGTTCATCCCCAGCGCGGCGATGTCGGTGAAGTCGCGGCGGGTGAGCGGCACGACCGGGTCGAGGTCGGAGGCCTTGTAGTAGTCGCCCAGCCCGTTGACGTTGACGCCGCGCAGCAGGACCTCACGGCCTCCCGCGTCGAACACGCCCGGGTGCGCACCACCGCGCACGGCGTGCAGCGGCGACAGCGCGGCCTGCGCGTTCGACACCGCGCACGCAAGCGTCAGGAGCACCACCGTCAGAACCCGCAGCCACACGGTCGCGGACCATACTTCGCCGTACCCATGGCGCCACCCGGTACCGACGACATGATCCTCGACGCCGTCCGTGACAGCGTCCTCGCCGTCGGCGTGCGCCGCACGACGCTGACCGATGTCGCCCGCCGAGCGGGCGTGTCGCGGATGACGCTCTACCGCCGCTACCCCGACGTGACCGCGCTGCTGCAGGCGCTGATGACACGGGAGTTCGGGGCGATCATCGCCGCGGAGGACGCCGAGGAGCACGCGGGCGACACGATCCGCGAGCAGTTCGTCGAGCAGGTCATTCACGGGGTCCAGACGCTGTCGTCCAACCCGCTGTACCGGCGGATCCTCGACGTCGACCCCGAGCTGGTGCAGCCGTACTTCGTCCAGCGCTACGGCGCTTTCCAGCGCGCCGTGTTGGCCAACTTCGCGGCGCGCATCGCCGAGGGCATCGCCGAGGGGTCGATCCGCGACGCCGACCCCGAGGTGCTGGCGGCGACGATCGAGGTGGCGGTGCGCGGCTTCGTGCTCTCCGCGCTGGCCGAGGATCCGACGTCCCTGCGCCCGCGGGTGCTGGACCAGCTGCGTCAGCTGCTGGACGCCGGTTTGGCTCCCGCCTGACCCGTTGTTACACTTAGACGCTGAATGTCACAGCGTCACTCCCCTGACCTGACCGCGGCGCGCCGCGCGGCCGAGCTCGACACCCTCGCCGACCGCGAGGTGGACGTCCTCGTCGTCGGTGGCGGGTTCACCGGTGCCGGCGTCGCCCTGGACGCCGCCAGCCGCGGGCTCTCCGTCGCCCTCGTCGAGAAGGCCGACCTCGCCCACGGCACCAGCCGCTGGAGCAGCAAGCTCGCCCACGGCGGTCTGCGCTACCTGGCCCACGGCGACTTCGGCGTGGCCTGGGAGTCCGCCGCGGAGCGGGCGATCCTGGCCGACAGCACCGCGCCGCACCTCATCCGCGCGCTGCCCCAGCTGATCCCGCTGACCGACGCCGTCAGCAGGACCGACGAGCGCCTGGTGATGTTCGGCCTGCGCCTGGCCGACGGCATGCGCCGCGCCGCGGGCACCACCAACGACCGCCTGCCGCGGGCCCGCCGCATCCCCGCGGCGGAGGTCATGCGCTGGGCTCCGGCGCTGGACCGCAGCGGGCTGCGCGGCGGTCTCATCCACTGGGACGGCCAACTCGAGGACGACGCGCGCCTCGTCACCGCCCTGGCCCGGACCGCCGCGTCCTACGGCGCGAAGATCCTGACCCGGGTCGAGGTCACCCGGCTGGACGCCCACGGCGCCGATGCCGTCGACGTGCTCACCGGCTCCGCGCTGCGCCTGCGCGCGCGCCACGTCGTCAACGCGACCGGCGTCTGGGCCGGCACGCTGGCCGGCGACGTCGGGCTGCGCCCGTCGCGCGGGTCGCACCTGCTGCTGGACGCCGCGCGCCTCGGCGACCCCGCCGCGGCCGTCACCGTCGCCGTGCCGGGAGCGAAGGGTCGCTACGTGTTCGCGCTGCCTCGCCCCGACGGCACGGTGCTCTGCGGCCTGACCGACGACGAGGTCAAGGGCGCGATCCCCGACGTCCCCACGCCCACGGCCGAGGACGAGCGCTTCCTGCTCGAGACGCTGTCGAGCGCGCTGGAGCGCCCGCTGACGCAGGACGACGTCATCGGTCGCTTCGCCGGCCTGCGCCCGCTGCTGGACAACGGTGAGGGCGCCACCGCCGACGTCAGCCGCCGCCACGCGGTGCTGGAGAACGACGGCGTCCTGACGGTCGTCGGCGGCAAGCTCACGACCTACCGCCGCATGGCGCAGGACGCGGTCGACGTGATCGCCGCCCGTCCCGGCGTTGCCGCCGGCCCGTGCCGGACCCATCGCCTGCCCGTGGTGGGCGCCACGGCGCCCGGCACCCCCGGCCGCCTGTCCCGGCGCTACGGCTCGGAGGCCGACCGCGTCAGCGCGTGCGCCCGCGACGAGCGCGAGCTCGCCCCGCTGGCGCCCGGTGTCCCCTACTGCATGGCGGAGCTGCGGTTCGCCGTCGCCGCCGAGGGCGCGCTGGACGCCGGCGACGTGCTGGACCGCCGCACCCGCATCGGCCTCGTGCCCGCCTGGCGCGAGGCAGCGCTGCCGTTCGCCGAGCAGGCGCTGCTCGAGCCGGCCCCCACGCGCGACAACTCAGGAGCCTTCTCATGACCGAGACGATCACCCCGACGCCGATCGCCGACCCGACGACCTCGCCCATGCGCTTCTGGGGCTGGGGTGTGGACGGGCACGACAAGCCCCTGCCCGAGGCGGCCGCCGCGCTGCTGTCCGGTGAGCTCGGCCCGTTCACCCCCGGTGCTCCGCCGCCCGCCTCCGAGGACGAGATCGCGATCCCCGCGTCGGCGCTCGGGGAGAACGCGCAGGCCGCGCTGGCCGCGGTCGTCGGCGACGCGCACGTCCGCGTCGACCACGTCTCCCGCGTCCGCCGCGCCGTCGGCCGCTCCTACCCCGATCTCCTGCGCCTGCGTCAGCGGCGCATCGATGCCGCGCCCGATGCGGTCGTCGCGCCCGGCTCCCCGGAGGAGGTCCAGCGGGTGCTGGAGGTCTGCGCCTCGGAGGACGTCGCCGTCGTGCCGTTCGGCGGCGGCACCAGCGTCGTCGGTGGCGTCGAGGCGCTGCGCGGCGACCACGCCGCGGTCATCGCGCTGGACCTCACCCGGCTGGACGCCATCGTGGACGCCGACCCGACGACGCAGCTCGCGACGCTGCAGGCCGGGCTCTACGGCCCCGATGCCGAGGCCAAGCTGCGGGCCCTGGGGCTGACGCTCGGGCACTTCCCGCAGTCCTTCGAGTTCTCCACCGTCGGCGGCTGGGTCGCGACCCGCAGCGCCGGGCAGGCCTCGACCGGCAACGGTCGCATCGACGAACTGGTCCGCGGCGTGCGCCTGGCCTCGCCCGCCGGTGAGGTGCGGACGCTGGTCGTCCCCGCCACCGCCGCCGGCCCGGACCTGCGCGAGCTGATCGTCGGCTCGGAGGGCACGTTGGGCGTCATCACCGAGGCGACCGTCCGCGTCCGCCCCGTTCCCGCTGTCGTGCACGACGCCGCGTTCGCGCTGCCCGGCTTCGCAGCCGGGGCCGAGGCGTTCCGTGAGCTGGAGCAGTCCGGCTGGGCCCCGACCGTCGCGCGCCTGTCCGACGAGGAGGAGACGCGCTTCTCCCTGGGCATGGCCGGTTCCATCGGCGGCCACCTGCAGACCTACCTCAAGCTGCGCGGCCAGGACCGCCCGTGCCTGGCGATCCTCGGCTTCGAGGGTGACCCGGACCGCATCCGCGAGGCGCGCCGCCAGGCCGCCCGGATCGTCAAGCGCCACGGTGGCATCGCGCTGCCCGGGAAGGTCGGCGCGGCGTGGCGCGCGGGCCGCTTCCACGGTCCCTACCTGCGCGACGCCTTCCTCACGGACGGCATCTTCGTCGACACGCTGGAGACGGCCACGACGTGGTCGAACCTGCTGGAGCTCTACCGCGGGGTCGGCGCGGCGATCCGCTCGGCGCTGGCCGACCGTGGCACGCCGGCGCTGGTCGGCACCCACATCAGCCACCTCTACCCCACCGGTGCGTCGCTGTATTTCTCCTTCCTCGCCCGCATGGAGCACGGGGCCGAGCTTGCGCAGTGGCAGGCGGCCAAGGACGCAGCGGGCGACGCGATCGCTGCGGCCGGGGCGACGATCACCCACCACCACGCGGTCGGCACCGACCACGCGACGTGGCTGGCCCCGGAGGTCGGGCCGCTGGGCGCGGACCTGCTCCGGGCGGCCAAGGCGACGCTGGACCCGACCGGGATCATGAATCCCGGCAAGCTGCTCCTGCCGGCCTCGCCGGCATAGGAGGCTGTTTGCCGGCGCTCCCGGCTGCCGGAGCCGGAGCCCCTCAGCTACCTTGACCTGGTGCCGCTCACGCGCCACCGAGTCATCAGCGCCAGCGACCTGCGTCGCCAGCGCGGCTGGACCGAGACGCTGATCGGCGCGCTGCTCGGCGCGCCGGACGCCCACTGCCCCAACCCGCACGGGTGGCGGTCGCCGATGCGGCTGTACCGCGAGGACCGCGTGCTCGACGCCGAGACGCACCCCGACTTCGTGCGGCGCGTCGAGAAGCTCGACGAGGCGCTGCGCTGGCGGCGTGAGCAACCGTCGCGCGCGCTGGACCCGACGACCATCGAGCACCTCGAATGGCTCGACGATCCGGAGCGGATCGCGCTGTTCCACCTTCCGCGCCGTCCGCGGATGCGGGTGCGCAGGCCACCGGTGGAGGCGACGACGCAGGTCGCGTATGCGTTGCCGCCGTTTCAGGTGATGCAGCTCTTCGAGCTGTGACCCCCGGGCCTCCCAACCCGGGAGGCGTCAGTTGAGGACGTTGCGCGAGCTGAGGTGCGCGCCGACCTTGCGCTTGACGCGCTGGAGGGCGTTGTCGACCGTCTTGGTGTCGCAGCCGATGCGCTCGCCGATCTGCTCGTAGGAGTTGCCGTCGAGGTAGAGCGACAGCACCCGCGACTCGAGCTCGGAGAGCGCGGTCGAGAGGCAGGCCACCAGCGACTGGATCTCCTCGGAGGAGATCACCTGGTTGACCGGGTCATGCACGGTCGGGCCGGGGATGATCTCGTCCAGCGTCGGCTCGCCATCGGTCGCCGAGGCCGGCGTCGAGGAGAACGAGACGTACTGGTTGAGCGGCATGTGCTTGTTGCGCGTCGCCGTCTTCACCGCGGTGATGATCTG
>CAYUDT010000089.1:0-19924 GCA_964443695.1 uncultured Conexibacter sp. | reverse complement strand
CTAGGACGCCGCCCTCTCACGGCGGAAACCGGGGTTCGAATCCCCGTAGCGGTACCTCAGAAAGCCCCGGTCTGCCGGGGCTTTCGTCGTTCTGGGAGGCTCGCACGCGCGGCACGCCGGCGCAGGGCGCGGCCGGTCCTGCAGGGTGCGCCATTGAGCCCGATGCGAGACCTCCGGACACCGGCAGCGGAGTAGCGTCAGCCGCATGTTCAGGGGAAGGCGGGCCGCGGGGCTCGTCGCGGTGGGGCTCTTGATGGGCATGACCTCCACCGCGGCGGCCGACACCTACGTCGTCGACAGGACGGGTGATGACGCCGGCGCCGGCCTGTGCACGCCGCTGCCGGACAACTGCTCCCTGCGGAGTGCGATCAACCTCGCCAACGGCAGCGTTGCGGTCGACGACACCATCACGATCCCGGCCGGGACGTTCCAGACCACGAGCGCCCTCCCGGCCGTGACCGACCAGGTCACGATCACCGGCGCCGGGCCCGGTCAGACCGTCATCGACGGTGGCAACGACCATGCGCTGCTGACGCTGGACTCCAGTGAGCTGATGGACGTCAACGGGCTGACGCTGCGCAACGCCGGCGGCGCGGGCAGTGACGGGTCGCTGACCGTGCAGGACGGTCGACCCGCGCGGCTGACCGACGTCGCCATCGTCGACAACGCCCTTGCGGGCGTCCTGCTCGACAGCGGGACCCTCGTGGCGACGCGGGTACTCGTCGCCCGCAACGTCGGCAGAGGCGTCGGCGGGGTGCTGGTGCAGGGGGCCAACACGTTCCTGCTGGGCAGCAACCTCACCATCGCCGACAACCGGGCGCTGGCCGCGGATGCGGTGGGCACACCCATCGCGCTGGCCGGCGGCCTGGTGACGGTCGGGGCGACCGTCCTCACCGATTCGACCATCAGCGGCAACCGCGTCGATCCGACGGCGGCCGCGCTCGGTGCCGACAACCTCACCCAGGTCGGGCCGGTGGCGAGCGGCTTCAGCCTGCTGCGGATCGCCAACAGCATCGTCGCCAACGCCCAGCACACCAACTGCCAGGGCGACATCACCTCAGGCGGGGCCAACGTGGCCACCGACCACACCTGCGGGCTGGGCGACGCGCCCGGCGACCTCGTGGTCGACGACGCCAAGCTCGGCCCGCTGGCCGGCAACGGTGGGCCGTTGCAGACCATCGCGCTGCTGGAGGGCAGCCCGGCCGTCGACGTCGGCGGCACCTGCGCCGCGACCGACGCGCGCGGCAGCGCCCGCCCCCAGGGCGGTGGCTGTGACGCCGGGGCGTTCGAATCGCCGTTCACCAAGCCGCCACCGAAGCCCACGCCGGCCGCAACCACGACGGTCACGGTGACCTCGACGGCTCCGGGAGTCACCGCGCAGGCGCCGGCGCCGGACACGACGCCCGCCAAGGTGACCGTCAGCGGCGTCGGCCGGACGGTGACACGGTCGGCGCTCAACAAGGGGCTGAAGCTGTCGATCAGCAGCAACGAACCGGTGAGCGTGGAGGCGACGCTGCTGGTGTCGCCTCGCATCGTGAAGATCGCCCGCTCCTACGACCTCAGCGTCGGCAGCGCCGGCCTCAAGCGGGGAAGCGGCCGTCGGAGCCTGGTGATCAAGCCGAAGAAGCGGATCACCGGCAAGCGCCGGGTCTCCGCGCTGGTGAAGGTCGTCGCCATCGATGCAGGCGGCAACCGCACCACCGTGACCAAGGCCTTCAGCGTGCGCTGAGCTCGGGCCATGACCCCGACGGACCCGCAGACCCCGCCGGGGTGACAGCCGCGGCGCGCCGGGCCCGCCTGACGGCGGGCCGGCGCACCAGGCGCCTCAGGGCATCGGGACCTCGAGGCCGCCGCCGGGCAGCCCGCCGCCCGGGAGGTCGATGATCAGCGGGCTGCAGCCGGCGGCCGGGTTGCGCAGCTCGCTGGAGGACTCGCCCACGACCGCGACGGTCCGGCCGAGCACGTCGAGCTGCACGACGCGCCGGGTGACGCCGTACTTCAGCGGGATCGTGCGGTTGACCCAGAGCGTGGCGATCGGCGACAGCGCGATCCGCGCGGGAGCCTCCCCGTGGGCGACCAGGCGACCGTTGACCACGACGGAGTCGACGCTGGAGAACGAGTCGCTGTCGATGGTGCGGCCGTCGACGTTGGCCTGGCAGCTGGTCTGCGACTTCGACTGGGCGGCGCGGACGCTCAGGGCGATGCCCGCGACGTTCAGGTCGGTCCGCGCGATCGTCGCCTGCCCGACCGCGACGCCGCCGTCGGTGAGGTGGCGGCCGGGCGTGAAGGACGTCGAGGCCTCCATGACGCCAAGCGCCGGACCGAGGTTCAGCAGGCCCGTGGCCGACGAACCGCAAGTGGTGGCCGACCCGGTGCCGAAGACCGACAGGCCCAGCACGTTCAGCGCGGTGCCCGAGCAGCCCCAGTCGGACGAGGACGGCGACTGCGCGAGGGCCGGGCCGGCACCCACCGCGCCGGCCGCCAGTGCGACCGCGGCCGCGCCGCCGACCCGCTTGAAGATGGACATGAGTTTTCCTCCCCTGGTTGGTGCGACGGGCGCCCGTGTGGGCCCGCCGCGGTGACACCAGGAAGTAGATCCATGCGCTGTCGCGCCGCCATCGGGGCGACCACGCAGGTGGGCGTGCGGTCGCGCACACGAGCAGCAGGGTTGCGCGACAGTTCGTCGCGTCACCCACGTTGGAGCCTCCTGTGCGCACCGTCCTGATCGCCCTCGTCCTGCTGCTGTCGCCCACCGTCGCCCAGGCCGCGAGCGCACCCGACGCGGGCACGGCGTTCGTCCCCACCCCGACGTCGCAGAACCTGTACGGCACCCAGGCGCCGGACGTGCAGCCCGACGTCCAGCGGCACGTCGTGACCGCCCAGGACGGCGTCGACCTCTACGTCGAGACCTGGCTGCCCAAGGCCAAGGACGGGCACACGCCGCCCGCCAGGGTGCCGGTCGTCCTCATCGCCACGCCCTACGTCTCGCAGGGCGTCGAGCGCTACCCCGACCGCGAGCTGGAGAACGTCATCGCCCGCTTCACCTCGCGCGGGTACGCGGTGGCCCAGCACAACATCCGGGGGACGGGGGAGTCCGGCGGGTGCCTGGAGCAGACCGCCGACCACCAGATCGACGACGTCGCCCGCGTCATCGAGTACCTGGGCAAGGACGCGCCGTTCGGCGACGGCAACGTCGGCATGTACGGCATCTCCTACGACGCCGAGACCCAGATCAGCACCGCGGCGCGCGGCGACCGCGAGAAGGTCAAGTACCTCAAGGCGATCATCCCTGCGGCCAGCGTCGGCGGGCAGTATGAGTACTCCAACATCGACGGCGTCCCGTACACGGGCCAGGCGACGCTCTCCAACGCCGCCTACCTGGCGACGACGAGCGCTGCACCCGGCGCCGAGCCCAACCCGCTGCACTACCTCGAGAAGCTCACCTGCCAGCCCGAGGTGCTCCTCGGCGGGGCCGAGCCGTCGGGTGACCTCACGCCGTTCTGGCAGGTCCGCGAGTACCGCCCGGACGCCCCGAAGATCACCGCGGCGGTGCTGGACATCCACGGCCTGGCGGACTTCAACGTCCTGCCGATCACCGAGGCGGGCTGGTTCGACCGCCTCGCGCCGACGACACCGCGCGCCGGGGTGTTCGGCCAGTGGGAGCACAACTACCCCGACAACCACGACGGCGTCGAGCCGGCGTGGGCGCGGCGCGACGTGCTCGACATGGCGACCGCGTGGTACGACAGGTACCTGAAAGGCACCGACTCCGGTGTGGAGCGGTGGCCGGTCGCGCAGGTGCAGGGCAGCGACGGGCAGTGGCGCGGGGAGCGCGGCTGGCCCATCACCGGCGGTCCCGCGGCGCAGTTGGCGCTCGGGCTCGGGGGCACCCTCGGCGTCGCCGCGGCGGCGGGCGGCAGCGAGACGATCGGCCCGAACGACAGCGTGACGTTCACCACGAAGGCGCTCACCGCTCCGCTGGAGATCACGGGGCAGCCCGTCGCCGACCTCTGGGTCACGCCGACCACCGGCCGCGAGCACATCGGCGTGCAGCTGGAGGTCCTGGGCCCGGACGGCAACGTGCTCGTCCACGACGGCTCCTCCGCGCAGGCGGTGGCCGACGGTGGCGCCCGCTCGCTGGCCCACCTGGCGCCGATGCCCGACGACTACTTCGTGCAGACGGCCTCGTCGCCCGCCGCGGCCGGCGTCCCGGTGCGGGTGCCGGTCCGGCTGCTGCCGACGGACCTCGTCGTCCCCAAGGGCGGCATGGTCCGGGTCACGGTCGGCGGCACGACGGCGATCCCACGCGACTCGCTGGCCGGTCTCGGCAGCGTCACGTTGCTGCACGACTGCGCCCACCCCAGCGTCCTGCGGTTCCGCCTGCCGGCGCCGGACGCGCCGCTGCTGAACGTGGGGGAGACCGACGAGAAGGGCACGCTTGCGTCGTCCCCCGCCGTCGCCGGGATGCGTGACGGTGACGGCCTGGCGTCGGCGCCGGTGTGCGGCAAGGCACCCGAGGTGCCGGAGGCCGCGATCGGCGTGCGCTCCGAACTGCAGAACCCGCGCCCGTCGGCACCGGCGACCGTCGTCTGCCGTGACACGGCTGCGCCGGTCTCGCGGCTGCTCGGCGTCCGCGCCACGCGGCGGGGGCTGACCGTCCGCGGCAGCGCCAGGGACACCGGCTGTGGCCTCGCGCCGAAGGCCAAGCTCGTTCGCGTGGCCGCAGCGCGGCGCGTGGGGACGAGGTGCGTCTGGCTGGGCGCGTCACGCAAGCCGCTGACCTGCGCCCGTGTCCCCGCCCGGGCGCTGCGTGGCGCCCGGGGCGTGACGCGCTTCAGCGTCACGCTGAAGCGCAGGCTGGTGCCGGGCCGCTACCTCGTGGTCGCCCTGGGCCGTGACGCCGCGGGCAACCGCGAGAGGCTCGTGCGGTCGCGGACGCGGACCGTCCGCGTGCGCTGAGTCAGCTGGGGTCGACGAAGACGGCCGGCTGCTTGGTCATGCCGGCCGTGACGGCGGCGACCTGGTTGGGCTTGCCGATCAGCTCGACCTGCAGCTCGGACTCGAGCAACAGGCCGCGGGCGCGGTCGTCGCTGAGCCAGGTCTCCTCGTAGAGCTGCTTGGCGCGCCGGATCGCGTCCGGGGACTTCGAGGCGATCTCCGTCGCCAGCTCCAGCGCCGCGGCGAGCGGGTCGTCGGCCACGCGGGTGACGAGGCCGAGCTCCTTCGCCTCCGCACCGGAGACGACGCGGCCCGTGAAGGTCAGCTCCTTGGCGACGTCGATCGGGACCAGGCGGGGCAGCGACTGCGTGATGCCCATGTCCGGCACCAGGCCCCACTTGATCTCCAGGACCGTCAGCTTGGCGTCCGGCGTGGCGATGCGGATGTCGGTGCCCAGCGCGATCTGCAGGCCGCCGCCGAAGCAGTTGCCGTGGATGGCCGCGATGACCGGCGCCTTCACCAGCGTCCAGTCGAACGCCGCCTTCTGCGCCCAGTTGGCCAGGTCGCCGTCGGCCGCGCGTTCCAGCAGCGACTCGGGGGTCAGCGTGCCGCTGCCCATCAGGCTGACGATGTCCAGGCCCGAGCAGAAGCTCGGGCCGTCGCCGTGGAGGACGACCGCGCGCACGGACGGCTCGTCGCGCAGCTGCAGCGCTGCGGCGATGATCGCCTCGAACATCGCGGCATCGAGGGCGTTGTGCTTCTCAGCACGGACGAGGGTGACGATCGCCACGCCGTCGTCACCGATCTGGACGCGGACCCGCTCTTCGCTCATGGACCGGAAATCTACGCTGCGTGGGCGGTGCGCTTGCGCACCCGCTCCTCCGCGGGGCCCAGGGCGGGCTCCGCGATGCCTTCGTAGACGCCGTGCGTGGCGCCGCAGCCGTAATGGCGGAACAGCTCGCGGGCGTGCGCGGCGGTCAGCTGGTCCGGCGGCGCCGCGCTGCGCGGCGCGTCGCGGACCGTGTCGCGCGCAAGGGGGAGGACGACGCCCAGCGGATGGTGCTTGGCGCCGTTGGTCGGGACGAACACGAAGCGGTCGTGCTCGCGCAGGAGGACGACGAGCAGCCACTCGGCCCGCGCGGTGGTCGTGTCGAACAGGACGTCGGCGACATGCCCGATCCGCGCGCCGTCCTGGTCGTAGGCACGAGTGCCGAGCCAGCTGGGCAGCACGCCAGGCGTCATGGGTCGCGCTTTCGCCGCCCGCGCCCGGTGTCCTCCCCTGGCGTGTCGGATTCATCGCCCGCGGCGCGATGAGACCGACACGCCTTTTGCGCGCGCCCTTCAGGTGGCGCTGAGGTGCGGGCCCTACCCTGGTCGGCAGTGCTGCGCACACCCCGCATACCGTTGCTCGCCGCGCTGGGCTGCTTCGTCGGCCTGGCGATCACCGGCGTGCTCGCGTATCTCGTGCCGGTGGCGCACAACAGGGACGCGGTGACGCTCCAGGCGTTCCTGCAACTCAACCGCCCGCGGCTGACGCCGACGATCGACCACATTGCCCACCTCGCAGACCCCGCGCCCTACGCGCTGGTCGGCCTGAGCCTCGCGCTCGTGGCGCTGGTGCGCCGGCGTGCGCGCGTCGCCGTGGCGATCCTCGTCCTGCTGGTCGTCACCGGCCTCACGACGGAGACGCTCAAGCACACCTTGGCCCACCCGCGCTTCAGCGAGTGGCTGGGGGACGGGCAGATCGCCGCCGCCTCCTGGCCGTCCGGGCACGCGACCGCGTCCCTGACGCTCGCGCTCTGCGCGGTGCTGGCCAGTCCGGCCCGGCTGCGTCCTGCGGTCGCCGGCCTGGGCGCGCTCTTCGCGGTCGCGGTCTCCTACGCGATCCTCGCGCTGGGATGGCACTTCCCGTCCGATGTGATCGGCGGCTTCCTCGTCGCCTCGATGTGGACGTTGCTGGCGGTCGCGGTGCTCATCAAGGTCGAGGCGATCCGGCCTGCGCGGCACCGTCGCGACCCGGTGCCGGCCGGCCCGCCGCCCGGCGGGTGGCGCGGCGAGGGCGTGGTCGCCGTGACGCTGGGCGCCGGTCTGGCGGCCGTCGGCCTCATCGTGGCCGCGGCGCGGCCCGCGCAGCTGTCGACGTTCGCAGAGGAGCACACCTCGTTCTTCGTGGCCGCGGCGGTGATCGCCGCGCTGGCAACCGCCGCCGCCACGGGCCTGGCCCGCGTCGCCCGGCCGTAGGACGATCATAAGAGCCCGCAAGCTTCCGCTTTCCGGCGCGTTGCAGAGAGCATGCCCGCCGGCCGGACCACCGCGACCGTCTCGGTGCTCGCCATCGTGGCGGCGCTGGCCGTTCCGGCGCGTGGCGCCGACACGCGGAGGCCGACCCCCGACTGCCACGGGGCGTCCGTCATCGACAAGGTGGGCGACCAGCAGCACGGGACCCCCGCGGGCAGCGCCGGGCGCGGACCGGACAACACCGACGTCGTCGCGGGCTTCTTCAACAGCGGCCCCAACGGCACCACCGCGAACATCGAGGTGACCGACCTCGACGCCACGATGGCCGCCGGCTCCAACGGCAGCGTCTGGTACTTCGCCTGGAAGACGCCGACCGCAACGCGCTACGTCAAGGCGGCGCTCGACAGCAGCGGCGCGTTCACCTACGCCTACGGCACCCACAACCAGAGCTCCGGGCTCTACGAGGACGCCGGACCGACGAAGGGGAGGACCTTCGCGGGCCATCAGGGCATCATCTCCATCGAGGTTCCCGCCGCCGCGGGCGCAACCACCGGAGCCGTGCTCGGCACGCCGTTCGTCAGCGTCTACAACAGCGTCTCGTTCCCGGCCGTCGGCGCGCTGCTGAACCCCGCCGACGACGGTCCGGACAGCCTCGCGGGCACGAGCTACACCGTCGGCCGGTCCTGCCCGTCCGCGCGCCCGCAGCCGCTGGGCATGACGGTGAAGCCGGGCAGCGCCTCGTCGGCCGCGGTCAAGCGCGGTGGCGGCCTGCAGCTGACGCTGAAGACGTCGATCCCGCTGTCCAACCTCAAGCTGACCCTGGCCGACCCGGCCGGGAAGGCCGTGGCCTCGGCCACGCGCGCCCGCCTGACGGGCACGGCCAGGCTCACGCTGCGGCCCAAGCGCACGCTCAGGACGGGCGCGCACACGTTGACCATCACCGCGACCGATGCGGCCGGGGCGCCGCGTACCAGCGCCTTCCGCATCGTCGTCAAGAACTAGAGGACCGAACCCAGACATGACGTCCATCCGCACCACGACCCTGGCCTCCGCGACGGCCCTCCTCGCCGGTTGCGCCGTCACGGCGCTGCCCGCGCTCGGCGCCGACGAGGCCAAGCCCGCCGTGGGCTGCGCCGGCCTGGCGTTCACCGACAAGACCGGCGACCAGGTCTTCTCCGTCCCCGTCGTCGGCAGCTCCGGCGCGGGCAACGCCAACACCGACGTCACCAACGGCTGGTTCACGAACACCGAGGATGGCGTCTTCGCGAACATCCAGATCGCGAACCTGTCCAAGGCGGTGGACAGCCCGTCCAACGGCACCACCTGGTACATGGTCTGGGACCTCGCGGGCTCCACGAAGTTCGTGTCGGCCAGCTCCGACGGCAGCGCCGTCACCTACGCCTACGGCACGCAGGACGCCGGCTTCACCGAGGAGGGCTCCTCGACCGGCAGGTTCATCGAGGGCAAGGACGGGGTCATCTCGATCAAGGTCCCGGCCGCCTACGGCGGCGCGGACGGCAAGAAGCTCGGCGGTCCCTACGCGCATGTCGCCAACGCCTTCCAGGTGCCGGGCGCCGTCGGCCTGCTGGGCACGGCCGACGATGCGCCGGACAGCCAGAAGGGCAACGACTACGTCGTCGGCTCCTGCAGCGACGGCGCCACCGGCGACACGACGTCGCCGCCGCTGACCACCGGCACGACGACGACGCCCAAGCCGTCGTCCGCGGGCACGATCACGTTCAAGGGCAGCGTCTCGGCCAAGAAGGCCAAGAAGGCGAAGGGCTTCTCGCTGACCCTGTCGAGCACCACGCCCGTCACCGGCGTCAAGGTCAGCCTGGCCAACGCCAAGAAGAAGGTCGTCGCCAGCGGCACGCTGGCCAAGCTCAAGGGCACCGCGACCGTCAAGGTCAAGCTCAAGGGCAAGCTGACGCCGGGCAGCTACACGCTGTCGATCACCGCGAAGGGCGCCAAGAAGGCGACCTTCAGGCTGAAGGTCGCCAGGTAGCCGCTAGGAGCGGAAGCGGCCGGGCTGCCACAGCGGCTCGCCCGGCCCGTTGGCCGACCTGCTGAGGATGAACAGCAGGTCGGAGAGCCGGTTGAGGTAGCGCACGACCTCCGGGTTGGCGTCCTCGACGAGGATCGCCCGGCGCTCGGCGCGGCGGGCGACCGTCCGGCACACGTGCAGGTGCGCCGCCGCCGGCGTGCCGCCGGGCAGGACGAACGACTTCAGCGGCTCGAGCGTCGCGTTGACCTCGTCGCAGCGGGCCTCCAGCCACTCGATCTGCTCGGGCACGACGCGCAGCCGCTCCCGGGTGGACTCCGACTCGGGCACGCTGAGGTCGGCGCCCAGGTCGAAGAGGTCGTTCTGGATGTGCGACAGCCACTCCCGGTGGGTCTCGCTCAGCGAACCGGACGCGATGGCCAGGCCGATGAACGAGTTCAGCTCGTCGATCTCGCCGTACGCCTCGATGCGGGGGTGGGTCTTGGGCACCCGGCTCATGTCGCCGAGGTGCGTCTCGCCCTTGTCGCCCAGCTTCGTGTAGATGCGCGTCAGGTTCACCGTCATGGCGCAGAACGTTACTCGCGAGTACCCTTCACACCGTCGTATGGTCGGTGGTGAAGGGAAGCCGGTGTGAATCCGGCGCGGACCCGCCACTGTGACCGGGGGAGCCTCCCCGCACATCGCAAGCCACTGGACCCGCCGGGTCCGGGAAGGCGCGGGGAGGAGAAGCCCGGGAGCCAGGAGACCTGCCTCCGGCCATTTCATAAAGAAACGCCCTCGTGGAAAGGGGTGCCCCTTGAAGAAGTTCCTCCTGCCCGGCCTGGCCGCGGCGCTCACCACCACCGCTGTTCCCGCTGTTGCCGCGCCGGTCACCGTGCACGTCCGCGTGGAGGGTCCGACGTCGACCCTCGTCGACCGCGACGTCACCGCCGACGTCCGCACCTGGCACTTCAGCTCCGGCGCGGACACCTCTGACCACGAGTGCAACGGCACCGCGTCGACGGGCGGCTCGAGCGGCACGCCGGTCACCGTGTCCAACAACGCGTTGCTGACCGCGCTGGACCAGCTCGCGCTGCCGGTCACGGGCGCCTGGTACGACGGGCTCGGGCCGAGCATCAGCACGATCGGCGGTGTCGCGCTGTCGGAGAGCAGCCCGCCCTACCGCTACCTCGTGGAGTACAAGAACCTCATCGGCCAGGACCTCGGCGGTTGCTCCACGCCGCTCAACAACGGTGATGAGGTGCTGTACGGCTTCGCCGAGTACGGCTCGAAGGCGCTGGGCCTGACCGGTCCCGCCACCCTTGCTCCCGGCGCGACCGGCACGGCCACGGTCACCGACGGCACCGCCGCGGTCGCGGGCGCGACGGTCGGCAGCGCCACCACCGGCGCGGACGGCAAGGCGACGATCGGCCCGTTCAGCACCCGGGGTGAGCAGCCGGCGATCAAGGCCACCAAGGACGGGTTCGTCCGCTCGCGCGGCCTCGTGGTCTGCGTCACCGACGGCGCGGACGGCTTCTGCGGCACCACCAAGCCGGGCCAGCCGGCCCCGACCTCGAGCACGCCCGCGGCGACCACACCCGCGCTGCCGCCCGACACGACGGCGAAGGTGACCGCGGTCAAGGAGCAGCAGAGGTTCACCCGCGCCAAGGCGCCGCGCTCGCTCGGTGGTTCGGTGACGGTCGGGGCGAAGGGGCTCAAGCAGGTCGAGATCCGCCTGACCCGCTCCAACGGCGCCAGGTGCGAGGGCTACGACGGCAAGCGCGAGAAGTTCGTCACGCTGAAGAAGTTCTGCGCCGACCACGGCACGTACTTCACCGTGGGCGCCAAGGCCGACTGGACCTACCTGCTCCCGGCCAAGCTCGGCAAGGGCCGCTACGTCCTCGACGTCCGCGCGACGGACAACTCGGGCGACACGGACGCTCCGCTGCAGCGCGGCCGCAACCGCATCGTCTTCTTCGTCAGCTAGATGCCGCGCTCCCGCGTCTTCATCGTGGCCGTGCTGGTCGCCCTAGCGGCGGCGGGCTGCGGCGTGGGCGCGGGTGAGCAGGCGGGTGGCACCAAGCTCGTCGTCACCGACGGGTTCGGCCGGGCGAGCATCGCCGACCTGCCGGACCCGCAGGTCGGCGGCTCGGACACCGTCATGCGCCTGCTGCAACGCAACGTCGGCAAGGTGCAGACGAAGTACGGCGGCGGGTTCGTGTCCTCGATCGAGGGCAAGGGCGGCGGCACTCCCGGCGGCCGCCCGGTGGACTGGTTCTTCTACGTCAACGGCATCCTGGCCGACAAGGGCGCCGCGTCGACGAAGGTCCGCGAGAACGACACCGTCTGGTGGGACCGCCACGACTGGGGCGGCGGGGAGACGAAGGCCGTCGTCGGCGCCTTCCCCGAGCCGTTCGCCCACGGCGTGGACGGACGCAAGCTGCCGGTGCGCGTGGAGTGCATCGAGTCGTCCTCGCCGGCGTGCAACGCCACGCAGAAGGCGCTGACCAGGCTCGGCATCGTCGCGGCGAAGGGCGGCCTGCAGACGTCCTTCACGCAGGACACGCTGCGGATCATCGTCGGCCGCTACGACCAGATCCGCGCCGACGATGCGGTCCGCACGCTGGAGAAGGGGCCGCGCATCAGCGGCGTCTACGCGCAGACGACGGGCGACGGCAAGCAGATCAGGCTCCTCGACGCCAAGGGCGGCGTCACCCGGACGGTGGGGGCCGGCAGCGGGCTGGTCGCCGCGCTCGTCTACGAGGACGGCCGGCCG
Organism: uncultured Conexibacter sp.; assembly: GCA_964443695.1. Taxonomy (GTDB): domain Bacteria; phylum Actinomycetota; class Thermoleophilia; order Solirubrobacterales; family Solirubrobacteraceae; genus Paraconexibacter. Next base: position 7,991 of record CAYUDT010000089.1, on the reverse strand, counting down.
GTCTGGGTCGTCACGGGGACCGACGACGCGGGCGTCCAGACGGCCGCGGGCGCCCTGGACGAGGGCACGCTGAAGAACCGCTTCGCGCTCGTGGTGACCGACGGACGCAGCATGGCGGTGCCCACACCGTGAGCCGCCCATCGGGACCTGCCTGCGCCGGACACCGCCGGCACGCGGCCCCCGGCACGCCGGTGAGCCGGCTCGGGCACCCGTGAGCTACCGGCGCCTCGCCTCGCCGCTGCACGCGGCGCGCGCAGGCGCGGCCGGGGCCTGGTGCCTGGCGCTCGCCGCGCTGGCGCTCTGCACCGACCATCCGCTGCTGCTGGGCGTGGTGGGCCTGAACGTGCTGCTCGGCGCGCTGCTGGCAGGCGTCCTGCCGCAGGCCGGGCGCGTGGTGCTGTTCGCGCTGCCCATCGCCGTGCTGTTCGCGCTGATCAACCCGTTCGTGTCGCGCAACGGGCTGACGGTGTTCCTGCGCCTCGGCGAGGTGCCGCCGTTCGGGCAGGTCGACCTCACCGTCGAGGCGCTCGTCTACGGCCTGGTCTTCGGCCTGCGGGTGCTCGTCGTCGTCGCGGCGGGCGCGGTGTTCAGCGCGACGATCGACCCCGACGAGCTGCTGCGCCTGTTCCGCCGGGTGTCCCCGCGGTCGGCGCTGACGGCCGTGCTGGCGACGCGGATGGTGCCGGTGCTGACGCGCGACGCCCAGCGCCTGGACGAGGCGCGCCGCTGCCGGGCCGACGGCGGAGGCGACGGCCGGATGGCCCGGGCCGCGGTGCTGCGCTCGGTCGCCGGCGGCTCGCTGGACCGCGCGCTGGACGTCGCCGCGACCCTCGAGGTCCGCGGCTACGGCACGCCCGGCCGGCGCACCTACGGGCGCGAGCCGTGGTCGCGCCATGACGTGGCCTTCGCCGTCGCGGCGCTGGTGATCGTCGCGCTCACGGTGCCGGTCGTCACCGACGACATCGCGCGCTTCGAGCCGTACCCGCTGATGCACGGCAGCCTCGGCGGGCGGGAGTGGCTCACCTTCGCGCTGCTGACGCTCGCGACGCTGCTGCCGTTCGCCGACCGCCGCGGGGTGCAGCGATGAGCCGCGTCTTGGAGGTCGCCGAGCTGACCTACACCTATCCGGGCGCCGACCGCCCGGCGCTGGACGACGTCTCGCTGGACGTCGCGCCGGGCGAGTTCGTCGTCCTGGCCGGCCTGTCCGCCTCGGGCAAGTCGACGCTGCTGCGCGCAGCGGCAGGTCTGGTGCCGCACTTCCACGGGGGGACGTTCGGCGGCACCGTCGTGGTCGGTGGCCTCGACACGCGCACCCACGAGCCGGGCGCGGTCGCCGCGGTCGCCGGCTCGCTCTTCCAGGACCCCGAGACCCAGGCCGTCCTGGGCACCGTCCGCGCCGAGCTGGCCTTCCCGCTGGAGAACCGCGGAGCCACGCCGGCGGCGGTGGCGCGCGGCGTCGAGGAGGCCGCGCTGGCCCTCGGCATCGAACCGCTGCTGGACCGGCCCACGCACGAGCTCTCCGGTGGCGAGCTGCAGCGGGTCGCGCTCGGCGCCGCGCTGGCGGGGCGACCGCAGATCGTCCTGCTCGACGAGCCGACCTCGCAGCTGGATCCGGTGGCCGGGGACGAGCTCGTCTGGCTGCTGCGGCGCCTCAACGAGGAGTGGGGCACGTCGGTCGTCCTGGCCGAGCACCGGCTCGAGCGCTGCCTGGCCCATGCCGATCGCGTCGTCGTCATGGAGCACGGCCGTGTCGCCTGCGACGCCGCGCCGCGCGAGTTCCTGTCCTGGGCCGGCCAGAACATGCCGGCGCTGCAGACACCCGGTGCCCGGCTGTTCGAGCGGGCCGGCCTGCGCCCGCTGCCCGCCGGCGTCAAGGACGCCCGCAACACGCTCACCGACCTGGGTCTCACCCCAAGGCGTGTCGATCTGATCGCCCCTGAGCCGACGAAACCGACACGCCATAAGCCGGCGCTGGCGTTCAAGGACGTGTGGCACGAGGTGAAGGGCGGCCGCACGGTGCTGCGCGCGGTGGACCTCGAGGTGGCCCCGGGAGAGCGGGTCGCGCTCATGGGACGCAACGGCGCGGGCAAGTCGACGCTGCTGCGCCACGCCGCCGGCCTGCTGAAGCCGTCGCGCGGCAAGGTGAAGGCCGCCGGCCGCGTGGCGCTGCTGCTGCAGCACCCCGGCGACTACGTGCTGCACGATCGCGTGGGCGACGAGGCCAGCGTCGAGGCGCTGTGCGCGGCCGGGGTCGATGTCCCCGTCGACCGGCACCCGCGGGACCTGTCGGGCGGTGAGAAGCAGCGCCTGGCGCTGGCGGTCGTCCTCGGTGCCGACGGCGCCCCGCCGGTCGTCTGCCTCGACGAGCCCACCCGCGGCATGGACCGCGGCGCCAAGGGCGACCTCGCCGACCGCCTGCGCGAGCTGTCGCACCGCGGCAGCGCCGTCGTGGTCGCCACCCACGACGCCGAGTTCGCCGCGGCCTTCGCCGACCGCGTGATCCTCCTCGCCGACGGGCGCCCGATCGCCGATGGGCCGATCGCCGACGTGCTGACGGGCGGCTGGTACTTCGCCACCGAGACCGCGCGCATCCTCGGCGGCGCCGGCGGGGCGCTGACGCCCGAGCAGGGCGCCGCGCTGCTGCGCAACGAGCTGACCACCACGGAGGTGCCTGCACCATGACCTGGACCCTGGCGTCGTTCGCCATCCTGTTCCTCGCGATCGCGGCCGGATTCGGCTGGTACGAGCGCTCCCACCCGACGTCCAAGACCCTGGCGCTCGTCGCGACCCTCGCAGCGCTGGGCGTCATCGGACGCATCGCGTTCGCGCCGTTCCCCAACATCAAGCCGACGACGGACATCGTCCTCTTCGCCGGTTTCGCGCTGGGGGCGGCACCCGGGTTCGCGGTCGGCGCGGTGTGCGCGCTGACGTCCAACTTCGTTTTCGGCCAGGGACCGTGGACGCCGTGGCAGATGGTCGGCTTCGGCCTCTTCGGGCTCGTCGGCGCGCTCCTGTCGCGCTGGACCCGCGGGGATGCCTCGCGCCTGCAGCTGGCGATCGCCTGCGGGGCGACCGGGGCGTTCTACGGCATGCTCCTGGACTTCCAGGACTGGCTGGTCTTCGCGCCGGAGCGGTCCTGGGCGCAGTGGGCGGCGATCTTCTCGTCGTCGCTGTCGTTCAACATCGCGCTGGTCGTCGGCAACGTCGTGTTCGCGGCCACGCTGGGACCGGCGTTCCTGCAGATGCTCGCCCGCTTCCGGTCTCGCAGCCAGATCACCTGGCTGGCGCCCGCCACCGGTGCGCTGCTCGTCGTGGCGACGCTCGGCCACGCTGCCGCCGCGCCGCCGCAGGCGTCCGCCGCGACCGCCACCGGCCGCGCGCTGACCTACCTCAACGGCGCCCAGAACGGGGACGGTGGCTGGGGCGGTGCCAAGGGCGCATCGTCGAGCCCGCTCTACTCCGGCTGGGCGCTGCTCGGCCAGGCCGCCGCCGGACGCTGCAACGCGCGCGGCGTCGCCTACGTCCGGCGCACCATCTCGCGGGTGCAGTCGACGGGCGACATCGAGCGGACGCTGCTGGCGCTGCGCGCCTGCCGCGCCGGCGCCGGCTCTCTGGGGTCGACGCTGGCCCGGCGCCAGGGCTCCGACGGGTCGTTCAACGCGCTGACCAACATCACGTCGTTCGGCGTCCTGGCGCTCCGCGCCAACGGCATGTCCCGCAGCGACCGGCGCATCAGCCGCGCGGCCAGCTTCATCGCCCGCCAGCAGAACGGAGACGGCGGCTTCTCCTACGCGCGCAAAGGCGCGGGCAGCGGGGTGGACGACACCGCCGCGGCCGTCCAGGCCCTGGTCGCCGCGGGCCGCTCCACGCGCCGCGGCGCGGTGAAGCGGGCCGTCGCCTACCTGCGCAGCCGCCAGGGCGCCGACGGCGGCTTCGGCGCCTCGCCCGGCCTGCCGTCCAACGCGCAGAGCACGGCGTGGGCGATCCAGGCGTTCGCCGCCGCCAAGGTCAACCCGGAGAAGGTCAAGCGCTCCGGCTCCCGGTCGCCGCTGGCCTACCTGCGCACGCTCGTCGCGGGCGACGGCAGCGTCCGCTACAGCCGCACGAGCGCCCAGACGCCCGTCTGGGTCACCGCCCAAGCGCTCACCGGCCTGACCCGCAGGCCCTTCCCGATCCGTTAGCCGGGGCGCCCGGTCAGGGCAGCTCGATGACGAGCACGTCGGCCGGGCCGGTGATCGCGGGATCGTCGCTGTCGGCGGGGACCAGGAAGAAGTCGCCGGCGGCGAACGTCTGCCCCTCGCAGGTGACCTCGCCGTTGAGGACGCAGATGAGCGCGCACTCGCCCGGCGCGGTCGCGCGGCGGAACTCGGAGGCCAGCTCCCAGCGGTGCACGGTGAAGTACTCCGTCTTCACGACGAGCTCGCCGTCCTGTGCGGCCAGCGGCGGCTCGACGTCGTCCCAGTCGATCGACGCCATCGACTCCGGGATGTGCAGCTCGCGCGGCTTGCCGTCCAGGCCGGGGCGGTTGAAGTCGAAGACGCGGTAGGTCGTGTCGGAGTTCTGCTGGATCTCGACGATGAGGCAGCCGGCGCCGATCGCGTGGACGCGACCGGACGGCAGGTAGATCGCGTCGCCGGGGGAGACGTCGATGCGCTGCAGCATCGCCGAGACGTCCTCGCCCTTCTCCAGCGACTCCGTGAACGCCTCGCGGGTGACGCCGCGGCGCAGCCCCACGTAGAGGTGGGCGTCGGGCTCGGTGTCGGCCAGGAACCACATCTCGCTCTTGGGCTCGCCACCCAGGGACGGCGCCAGGTGCGCCGGCGGGTGGACCTGCACCGACAGCGTGTCGCGCGCGTCGAGCAGCTTGATCAGCAGCGGGAAGCGGTCGCCGGCGTCCAGCGCGCGGGTGCCGAACAGCTCGCCCCGTCTGGTGTTCCACAGCTCGTTGAGCGTCGTCCCCGCCGGGGCGCCTGTGGTGACCATCGACTGGGCCTCGGGCCGGTCGACGACCTCCCATGCCTCGCCGATCGGCACGTCCGGCGGCAGCGTCTTTCCGAAGTGCTCCTCAAGCTTGCGACCGCCCCAGACACGGTCCATGAACAGCGGCAGGAAGGCGATCGGCGGCACGGGCGCGAGCCTACATGCCGAACGTGATCTTGCAGGGCAGACACCGGTCGGCACGTACCGTGGGGACCCCTCCGCGGCACGCCCGCGGATGTCGTCATGCGCCGTCGTCTTCTCGCCATCCTCACGTTGCTCTCCATCGGGGCGCTTGCGGCCGTGCCCGCGTCCGGTCAGGACACCAGTGCGCTGCAGCGCGACATCGACGCGAAGCTGCGCCAGGAGGCGACGCTGGGGTCGCAGGCGCAGCGGCTGGGTCGGATCGAGGCGCGGCTGACGCGCCAGGTCAACCTGCTGCAGGGCCGGCTCAGCAAGGCGCAGGAGGACCTCGACCGGGCCGACCGCCAGCTCGACCTCACCCAGGGGCAACTCCGCGACGAGCGCGCCCGCGCCCTGCGGTTGCGCAACCGGCTGACCCAGACGAAGGAGGCGCTGGCCAACCTGCTGCGCGAGCGCTTCATGAGCGGCACACCGGACCTGATGACCGTCGTCCTCAACGCCGACGGCTTCGCGGACCTGCTCGACCGCGCCGCGTTCCTCAAGCGCGTGCAGGACCGCGATACCCAGATCGTCGGCGAGGTCAAGTCCGCCCGGGCGGAGGCTCGGGCCGAGTCGCGCCGGCTGGCCCGGCTGGAGAAGGAACGCCGCATCGAGCAACAGCAGGTGCAGGAGCGGCGCGATGCGATCAACGAGATGACGCGGGGGATGGAGGCGCGCCGCGATCAGGTCGCCCAGGCTCGCGCCGCCCGCCTGGCCCTCAAGCACGCGACGGCCGCCCGTCGAAAGCGCGCCAGCCGCACCCTGAACAAGCTGCTCGAGGAGCAGCGCAAGGCCTTCTACTCGCCCGGTCCGGGCGGCCCGTGGGCCATCCCGTGGGCAATCGTGCAGTGCGAGTCCGGTGGTCGCAACGTCCCGCCGAACTGGGCGGGCGCATCCGGCTACTACCAGTTCATGCCCGCGACCTGGAAGGGCCTCGGCGGTTCCACCAGCGACGCCTACAAGGCCTCAAAGGCCGAGCAGGATCGCCTGGCCGCCAAGCTCTGGGACGGCGGCCGCGGCGCCCGCAACTGGGACTGCGCCGCGATCGTCGGCCTTCTCCGCTGACTTCGCGGCTGTCCGGCGCACTTCTTTCTGACTCCGGGTGAGTACCTCAATCACCCTCCGGGTGCCTGGCACCCTGAGGGTTGGGAGGGAGTTCGGAACTCTGCTACCTTCCGGCTCGTGAGTAGTGTTCCGAACTCTTCGCTGAAGTCTGAGCAGGTCTTCGCGACGCTGCTTGAGGCAGTGCTCAGCGGCCGGTACGAACCGGGCGAGAGGCTGCCCAAGCAGCGCGACCTGGCGGCGGATCTCGGCGTGACGCTGGGCTCGCTGCGAGAGGCGCTGAAGCGCCTGGAGCAGATGGGCCTGCTGGAGGTCCGCCACGGCGACGCGACGCGGGTGCAGGACTGGCGTGCCCACGGCGGGCTGGACGTCATCACGCACCTGCTGTTCCTCGGAGGCCGCGTGGACGGCGCGATCCTGACCGACGTGCTCGAGGCCCGCTCGCTGATGCTCCGTGAGATCGCCGGGCTGGCCGCCGAGCGCCGTGACCGCGAGCAGGCGGCGCGCCTGGAGGAGCTGGCCGCGGCCTTCGCCCAAGCAGAGGACGCCGCGGCTGCCGCACACGTCGACTTCGCGTTCTTCACCGAGGTCGCGCAGGCTGCGGGCAACCTCGTCTTCGTCCTCATCCTCAACGCGATCCGCCGGCTGTACTTCGAGCACATGGCGGCCCTGCCGGTGACCGAGCGCCACGAGCAGCTCGCGCCCCACTACGAGCGCATCGCCGCTGCGGTCCGCCGCCGCGACGCCGCCCGCGCCCGCACCGCCGCACACCAGCTCGCCGAGCTGCAGCGCGGCCGCGTGGAGTCCTTCCTGGCCCTGCTCATGACGGGTGCGCAGCAGTGACCGCGCTGACCGTCGTCTCCGGCCGGGAGGCCAGCATCTTCGCGTGCGTCTGCGACACGGTCGTGGCGCCGGGGACGCACCTGCCGCAGGTCAAGGACACCGACGCCGCGTTCGCCTACGACCGCACGCTGGCCGCCAGCCCGCAGCCCAACCGCGCGGGCATCCGAGCGATGTTCCTCGCGCTGGAGCTGTCCCCTCTGCTGCTGGGCCGCCGCCACCGCCTGCGCACGCTCAGCCCCGAGCAGCGCACGCAGGTGCTTCGCAGGCTCGAGCGGACGCCGCCCGGCGCGGCCCTGCTGAAGGCCGCCCGCGGCATCGCCCACATCTGCTACTACGGCGACAAGGACGTCATGCGCGGCCTCGGCTACGACCCGGATGCGGTCCTCGCCCGCGCCCAACGGCTCCGCGCCCAGGAGGCCCGCTGGTGAGCGCCACCGTCACGCACCGCGACACGGGCGAGCGCGCCTACCGGGACGGCTCGGGCACCTTCCACCCGGAGACGCAGAACCTCGTCAAGGGCTCCGACCTGCCCGGCGACACCACCATCACCGTCGACGTCTGCGTCATCGGCACCGGTGCCGGCGGCGCACCCGCCGCCAAGGAGCTGGCCGAGGCCGGCCTGACGGTCGCGATCCTCGAGGAGGGCGACTGGCACGACACTGGCGAGTTCACCGCGCGCCCGCGCGACATGAGCACGCTGCTCTACCGCGACGCCGGCGGCATCGTCACGGTCGGCAACCCGCCGATCGTGCTGCCTCTGGGCCGCGCCGTGGGTGGGACGACGCTGATCAACTCCGGCACCTGCTTCCGCACCCCGCCGAAGGTCCTGGCCAGGTGGCGGGAGGAGCACGGTCTCGACGCGCTCACGCCGGAGCACCTCGATCCGTTCTTCCGCCGCGTCGAGCGCGAGGTCAACGTCAGCCAGG
>CAYUDT010000088.1:9834-20027 GCA_964443695.1 uncultured Conexibacter sp. | reverse complement strand
CCGGGCTGCGCGCCGCCCGCGGGACCTATGCGGTCGTCTGCAACGACGACGTCGAGGTCCTGCCCGGCTGGTGGGCCCCGCTGCAGCGTGCGCTGGACGAGGGCGCCTCCGTCGTCTTCCCCTACACCGTCGACGGCGCGATGCGCAGCGACTTCGCGGCCTGGTGCTTCGCGCTGAGCCGCGCGACGTTGGAGACGTACGCCGTCTCCCCGGGGGAGTTCCTGCACCCGGACCTGAAGGTCTGGTTTCAGGACACCGACCTGCTCCACCGCCTGCGTCTGGCCGGCCGGCCGCCGGTCTGCGTGCCCGAATCACGCATCCGCCACGGCCTCAGCGAGACGGTCGGGACGACCGATCCGCGCCTGCGCGCGTGGATCGACGTGCAGATCCGGGCCGACAAGGAGCGCTTCGAGCTCCTCCACGGCACGGGCGTGTCAGGGGCCGCACACTGATTCGCTAAAGGCCCGGGCCAACGGGCCGATCATCCGGCGTACAGCAGCACCAAGGGAGAGCCAAGGAGGCACTCCCGGGACAAGACAACCACCGTCATCAAGGAGAGATGAACGATGTCCCTTCGCATCCAGAACAACGTCGAGGCCATGACCGCCCACCGGGCGCTCCAGAACTCGGCGACCGGTGTCTCGAAGTCGATGGAGCGCCTGAGCTCCGGCTTCCGCATCAACCACGCGTCCGATGACGCTGCCGGCCTGGGCATCTCGGAGAAGATGCGTGCCCAGATCCGCGGCCTCGGCCAGGCGCAGCGCAACATCCAGGACGGCACCTCGCTGGTGGGTACCGCGGAAGGCAACCTGGACGAGATCCACTCGATGCTGCAGCGCGTGCGTGAGCTCGCGGTCCAGTACAAGAACGGCTCCCTGTCCACCACCTCCCAGTCCGCCATCCAGACCGAGGTCAACCAGCTGGCCTCCGAGGTCGAGCGCATCGGCGCGGCGGCTGAGTTCAACGGCATCAAGGTGCTGTCGAACACGAGCACCGTCTCGTTCCAGGTCGGCGCCAACGACGGTGAGGTCATCTCCGTCGCCATGATCAGCGTCGGCAGCACGGTCGGCACGGCGGCGTTCAGCCTGTCGAGCACGTCCGTCCTGAGCGACATCGACGCGGCCATCGACGCGGTCTCCGCGGCCCGGGCCACCTTCGGTGCCGTCCAGAACCGCCTCGAGCACTCGCTGTCGGTCCAGGCGTCCTACCAGGAGAACCTGGTGTCCGCCGAGTCGCGCATCCGTGACGTGGACATGGCCGAGGAGATGACCAAGCTCACGAAGTCGCAGATCCTGCAGCAGGCCGGCACGGCCATGCTCAGCCAGGCCAACCAGGCCCCGCAGGCTGTGCTGTCGCTCATCCGATAGCAGCAGGGTCTGACCCAAGCCTCTCGGGGCGCGCGACGGCGCCCCGTGGGGACGGATCAGGTGGGCGGGCGGTCAGAGATGACCGCCCGCCTCCATTTTCGGCCTCAGCTGCCGAAGACAGTGCGGAGATGACGATCATGTGGGACCCACCTCCGGCGGCCGCGACCGCTGACGGCGGCTCGGACGGGCGGCGAGGCCGCCTCCGGCATTCATGAGCGTCGAGGCCGTCCTGGCCCGCATCTCCGAGATCCGCACGCTGACCGCGCCGCCGGCTGCCCAGCCCGCGTCCGGTTCCGGCGCCTCCTTCGCCGACACGTTGCAGCAGGTCGGGACGTCGACGCTCACCACGGGCGCGCCGGCGTCCACTGCTCCGGTCCTCGGGGCCGCAGCTCCCGCTTCGGGTTCGGTCGGCCAGCAGATGGTCGCCCGGGCCCAGCAGGAGGTCGGCGTCGCCGAGCAGCCGCCCGGCTCCAACGAGGCCCCGCGGATCGCCGAGTACCGCACCGCCACCGCCGGCGCGGCCGTCGGGCCGTGGTGCGCCTACTTCGTCTCCTGGCTGGCCAAGCAGTCCGGCGCGCCGATGGGCGAGGCCGGCCAGGGCTTCGCCAACGTCGACGGCATCAGCGGCTGGGCCCAGCGCACCGGGCGCAACCTCCCCGCCGGCTCGACCCCGCAGGCCGGGGACATCATCTACTGGGGCGGCCACCACGTCGGCCTCGTCGAGTCCGTCGGCGCCGACGGCTCGGTCCACACCATCGAGGGCAACTCCTCCAACGCCGTCACCCGCCGCACCTACGGCAAGGACGGCGGCGGCGCCAGCGGCTACGTCCGCCTCTGACCCGTCCACCGCCGAACACGCTTTTTCACGGGCGTTGTGCGGCACAAAAGCGTGTTGGAGTTGGCCGGCGTGCCTACGGGCGTCGAACACGCTTTTTCACGGGTGTTGTGCGGCACAAAAGCGTGTTGGAGTGGCTCGGCGTGCCCTGCGGGCGTCGAACGCGCTTTTCCACCGCCGTTGTGCGGCACAAAAGCGTGTTCGAGCTCCGGGGGGCGCCCGGGCCGCGGGGTCGCGGCCCGGGGGAGGCCTACCGCTGCGGGGGTCCGCCGCCGGGGAACCCGGGCGGTCCGCCGTTCATGCCCGGCGGTCCGCCGCCCGGTCCGCCGAACCCGCCCTGCTGCGAGGACGTCCCGAGGTCCGGGTGGTGGGCGGCGTCGGTGACGAGGGTGCCGGCGCCGATGGCGGCGGCGACGGTCGCCAGGCCGATGATGATCGTGCGCTTCATGGTCGGTCCCCTCACGCGCTGAGCCGGTAGATGGTCGTGCCGTCGACGGTGATGGCCGTGCCGTGGGACTGGACCCAGGTCTGGATCTCCGACGAGGAGGAGGAGGACCCGCCGCCCGGGCCACCGCCCATGCCGCCGCCGAGGATCACGTACCTCAGCTGGCCGCTGGAGACCAGCTGCTCGAACTGGGCGAGCGTCGGCGCCGGGTCCTGGCCGTTGAAGCCGCCCATCGTCACGACGGCCTTGCCGGTGGCGATGATGAGGCCCGCCGAGCTCTGCGAGCCCGACACGGCGACCAGATACTTGGCCGAGCCCTGGTGCTGCTCCAGGTAGGAGATGAGCGCGGTCGAGCTGCGCTGCGCACCGAAGCCGCCGCCCGGGCCGCCCGGCCCGCCGAAGCCCCCGGCGACGGACGGACCGGCCGTCACGTTGTTGCCGGAGACGCCCTGGCCGGACGTGGCGATCGCGTAGGACGCCGGGCCGGCACCCACCGCGAACAGGGCAGCGACAGCAGCGACCGCGGGCAGGCGCCGGGGCAGGAGCCTGGGCACCTGCAGCGCCACCGCGCCGTATACCGCCACCGCCGCCCCGACGGGGATCGCGGTGGACAGCCACGGTGCGAAGTCCGGGGTGCGGGCCAGGATCGCGACGGCGACCCAGGCGGACGCGACCACGCCGGTGATCAGCGCGGCCACACCGGCCCAGGACCTCCGGGCGACGCCCAGCAGCTCGGCCAGGCCGCCACCCGCGAGCACCGCGACGGCCGGGGCCAGGGCGGAGACGTAGTACGGGTGGAAGATGCCCTCGGCCTTGCTGAAGACCACGAAGTGCACAAGACCCCACATGCCGAACAGCAGCCACGCGGCGCGCTTGAGGTCGGTCCGCGGGGCTCGGCGTGTGAGGTACAGCCCGGCGAGCAGGCCGACGAGCGCCAGCGGCAGCAGCCAGGCGATCTGCCCCCCGACCTGGGTGTTGAACATGCGCAGCCAGGACGGCGCGCCGCCGAAGGTCATGCCGCCACCGCCGCCGTTCTCACCGAAGACGCGGCCGAAGCCGTTGTAGCCGAGGATCAGGTCCCAGACCGAGCCGTCGGTCGAGCCGCCGATGTAGGGCGTGCTGCCCGGCCACAGCGTGACCGCCAGCGGCCACGCAGCGGAGACGGCAACCATCGACGCGCCCGCCGCGAGCAGCTGCCTGATGCGCGTGCCCAGCGCCGGCGGACCGGCCCACAGGTACACCACGCCCAGCGCCGGGGCGACCATCCAGCCCTGCAGCATCTTGGTCATGAACGCCAGGCCGACGGCCGCGCCCGCCCAGGCGAGCCACTTCGTCCTCCCGGACTCCAGCGCGCGGACCGTGAGGTAGCCAGACAGCACGAGCAGGAGCACCAGCAGCGCGTCGGGGTTGTTGACCTTCGCGACGGCGACGGACACCGGCGAGACCGCCAGCGCCAGCGCCGCGAACAGCGCGGGCAGATGACCCAGCGTCCGCTTCACGGTCGCGTGCAGGACGGCGACGGCAGCAACTCCGCAGATCGCGTCCGGCAGCAGCATCGAGAACGACGAGAAGCCGAGGATGCGGCCGGACAGGCCCATCATCCACATGGCCAGCGGCGGCTTGTCGACGGTGATGAACGAGCCCGGGTCGATGGCCCCGAAGAACCACGCCTTCCAGGACACGGTCGCCGACTTCACCGCCGCCGCGTAGTAGGTGTTGGACATGCCCGAGCGCGTGAGGCCCCAGCCGATCAGCAGCGCCGACACCAGCAGCACGCCGAGCAACGCGGGTCGCGACCAGGCCGGATCCTCGGGCGCGCCGAGCACCAGGCGCTTCAGCCGCCCACGCTGCTGCGCTGGGGGCGGGGTGGTTTGGGCACTGGGCCGAGATCCGCGCAGCTCGCGCAGCGCACCCCCGGCGGGCCGATCGATGACGGTGGACATGCCGGCAGCGTCGACGACCGCCGTGCGAGCCCTGTGAGCGCCCGCTTGGGGTTTCCTGGGAGCTGCCGCGCGCCTGCTGCGCCTCGTGCGCGCGCTCCCCGCCGGGCTGCGTTACCGTCGCCCCGTCATGCAGGACGATCCCTTTGCCGGTCTCCTCGGCAAGCATCTGCTGGTCGGCGTGACGACGGTCGGCGCAGACGGCGAGGTCATCGAGCAGCGCCAGTTCCACGGCATCATCGAAACCGCGGACGCCGGCCGGGGAATCGCCGTGCGCCGTGCCGACGACGACCGCCTCGAGCACCTGCCGCCCGACCTGCGCGCCATCCGGCAGGCACCACCGGGCGAGTACCGGCTGCGCAGCAGCGAGACGACGGTCAACGACCCCGACCTGCTGGCGACCTGGACCGTGCGACGGCCCTAGGCCTCGCCCCGGCCCGCCGCGGGCCTCTAGTAGCGCAGACCCAACGAGGGGACCGTGACCGCTCCGCCGTCGTCGGTGATGGTGCCGATGCGGGCGGCGCCGGGGTGCTTCTCGCCGAGCAGGGCGATCGTGTCGTCGGCGCGGGCCTCGGCGACGGTGACGACGAAGCCGCAGCCCATGTTGAAGACCTCCCACATCTCGATCGGCGGGACGGAGCCGAGCTTCTCGATCAGGCCGAAGACGGGCGGGACGGGCAGCGGGGACGAGAGCTCCCAGCCGACGCGGTCACCGGTCAGCCTCGTCAGGTTCGTGACGCCGCCGCCGGTGATGTGGGCCAGGCCATGGACCGGGATGTCCGAGCGCAGCAGCTCGACGATCGCGCGGACGTAGATGACGGTCGGCTCCAGCAGGGCGTCGGCGACGGTGCGGCCCTCGAGCTCGGCCGGCGTGGCGTCGTAGCCCAGCGGCTCGAGCACCCGGCGACCGAGCGTGTAGCCGTTGGAGTGCAGTCCCGAGGACGGCAGGCCGATCAGCGCGTCGCCCGGGGCGATGTCCGCACCGGCGACGATCGCGTCCAGCGCCACGGTGCCGAAGGCGGTGCCGCACAGGTCGAAGCCGTGGGGCGAGGGATGGCCGCGGATGAGCTCGGGCAGGACCGCCAGCTCGCCGCCCGGGATCTCGATGTTGGCCTGCATCGCCCCGATCCGGAGGCCCTCACCGATCCGGGCCAGCTGCGCCGCGTCGGCCTGCTCGACGGCCAGGTAGTCCACCATCGCGATCGGCTCGGCGCCCACGCAGATGACGTCGTTGACGTTCATCGCGATGCAGTCGATGCCGACCGTCTCCAGGCGGTCGCACTGCTCGGCGACGACGAGCTTGGAGCCGACGCCGTCGGTCGACAGCGCGATGCCGAGGTTCGGCGCCACGCGCAGCACGGAGGCGTAGTGGCCCGAGGGGATCACCGACCGCGACGGCTGGTCGGTCTCGATGCCCTTCAGCACCCCGACCAGCGCGGAAACGGCGGCGTCCGACTGGTTGGTGTCCACGCCGGCGGCAGCGTACGCGTCACTCATCGCCGACCATGTTCCCAGAGCCGCTTGACGACCGCCCCCGCGAGCGCCACCCGGTAGGCCGCGTAGGGCAGCAGCGAGCGGTCACGCTCGACCTGCCGGATCAGCCACGTCGAGCCCAGCGTGGAGACGAACGACGCGCCCACGCCGACCGCAAAGCGCGCACCCATGCCCGGCGGCAGGCCCCGCTGGGCCAGCCGCGTGCCCTTCAGCACCGAGGCGCCGACGATGATCGGCAGGGCCACGTGGCGGGACAGCGCGTTGGCGTCCTCGCGGTCGAACCCCCGGGCCCGCGCGGCGGCCAGCGTCATCCCGTTGCGCGACGCGCCCGGCATCAGCGCACACGCCTGGGCCACGCCCAGCAGCAGCGCGTCGACGGCACCCGCGTCCTCGCGGTCGCGTCCGACGGGACCGCACAGGTCGGCGGCCGCCATCGCGGCGGACCCCAGCACCAGGCCGACCGCGATCGTCCCCGGCGTCCCCAGCCGGCGCTCGATCACCCGCTCCAACCGCAATCCGGCCACCGCGGGCGGCAGGAACGACAGACCGACGAGCGTCGCGCGCCGGCGATCGAAGCCGAAGGCGGCATCGGAGACCTCGTCACGCAGCGCGATCAGCAGCGCTGCTGCGGTGCCGGCGTGCAGGGCCACCTCGAAGGCCTTGCGCAGCTCCGGGTCCAGCGACGCGTAGGGCCAGTCCAGCAGCCAGGGCACCAGCGTCAGGTGCCCGGATGACGACACCGGCAGCAGCTCGGCCGGGCCGTGCAGGACGCCCAGCGCGAACGCGTGGGCGTACGGCAGCGCGTCGGCGTCAGACGGCATCCGGCGCCGCGGAATCTCCGCCGCCGCGGTTGCGCCACCAGCGCACGGCGAAGTACGCGGCGGCCATGACGATCAGCCCCGCGACCGCGTAGTCGACGTAGTGGAGCTTGTCCTTGATGTTGTCCCAGTCGTCACGGGCGTGCTTGCCCAGCAGCGTCAGCGCGAGGTTCCACGGCACCGCACCGAGGAACGTCAGGACGCAGAAGCGCGTGAACGGCATGCGCGCCACACCGGCCGGCAGCGAGATGAAGGTGCGGACGATCGGCAGCATCCGGCTGAAGAACACGGCGGCGTCGCCGTACTTCTCGAACCACTTGTCCGCCCAGGCCAGGTGCTTGGGGGAGAGGTGGATGAACTTCTGCTTCTCCAGCAGGTCCGTGCGGCCGCGCGCACCCACCCAGTAGGCCACCATCGAGCCGACGAGGTTCGCGAACGACGCCACCAGGACGGCGGCCCAGAGGCTGTACTCGCCCTCGGACACGTTGAAGCCGGCGAACAGCATCGTCGCCTCGGACGGGATCGGGATGCAGGCCGATTCCGGGGCCATGAGCAGGAAGATCCCGGGCAGGCCGAGGTCCCCGACGACGTTGGTGGCGAACTCAGCGAGCTTGTCGGTGATGGACGCCAGGACGAGGGTGGCAGCAAGGAGCACGAGCGCCGCAGGGTACCGGCCTGTCGCTACGGTTGCGTGACCAATGGGCGTCCCTCTCTTCGATCCGGCCGGGCCGCTGGTCCCGCTCAAGGACGAGCTCCGCGCGGCGATCAACGCGGTGCTGGACGACTCGCGCTTCATCCTCGGGCCCAACGTGGCGGCCTTCGACGAGGAGTTCGCGACCTACATCGGCACGCGCCACGCGATCGGCGTGGCCAACGGCACCGAGGCGATCACGCTGGCCCTGGCGGCGCTCGGCGTCGGCCCCGGGGACGACGTCGTCGTGCCGTCGTTCACGTTTTACGCGAGCGTGGAGCCGATCGCGCAGCTGGGCGCGCGCCCCGTGTTCTGCGACGTCGACCCGGAGACGTTCCTGGTGACGCCGCAGACGGTGCGCGACGCGATCACATCGAGGACGAAGGCGGTCATCGCCGTCCACCTTTTCGGCAACGTCGCCCCGGCCGGGGAGATCGCCGAGGCCACCGGCCTGCCGGTGGTGGAGGACACGGCACAGGCGGCGGGCACGGTGGCGGCCGGCGGTCGCCGTCCGGGGTCGCTGGGGACGATCGCGACGTTCAGCTTCTACCCGTCCAAGAACCTCGGGGCGTTCGGCGACGGCGGCGCGATCACCACCAACGACGACGCGCTGGCGGACAAGGTCCGGACGCTGCGCTTCCACGGCTCCGAGGACAAGGTCACCTACACGCACGTCGGCTGGAACAGCCGCCTGGACGAGCTGCAGGCCGCGATCCTGCGCGTGCAGCTGCCCCACCTGGACACCTGGGCCGCGCACCGTGCCCAGGTGGACGAGTGGTACCGCGAGGCCGGGCTGGCCGACCACGTGAGGCTCCCGGTCGCGGTCGCGGACGCGAAGGTCGCCTGGCACGTCTACGCGATCCGCACCGAGGAGCCCGACGCGCTGGCCGCCAAGCTTGGGCAGATGGGCGTGCAGGCCCGCGGCTACTACCGCGTCCCCATCCACCAGCAGCCGATCGGCCGCGAGCGCGGGTGGGACCAGCAGGGCCTGGACCTGCCCGGCACCGCCGAGGCCGCGCGCACGCACCTCGCGATCCCGATGAGCGCGTCGCTGACGCGGGAGCAGGTCGGCGAGGTCGTGGACGCGGTCAGCAGGTCTGCCTGAGCCGTCGCTCGCCGGCGCCGGGCGCCGGGATGAACGCGACGCTGTAGCGGCACGCGTCGATGCGCCTGACCTCCAGCGTCTGCGCGACGACCGCGGCATCGGCACGTGCGACGCCGTCGATGCGCCGCGACTCCGTCAGGCCCGCGATGGAGAAGCCGACCGCCCCGACCTGCGTGACCCAGGCCGGGCCCCTGCCGGCACGCCGGTGTCGCGCGGGCGGGCGCGCCGGCGGCGAGCACCACCGCGGCGCCCAGGACGATTCGGAGGATCAGCATGGTGGTGCAAGGCAACCCGACCGGGACGCCGCGAGATAGTGGGGAGCCTCCGCCGTCTAACGTTCCGCCCGCCGATGCGGGTCTGGATCGATCTGACCAACTCACCCCACGTCCTGGTCCTGCGGCCGGTGATCGCCGCGCTGCAGGACGCGGGCCACGACGTCGAGGTCACCGTGCGCGACTTCGCGCAGACCGTCGGCCTGTCCGAGCGCTTCGGCCTGCAGCACACCGTCATCGGCCGCCACCGGGGCGGGAGGCTCAGCGCCAAGGCGCTCGGGCTGTTCGACCGCTCCTACGAGCTGTACCGGTGGGCGCGGCCACGGAAGTTCGACCTGGCCCTCGGCCACGGCTCCAACGACATCACCGTCGCGGCGGCCGCGCTCAGGATCCCCCGCTCGACGATGTTCGACTACGAGTGGGCCAAGGTGCAGCACAACGTCAACTGCCGGCTGTGCCAGGCGGTCGTGGTGCCGGAGTCGATCCCGGTCGAGCGGCTGGACCAGTACCGCGCCCGCAGGAAGCTGCAGCGCTACCCGGGGCTGAAGGAGGAGTACTACCTCTCCGACTTCGAGCCGTCGCCGGACGTGCTCACCGAGTTGTCGCTGGACACGTCGCGACCCATCGCCGTCGTCCGCACCCCGCCGGACCTCGCGCTCTACCACCGCCTGGAGAACGACGTCTTCGGTGGCGTCCTGGAGCGCCTGCGCTCCGATCCGGACATGCAAGCCGTCGTGCTGCCCCGTGTGGAGTCGCAGCGGGCGGCGCTGAGCGCCGACTTCATCGTCCCCGAGAAGGCGATCGACGCGCAGTCGCTGATCGCCTACGCCGACGTCGTCATCAGCGCGGGCGGCACGATGAACCGCGAGGCCGTGGCGCTGGGCACGCCGGTCTGGACGACCTTCGAGGGGCGCCTGGGCGGCGTCGACGAGGCGCTCATCGCCGACGGTCGCCTGAAGCAGCTGAAGGACCCGGGCGCGCTGGACCTCGGCAAGCGCACGACATCCGCAGGAGACCGGATCCGCCGCGACCCGCAGGTGCTCGTCGACCTGTTGTGCACGCCGCTGACCTCAAGCCGCGCAGCGCGTTCGGCAAGCGCCTGATCCTCAAGCACATCCCCCGCAGAACGAGCCTTCCAGCGGGTGGTGGGTTTTGGGTGACCGCCGCGTACACCCAACACACCCCCCCCCCCAGTCGGCGCCAAAAACGGGCGCGGGGGGCGGCCC
>CAYUDT010000088.1:0-9824 GCA_964443695.1 uncultured Conexibacter sp. | reverse complement strand
GTTCGGCACGCCCCTGACCCACCCCCACTCCCCCCGCATACCGCGCGAACCCGGGGGTGGGGGGTTGGGGTGCCCCACGGCGACACCCAACCCCACCACCCACCCGTGACGGCTCAAGAACCGGTCGCTGTGGCCGACCGCAGAGGACGTGGAGCACCGTCGCCTCCATGTGTTCGTCGTCCACGCCGACCTGCCCATGCCCGATCGCGATGCGATGTCGGGGCGGCTGTTCGCCATGGTCGAGGCGCTCGCTCACGATGGCCACGAGGTCACGTTCCTCGGGCGCGGAGCGGGGCTGCAGCCACCGCGGTACCGGCATGCGCTGGAGCAGCTGGGGGTCGTCACGTACGTCTGCGATGCGCAGCGCCTGACCGAGTGCGGATTCCAGGCGCCGGGGGAGAGCATCGACCTCGCGGAGGTGCTCACGCGCGAGCAGCCGGATGTCGCGCTGCTCATCGACCACGAGATCGCCAACCAGTACCGCCCGCACATCCAGCGGCACGCGCCCCGCTGCCGCATCGTCGTCGACGCCAGCGACGTCCACCATGTCCGCCTCCAGCGCGGGGCGCAGCTCAGCGGCGATCCGGCCGAGCAGGCCCAGGCCCACGCGGCCCGGGCCGGCGAGGAGCTCGCGTGGCGCCACGCCGACGCCGTCATCAGCATCAGCGCCGACGACGCGCAGCACGTCCACGCGCTCGCGCCCGGCGTCCCGACGACGGTCGTCCCCGTCGTCGCCGACCCGCGCGGCGAAGGCCTGCCGCGCGAGCAGCGGTCCGGCGTGCTGTTCGTCGGCAACTTCCGCCACCAGCCCAACGTCGACGGCGTCCGCTGGCTCGTCGAGGAGTGCTGGCCGCGCGTGCGCCACGTCCTGCCGGGCGTCACGCTGACCCTCGCCGGGACCGACCCGCCGCCGGAGGTCCTCGCGCTCAGCGCCCCCGACGTCATCGTCACCGGCTTCGTCCCCGATCTCACGCCGCTGCTCGACGGCTCGCTCGTGTCGGTCGCACCGCTGCGGTACGGCGCCGGGGTGAAGGGCAAGATCGCCGAGGCGATGAGCGCCGGCCTGCCCGTCGTCACCACCACGGTCGGCAACGAGGGCATGGACCTCACCGACGGCGAGCACGCCCTGATCGCCGACGCCCCCGCCGACCTCGCCACCGCCATCACGCGGCTGCACCACGACGCCCGGACCTGGGAGCGACTGGCCGCCAACGGTCGCAGGTGGGTCGCCGCGCACACCTCCCGCGTGCAGGTCCGCGAGGCCATGCGCACCGCGCTGCAGACCGCCCCGCCCATACAACGCGCCCGCGCGGCCGTCGTCGCGCAGCTGCACCGCGACCTCGACCCGGCCCGCGCGCAGCTGCAGGCGCTGGCCCAGGCGACGCGGCCGCCCGGCTGCGAGCTGGTCATCACCGCCGACGGTTGGACCGTCCGTGAGGCGGAGGAGCTGCGCCGCATCGCGCCCGCCGATGCCGTCGTCATCACCGGCCCCGAACCGGTCGGTGCCCGCGGCACGCTGGCCCGGGCGGTCAACGCCACGACCGCGCAGACGCTCGTCGTCCTCGGCCCGCTGGCGCTCGCGCCCGCCGGCCCCGCGCTGGGGACGCTCCTCGCCCGCGCGGAGGGCACCACGGCCCTGCACGGCGCCGTCGTCGACGGTGCCCACGGCTACGACATCGCCCGCGACGGAAGCCTCTGGCCCCGCGACGCCGACACGCCCGGTCGCGCCGACACGCTCGCGCTGGACTGCATCGCCGCCGACCGCGCGACGCTCAGCGCCCTGCCGGGAGAGCTGCCCGCCCGCGACGGCCTGCGCGAGGCGCAGCTGGCCCGCCACGTCGCGATCGTCGTGCACGACGACGTCCACGTCTCGCGCATCCCCGCGCCGCCGATCAGCGCGATCGTCTGCACCCGCAACCGCGCCGACGAGCTGGTGGACTGCGTCGCGCTGCTGGCCCGCAGCAACGTCGCCGAGGTCGTCCTGGTCGACAACGCCAGCACCGACGACACGCCGCAGACCGTCAAGGCGCTGCAGGCCGAGTACCCGCATCTGGTCAAGGCCGTCCACGAGCCCCAGCAGGGCCTCTGCCACGCGCGCAACGCCGGCCTGGCCGCGGCGACCCACCCAGGCGTCTGCTACATCGACGACGACGCCCGCCCGGGCCCCGGCTGGGCCACCGCCATCGGCCTCGCGCTCGAGGCGCCCGGCGTGACGGCGGCGGGCGGCCCCATCGCCGGGCTCTGGCCGGACGGCGCCGAGCGACCGCCGAAGGGCCTCGAGCGCCTGTTCAGCGTCCTGGAGGGCGGGGACAAGACCCGCCGCGTGACCCCGCCGGACTTCGTCTACGGCGCCAACTGGGCGGCGCGCAGGACGGCGGTCACCACGGTCGGCGGCTTCGACCCGACCTTCGGCCTGGGCCCGACGCAGCGCATCAACGCCGACGAGACCACCGTCGCCTGGCGCCTGCACAAGAACGGCATCGGGCACACCCGCTTCGTGCCGGAGGCCGCCGTCGGCCACCGGATCGACCCGGGTCGCCTGAACTGGACCTGGATGTTCGAGCGCTCCTGGCTGGTCGGCGTCGAGCGCGCCCGGCAGGACGTCGTCCTGCACCAGCGCCGCCACGAGGAGCTCATCGACACGGCCACGCAGATCGCCGCCCACCTCGTGAACCTCCTGCCGCCCGGCGACCGCGACCCCGCGACGACGCTCACGCAGATCGCCGAGGCTCCGGCGCTGGACGCCCACACCCGGATCGTGCTGGCCGACTACTTCGGCTGGCTGGTCGGCTGGGCTGCGCTGCTGGGGGAGGACGCGATCGAGGCGGGCGCGATCCGCGTCGCCGTCGGGCCCGAGCACGCCGACGGCTGGCTGCACGGACGCCCCTCAATGGCCGCTGCGACAGGTCGATGACCATGGGTATCGCCCCCGCCCGCTCCCGCATCCACTTCGTGTGCCCGGACACCGACGCGCCGTCCGGCGGCATCCGCGTCATCTACCGCCACGTCGACCACCTGGTCGCCGGCGGCATCGACGCCGCGGTCGTCCACGAGACGACCGGGTTCCGGCCGACCTGGTTCGACGCGACGGCCACGCCGGTCCGCTACGCCGACCACCTCGACGTCGTCCCGGGCCACGACCTGCTCGTCATCCCCGAGATCTACGGGCCGGACCTCCACCTGATCGGTCCGGGAGTCGCGAAGGTCGTCTTCAACCAGAACGCCTACAACACCTTCGCGGGCTACGCGACGCCGCTGACCCACAGCGCCTACACGCAGCCCGAGGTGCACGCCGCCGTCGTCGTCTCCGAGGACAACGCGGCGTACCTCAGGTACGCCTTCCCGCAGCTCGACGTCCGCCGGACGGTCAACTGCGTCGACCCCGCGCTGTTCCACCCGCACGACGCCAAGCAGCGCCGCCTGGCCTGGATGCCGCGCAAGAACGCCGACCAGGCCCGCCAGGTCCTCAACCTGCTCGCCGCGCGCGGGGCGCTGGACGGCTGGGAGGTCACCGAGCTCGACGGCCTCGACGAGCGCGGCGTGGCCGAGGCGCTGCGCCACACCACCGTCTTCCTGGCCACCGGCTACCCCGAGGGCTGCCCATGCCCGCCGAAGGAGGCGATGGCCGCGGGCTGCGTCGTCGTGGGCTACCACGGCATGGGCGGGCGCGACTACTTCACCGAGCAGACCGGCGTGCCGGTGCCGATGGGCGACATCGTCGCTTTCGCGCAGGCCGCCGAGCGGGCGCTGCAGCGCCCGCAGGACCAGCTCATCGCCGACGGCGCACGGGCCGCAGCGATCATCGCCGGCCGCTACTCCCCGCAGGCCGAGCGCGACTCCGTTCTCGCCACCTGGGGCGACCTCCTCCACACCGCCACCGCTGAGGACGAGCGAGCAGCAGCATGAGCCTTCCCACCGTCTCCGCCATCGTCGCCGCCTACAACTACGGCGCCTTCCTCGAGCGCACGGTCGCCAGCGCGATCGCGCAGGACTACCCGTCAGAGCTGCTGGAGATCGTCATCGTCGACGACGGCTCCACCGACGACACACCCGAGGTCGCCGAGCGCCTCGTTGCCCAGCACGGCGCGGAGAAGATCCGCTACATCCGCCAGCCCAACGCGGGCTACGTCGCCGCCACCAACCGTGGCTTCGCCGAGGCCCGCGGCGAGGTCTGGGCGATGCTCGACGCCGACGACCTCTGGGCGCCGGACAAGACCTCGCTGCAGGTCGCCTGCCTGGCCGACCCCAACGTCGGGATGGTCTACTCCGACCTGGAGGTCATCGACGCCGACGACTGCCTGTTGCAGGAGTCGTTCTTCGAGTGGACCAACCTGCCCGCGCACCGCGGCGACCGCGGCCTGGGCGTGCTGACCAGCTGGGGCAACCTGGCCACCGGCTCGTCGGTGATGGTCCGCGCCAGCCTCGGCGAGGTCATCGCCCCGATCCCCGCGAACATGCCCTACGTCGACTGGTGGCTGGCCGCACGTGCCGCCGATGTCGGCGCGGTCGACTACGTCGCCAAGCCGCTGGTCGGCTACCGCATGCACGGTGGCAACCTGACGCTGCTGGCCCAGGGGGACGCCGGGGTGCGCGAGCGCCTGAAGGCCGCCAAGGGCCGCCGCTGCATCCTCAGCCACGTCGACCTCACCGAGCTGCAGCCGCACGAGCTGATCGGCGCGTGGGCCGGGGCCGAGCGCGACGCCGCCGGGGCCATGCAGATGGCCGGCAGCGCCTACATCCCGATCGACCGCCCGACCGACGCCGACGTCGCCCACGCGCGCGCCGCGGCCGCCCGGGCCACCCGCCTGGACCTCCGCGGCCGCTTCGACGACGCGTTGGCCGCCCACGTGCGCGCCGCCGCGTTCGACCCCTTCGACGGCACCCGCCGCGCCCGCATCCTCGAGCACGGCAAGGTCCTGCCCGAGGCCGGCAGCGCCGCCAAGGACCTGGCCGACGCCCGCAGCGCCGTCGTCCTGGCCGACGCGCAGGCGATCGTCGCCGACCCCACCGAGCTGCGCGCCTACGCGCAGGCCTTCACGGCCGACGACGACGTGACGCTCGCGCTGGTCGCCCGCGACTGGGACGCCACGACGACCGAGACGCGGCTCTGGGCGACGCTGACCGACCTCGGCCTGGCCGACGACCCGGCCTGCCCGGACCTGCTGGCCATCCCCAGCCCCACGGCGACGCACGCCGACCTGCGGGCGGCGGCCGACGCCGACCTGGCCGACGGCATCACCCAGGTGCGAGACGCGGTGCGCGCCGCGCTTCAGGTCGCCCGTCGGCGTCCGAACACCGGGGAGTGAGCACTCCCCTCCGTCCGTACGACGTCCTGGTCGTCGGCGCCGGCCTCTCCGGGTCGGTCAGCGCCCGCATCCTGGCCGAGGAGCACGACCTCCGCGTCCTGGTGGTCGACCGCCGCGAGCACATCGCCGGCAACGCCCACGACGCGCTCGACGCCCACGGGGTGATGTGCCACACCTACGGGCCGCACATCTTCCACACCAACAGCGACGTCGTCGTCGACTTCCTGAGCCGCTTCACCGCCTGGCGGCCCTACGAGCACCGCGTCGTCGCCGAGGTCGACGGGCGCTTCGTCTGCGTGCCGATCAACCGCGACACGCTCACGACGCTCCATGGCGTCACGCTCGACGACGAGGCGCAGGCGCAGGCCTACCTCGACAGCCTCGCCGAGCCCCGCGAGCGCCTGGAGAACTCCGAGGACGCCGTCGTCGCAAAGGTCGGCCGCGACCTCTACGAGCGGATGTTCCGCGGCTACACCCGCAAGCAGTGGGCCCTGGACCCGACCCAGCTGCACGCCTCGGTCTGCGCGCGCATCCCCGTCCGCACCAACACCGACGACCGCTACTTCACCGACAGCTTCCAGGCGATGCCCCGCGACGGCTACACCGCGATGGTCAGCGCGATTCTCGACCACCCCCGCATCGAGGTCGTCACCGGCGTCGACCACACCCAGGCGCCGGAGACCGACCGGATGGTCTGGACCGGCCCCATCGACGACTTCTTCGACCACCGCTTCGGCGCGCTGCCCTACCGCAGCCTGCGCTTCGAGCACGAGGTCCGCCAGACGCCCGAGGGGCGCTTCGCGCAGCCGGTCGCGCAGGTCAACTACCCGCACGAGCGCATCCCCTACACGCGGGTGACGGAGTTCCGCCAGCTCACCGGCCAGCAGGCCACGGTCTCCACGCTGGCCTACGAGTTCCCGACCGACGAGGGCGAGCCGTACTACCCCATCCCGCGCCCGGAGAACCGCGACCTCTACCACCGCTACGAGGCGCTGGCCCACGCGCGCCCCGACGTGCTCTTCGCCGGCCGCCTGGCCCGCTACCAGTACCTCAACATGGACCAGGTCGTGGCCGGGACGCTGTCGGCCGTGCGCCGCTGGGCCACCGGCCAGGGCGCCGACCTGCAGGTGGCCGCGTGAAGGCCGTCGTCATCGCCTGCCTGGAGCCGGCGCGGCTGGACCTCTGCCTGGACGCGCTGCTGCGCTGGCTGCCCGCCGAGGACGTCCTGGTCATCAACAACGCCAGCTTCCCTGCCACGCACGAGGCGATCGATCGCGTCGCCCGCCGCTGGGACGTCCTGCGCGGCTGCACGCACGAGTACGTCGACGGCGAGAACACGATCCTCGAGATCCACGAGGGCATCAAGGGCGCCTGTGAGATGTGGGCCGGCGAGACGATCCTCAAGATCGACGAGGACGTCCTGCTGGTCTCCCGGCCAGAGCTGTGGAACCCCGGCCCCGGTGAGCTGCTGATCCCGGCGATCACCGTCAACAACCACACCAGCCGCTTCTTCTTCGAGGAGCTCGACCCCGACCTCGCGCGCCTGGGCTTCAGCCACAGCTGGCTGTGGCACGGTCCGCACCCCATCACCAACGAGGACACGATCGCCCGCGCCACCCGCGCGATCTACGGGGCCGACCCGGCCGAACTGGTCGCGATGTGCGAGCGCCGCGGGACGGTCACCCGCATAGGCGCCGCCGACTGGGACGGCGAGGCGCTGATGGAGCCCGGCCCCTTCTGCGAGGACCGCCGCGGCATCTCCTCGATGTGCCTGGCCTTCAACGCCGACGACTACATCGCGATGTGCGCGGCGGAGCGCGGCATCGAGGAGGTCCTGCTGGCCGAGGCCGTCTGGCAGGGGCGCGCGACCTACGTCGTCGACACCCGCATCTTCTGCCACCACATCAGCTACCACACCGTCCGCGAGGCGCTGCAGGACCTCGGGGACGGCCCGGAGATCTTCCACCGCCGCGCGCTCGTCGCGATGCAGAACGCCGTGATGAGGAGCCACACCGAGATTCCGTGCTAGCCCGCCATCCGGCGGCCGGCCGTCCTCCGCGGCGTCTCCCCGAGGAGGGGGAAGACCCGTCGAGCGGCAGGGATGAGGAAGGGACGGGTGCGCGTGCTGCTCAACGACGACGAGCTCTCGCGCTGGAACGACGTCCATGCCGGTCGACCCCGACGGCCGCGCCTGGCTCCCGAGAGGGACCGCGTGCCGTCAGCCCGTTCGGCCCCGTAGAATCCGTCCCATGGTCCGGCGCCTGCGCCAGGCCGCGTTGCCCCTCCACCGTCACTCGCTGCCGCAGCTGGTGCTGGACGGGGCTCTCGTCGCGGTCTCGTACTACCTCGCGTACCGCGTGCGGTTCGACACGCGCCTGCCCGATCGCTACCACGACCTGTTCGTCGCGACGGTCGGTCCCGCGGTCATCGGCACGCTGCTGGTCCTCACGCTCTTCCGCGTCTACGCCAAGCGCTGGCGCTACACCCAGCAGCGCGACTACCTGGCGCTGATCCAGGGTGTCGTCGTGGCCACGGTGCTGCTCACCGGGTACGTGGCCATCGCCCACCCGGTGACGGTGGCGTCCAAGGGCGGCGAGGTCGCCGTGACGATCCCCACGGGCGTCGTCTTCGCGTTCTTCCTGGTGACGCTGTTCAGCGTCGGCGGCGTGCGCTTCGCCACGCGCGCCTTCTACGAGCGCGGCCTGCACGGCTTCCGCGCCCGCCGCGACGCCCGGACGGTGCTCATCGTCGGCGCCGGCGACGGCGGCCAGCTGGTGCTGCGCGAGATCATGCGCAACCCGGAGCTGCGGATGAACCCGGTCGGCTTCGTCGACGACGACCCGACCAAGCTCGGCTCGCGCATCAGCGGTGTCAAGGTCTTGGGCAACACCGACAAGGACTTCCCCCGGGTCCTCGAGGACATCGAGCCCGACGAGGTCATGATCGCGATCCCGTCCGCGCCGGGCACCGTCCGCGCCCGCGTCGTGGGCGCCTGCCGGGCCAAGGGCATCCCGGTCCGCACGCTTCCGACGGTGTTCGAGCTGCTGCAGACCGGCGGCGGCGCGGTCCGCCAGGTCCGCGAGGTCCAGGTCGAGGACGTCCTCGGGCGTGAGCCGGTGCTCGTCGACGTCGACCGCGTCGGCAAGTACCTGGCCGGCGAGGTCGTGATGGTCACCGGGGCCGGCGGCTCGATCGGCAGCGAGCTCTGCCGCCAGATCGCCCGCGTCGGCCCGCGCCGCCTGATCCTGCTGGACCACGCCGAGGACAACCTGTTCCGCATTCAGCGCGAGCTGCTGGACGACCGCCACGTCCATCCCGACGTCGTCGTCGCGGTCCTCGCGGACTGCAAGGAGGACGAGCGGATGCGCGAGATCTTCCGCGACTGTCACCCGACGATCGTCTTCCACGCGGCCGCCTACAAGCACGTCGGGCTCATGGAGCTCAACCCGGTCGAGGCGGTCAACAACAACGCGCTGGGCACCCGGCGCATGTGCCGCCTGGCGGGTGAGAACCAGGTCAAGCGCTTCGTGCTGGTCTCCACCGACAAGGCCGTCACGGCCGCGACCGTGATGGGTGCGTCCAAGGCGCTGGCCGAGATGGCCGTCGAGGCGGCCGCCCAGCAGTGGCCGGGCACGACGTTCTCCTGCGTGCGCTTCGGCAACGTCCTCGGCTCCTCCGGCTCGGTCGTCCCGATCTTCCGCCAGCAGATCGCCCGTGGCGGCCCGGTCACCGTCACCGACGAGCGCATGCAGCGCTACTTCATGACGATCCCGGAGGCGGTTCAGCTGGTCATCCGCTCCGGCAGCCTGACGGACGCCAGCGGCGCGATCTACGTCCTGGACATGGGCGAGCCCGTGAAGATCATCGACCTCGCGCGGGCCATGATCGAGCTGTCGGGGCTGGACCCCGACAAGGACATCGCCATCGAGATCACGGGCCGCCGCCCGGGCGAGAAGCTCGACGAGGAGCTGTTCAACCCGTTCGAGCGTGTGATCCCCACGCCGGCCCAGAAGATCAACCGCGCCGACCGCGATCAGCTCGATCCGGAGACCGTCAAGGAGATGTTCGACCAGATCAACCTGCTGGTCCTCAACGGCGACGCTGCGGGCCTTGCAGCCAAGGTCGCAGAGCTGTCCGCGGTACGCGCGACGCCTGATATCCCGCCTTCCGCCTAAACTGCTCACTTCATGGCTTTGGTTGTCGCGGCCCTCGAGGTCTCGGACAAGATCCAGACGGTTGGCGCGTTTGCAGGGTTCGCGGCCATCCTCGGCCTCGCGGTGATGTCGGTCCTCTACTTCGGACAGGCGCGCGAGCTCAAGCGCCTGCGCGATTGGGCGGGGCGTGCCCCTGAGCGCGCCGCGGAGATGCAGGCCGGCGCCCAGGCCGATCCGGCCCGTCGTGTCGTGGCCCAACCGGTCGCCCAGACGCGGCCCCCCGCCGCCGTCCCGGCCACACCGGGCGCCGCTGCTGCCGCCGCCGGCGGCACGCCCGCCGGCGCGCCGCCCGCCGCACCCGGGG
>CAYUDT010000087.1:0-20281 GCA_964443695.1 uncultured Conexibacter sp. | reverse complement strand
CCCCACCACAGCTGGCGGCTGATGCACCACGGGCGGATGTTCTCCAGCCAGTCGAGGTAGCGGCGCGACTGCGACTCCGGGTGGATCGTGATGCGACCGTCCTTGACCGCCTCGATCGCCGGCCGGGCCAGCTCGTCCATCCGCATGAACCACTGCAGCGAGATCAGTGGCTCGATGCGCTCGCCGGAGCGATGGCTGAACGGCACGGTGTGCAGGTAGGGCTTCTCCGAGCGCAGGGCCCCCAGCTCGCGCAGCTCGGCGACGGCGGCGGCGCGGGCCTCCATGACCGTCAGGCCCGCGAAGCGCTCGACCAGGTCGGTCATGCGGCCGTCCTCGCCGATGGCCGACAGCTCCTCCAGCCCGTGCTTGCGGCCGATCTCGAAGTCGTTGGGGTCGTGGCCGGGCGTGATCTTCAGGCAGCCGGTGCCGAAGTCCGTCTTGACGTACTCGTCGGCGATGATCGGCAGCTCGCGGCCGACCAGCGGCAGCGTGACCGTCCTGCCGACCAGGTGCGTGTAGCGCTCGTCGTCGGGATGGACCGCGACGGCGGTGTCGGCCAGCATCGTCTCGGGGCGCACGGTCGCGACGACGACCTCGCCGGACCCGTCGCTGAGCGGGTAGGCGATCTCGTAGAGCGTGTCCTCGACCTCGCGCTCCTCGACCTCCAGGTCGCTGATCGCCGAGCGGCTGCCCGGGTCCCAGTTGACCATGTAGTTGTCGCGGTAGATGAGGCCCTTGTCGTAGAGGTCGGTGAAGACCTTGATGACGGCCTCGTGGTAGCCCGGGTCGAGGGTGAAGCGCTCGTGGTCGTAGTCGCAGGAGGCGCCGAGGCGCTTGAACTGCTCGATGATCTGGCCGCCGTACTCCTCGCGCCACTGCCAGGTGCGGGCGATGAAGGCCTCGCGGCCGATCTCCTCGCGGCCCGAGCCCTCGCTCTTCAGCAGCTTCTCGACCTGCGTCTGCGTGGCGATGCCGGCGTGGTCGGTGCCGAGGATCCACTTCGCGCGGCGGCCGTGCAGGCGGTGCCAGCGGATCAGCGTGTCCTGGATGGAGCCGTTGAGCGCGTGGCCCATGTGCAGGGCGCCCGTGACGTTGGGCGGCGGGATCGCGATGGAGTAGTTCTCCGCCGCGCTGCCCTCGGGGTCGGGGTGGTTGATGCCGGACTGGAGCCACCGCGCGGTGATGCGGGGTTCGACCTCGGCGGGCTCGAAGCGCTTGCGATCCTGCAGGGACACGCCTTGAGTCTATGTTCGCGGCGGCTACTTCAGCCGCTTGCGTCGACCGGCGAGCGGCAGGAGCTTGCGCCCGGCGCCCGGGACGTCGAGCTTGGCCACGAGCTTCTTGACCTCCGCCTTCTCCTTGGTGGAGAGGTTGGAGGGCAGGCCCTTGGACTTGGTCACCAGCGTCCGCAGCCTGGTGCGCTCCCGGGCGGAGAGGTTCTGCGTCCAGTGCTCGTTCAGCGCCATGCCGGCCTGCAGGACCATCAACCAGGGAACGGGCTTGAGCTTGGGCATGGGCGGGTTCAGGACGACTGCAGCCAGCGGTCCACGAGGAACCGGGCTATGGCGAGCTTCGGCGGCAGGATCAGCTCTCCTTCGTCGGGAGCGTTGCTACCCAGGAAGTCGATGTCGTATCCACCGGCGGCGGCGACCTCCGCCCGGCTGAACCAGCGGGCGTCCTCCAGCTCCTGGTCCTGCGGCGACGGGTCGCCGGAGACGTAGTCGGCGTGGAAGCCGAGCATCAGCGACGCCGGGAACGGCCAGGGCTGAGAGCCGATGTAGCGCACGGCGCCCACCTGCACGCCCGCCTCCTCCTCGACCTCACGGGCGATCGCGGTCTCGAGGTCCTCGCCCTGTTCGACAAAGCCGGCCAGCGCGCTGTAGCGCCGCTCCGGCCACGTCGGCTGACGGCCCAGCAGCACGCGATCGTGGGCGCTGTCGATGACGAGCATGATCACGACGGGGTCGGTGCGCGGATGGTGCGTGTGCCCGTTGGGGCAGACGCGCGTGTGCCCGCCCTCCCCCGCCTTCGTGGCGGCTCCGCAGAACCCGCAGAACGCGTGGCTGCGGTTGAAGTACGCCAGCGACGTCGCGTAGGCGACCAGGCCCGCCGTCGCCGCGTCGGACATCGCCGCCAGCTGGCGCAGCTGCGTCAACTCGTGACCGTCGGGCGCCTGCGCCACGTAGGTCGGCGCGCCGTCGATGAGCCCGAGGAACGCGATCGGCTCGTGCTCGCCCAGCGGCACCGGCGTCCCGGTGGCCCCGTCGTTGCCGATCAGCACGGCCAGCGCGGCCGGGTCGGCCGCCGCCCGCTCCAGCCACGCGGCGTCGGTCCGCCGGTGGGCGGCGCGGTCGATGGCCGCGCCGGCGAACGGGATGGCGTCGTCGCCCAGGGCGCTAGGCCGACTCGACGGCCGGCTGCTCGCCGGACTCGTCCTCGGGCGTCGCCTCGGTGACGAGGGTCGGCGGGCGGCCGCCCTCGATGACCTCCTTGGTCACGACGCACTTCTTGACGTCGCGACGGGAGGGCAGCTCGAACTGCACGTCGAGCAGGACCTCTTCGATGATCGACCGCAGGCCGCGGGCGCCGGTCTCGCGCTCGAGGGCCTTGTCGGCGACGCTGAAGAGCGCCTCCTCGGCGAACACGAGCTCGATGCCGTCGAAGCTGAAGAAGCGCTGGAACTGCTTGACCAGGGCGTTGCGCGGCTCGGTGAGGATCTGCAGGAGGTCCTCGCGGGAGAGCTGGTGCACGGCGCTCATCACCGGCAGGCGGCCGATGAACTCGGGGATCAGGCCGTAGTTGACGAGATCCTCCGGGAGGCACTCGGCGAAGACCTCGCCGGAGTCCTTCTCCTTCTTGGTCTGGATCGCCGCGCCGAAGCCGAGGCCCTGGTTGCCGACACGGCGCTCGATGACCTTGTCGAGGTTGGCGAAGGCGCCGCCGCAGATGAACAGGATGTTCGTCGTGTCGATCGACAGGAACTCCTGGTGCGGATGCTTGCGCCCGCCCTGCGGGGGGACCGACGCCGTCGTGCCCTCGAGGATCTTCAGCAGCGCCTGCTGGACGCCCTCGCCGGACACGTCGCGCGTGATCGACGGGTTGTCCGCCTTGCGGGCGATCTTGTCGACCTCGTCGATGTAGATGATGCCCGTCTCGGCCTTCTTGACGTCGTAGTCGGCGGCCTGGATGAGCTTCAGCAGGATGTTCTCGACGTCCTCGCCGACGTAGCCGGCCTCGGTCAGCGCCGTGGCGTCGGCGATGGCGAACGGGACGTTGAGGATGCGCGCCAGCGTCTGGGCCAGCAGCGTCTTGCCGCAGCCGGTCGGGCCGAGCAGCAGGATGTTGGACTTCTGCAGCTCGATGTCGGAGTCCGTCGCCGACATCATCTGCACGCGCTTGTAGTGGTTGTAGACGGCCACCGACAGCGCGCGCTTGGCCTCCTCCTGCCCGACGACGTACTCGTCGAGGACGCCGTAGATCTCCTTCGGCTTGGGCAGGTTGTCCAGGTCGAAGGTGGGCGGAGCGGTCAGCTCCTCATCGATGATCTCGTTGCAGAGGTCGATGCACTCGTCGCAGATGTAGACGCCCGGCCCAGCGATCAGCTTCTTGACCTGTCGCTGCGACTTGCCGCAGAAGCTGCAGAGCAGCTGCTCATTCGAGTCGGTGGGCCGTGCCATCTTCTCTCTCTCCTGGGTACTCCGGGTCCGTTACGGACGTCGAAGAAGTCTAGTGCTCCGAGATGACCCGGTCGATGATGCCGTATTCGACGGCCTCTGCCGAGCTCATGAAGTAGTCGCGCTCCGTGTCGCCCTTGACCTTGTCCAGGTCCTGACCGGAGTGCTTGGCGATCAGCTCGTCGAGCTTGCTGCGCAGGTCGATGACCTCACGCGCATGGATCTCGATGTCGGTCGCCTGGCCCTGGAAGCCGGAGCTGACCTGGTGGATCATCACCTTCGCGTTGGGCAGCGCCATGCGCTTGCCGTGGGCGCCCGCGGTGAGCAGGACCGCGCCCATGCTCATCGCGATGCCGACGCAGATCGTCTGCACGTCGGGCTTGATGAAGTTCATCGTGTCGTAGATGGCCAGGCCCGCGTAGACCGAGCCACCCGGCGAGTTGATGTAGAGGCTGATGTCCTTGTCCGGGTCCTCGGACTCCAGGTGCAGCAGCTGGGCGACGATCAGGTTGGCGATCTGGTCGTCGACGGGCGTGCCGAGGAAGATGATGCGCTCGGACAGCAGGCGGCTGTAGATGTCGAAGGCGCGCTCGCCTCGCGACGTCTGCTCGACCACCATGGGGACAAGGGGACTCATGTTCCTCGCTTCGATTCGCTGCGTCGTGTTCGGGTCCTGCCAGGGCAAGCGTAGCAACGGGATGTTGACCCCTCTGGCCCTGCTATCGACCGCAAACGGCCCGGACTTCAATCAGCGGGCGCGCAGACCGTCGAGGATGATCTCGAAGTGGCGCTGCCAGAGTCCGGCGTCCATGAAGTGCATGGACGCCGAGACGCCGCACATGAGCGGGCCGATGTCCTGGGCGGTGAAGTCGGCGCGCAGCCGGCCGGCCGCGATCGCCGAGTCGATGAGCTGCTGGCTGAGGGCCATGAGCTCGGCCTTGTCGGCCTCGATGCCCTCCCAGTCGAGCTCGTCGAAGTGGAGCATCGCGTCGCGGGCCGCCGCGTCGTGCTGCATGCCGGCCAGGTTGGCGCGCAGCATGCCCTCGAACGCGTCCCACGGGTCCTCGATCTTCAGCGCCTCGCGGGCGTCGTCGGCGAAGCTCGCGAAGCGGGCGCGGACGAGCCCCGTCAGCAGCGCCTGCTTGGTCGGGAAGTGCCGGTAGACAGTGCCGACGCCGACACCAGCGCGGGCGGCCACGTCGTCCATCTGGGCGGTGCTGCCCTGCTCGCCGAACAGCTCACGGGCGGCGACGAGGATCGCCTCGCGATTGCGGCGCGCGTCGGCGCGGAGAGGTCGGTTTTCGTTCTGAAGAGCCACTTGACAAACGGAACCGTACCTCCGTATCTTGCCCGACGCAAGCGGAACCGGAGTTCATCTTCCTCATGACTGCCCTCGACACCCCACGCGCCAAGACCCTCGCCCTGCTGCTGCTCTGCCTGACGCAGTTCGTGGTCGTCATCGACGCCTCGATCGTCAACGTCGCCCTGCCGTCCATCGGCAAGGACCTCGACATGTCCCAGGACAACCTCTCCTGGGTCGTCAACTCCTACACCCTGACCTTCGGCGGCTTCCTGCTGCTCGGCGGCCGCATCTCCGACTACCTCGGGCGGCGGCGCACGTTCATCTGGGGCATGGTGCTGTTCAGCATCGCCTCGCTCGCGGGCGGCCTGGCGCAGAACGAGGCGATGCTGATCATCGCCCGCGCCGTCCAGGGCCTCGGCGCCGCCATCGCCTCCCCCGCGGCGCTGTCGATCCTCACCACCACCTTCCAGGAGGGCGCCGAGCGCAACAAGGCGCTGGGCATGTGGGGCGCCGTCGCCGGTGCCGGCGGCGCCGCCGGCGTGCTGCTCGGCGGCATCCTCACCGAGTACGTCGGCTGGCAGGCCGTCCTGTTCGTCAACGTGCCGATCGGCCTGTTCATCGCCTGGCAGGCGCCGCAGCGGCTGATCGAGTCGCGCATCGACGACGAGGACCGCACGTTCGACATCCCCGGCGCCGTGACCGTCACGGCCGGCCTGTCGCTGCTGGTCTTCGCGCTGGTCGACGCCAACAAGGCGGGCTGGACCTCGGGCGCGACGTTCGGCCGCTTCGCGGGCGCCGCCGCGCTGCTGATCGCCTTCGTCGCCATCGAGTCGCGCACCGGCAAGCCGCTGGTGCCGTTCTCCATCTTCCGCCTGCGGACGCTGCGCGGGGCCAACGTCGCCGCGACGCTGACCGGCATGTCGCTGTTCTCGATGTTCTTCCTGATCACCCTGTACCTGCAGCAGGTGCTCGGCTTCAGCGCCATCAAGACCGGGTTCTCCTACCTGCCGCTCTCGGTGTTCATCATCGTGTCGGCCGGGGCGGCCTCGGCGCTGGTGACGAAGATCGGCTTCAAGCCGATGCTCATCCTCGGCTCGCTGTTCACCGCCTCGGGCCTGGCCTGGTTCACCCAGATCGACCCCGACGGTGGCTTCACGGCCGACGTGCTCGGGCCGTCGATCCTGGCCGCCATCGGCCTGGGCTTCTCGTTCGTGCCGGTGACGATCGCCGCCGTGACGGGCACCCGGCCCGACGAGGCCGGCCTGGCCTCGGGCCTCATCAACACCACCCAGCAGGTCGGCGGTGCGCTGGGCCTGGCGATCCTGGCGTCGATCGCCAACGCCACGACCGCGGACCAGATCAAGACCGGCGTGGCGCCCAACGTCGCGCTGAACTCCGGCTTCCAGGACGCCTTCACCGTCGGCGCCTGCTTCGCGCTGGCCAGCGCCCTGCTGACCGCGGTGCTCATCAGCTCCCGCGACAGCCGCGAGCACGCGGCGGCCGCGCAGCGCGGCGAGGCTCCCGCCCCCGCCGTCTGACCAGGCTCGTGGGGCGGCGCGCGGCGCCGCCCCACGTCAGCTCAGCCGTTGATCACGTAGGAGAAGGTCCCGGAGGCCTTGTTGCCCTTCGTGTCGACGAAGCTCCAGACCACGATCATCGTGTTGCTGGAGACCTTCACCTTCCGGCTCTTGCGCCCGACCTTCTTCCTGAAGGACTTCGCGCGCAGCTGCGCCGCGCAGCGCGACGTCGCGCCGACGCCGTTGGCCTGGTAGCGGCGGCCGGCGATCGTCGGCTCGGAGAACCGCTCCTTGAAGCCGTCACCGCAGGCGTACCTCTTGGCCTTGTTCTTGACGTCGCGGACGTAGAGCTGCGTCTGCAGGGTGCCGGGACGGCTGACGTTGGCCAGGTACTCGAAGCCGCTGACCAGCGCCTTCTGGCGCTTCTGCTTGAACGACTCGATCGAGACCCGCAACGGGGATGCGAACGGATCCTTGGTCGCGGGCGGCGTGACGACGGGGTCGGGCCTGCCGGGGTTGGAGGTCGGGCTCGGTGCCGCCGTCCTGAACGTGCCCCAGTCGGTCTTGACCGAGGTGCCGGGGTAGGCGCTGCCCGGACCGCTGCCGTTCGGGTAGCTGACCGACTCCAGCCGGTAGTAGTAGGTCGTGTTCGGGTTCAGGGCGACGAGGTTGGCGGCGACCGGGCCGGCACCGGTCACGTCATCGGCCGAGCCGCCGGTGGCGCCGTCCAGCGCCGGGTCGGTGCTGTAGGCCAGGCGCCACGTCGTGGCCTCCCCGTGCGGGTCGGTGGTGCCGCCGATCGTGGCGGTGGTCTGGGTGACGTCGGTGGCCGGGCCCAGGGTCAGGGCGGCCGGACCGCACCCGGGCGCGGGCGACGCGGGCGGTGTGCCGTCGAAGGTCAGGTAGACGTTGTCGACGCCGCCCTCGGCGTAGCCGTCGCGGTTCATGAAGTCGCCGGTGACCGAGAACACGTACACCCGGAGCTTGGCCGTGCCCGCCGGGATGACCGCGGAGTCGGTCGCGTTGGTGATCTCGGGCCCGTTGGCGTCGGTGGGGCTGTAGTTGTCGATCGTGGCGATGGGGCTGTTGCCCTCGACCCCGGCGCCGGAGACCGCGTACACGTCGACCTCGCCGAAGTCGATGTTGTAGTGGCCGGCGTCGTTGTAGCGCGAGAGCGCCGCGCCCAGGTTGACCGTCTGGCCGATCATGTCCGGCGTGACCGTGACGTCCTGGTGGACGTTGTAGTAGTTGATGTTGCTGAAGGCGCCGTTGTCGTCGGTGTCTCCCGGGTTGCCCGGCCCGACGAAGAACCGGCAGCCGAGCGCATCGCTGCGGTCCTCGGCGCTCAGGAACGGCTGGGCGCTGCCGGCGGGCTGCTCGTCGACCGCACGCAGCGCCGGCGTACCGGCGGTCCAGCCGGGGATCGCCTTCGGGGCGTCGATGAGGCCGACGGCGCCGGCGGGGTCCTCCGCGCCGGGGTTCTGGAGGAGGTTGCCGGTGGGCAGCGCCGACGCCGTCGCCGGGACGGCCAGCGCGGCGCAGGCGGCGAGGATCGCGGTGAGGGTGCGTCGCATGTGCCAACCATCCCGCGCGGGCCGTCGAGTGACATCGGGGTGGCACCCCTGGTCTTTGGGCCCGGTCGCCTACAGGGTGTGCCAGAGGTGGTGCACCGCGTAGCTGCGGTAGGGCGCCCAGGACGCGGCCCGAGCCGTGGCCGCCGCGGGCGAGCCGTCGGCGCCGAGACGCTCCAGCGCGTGGCGGACGCCGAGGTCGGTGGGCATGAACGCGTCGGCGTCCCCCAGCGCACGCATGGCGACGTAGGCGGCGGTCCAGGGCCCGACCCCGGCGAGCGCGACGAGCGCCTGCTGCGCGGCGGCGCTGTCGGCACCGCGCCGCAGGACGACGTCGCCCGCGGCACAGGCGGCCGAGGCGCCGACGATGGCGCCCCCGCGGGCCCGCGGCATGCCCAGCGTCGCCGCGTCCGCGGCGGCCAGGCGCTCCGCGGAGGGGAACAGCGTGGTGATCGTGTCCGTGGCCAGCGCCGCCGGCAGGGCCCCGCCGTAGGTCGCCGACATCCGGCCGAGCGTCGTGCGGGCGCCCAGCACCGAGACCTGCTGCCCGGTGATGGCCCGGACCAGCAGCTCGTGGCCGTCCGCGGTGCCGGGCGAGCGCAGGCCGGGTGCGGCGGCGACCACCGGGCCGAGGAGCGGGTCGCGGCCGAGCACCCGGGCGACGTCGTGCGGGTCGGCGCCCGCGTCGCAGATCGCGCGCGCGACCGTCCGGGCCTCCGCGGCGTCGTCGGCGTGGCTCAGGGTGGCCTGCAGGCGGATCGAGGAGACGCGCGGCGTCAGGCGCAGGACCGCCGGACCGCGCGCGAGCCGGACCGCGCGCGCGTAGGTGCCGCCGTCGACCTCCTCCACCCCGGGCACGGCGCGCAGCCCCAGGAACGCCAACAGCCCCGCCGCGTGCAGCGGCGGGGTGATGCGGATCGCGGTGTCGATCTCGGTGGGTCTCACGCGGCCGGCCGGCACAGCTTGCAGGCCCGGAACCCTGCGGCCTTCGCGGCTGCGGCGCTGGCCATGCGGCGGGTGTTCTCGGGTTTGGGCGCGCGCGGCGGCGTGCACGTCGGGCGGCAGTAGATCCGCGTCGTGCGCACCGCGACGACCGCCGCGGACTCGAGGTCCAGCAGCGTGCGCTTGAGCTCCAGCCCGCCGGCGTAGCCGGTCAGCGCACCGCCGGCCCCGATGACACGGTGGCAGGGCACGACGATCCACAGCGGGTTGCGGCCGTTGGCGCGCCCGACCGCGCGGGCCGCGGCGGGCGGCCGGCCCAGCCGCACGGCAAGCTCGCCGTAGCTGACGGTGTCGCCGAACGGGATGGCCTGCAACTCGCGCCAGACGTCCTGCTCGAAGGGCGTGCCGACGGGAGCGAGCGGCAGGTCGAAGGTGGTGCGCCGGCCGGCGAGGTACTCGTCGAGCTGGGCCGCGACCTCTACCGCGAGGCCCTCGGGCGCGGGCCCCTCGGCGTGGTCGTCGAGCGTGAGCGACCGGAC
Source organism: uncultured Conexibacter sp. (assembly GCA_964443695.1). GTDB lineage: Bacteria > Actinomycetota > Thermoleophilia > Solirubrobacterales > Solirubrobacteraceae > Paraconexibacter. The sequence continues at coordinate 10,735 of CAYUDT010000087.1, read as the reverse complement.
CGCGCCGTCCTGCGTGGTGATCGCCGCGCGCCCCAGGCGCGTCGGGTGGATGCTCGTCGTGGTCATGCCGGTTGAACGGTACGCGGGCGCGGAACGTGAGATGCCGGCCCAAGGCGTGTCCGATCAGGGCCGGGGGTTGGCCCCGATCCGACACGCCGTAGGTTGGGTGGCGCATGGACGCGCTGCGCGCCCACCGAGCCATCGCGGCGATCTTCTTCCTCAACGGCATGTCGTTCGGCACGTTCGCGTCGCGCATCCCGGCGATCCGCGACCACGCGGGCGTCGGCGACGGCGCGCTGGGGCTGGCGCTGGCCTGCGTGGCCGGCGGCGCGGTGCTGGCGATGCCGCTGGCCGGTGCGCTGTCGGCGCGCCGCGGCAGCGCGGGTGTCGTGCGGTTCGCGGTCCTGGTCTTCGGCGTGGGTGTCGGGCTGATCGCCTTCTCCCCCTCGCTGACCGTCCTCTGCCTGACCGGCCTGCTGCTGGGCTTCGGCAACGGCTTCCTCGACGTCTCGATGAACGCCCACGGGCTGGCGATCGAGAAGGAGCGCGCCACGCAGCTGCTGGGCGGGCTGCACGCCGCGTTCAGCGCAGGCGGCCTGACCGGGGCCCTGGCCGGGGGCGCCCTGGCCGCCGCGCGCGTCGACCCCCGGGTGCAGCTGCCCGCGACGGCCGTGGTCGTGCTCGCCGTCGGGCTGCTCGCCGCCGCCCGGCTGCTGCCGGCGCACGTCGACGCCAGCGGCGAGGCCGAGGCGCTGTTCGTCCGACCGCCGCGGCGGCTGTGGCTGCTGGGCGCGGTGATCTTCGCGTGCTTTCAGATCGAGGGCGCGGCCAGCGACTGGAGCGCCGTCTACCTGCGCGACGAGCTGGGCACCACCGACGGCCTGGCCGCGCTCGGGTTCGCGGGCTTCAGCGTCGCGATGACCACGGGGCGCCTGTTCGGCGATCGCATCGTGCGGGCGGTCGGCGCGCGCCGCGTCGTCACGACCGGCGGCCTGGTCGCGGCGGCCGGCTTCGGCGCGGCCCTGCTCGTCGCCGCGCCGGCGGCGGGGCTGGCCGGGTGCGTGTGCCTCGGCGCCGGCATGGCCGGGGTGGCGGCGATCGTCTTCCGGGCGGCCGGGGCGACGCCCGGCCTGCCGGCCGGCGTGGCCCTCGCGGCCGTCTCGACGACCGGGTACTTCGGGTTCCTCAGCGGGCCGCCGGTGATCGGCGGCCTCGCGGAGCTCGTGACCTTGCCGGTGGCGCTGGCCTGGCTGGTCGTGCTGGCGCTGGCCGTCGCTGCTGGCGGCCGGCGCGTGTAGGCGCGGGCCTACGCCTCGTCGGCGGGCGCCTCGGCCTTCTTCTTGGTCGCCGCCTTCTTCTTGGCGGCAGCCTTCTTCTTCGGCTTCTTCTCGGCCTCCGGCTCGGCCTCGGCGGCGGCCCCGCCGGACGGCCACAGCTCGCCGCGGCCACCCGCGGCGGCGCCCTCGGCCTCGCGCTCCTCGCTGGTCGGCGTCCAGAGCAGGCCCTTCTTCTTGGCCTCCTCGACGTCGATGGCCTGGGCGTTCTCGACGAGCAGGTCGACGGCCATGCGCTGGGCGAGGTCGTCCTTCAGCTCATCGAGGCGGCCGTTCTTCTCGAGCTTGGCGCGGAGCTTCTCCGGCGTGGTGTTCTCGCGCGCGGCGGAGGCGCTCAGCGCGTCGAGCAGGTCCCCGTCGGCGGGCTCGATGCCCTCGGCCTCGACCACGGCGACGAGGACGGCCTCACGGCGCAGCGCCTGGGCGGCGTCGGGCTTGGCCTCGTTGGTGATGTCCTCCTCGGTGCGACCGGAGATCTGGAGGTACATCTCCTTGTTGATGCCCTGGTGGCCGAGCGAGTGGATCATCCGCTCCCACAGCTCCTTGGCGCGGGCGGCGACGAGCGCCTCCGGCAGGTCGATCGTCGCGTTGGCGACGACGGCGTCGACGACGGCCTCGCGGAACTCGCCCTCGATGGCCGTGCTCTGGGCCTCGGTCATCTTCTCGGCCATGTCGGCCTTCATCTCGTCGACCGTGTCCACGCCGTAGGCGTCGGAGGCGAACTCGTCGTCGAGCGCGGGAAGCAGCTTCTCCTTGACCTCCTTGACCTGCACCTTGAACTCCGCGTCCTTGCCCGCCAGGTGCTCGGCGTTGTAGTCCTCGGGGAAGGTGACCTGGACGGTGACGTCGCTGCCGGCCGACGCGCCCTGCAGCTGGTCCTCGAAGCCCGGGATCAGCGTCGAGGAGCCCAGCTCGAGCAGCTGGTCGCGGCCGGCGCCGCCCTCGAAGGGCTCGCCGTCGATGAAGCCCTCGTAGTCCATGATCACGTAGTCGCCCTTGACCGCCGGGGAGTCCTTGGTCTCCAGGCGGGCCATGCGCTCGCGCAGGCGCTCGATCTCGGCGGTGATCGCTTCCTCGTCGGGCTCGGGCTCGCGCCGGCCGACCTCGACGCCCTTGTAGGCGCCCAGCGTGGCCGGCGGGCGGACGCCGATCTCGAAGTGGAACTTCAGCGGCTCGCCGACGCCGGGCATGTCGCCGTCGAGGTCGAGGTCCGGGTCGCCGACGGCGGCGACACCCGTGTCCTCGAGCGCATCGAGGTACCAGCGGCCCAGCTGGGCGCGGATCGCCTCGTCGAGCACGGCCTCACGGCCGATCTGCCGGATGATGACCGGCGGCGGCACCTTGCCCTTGCGGAAGCCCGGGATGCGCATGTTGCGCCCGAGGCTGGATGCCGTCTCGTTCATGCGGCGCTCCACCTCCTTCGGGCCGACCTCGACGTCGACGCGCACGCGCGACTCGGGCAGCTCGGTGACGGTGGTGGTGATGTTCTCGGACACGGCAGGCATGAGCGGATGACGATAGCTTGGGACCGTGCCCCAGCGCCTTCTGACGCCGTCCGAGCGGTTCGCCGCGCGCGTCGTGACCGGCCCGGTCGCGCACCTCTACGCGGGCCTGCTGGACTGGCTGGTCCTGCTCACGCGCTGGGGCTGGGCGCGCCTGCGCGGGCGCGAGCTGACCTGAGCGCCGGCCCCCGGAGGAGCCGGCGCCCGGAGGGACCTAGACGCAGGTGGCGACCAAGTGGAACGGCCGGTCGGCGGGCACGGTGGGAAGCGTGCCGTCCGCGCCGCCGCCCGCGCGGGTGACGACGTTGACCGTCTTCTTGTCGGCGGCCAGCGCGACGCCGACGGCGCCGGCGTTGTCGGTCGTGGTCTCCGTCGCGGTGAACGCGCAGGCAGAGACGTCCTCGTCGAAGACGACCGAGTACTGACCGTCGTCGGCCGCGCCACGGTTGACGGTGGCGACGCCGCGGGAGGCGCCCTTGGCACCGTCGGCGGCGACCGCGACGAAGCGGATGCCGGCCTGGACCGTCGCGACCGCGGCCTTGGCGCCGTCGGCGCTGATGTCCGTCGCGCTCTTGGAGTCGACGCGGTCGGCGTTCAGGCCGGTCGCGACGCCCGTGGCGTTCGTGGTGAACGGCTTGGCGTTGTCGCCGCCGATCGCGCTGATGAGACCGCCCTCGGTGCCGTTGGTCTCGAACTCGAACGCACGGCCCTTCTCGAGGTTGTTGCTGCGGATGCAGGGGTTGGCGCCCGGGGCCGAACGACAGCCGTAGATCGCACCGCCGCCGGCGCCCTTGTTGGACTGGCGGGTGCCGTAGGTGGCGTTGTCGGCGATGATCTCCGTCTCCGAGGACAACGCGACCGCCGGGTTGGACGACGGGTTGCGCTTGCCGGACTTGATGGGGTTGCCCTCGCCGGCGGCGAACGCGAACGGCGCGGTCGCGATGGCAAGGGTCGTCGCACTGGCTGCGAGCCAGAGTTTGCGGGACATGGGTTCCCTTTCGGGTCGGGGTGGGGGGTCGAGACGCAAATGCGTCTCGCTGCTGCAAAAACCCCTGCCCAGCCCCGGAGGTTGCGGTGCCGTCCGCGCTCTTACCGGCCTCGGGAGACGCCGTGTGTCCCGCCGACCCGCGCCTGCAGCCGCTGACGCCGGCCGTCGTGCCGGTGAGGTGGCTCAGCTCACACCAGGACGAACAGCGGCCACTCTCCCGGGACGCCCTTCAGCGCCCGGGAGCCGCGGCTCTCGAACTCCAGCCCCGAGCCGACGACCGTGCCGAAGGTCGTCCCCGACATCAGCACCTCGTGGGCGCCGGCCAGTGCGGCGACGCGCGCGGCGATGTGGACGGCCATGCCACCGACGTCGCCTCCGAGCCGCTCGCACTCCCCCGTGTGCAGGCCGGCGCGCACCTCGATGCCCAGCGGCTCCAGCGCGGAGATGATCGCGCGGGCGCAGCGGACCGCCTGCGAGGGCGGGCCGGCGAAGGTGACCAGGAACGAGTCGCCGATCGTCTTGACCTCCTGGCCGCCGAAGCGGGCCAGCTCGGCGCGCACGGTGTTGTCGTGGGCGGCCAGGAGGTCGCGCCAGCGCGCGTCGCCGATGCGGGCCGCGGTCGTCGTCGCGTCGACGATGTCGGTGAACAGGACGGTGAGCAGCTCGCGATCGATCTCCCCGCCACGCCGTCCGCCGGTGAGGAAGGTCTCGATCTCGCCGAGGATGGACTCGGTGTCGCCGACCATCGGCAGCGAGTCCTCCCCCGGGACCTCGACGAGCTTGGCCCCGGCGATCTGCTCCGCGAGGAAGCGCGAGTGGCGCGGGTCGATGAGGCGGTCGCCGGAGCGGTGGACGATCAGGGTCGGGACGCGGATCTGCCCCAGCAGGGGCTTGACGTCGAAGGAGGCGAGCATGGTCCCGATGCGGCGCAGGCCCGACGGCGACATCGACTGGCGCTCCAGGCGGCCCAGCCAGGCCCGCAGGCGCCCGTCGTCGGCGACGCTCGGCGCCAGCATCTCGATGTTCGCGCCGGTGCCCCAGTCGCGCATCAGCTCCCCGAAGCGCTCCTCGCGCTCCTCGGCGGTCTGCGCCCAGTTGACCTCGTGGTCCTGCAGGGAGCGGGCCATCGCGGCGTAGAGCGCCAGGGCCAGGGTCCGCTCCGGGCGCAGCGCGGCGAATGCGAGGGCCAGCGGGCCGCCGGCGGCGTAGGCCATCATCACCGCGCGCTCGCTGTTGACCGCGTCGAGGACGGCCGCGATGTCCTCGACCTCGTCCTCGACGCCCCAGTCGGCGACCGGCGTGCCCGACATGCCGCAGCCGCGCCGGTCGACGAGGATCACGCGGGCGATGCGGCCGAGGCGCTCGAACCAGCGCTGCAGGCCCGGCTCCTCGAGCAGGACCTCGATGTGGCTGATCAGGCCCGACAGGAAGATGATGTCGACCGGGCCGTCGCCGACAGCGCGGTAGGCGATGTCCACTTCGCCGTTGCGTGCCCACCGCGTGCGCTGCTCCTCGAAGGCCACCGTGGGCGGAATCTAGCGTCCTGCGCCGCGTCCATCCCGAGCACCGGCCTGGGCGACCGCGTTCTCGTCGGTGCCGAGGCGCTCGTGAACGGGCGGATCCCCACGGATCTCCGTGGGGGTTCGCCCGTTCGCGCGCCTTGAACGGCTAGCCGAAGGCGCCGTCGGCGCGCAGCTGCGCCAGCTCGTCGGTGCCGAAGCCCCAGTCGGCCAGCGCGGCGTCGGTGTCGCCGCCGTTCTCGGGCGGGCCGGAGCGGATGCTCGCCGGCGTGCGGCTGAAGCGCGGCGCCGGCGCCGGCTGCAGGATGCCGTCGTACTCGACGAACGTGCCGCGGGCCTGGTTGTGCGGGTGCTGCGCGGCCTCCTGCAGGCCGTAGATCGCGGTGGCGCAGGCCTCGGCCGGTTCCAGGATCGCGGCCCACTCGTCGCGGGTCTTGGACGCGATGACCGCGCCGATGCGCTCCTTGAACTCCGGCCAGCGGGCCATGTCGAACTGCGGCATCTCCTCCATGGGGATCTCCAGCAGGCGCAGCAGCTCGGCGTAGAACTGCGGCTCGATCGCGCCGACGGAGACGTACTTGCCGTCGCTGGTCTCATAGACCTCGTAAAAGTGCGCGCCGGTGTCCAGCAGGTTCGTGCCGGGCTTCTCGGCGTTCCACATGCCGGCCTTCACGAAGCCGTGCATCATCGTGCCCAGCAGCGCGGCGCCGTCGACCATCGCGGCGTCGACGACCTGACCCTGGCCGGAGGACCTGGCCTCCAGCAGGCCGGCGAGCATGCCCAGCGCGAGCAGCATGCCGCCGCCCCCGAAGTCGCCGACGAGGTTCAGCGGCGGCATCGGCTTCTCGCCCACGCGCTGGATCGCGCCGAGCGAGCCGGCGATCGAGATGTAGTTGATGTCGTGGCCGGCGACGCTGGCCATCGGGCCGTCCTGTCCGTAGCCGGTCATGCGGCCGTAGACGAGGCGCTCGTTGCGGGCGAGGGCGACGTCCGGGCCCAGGCCCAGCCGCTCCATGACGCCGGGACGGAAGCCCTCGATGAGGCCGTCGGCCTGCTCGACGAGCTTCAGCACGACCTCCTTGCCGTGGTCGGACTTGAGGTCGACGGCGATCGAGCGGCGGCCGCGGTTGGTGATCGCGAACTTGCTGGTGGCCAGCGGGTCACCACCACCGGCACGGTCGACCTTGATGACGTCGGCGCCGAAGTCCGCGAGCAGCATGCCGCAGAACGGGCCGGGCCCGATGCTGCCGATCTCGACGATGCGCAGGCCGTGCAGCGGCCCCGGGGAGGTCTGGCTCATGCGGGGCAGCCTATACGTGAAACGGTTTCACTTGTTCTGGTTAGGCTACCCTAACCGGGAGATGCCCACCCGCCTGCCGATCGCCGCCGCGGGCCTCGCCGCGGCCCTGGCGCTGCCCGGTGCCGCCCCCGCCACCGTGGGCCTCCCCGGCCGGGCGACCGTGCACGTCGCGCTCGCCCCCGCCGTTGCCGGCCGGCCGGCCGTCAAGAGCGCCGGCCGGGTCCGCCTGCCGCTCGGCGCGACGACCGGATCGACCACGGCGCTGATGGGCACGCTCACGTTGAAGCGCGGGCGCCACGTGGCAGTCCTCACGTCCCTGCGCCTGACCGCGACGGCCCGGCGCGCGGCGCTGAGCGCGGTGCTGCGCGGGCGCCGCGTCACGCTGGCCGACGGGCGGGCCGCCGGTTACACGCGGGGCCCGACCGGGCCGGCGCTGGACCGCACCACAATCGCCCTGACCCGTACCGGAGCGGCCGCGCTCGGACGGGCGCTGCACAGCCGCCTGCGCGGCGGCGAGCGGTTCGGCACCGTCGCGCTGAGCGCGCCGACGGCCCCGGGCCTGACGGTGCCCGCAACCGGGACGACACCGTCGCCCACGGCGCCCGCCGCCACGACGCCGGCACCGACCGCCCCCACGCCCGACCCGTTCGCGTCGTCCTGCCCGATCAGCGCGAGCACCGGCGGGTTCTCGATCGGCACCCCCACACCCGCCCCGGGCGACCCCGCCGTCGACGGCACGACGGCCACGACGAGCACCACCTGGGGGTTCAAGCAGTCCTTCCGCGACTACATCACCGCGTCCGCACCGACGTCGTCGGTCTTCGCGGTCGCGCCCGCGACCGGCACCTTCACCTTCCCCGGGTCCTCCGGGACGGTGAGCGACCCGGCCTCCGTCCCGGTCCGTGCCGTGCTGCACGGCACCGGCACCGCGGTGTTCTGCCACCGCGCCCACGGCTTCCGCATCGCGCTGGCCGACCCGACGATGGTGATCGACGGCGCCGCCTCCTACCTCAGCGCCGAGGTCAGCTCCAACGCCGCAGGCACGGTGCAGCCCGCGGTCCGGGCGCGGGTCGCGACGCTGGACGCGGGCGCCGTCACGCCGGCCTACGACGCCGGCGCGCGGACGGTCACCTGGAGCAACGTCCCGGCCACCCTCCACGCCGACGTGGCCCCCGTCTTCGGCGGCTTCTACGCAACAGGGACCGCGCTGGACGCCGTCACGGTGGTCGCCCAGCTGCCCTGACGCCGGAGTATTAGGGCGCCCTAACATCAAGACCCGAAGTCGTATAGGTTGCGGTGCGCAATGCATCGACTCCTGCGCTACGTGCGCCATCACCACCTGGGCCTCGCGGCGCTCTTCGTCGCGCTCGGCGGCACCTCCTACGCCGCCATCACCCTGCCCCGCAACAGCGTGGGCGCCAACCAGATCAGGACCGGCGCGGTCGCCTCCGCGGAGGTCAGGGACGGCTCGCTGCTGGCCAAGGACTTCCGCAAGGGACAGCTGCCCAAGGGCGCCAAGGGCGACGCCGGCACCCCGGGCCTGCCGGGGGCGAAGGGCGACAAGGGCGACAGGGGCGACGCGGGCCCGGTGGACCGGATCGCGGCGCGGCTGACCATCGGCAGCAGCAGGGTGCTCTCGGTGCCGGATGCCGGCAGCGGCCCGCTGACGGCGATGACGCCGCTGACGTTCGCCGACGGCAGCTACGCGCAGTACGACGAGAACTCGGTCACCGCGGCCAAGCTGTTCAACCCGGACCTCGTCGTCGCGCCCCCGGGCGACGGCCGGTCGGTCCTGACGGTGCCCAAGACGGGCACGTACGTGCTGACGGCGGAGGTCCGCTGGGACGCCAACGCGACGGGCCAGCGCGCGCTGGCCATCAACGCCCCGCAGCCCACCGGTGTCCTCGTGCAGAACATCGTCGAGGCCTCGTCCGCCGGCCGCACGGTGCAGAACGTCGCGACGACGACGCGCCTGAACGCCGGTGACCAGGTCTTCGCCAGCGTGGGGCAGAACTCCGGCGGCGCCCTGCAGATCCAGGGCTCGCAGTCGCAGGTCCACTTCGCGGTGACCTACGTCGGCCCCTGACCGGTTTCGCGACGGCTGTCCCCACGATCGCGACAAGTGTCTCGACGATGGGGACAGGTGTCGCTAACCTCTGGCGCCGATGCCCGATACCGTGACTGCGTTCCCGACCGACCACGTCGCCCCTGCCGAGGTCTTCGCCGTGCCTGACCCGCTCGCGCCCGCCCTGGTGCCCGACACCCGCCGCACGCCCGCCGAGGAGGCGCGCACGCTGGTCGCCGGCACCACCGTCGCCACGCTCTCGACGTTGAGCGACGACGGGCATCCTTGGGGCTCGCTGGTGCAGTACGGCCTGTTGGACGACGGCTCCCCCGTCCTCTGCGTCTCGACCCTCGCCGAGCACGGCCGCAACCTCGTCCGCGACCAGCGCGCGTCGCTGGTGATCGGCGAGGCCGACCCGGTCGGCGACGTCCTCGACAGCGGCCGCGTGACGCTGGCCGGCGTCATGCGCGCGCCGGAGGGCGAGGAGCTCGAGGCCGCCAAGGCCGCCCAGCTCGCGGCCAACCCCACGTCCGGCCTCTACGGGGGCTTCGGCGACTTCACCTACTGGGTCCTCGCCGTCGACCGCGTCCGCTGGGTCGGCGGCTATGGCCGGATGGACTCCTGCAGCGCCGCGGACTACGCGGCGGCCGAGGCCGACCCCGTCGCCCCGCACGCCGCCTACGCCGTCCGCCACCTCAACGAGGACCACGCCGACGCGCTGCTGCTCTACGCGCAGAAGCTCGCCGGCTTCACCGACGCCACCGAGGCCGCGTGCAGGCGGGCCGACCGCCACGGCCTCGACCTCTGGGTCACCACTCCGCGCGGCAAGGGCCCGGCCCGTGTGGGCTTCCCCGAGCCCATCACCGCACCGGACGGCCTGCGCGCCGCGACGGTCGCGCTGGTGAAGATGGCCCGCGGGGTCTGAGCTAGGCTCAGCGGCGGCCATGCCGCACATCGACGCGCCCACCATCGTCGAGCACCGCGCCCAGCAGGAGCAGGCGCTGCTCGACGCGGCCGAGGCGCTGCTCACGGAGTCCGGCGTCGACGCGCTGACGTTCGGCGCCCTCGGCGAGCGCGCGGGCCTGGCCCGCAACTCGGTGTACCGCTACTTCTCCTCGCGCGACGACATCATCGCCGCGGTCTGCGAGCGTGAGCTGCCGCAGTGGCAGCAGCAGACCGCCGACGCGATGGCCGCGGCCGAGGGTCTCGACGCGAAGCTCGCCGCGTTCGTCTCAACCCAGCTCAACCTCGTCGCCGCGGGTCATCACCGTCTGGCCCAGGTCCTCGGCGGTGCGCCGCTCGGCCCGGCCGTGCGGGCCCGCATCAACGCGCTGGCCTACCGCCCCGCCGAGCTGCTCGAGCCCGTCCTGGCTGCGGAGGGCCGCCCCGATCCGGGGATGTCGGCCCAGCTCGTCCAGGGCATCGTCAACGCCGGCGTGCGCCTGCTGCACTCCGAGCAGGACCGGGCCGCCGTCGAGGCGGCCACCATCGCGCACGTCCAGCGCGCCGTCGGCTGAACCCGTCGAACACGCTTTTCCACGCCAGATCAGCGGCACAAAAGCGTGTTCGGCGCCCGGGGGTCAGGCGGCGAGCGCGTCGCCGACGACGGCGTCCACGAGCGCGCGGTCCGGGCCGCAGACGATGAGGTGCTCGGTGTTGCGCAGGTGGCTGACCTTGCCGACCTTGGCCCCCGACGGCGAGTGGATGCCGATCTGGGCGCCGACGTAGCGCTTGTGGTCGACGTCGATCACGCCCACGTGGCCGTGGCCGCGCAGGACGTCGGTGACGCCGGCCAGGTCGTGGTAGCCCTCGTCGCTGATGCTCAGGAGCACCCACGGCGCGGTGACCGTGGCCAGCAGCTCGGTGAGCGTCCCCCGCGCGCGGGGCTTGGAGTTGTAGGCCGACTTCGTCGTGCGGCAGTCGATGCGCTTGCGGGCGATGCCGTACGCCTCCGGGGCGTCCCAGCGCACGAGGGTCTCCCACACGTGGTAGTTGGAGAAGTAGGAGTGCTGGTTGTAGGGCGGGT
>CAYUDT010000086.1:0-20766 GCA_964443695.1 uncultured Conexibacter sp. | reverse complement strand
GCCGTCGAGTGGGCCGCGTCCCAGCCGTGGTCGACCGGCAAGGTCGGCATGTGGGGCAAGTCCTACGACGGCTGGACCGAGGTCATGGGCCTGGCCACCAAGCCCAAGGGCCTGGCCGCCGCGGTCATCCAGTCGCCGATCATCGACGGCTACCGGACGCTGTACATGAACGGCATCCACTACGGCAACGGCTGGTACCTCACACCCGGTCTCTACCAGCAGCAGGACCTCGTCCCCAGCTCGGTCCTGGAGCCCGAGCAGCTGCTCAACGGCTCGCTCAACGCGACGCCCACCTGCTACGCCACGAACATCCTGCTGCAGGACGGCCTGTCGTCCAGGGACGACGCGCTGGGCTTCTGGAAGGAGCGCGACCTGGTGCCGCGCGCCAAGGGCTCCAACGTGCCGGTCCTCTGGTCGCACGGCTTCGTCGACGCCAACACCAAGCCCGACAACTTCCTGGACATCTGGAGCACCCTCAGCGGCCCGCACCGCGCCTGGTTCGGCCAGTACCCGCACGTCCGCCCGCAGGACAAGGACGAGAAGAACAAGTCGGTCGTCGGCCGTGAGGGCTTCATCGACGAGGCGATGCGCTGGTTCGACCGGTACCTGAAGGACGACGCGAGCGCCAAGGTCGAGAACGATCCCGGCGTGGAGGTCGAGGACGGCGGGCTGCAGAAGTACCGCGCCGAGGCCGCGTGGCCGCCCGCCGACGCGACCCCGTCGACGCTGGCGCTGACCCCCGGCGAGTTCACCAACCAGCAGGGCAACGACGGCGACGCAGGTGGCGGCGCGCTGGTCGGCGGCGGCTCGACGGGCAAGGGCCTGTGGTCGGTCTCGCAGGCGCTGCCCTACGACGTCCACATCGCGGGCGTCCCCAAGCTGTCGTTGAAGCTCGACACGCCGACGAGCAACCTCCACGCGGTGCTCTACGACATCGACGCGAAGGGCAAGGCGGTCCTGGTCTCGCGCGCGGGTGCCGCGCTGGCCGCCGGCACGACGAGCAAGGAGGTCGAGCTCTACCCGCAGGACTGGACCTTCGTGAAGGGCCACAGGATCGCCCTCCTGCTGGCGGAGTCCGACGACCAGTGGTTCGCGCCCGAGGTCTACTCCAACCAGGCCACGACCGTCCTGCCCGGCTCGACGCTGTCGCTGCCGTTCCTGAAGTACACGCGCACCGCGTTCCTGGAGTCGCGTCCGACCCAGGCCGAGAAGGAGCGTCCCGACCCGTTCGAGGTCGCCGCCGACGTGCTGGGCAGGACCGCGCAGCTGACGCTGCCGCCCGACCTGGTCGACGCGCCCGTCGTCACCCTGCCGACGACGAAGACGGCGAAGAAGCGCCCGAAATTCAGCGCGGCGCTGAAGCGGACGAAGGCCAAGCGGGTCCTCCGCGCCTCCGGCGTCGCGCCGACCGGGACCAAGGTCACGCTGCGCCTGCGCCAGGGCACCAAGACGCTGCAGACCAAGACGGTGCAGGCCGTGAAGGGCTCCTACCGCGCGACCTTCAAGGTCAGGAAGGCCGGCCGCTACCGCGTGGTCGCGACGATCAGGAGCGCCGGGACGACCGTCCGCACGCGCTCCCAGCTGGTGCGCATCCGCTGAGGGCGCGAGCCGTCGGGCGCGCACCTGCGAGGCCGACGACGTCGGCACGTTGTGAAGCGGGAAGAAACAGGCTGTTTGCAGGATGTTCACGGCGGCTGCGCGAGCAGCCGCCAACGTCGGGCCATGCTTCAGGGTCGTCTGGGAATCAACGTCCACCGCGACCAGTGGCCCACCGCCCCGGCGCTGAAGGCGGCCGAGGCGGCCGGCTTCTCCTGGGTGCAGGTGCACACGCCGCCGGTCGCGATGCTGGGGGACCGCGAGCGCCTGCGCCGCCACGCCCGCGCGCTGCGGGCCGCCCTGGCCACGACCGGTCTGCGCGTCCTGCTCCACGGTCCGGACGACCTGAAAGCGGGGACGCTGGAGCACGACCGCGCCTTCGAGGGCCTGCTCGACCACGCCCACGAGTGCGGCGCCGAGCTGGTCGTCTACCACGGCCTGGACCACCTCGACGTCGACGGCCCCGCGGCGACGCGCGTGGCCGAGCGGGTCGCCGCCGAGGAGCGCTCGCTGCGCCGCCTGGCGCTGCGCGCCGAGACGCTGCAGATCACGATCGCGGTGGAGAACCTCGCGCCGGTCTATCCCGGCCCCGCCCGCCTGACGCACGACCCGGTGAAGGTCCGCGACCTCGTTCGCGCGATCGGCTCGCCGTGGGTCGGCATGTTGCTGGACATCGGCCACGCGCACATCACCAACGGCCTGCGCGGCAGCGACATGGCGTCGGTCCTGCGCGCGGTCGCGGACGACGTGGTCCTGTTCCACGTGCACGACAACCTCGGCGCGCGGCACCACGACCTCGCCGCCCCCGGCGTCGACCCGCTGCGGCTGGACCTGCACCTCGCGCCCGGCGCGGGCACGATGCCCTGGGACGCGCTGGCCGAGACGCTGCGGGGCCACACCGCCCCGCTGATGCTGGAGATCGAGCCGTCCCACCGACCCGAGCTGGTCTCCCTCAACGCGATCACGCGCGAGCTGTTGACCCGCAGCGGTCGGCGAGCCCCGGCTGCGGCGTAGGTCCAGGAGCGACCGAATAAGCTGGGCGACCTGAGCGAGGACGCGCCCAAGCCCGAGGAGCAGCCCGACGAGCAGCCCCGCCTGCCGGCCGCCGGCTGGTTCCCCGACCCGGAGCGGCCCGGCCAGCTGCGCTGGTGGGACGGCACCGCGTGGAGCGAGCACCGCGCCGACGACCCCGCGGCGTCGTCCGCCCAACAGGCGATGGCGCGCGCGGCGGGCGGAGGGGAGGCGGCGCCGGAGAAGTACACGGGCCCGACCCGGACCAGCGGCTGGGCGATCGCCGGCCTGGTCGCCTGCTTTCTGCTGCCCCCCGTCCTCCCGGTGATCCTGGGCATGATCGCCAAGGACCAGATCCGCAAGGCCAACGGGCGCCTCACCGGCGACGGCATGGCCAACGTGAGCATCGTCCTCGGCTCGATCTTCACCGTCGCCGCCGTGGTCGTCTACCTGGGCCTGACCAGCAACTCCGACAATGCGGGTGGTTTCAAGGGGCCGGAGAAGCAGGTCGCCGCGGTGGTCGACCGCTTCGAAACCGGCCTGGACGACAACGAGGGCGGCAAGGTCTGCGACGAGCTGCTGACGCTGGAGTTCGCCAAGAAGGTGGCCAAGGGCTCCGGCCAGACCTGCCCCGACGCCGTGATGGACGCGGTCGACAGCGGCCAGTACCAGGCACGCATCGACGTGAAGTCGATCTCGATCACCGGGGACACCGCGACCGTGAAGGTGCGCGAGGGCGGCGACAAGGAGACCTGGACGCTGCGCCGTGAGTCCGGCAGCTGGCGGGTTGACGCCATCGTCGTCGCACCGAAGTGAGCTCCGAGCTCACCGCCCGCCGCCGGATCGTCCGCCGGGGCGGCGTCGTCGGCATCGTCTGGCTGGTCGCCGGGTGGTTCCCCGTCGCCGAGTTGGAGCTCAACAGCTGGTTCTGGCTCGGTCCGGCTGCGCTGCTGCTCGCGGGGGCGGCGGTCGTCGGGCCGGTGCTCTACTGGAAGAGCCGCCGGACGGGGGAGTCCGACAGCGAGGGCATCGAGGGGCGCGTCGGTGCCGACGGCTGGCTGCCCACGTTCCTGCCGCTGCTGTTCATGGGTGTCGCCGTCGGCCTCGCGATCGTCACCTCGGGCGCCGAGCCGGGGTGCGACGACACCACCGACCCGGCCTGGACCGACACGACCTGGTCGATGGTCGTGGGCCTGAACATCCTCGCCGGACTCGCCGCGGTCTACAGCCTGATCAAACGGCGCTGGTTCGCCGTGCTGCTCACGCTCGGCGGTGCGTTCGTCTGCTTCTTCTCGGTGCTGCTGAGCTTCTGCTGGAACTAGACCTGCGCGAAGGTGATGTCGCGGTCGTGGCCGCTGACGTTCCAGCCGCGCAGCGCGTGCCAGCGGACGACCGTGCCGTCGTGCAGTCGCGCCTGCGCGCGTCCTGAGCGCGGGCGTCCCCACAGCGTCGCCACGAGCGGGCGTTCCTGCTCGGGGGTGTCGCCCAGGCCCTGGGCGACATGCTCGGCGGGGTGGCTGACGACGATCGCGCCGCGGCGCACCCACACGGGCACCTGGTGCAGCGGGGCGGGGGCGAGGACCTCCTCGCCGCCACGGGCGGGCCGGCCGCTCCAGGTCTCGATCCACTCGCCGTGCGGCAGCAGCACCTCGCGCTCGCAGGCGCCCGGCTCGACGACCGGAGCGACCCACAACGCGGGCCCGTAGCCGAACGCGTCGGCCAGCGACCAGCCGCGTTCGTCCTTCGCGTCGATCAGCGGCAGCGGCCGGATGATCGGCAGCCCTGCGCGGGCGCACGTCGCCGCGGCGGCGCGCACGTAGGGCACGAGCATCTCGTGCAGCAGCACGTAGCCGCGGTAGATCGCCAGCGTCTCGCGGTCGTAGGTCCAGGGCTCCTGCTGCAGGCGCCCGTGGGCCTGCATCAGCGGGGTGAAGCAGCCCAGTTGCGCCCAGCGCAGCAGCAGCTCCTTCGGGCAGCGCAGGATGCCGCGTCGGCCGAGGTAGCCGCCGACGTCGTGGGACCAGTTGGAGAACCCGGACGACGCCGCGCTGATCGTCGCGGCCAGCAGCACCCGCAGCGACCAGAAGTCGCTGGCCTGGTCGCCGGCCCACAGGAAGCCCGTCGTCTGCTGCCCGCTCCAGCCGCAACGGCCGAACAGGACACCGTTGTTCTCGCCGTGCACCTCGTCGAGCGCGCGCTGCATCGACTCGCGGTACAGCCCGCCGAGCCGCCACGCCGACTGCGCCCCGGTGGTGCCGTCCGCCAGTTGCACGTCGTCGGGGAAGTAGTAGCCCTCGCCGTCGTCGGTCTTGATGCCCTCGACGCCGAGCTCCAGCGTCGGGCGGGCCTGGGCGCGCCACCAGTCGTCGGCGGCGGCGGAGGTGAAGTCGATGGGGGACCCGGTGCCCATCCACCAGCGGGCGACGAACGACCGGCCCTGCGCGTCCCGGACGTAGTGCCCGGCGCGGTCGCCCTCGTCGTAGTTGGAGGCGGGCACGCGGTGCAGCGCCCGGCTGCCCGGGTCGTCGGGGACCTGCCCGTCCAGCGACTCGAGGTTGGTCCAGGGCACCACCCACACGACGGTGCGCACGCCCGACGCGCGCATCCGCCGCACCATCCCCGCGAAGTCGGGGAACTGGTGGGGGTTGGGGATCCACGTGTTGTACTGCGTCTCCCAGGGGGAGTCGAGGACGACGGCGTCCAACGGGATGCCGTGCCAGCCACACCCCGTGAAGTCCTCGAGCACGTCGTCCTGGTGGTCGTAGACGTCGCGCGACTTCCAGAACCCGTAGCCCCACTCGGCCAGGACCGGTGGGTAGCCCGTGCGGTCGAGCAGCCGCCGCAGGCGCGCGGCGGGGGTGGGGTTGGTGAAGACGTGGGCCCGCAGCGGCCCGGCGCCTGCGCGCGCGGAGACGGTGACCCGCTCGCGCGCCGCGCCGAGGTCGAAGCGCGTGCCGTTGCCGGCGGTGTCCAACCAGACGGCGTAACCGCGGCTGGACTGCACCCAGGGCATCGGGGCGTAGTCGCCCTGCGGGATGCCGCCGAGCTCGAGCATGTCCGGTGGGCAGTCCGGGCCGGTGTAGCGGCGGTCGGCGCCGAGCTGCACGGCGCGGCCGTGCTGGTCGACCGTCTCGGTGTGCCGCGCCCCAAGACCGTTGAAGCGCTCCTCGGGGCGGGCGTCCCACTCGAGGGCGAGCCTGAGCGGCGCGCCCTTGGCGGACAGGGTCAGCGCGACGTGGTCCTCCTCGGTGAGCACGATGGCGAGCGTCGCGTGCCGGCCGCCCTGGAGCTTGAGCTGCAGGACCGCACCGTCGGCCAGCGGTTCGGTGATCGACGCGGTCACCGCGCGCTCCGGGAACGCGCGGCCCTCCTGGGCGATGACGCCCTCGGTCAGCGGCAGGAAGCGGTCCTGCACCTCTCCGTCGCAGACCCACGCGTGGAGGCCGCGCAGCAGGCGCCTGCCGTCGCGGCGGATGTGGATGCGCAGCGGGTGCAGCTTGCACTCCACCTCGACCGCGCCTCGGCTGAGGACGATGCGCTCACGTGCCGCAACCACACTCGCGGAGTTCACCGCTCCAACCTTCCACGCGGGCGGACATTTCCGGGACGGCTTCACCGGATCGTCACTCGAGAGGCCGTTTTGCAGGCAAATCTCCCGCTCGACAAGCAGGTAAACGAGAAGGGAGCAACGATGACTTCCACGCAGACCAGCCGGGTGGACATGCACTGCCACAGCACGGCGTCGGTCCTTTCCAAGCTCGGCGTCCAGCGCTCGCTGGGGCTGCCCGAGTGCGCGACGCCGCCGCAGGACGTCCTCGAGCTGGCCACGCGCCGCGGGATGGACTTCGTGACGATCACCGACCACGACACCATCGCCGGTGCGCTGGAGATCGCCGACGATCCGCGCGTCTTCCTCAGCGAGGAGGCGACGCTCTGGTTCAAGGGTGAGCCCCAGGCCGTGCACGTGCTCTGCTACGGCATCACGCCGGACGACCACGACTGGATCCAGGCGCACAACGACGACGTCGAGGCCGTCGCCGAGTACCTCCACGAGAACGAGATCGCCACGGCGCTGGCGCACCCCTTCTACGCGGTCGAGGCGCCGCTGACGCCGCGCCACCGCCGCCGCCTGGCCCAGCTGTTCCCGGTGTGGGAGACCCGCAACGGGTCGCGCGCCAAGGAGCTGAACATGCCGGCCGCCATCTACATCGAGACGCACGGCGGCACCGGCATCGGGGGGTCCGACGACCACGCCGGCGTCGACATCGGCCGTACCTTCACCGAGACGCCGCGCTGCGCCACGCCCGCCGAGTTCCTCGCGCACATGCGCGCCGGCCGCGCGATCGCTCGCGGTGAGCAGGGCAGCGCGGCCAAGTGGGCGCACGCGGCGATGGGCCTGGCCACCCGCGCCCTCGGTCCGGCGCAGGACGCCGGGGCCAAGCCGGATCCCGGGCAGGTCCTGAAGATGGTCGAGCGCGTCATGCGCGAGGGCGACGCCCGCTCGGGGGAGACCGGCCAGGACCTCACCTCCGAGGACGCCCGCGCGCTGCTGCGCGCCTGGCTGGACGCGGTCGACCTCGACACCGACGAGCAGCGGCTGCTGGCGATGCTGCAGGACGAGGACTTCAGCCACAAGGACCTCATGCGCCGCGCCCGCCGCAAGCACGAGCGCAAGCTCGCCGAGGTGGTCGACGGCATCGTGGAGCTGACCGCCGGCGGCGCGCCGGCGGCCGCGTACGTCGGCGCCGCGGGTCAGCTGTTCGACGCCTGCATCGCCGCCATCCCGTATGCGCCCGCGGCGGCGTTCCTGGGCAAGGAGAAGGGCAAGCTGGTGAGGGATGCCGGCCCGCCCGCCGAGCCGCTGCGCGTCGCGCTGGTTGCCGACGCGGTCGGTGGCATGCACGGCGTGACGCACACGCTGGACGAGATCCAGGAGCGCGGCGTGCCGGGCTTCGAGGTCGAGGTCGTCGGCACCGACCCCAACGTCGACCGCCGCCTGTCGGCGGTGGCCGAGATCGACATCCCGTTCTACGCGGGCCTGAAGGTCGGCGTGCCGTCGCTGCCAGGCATCGTCGAGACGCTCGCCGAGGGCCGCTACGACCTCGTCCACCTGTGCTCGCCCGGACCGGCCGGCGTGGCCGCGGCGATGATCGCGCGGATCATGGACCTGCCGGTCCTCGGCAGCTACCACACCGAGCTGGCCGCCTACGCTGGCCTGCGCTCCGCCGACCCGCAGCTGGAGGTGTTCGCGCGCATGGCGATCGCCGCGTTCTACGGCCAGTGCAACCACGTCCTGACGCCGTCGCCGCAGAGCGACCAGGTGCTGCGCGACATGGGCCTTCCGGACGACCGGCTCGGCCGCTGGGACCGCGGTGTCGATCTGGCCCGCTTCTCGCCGGCCCGGCGTGACGCGGCGCTGCTGGATGCCGGCGCCCCGGAGCGCATCAACGTGCTCTACGTCGGGCGCCAGACCAAGGAGAAGGGCGCCGACCTGCTGGCCGAGTCGTTCCTCGCCGCCATGGCGCGTGACGGGCGCCTGCACCTGCACCTCGCGGGCGGTGGCCCGGAGGAGGGCACGCTGCGGGCGCGCCTGGGCGATGCCGCGACGTTCCACGGCTGGGTCGAGGGCGACGACCTCGCGACGCTCTACGCCTCTGCGGACATCTTCCTGTTCGCCTCCCGGACCGACACGTTCGGCCAGGTGCTGCTCGAGGCGCAGGCCTCGGGACTGCCGGTGGTCGCCGTCGCCGAGGGCGGTCCGTGTTCGATCGTCGACGACGGCGTGACCGGTCTGCTGTGCGAGGCCGACGCCCGTTCGCTGGCCACCGCCGTCTGCGAACTGGCCGCTGCACCGTTGAAGCGGGACCGGCTGACGCGGGCCGCGCTGGCCGCTGTCGGCGAACGAACGTGGGACCGCGCTCTGGGACGCCTGGCTGACGGGTACCATCGTGCCATGGGCAGCGCGGCCGCCGGTGAGGCGCGCCGTGTCGCCTGAGTCGCCGACGGTCTTCGTGCCGGCGGGCGGCGCCGCAGGGAGCACGGGCCCCGCGGCGTCGCCCGCGGGCGCGGAGGCCCGTCCGCGGCTGCACCTGGTGCCGCAGCAGCCGTTGCGGGTCGCCGACGTCGCGATGTTCTACGCCGAGCGGTCGGGCGGCATCCGCACCTACCTCGACGCCAAGCTCGCGTGGAACGCGGCGACCGGCACCTACGACCACCACCTGATCACGCCCGGTGAGGTCGAGCGCCACGTCGCCGGCCGCCACGAGCTGCCGTCGCTGCGGCTGCATGCGACCAACGGCTACCGGTTGCCGCGCGGCGTCCGCCACCTCCAGCGCACGCTCCGCGACCTGCAGCCCGACGTCGTGCTGCTCCACGACCCGTTCTGGGGACCACTGGGCGTCACGCGGACGGCGCACGAGATCGGCGCGCGTGTCGTGGCCGTCGGGCACGGGTCCTCCGAGCTGGACGCGCGCGCCATCCCGGGTCCCGCCCGGGTCTACGCACCGGTCCTGCGCGCCTGGATGCGCCGCGCCTACGAGCCCGTCGACGCGATCATGTCGGTCGTCGACACGGTGGCCGACTGCGGGCGGTCGCCGTCGATCCCGCTGCGGCTCGGGCTGCACGAGGCCTTCCACCCGTGGGAGGACGTGCCGCGCGGCGATCACGTCCTGTACGTGGGCCGGCTGGCGCGGCAGAAGGGCGTCTTCCGCCTGCTGGAGGCGGCGTCGCTTTCGCGGGAGCGGTGGCGGCTCGTGCTCGTCGGGGCCGGCCCGGCGCGTGACTCGATCATGGTCGCGGCGCGCCGGCTCGGCATCGCCGACCGCGTCGAGGTGGCGCCCTACGTCTCCTCCCGGGAGCAGCTCTCGCGCCTGTACGCCGGCGCGCGGTGCGTCGTGATGCCCGGGGAGCACGAGACGTTCGGCCTCGTCGCGCTGGAGGCCGCGGCCTCGGGGGCGCGCGTGGTCTGCTGCGCCAACGCGCCGTCGGGCGCGTGCTGCGGCGACCTGGTGCACACGTACGCGGCCGGCGACGCCGTCGGCCTGGAGCGCGCGATCCGCGCGGCCCGGGCGACGTCGCCCAACCGCGCCGCCGCGTCCGCCCTCGCCTGGCGCTTCGCCTGGCCGCGGCTCTTCGAGGCCGAGCACGCCGCGATGCGACAACTGCTGGCGCCGCCGCAGGAGGCGGGCCTCCAGGGAGTCCTGCGATAGCGATGCCCCAGATCGCCGTCTCGATCCACGATGTCGAGCCGGGGACCTTCGAGCGCTGCGCGCTCATCCGGGACTGGCTGGACGACCACGGCATCGGCAAGTGCACGCTGCTGGTGATCCCGGCGTCGGACATGCACCCCTTCCACGACCGCTCGCCCGCGCTGGCGCAGTGGCTGTCGGAGCGGGTGGGGGTGGGGGACAGCGTCGCCCAGCACGGCTTCCAGCACCGGCGCCCGGGGCGGGGTGGGCGCGATCCCGACGCGGAGTTCGCCGGGCTCGACGACGAGGAGGCGCGGCGCGCGGTCCATGCCGGGCGGCGCGTGCTGCACCTGGCCGGCGTGGAGCCCCGCGGCTTCGTCGCGCCCGCGTTCGTCTATACCGAGGCGCTCACGCGGGCCCTGGCGCCGCGGTTCGACTGGTGGGCGTCGCTGACGCGCGTCTGGCGCGATCACGGGCGCACCCAGACCTACGCACCTGCCCTGACCTTCGCCGCGCCCGGCGCGTTGGGGCGGCGCGCCTCGCCGCTGCGCGTGCGCACCGGCGCCCTGTTCGCCGGGCCGCTGCTGCGGCTGGACCTCCACCCGGCAGACCTCGACCACCCCGCGCACATCGGCGCCGTGGAGCACGTGCTGCGCGCCGCCCACCGACGTGAGCCTGTCACCTACGACGAGCTCTCCGCCGTGGTCGTTTGACGTCGCCGCGCTGCGGGACGCGGCGCGCGACGTGCTGGAGGCCAACTGGCGGGAGGGCGTGCGGCGGTCCGACGGCGTGCCGTTCGCGTTCACCTGCCCGGCGACGCCGCGCTACCGCCACCAGTGGCACTGGGACTCCTGCTTCCACGCGGTGTCGTGGTCGCTGCTCGACCCCGCACGGGCCGAGGCGGAGCTGCGGACCGTCCTGCGCTCCGGCCCAGGTGGCGGCTTCCTGCCGCACACGATCTTCTGGGATCGGCCGGCGCTGTGGCGGCGCGCGCCGTTCTACGCGTGCGCGTCGGTCTGGCACAACCTGCACACCGAGACGATCGACCCGCCACTGTTGGCGGTCGCCTGGGAGCGGATCGGGGCACCCCAGGACGGGCTGGCGCAGATCGCCGAGCACCTCGACTGGCTGACCGAGCAGCGCGACCCCGACGGCGACGGGCTGCTGTCGATCCTGCTGCCCGACGAGTCCGGTCTGGACGACTCACCCAAGTACGACCAGGTCTACGGTCGCTACGCCCACCACCGCGCCGGCTACTTCCTGCTGGTCGAGCACTGCCGCCGCTTCGGCTGGCACGCCCCGACGATCATCGCCCGCTCCGAGCTGCACGTCGAGGACGTCCTGGTCAATGTCGCCCACGCGCTGTCGCTGGACGCGATGGGGCGGATGACCGGTGACGCCTCCTGGTCTCGTCGCGCGCGGCGCGTGACCGACGCGCTCATGGAGAAGTGCTGGGACCCCGGTGCCGGGCTGTTCTGGGACCTCGCCGGCCGCCGCGAGAAGCCGGTCCACCTGTCGACGTGGGCGTCGCTTGCGCCCCTGGCCCTGCCCGGCATCCCGGAGGACGTCCGCCGCCGGCTGGTCGAGGAGCACCTGCTGCACCCGCGTCGCTACCGCGCCGCCGTGGGCATCCCCTCGGTCGCGATGGAGGAGCCGTCCTTCAACCCCCGCTTCGACCGCTGGCGCTGCTGGCGCGGACCGTCGTGGGTCAACACCGCCTGGCTGCTCGTCCCGGCCATGCGGGAGCTCGGGTACGGGGAGGACGCCGACCGGATCGTCACGTCCCTCGCCGAGGCGGCGCTTCGCGACGGCTTCCGCGAGTACTACGACCCGCGCACCGGCGCCGGCCTCGCGGCCCGCGGCTTCGGCTGGTCCACGCTGCTGCTCGACCTCCTCTAGGCGTGTCGGTTTCATCGGTCCTCGCGCGGTCAGATCGACACGGCTGTTGGCGTGTCGGTTTGATCGGCTCTCGCGCGGTCAGATCGACACGGCTGTTGGCGTGTCGGTTTCATCGGCTCTCGCGCGGTCAGATCGACACGGCTGTTGGCGTGTCGGTTTGATCGGTCCTCGCGCGGTCAGATCGACACGGCAATTAGCTGGAGGATCTCGGCGATGACCTGCGCCGGCCGGTACATCACGTCCTGCCACGTGAAGCGCGCGGTCCGGATGCCACCGCGCAGCAGCGCTCGGTCGCGATCACGGTCGGACTGGAACTGCCGGGCCCGGTCGTGCGTCGCGCGTCCGTCCACCTCGACCGCCAGGCGCGCGTCGGCGAACCAGAAGTCGATGACGACCCTTCGGCCGCTGACCGTCATCGGTTGGTTGACGACGAACTCCCGCAGGCCGACGCGCCGCATCATCCGTGCGGCGAACCGCTCGAGGAGGCTGCGGTACTCCTCGTCGGGCAGCGTGACGAAGGGCTCGAGGGCCTTGATCACCTTGAGCTGGCCGGGCCGGGGGTGTGCCACGACCGCACGCTTCAACGCCGCGACGTCCAGACGTCCGGCGTCGTCCAGGCCGTCGAGCGCGTTCTGGATCTCCAGGACGCTTGACGTGGCGCCCATGTCGACGACCGCTCGCGTCCACGTGCACACCAGCAATCCGTTCCGGTCGCGCCATGTGTCGGCAGCCGGCAACAGCCGCGTCCGCCGGACCTTGACGCCGTCGAGCTTCACACCTCCGGTCCTCACCACGACCTGTGCCTGCTTGGGCCACGGTCCGGCTCCCCCGACCGCGAGGGCCGACATCTCCGAGACCGCTCCGCGTCCGTTCGTCGCGAGGTACGCCGCCCACATCTCGCCGTAGGGCGACAGTCCCGAGCGGCCGAGCGCGTAGACGCCCTCGTGCCGTGGATGGAGATGGCCGTCGCGGACGAGGCGAGCGATCGCGTCGGGCTTGAAGCCGCAGGACCGCAGTTGCGGGTGATCGATCGCCCCGCCCTGGGGCGTCG
Source organism: uncultured Conexibacter sp. (assembly GCA_964443695.1). Classification (GTDB taxonomy): domain Bacteria; phylum Actinomycetota; class Thermoleophilia; order Solirubrobacterales; family Solirubrobacteraceae; genus Paraconexibacter. The sequence goes on along the minus strand of CAYUDT010000086.1, from coordinate 8,022 downwards.
CGATCTCGAGGGCGCGCTTCCAAGGAGTCACCCGGCCAGCGTCGCCCGTCCGCCTGTGACGGATCTACACCCACCCACGCACGGTCTGCGCAAAAGGCGTGTCGATCTCATCGCGCGAGGGGCGATCAGACCGACACGCCATGGGGCCCCGCCGCGGCGGACGCGACGGGGCCCGGCCAGAGGCTGAGGACTCAGCCCAAGTCGACGTTGTCGGCGCTCTCCTCCTGCTGGGGACGCGGGATGCGCGTCTTGCCCGAGAACCGGGAGCCCTTGCAGCCGGCCTTCGAGGGACGGCCGAGGTCGAACGGGCCGGACATGGCCTGGCCGACCACGCCCGTCGAGCTCTTGGTTGCGGTGGCGACGGTCAGGATCGGGTCGGTGCGGGGCTCGTCGCAGATGTCGCCCTCGATCTCGAACTGGCCGGTGATGACGACGTAGGACTTCTGGGACGGGTCGTACAGCCCCTTGTTGTAGTCCAGCCACCCCGCCTTGCCGACGCAGTTCAGGCCGTAGCCGGGCAGGTCGCCGTTGCACGAGAACGAGTCGTCGTTGTAGACCGCTCCGGTCTTCGGGTCCGAGCCGAAGGTCTCCGTCTCCAGCGACTGGATCTCGGTGTTCGTCTGGAGCGCGTAGCCCGTGATCGGACCGTTGCACGCGAAGCGGTACTTGACCTGCGTGGCCTCGGGATCGTCCGCAGAGGGCTCACCCTTGGTGATCGAGCCGCGGCAGTCGAGGTTGTTGAAGTTGACGTCGGCCGGGGCCGGCGTGGGGTTGTGCAACAGCACCAGCAGCGCGGCGACGAGCGCGGCGGAGGCGCCGAGCGCCAGGACCGCCACTCGGGCACGGGTCTTCAGGATGTTCAAGGTGACCTCCATAGGTTTGCGGCGGCATCCTCGCCCCGCATCCCTGTCACGGTCGTTACCGCATGGTTGCCCTCGAGTGAACGTCCTGTGACCGTCAGTTCGACGGTCGCGTGAGCTGCTCGGGACCCAGCGCGACCACGTCGTCGGAGGCCGCCTCGCCGAGGTGGTCGAACCCGAAGAGGTCCTCGATCGTCTTCAGGATCGAGTAGTGCGTCGTCTTGTCGTCGTACGTCGTCCCGGGCGCCAGGAAGTGCGACAGGACGAGCGCGCCGACCTTCGGGTCCTGCGTCGCACCTTGGTCGAACGTCACGAAGATCATCCCGTCCTTCTTGTAGGCCGGGGAGGCACGGATCGCGCGCAGCGTCGTGCGCAACCAGCCGTCCAGCTCCGCGGTGCCGCCGAGGTGGCCCGCCCCGCACGGGACGTCGCGGCCGTCGTGGCAGACGTTGGGGACGACGTAGGAGAACGCCGGCGTGTCCTCCGCGTTGGCCAGGTCGCCGTCCAGCGCGTCCGTCCCGACGATGTGGGTCGTGCACGCGGTGTTGGCGTCGACGACCGAGGAGATGTAGCCGAACGGGTTGCGTGGGCTCGGCGGGCAGCCGGCCGGCAGGTCCTCCACGTAGGCCTTCCACTCCAGCTTGGCGTCGCTGAACTGGTCGGTCAGCGCCCTGCTCGTGACCAGGCACGCCGGTCCGTAGACGGGGCAGTCGGCCAGTTGCTCGTCCCGGGGCCGGGCGCCCGTCAGCACCGCCAGCCCGTTGGCCAGCGAGCCGCGCCCGACCGACTGGTGGTCGAGCAACAGCAGGCCCTTGGGCGGCAGCGTCTCGCGCAGCAGCACCGAATGCGAGTCCGGGCCGAAGCCGTCCTGCAGCCCGTGCTGGGCGAGCATCACGACCCACACGTGCTTCACGGGCGGCAACGTCGGCGCAGGGTCGTCCGTCGCGCCGGTGTCCGCGTCGGCCGCGGGCGTCGTCTCGGTCGCCTCCGTGGTCTCCGGGGCCGAGACGGCCGCAGGACGCGTGACCGCCGGGGGCGGCGGCGGGGTGGTCACGACCGGCGCCTGGGTGACCGGCGGCGCCGCAGGCGCCGTGACCGTGACGACGGCCGGGGACGCTGGAGGCGGTGGCGTCAGGACGATCAGCGTCGCGTCCTGGCCGGGCGCGGCGGACGCGCTGGGGCCGGCCTGCGCCCCGAGCGTGAAGCCGCACGAGAACACCGCGAGGGTGATGACGAACATGGTCCGGAAGGACGGCACGGCGCGGCATCCTCGTGCGCGGGAAGGGGGCCGAAAACGCCCTTCACAGGTATTTCACCCGCCGAGCACCAGCGGTTCACATCCTGTCGGCCTGCGAACCGCAGAGTGCCCGCCCATGTCAACGCTGTCCAACCTCAAGACGCGCCGCTCGGTCGCCGTCGTCACCGCGACCGCGGTGGTCGGCGTTGCGGCCGTCCCCGCCACGGCCTCGGCGATCCCCGTCATCACGATGAGCGGCTCGACCTCCGTCGCCCCGCTCGCATCCCTCCTTGCCAAGGGCTACCTGAAGGACAAGAAGCTCAAGGGCAAGCTCAAGTTCAAGCTCGCCCAGGGCGGCTCGGACGTCGGCGTCTCCGACGTCGCCGCCGGGCGCGTGTCCATCGGCAACTCCTCGCGGGACCCCAAGTCCAGCGACCAGGGCGTTGTGTTCAACAAGATCGCCAAGGACGCGATCTGCCTGATCACCAACCCCAGCAACAAGCTGCCGAACCTGACGCAGGCGCAGATCCAGTCGATCTTCTCCGGCGCCGTCCGCAACTGGGAGGACATCCCGGGTGCCACGACGACCGGCCCGATCAACCTCGTCGCCCGCACCGCGGCCTCCGGCACGCAGGACGCGTTCCAGAAGATCTTCATGGGCTCCAAGTCCGTCTCCTCGACGGCCTCGACGAAGGCCTCCAACGGCCTTGTGCAGCAGACCGTGAAGGACGACAAAAACGCGATCGGCTACGTCTCGGCCGACTTCACGCCGGGCACGAACGCGGCGGCCTACGCCGGCGTCCCCTGCAGCCTGGCCAACGCCAAGTCCGGCCAGTACGGCGGCGTGCGTACGTTCTACATGGTGACCCGCGGTGCCGCGAGGGGCGGAACGGCCAAGTTCATCAACTGGGTCCAGAACGCCCCGGCGGCGCAGAAGATCATCGGTACGCACTGGGTGCCCCTCAAGTAGATGATCGACCGGCTCCGCGAGCCCTGGTCTGACCTGCGCGCCGAGCGAACGCTCGGCGCGCTGGCGTGCGCCGTGCTCCTCATCATCGCGCTGATGATCGTCTTCGTGGCGATCAAGGCCTGGCCCACGTTCCAGCACAACGGCCTGTCGTGGCTGGGGGCGGGCGGCGACGTCGACAAGCAGATCGCCGACCAGGTCAACACCGGAGCCAAGCCTTCGGCGGCCGAGTACGAGATCCGTGCCTGGCCGCTGATCTACGCCACGCTGCTGACGACCGGCCTGGCGCTGGTCATCGGCCTCGTCTTCAGCATCCTCGCCGCCGTCTTCATCGTGGAGTTCGCGCCGCCACGGGTGCGCAACGTCGTCGTCCCCGTCGTGCGCCTGCTCGCCGCGGTGCCGTCGGTGATCTACGGCCTCATCGGCATCCTCGTCGTCGCGAAGTTCGTCAACGACAACCTCGTCTCCGACGAGCGCCGGCGCAGCGTCGAGTACGTCGTCCAGCTCGGTGGCACCAGCCTCATCACGGCGACCCTGATCCTCACGATCATGATCACGCCGATCATGATCGCGATCATCACCGACGCGCTGTACGCGGTGCCGAAGGGGTGGAAGGAGGGCGCGGTCGCCCTGGGGGTCAACCGCTGGCGGGCGATGTGGACCGTGTCGGTCCGCGCCTCGCGACCGGCGATCATCGCGGCCGCCGTGCTCGCCTGCGCCCGGGCGCTGGGTGAGGCGATCATGCTCTCGATGGTGTCCGGTTCGCGCGGGTTCTCGCCGAACCCGCTGGACGGCACGACCATGCTGTTCGAGCCGCTGCGCCCGGTCGCGGCGACGATCGCGGAGAACGTCGAGTCGCTCAACGCGCCGGCGATCCGCTCCAGCGTGTACGCCTTCAGCCTGCTGCTCCTGTTCAGCGGGTTCGTCCTGTCGATCGGCGCCTACATCGCCAAGCAGCCCATGAAGAAGTACGGAGTCCGCGTCTGATGGCCGCCGCCATTCCCGGCCCGCGCCGCAAGGTCGCGCGGGAGTCGATGAAGAACTGGCGCTGGATCGACCGCATCGCGTTCATCGCGTGCTGGGCGTCCGGCATCGCGCTGTGCGTGGTCGCCTTCGGCATCGTCGGCTTCATGGGCTACAAGGGCGTGACCCAGCTCGACCTGGGCCTGCTGACCAGCCACCCGCAGCCCGGGCTGGACCAGAAGAAGACCGGCGGCTTCCTGGACCCCATCATCGGCACGGTCCTGCTGACGGTCATCGGCATCGTCCTGGCGACGCCGCTGGCGGTCGCGACCGCGGTGTGGATCGTCGAGTACGGCCGCCCATCGTGGCTGGCCCGCGCGGTGGAGTCCGGCATCGAGATCGTCGCCGGCACGCCCGACATCGTCATCGCGATCTTCGGCCTGGCGCTGTTCCAGCAGCACCTCTTCGCGCCGCTGTCGCTCACCGCGGAGGGCGGTGCCGTGTTCGGCCGCTCGTTCATGACGGCCGGCGCGATGATGGCGCTGATCGCCCTGCCGATGGTCTTCAGCGCCACCCGTGAGGGCCTGCAGGCGGTCCCGGCGCACGTCCGCGAGGCGTCCTACGGCCTGGGCAAGACGCAGATCGCCACGATCCGCCGCGTCCTGCTGCCCACCGTGCGCCCGAACATCTCGACGGGCATGGCGCTGGGCATGGGCCGCATCGCCGGCGACACCGCCGTCGTCATCGTCCTCCTCGGCGCGACGCTGCAGATCGAGCCCGAGGGCAGCATCCCGGGCTTCGACGTGCTGAAGGGCACCGGCAGCACGCTGACCAGCTACGTCTACAACAACTCACCGGCCGGTGAGGGCAACGCCCCGCAGAAGGCGTACGCAGCCGCGTTCGTCCTGCTGTTGATCGTCGTGGCTCTCAACTTCGCCGTCGACCTGATCGCTCGCGCCGGCTCCAAGACGGGGCTCGAGGGCGGGCGCCTTGGAGCCTGAAGTGAGCACCTTCGACTCGTACACCGATCCGCGGCAGACCGCGGACACCCACCTGCCGCCGCCGGTCCGCCGGATCGTCCTGGATCGCCAGCCGACCGCAGCCCCGATCCCCGGCCTCGACAGCGGTCCGGCCGCCGCGCCCGTCGCGCCGCGGGCGTTCGGCCCCGAGCGCATGGTGCTCGAAGGGCTCAGCGTCTTCTACGGCGACCACGAGGCCGTCAAGAAGGTCGATCTCTCCGTCCGCCAGGGTGAGGTGCTGGCGCTGATCGGCCCGTCCGGCTGCGGCAAGACGACCTTGCTGCGCACGCTCAACCGGCTCACCGAGCTGACCGCGACCGCACGCCGCGAGGGCCGCATCCTGCTCGACGGCACCGACATCGACTCGCTCGAGGCGACGATGCTGCGCCGCCGCGTGTCGATGGTGTTCCAGCAGCCCAACCCGTTCCCGATGTCGATCTTCGACAACGTCGCCTACGCCCTGCGCGAGCAGGCGATGAAGAAGCCCGGCAGGAAGGTGCTCGAGCCGCTGGTCCAGGACGCGCTGCAGCGCGCCGGCCTCTGGGAGGAGGTCAAGCAGGACCTCGACCGCCCGGCCCTGCGCCTCTCCGGCGGCCAGCAGCAGCGCCTCTGCATCGCGCGCGCCATCGCGACGCGCCCCGAGGTCCTGCTGATGGACGAGCCCTGCTCGGCCCTGGACCCCAAGTCCACCGAGGTCATCGAGGAGCTCATCAAGCACCTGCGCCAGGAGCTGGCGATCGTCATCGTCACGCACAACCTGCAGCAGGCCTACCGCGTCGGCGACAACGTCGCGTTCATGTACCTCGGCGACCTCGTCGAGTACGGCAGCACCGAGCAGGTCTTCGGTGCCCCGCGCGCGCAGCGCACGCGCGACTACGTGGGAGGTGCGTTCGGGTGAGGCCCGCCGCGCTGCTGGTCGTCGCCGCCCTCGCGGTGACGGGCTGCGAGTCGACGCAGACCAAGAGCGCGCGCCTGGAGAAGGAGGGCGCGGGCAAGGCGCAGGTCGGCACGGTCAAGGCCGGTGTCGCCAACCCCGACGTCAAGGTCGCCGACACGACGATCCTCAGCGGCAAGGACGGCGCGCATGCCGTCGTCCTGACCCTCGACGACAGGGGTGCGCCGCAGGCCGCGGTGCCGATCCAGATCGTCGCCAAGGACGCCAAGGGCGCGCAGCTGTACAAGAACGACCTGCAGGGCCTGCAGCCGTCGCTGCAGCAGATGGCCTTCCTCAGCAAGGGCGAGAAGGCGTACTGGGTCCACGACCAGGTCCTGGCGTCGACCGACCCGAAGACCGTCGACACGACGGTCGGCGTCTCCAAGGCACCGAAGCCCGCCGACGTCCCCAAGGTCGAGATCAGGGACACCAAGCTCGACACCGACCCGGCCTCGGGGACGTTCGCCACCGGCACGGTCCACAACCTGTCCAAGGTCCCGCAGGTCAACCTGCCGATCTACGCGGTCGCGCTGAAGCGCGGCAAGGTCGTCGCGGCCGGTCGCGCGATCATCGACCGCCTCAACCCCGAGCCGCAGAAGAAGCCGGTGATCTTCCGGATCTTCTTCGTCGGCGACCCGAAGGGCGCGGAGCTGGACGTCCGCGCCGTCCCCTCGACGTTCACTCCCGGAGCCTGATGACCGAGTACCGCCAGCCGATCTTCGGCGCAGACGGCGAGCCGTGCCCGACCTGCGGCGCGCCGTTGTCCGGCGACCAGCGCTATTGCCTGGCGTGCGGCGCCCGCCGTGGCGAGGCGCGCCTGCCCTTCCAGGACATCCTGCGCGAGCAGGCCACGACCACCACCGAGCTCGTGCCGCTGGGCACGGTGATCCCCGCAGCCGGTGGCGGCTACGGCTTCGCGCCGCCACCGCCCGGGGACCTCAACGAGCGCCTGCGTCGCAACTCGCCGCTCATGGGCCTCGTGGGGATCCTCCTGCTGGCGCTGCTCATCGGCGTCCTGCTCGGCCACTGGGCCGGTGACGACCAGCCGGTCGCCCAGGCGCAGCCGCGCACGCAGGTGCTGCAGCTGTCCGGCGCCGCCGCGCCGGCTGCTGCCGTCGCGCCCACGACGACCACCGCCGCGGCCACCCCGACGCCGACCCCGGACGCCACGGCCACGACCGCAACGACCGACACGACCGCTTCGACGACCCCGGACAACGTCACCGCGCCGCCGAAGGACGCGGCCGCCAGCGCCCTGGAGAACTGCTCCGGCGCGGAGTGCGCCAAGGCCGCCGACAAGGCGCCGAAGAACATCTCCACCGGCGGGAAGGCGCCGCCGAAGGACAACAAGCCGGCGGCCGGCGGCGGCGACTTCGAGGACATCGGCTAGACATGAGCATCGCGACCCACCTCCGGCGCCACGACCTGTCGTGGCGCCCCGACACGCGGCCGAGCCGCCTCCGGCACTGGTGAGCGCCCTGGATCGCTTCCGGCCCCGGCGCACGACGACGGGGGAGGAGCCGCTGGACGAGCTCCGCGCCCGCCGCGACGAGCTGGCCGGGCGCGTGGCCGAGCTGACGTGGGACCTGGGAGGCCTGACCTACGAGATGGCCATCCGCGACCACTTCCGCCTGGACGTCCTCGTCCGCCGGGCGGCGGTGCTGCAGGAGGCCGACGCCGAGCTCGGCGAGCTCGAGCGGGTCCTCGCCGCGGCCGACGACGGCATCGCCGGCCAGTGTCGCTCCTGCGGTGCCGTCCACTCGCGGGGCGCCGTGTTCTGCTGGAAGTGCGGCCAGCCGCTGATGCTCGAGGCCGCCAGCGCGCTCGTCCCGCCGGCGTCCGTGCCCCGCAGCATGCCCTCGATCGACCAGGCCACGGCCGTCCTGCCGCTCATCGGCGACGAGCCGCTCTCCAAGGGCGGCTAAAAGGCGTGTCGGTCTCATCGCGCGGGGGCCGATGAGACCGACACGCCGTCCGGTGCAAGCGAACGTTACGGATCGCAGACGGCCGGGCGCGACGGTGCGCCGGCCCTCATGGCTCAA
>CAYUDT010000085.1:0-20930 GCA_964443695.1 uncultured Conexibacter sp. | reverse complement strand
GGCCACGGGCGCACGTTCACCGACGTCGCCGGCCACATCGAGGCCAACCGCGCGCTGGTCGGCGAGCGGCTGACCAAGCTGGAGGAGGCGCTGCGCGCCCGGCCGACGACGGCGTTCGACGTCGTCCCGCAGGTCTACGGCGAGCCGGTCACGCCGATGAACGCCAACTGGCGGCTGACGGAGACCCTGTCCTACCTGACCCACCTGGCGGCGCTCGGCCGGGTGGTCAAGCAGCCCGGGGCGGACGGGACGCCGGACCTCTGGGCCACCGCGACGTGAGCGACGCCGCCGCAGCCTTCGGAGCGCCGGCGGACGTCAAGCCGCCGCCGGGCAAGGGCGGCTACTGGTTGGGGGCGCTGGCGATCGTCGCCGGCGTCGTGCTGGCGATCGCCTGGTTCGTCACCCACATCGTCGGCCTCAGCGACTCCGTCGACGACCTGCAGCGCGTACCGGTCGGCGCGTCGCGCTTCGTCGACCTGCCCGGCGGCGACCTCTCGATCTACTACGAGGATCCCCGTGGGGTCGAGGACGCCGCGATCCCCGCGCTGCGGATCGTCGTCCAGCGGGGCGGGGAGGGAGCGCCGCTGCCCATCGAGGGCCACTCGGGGTCGGTCAGCTACTCCTTCGGCGGCCACTCCGGGCAGTCGATCGCGGCCCTGCACGACGTGGAGGCCGGCCGTTACCGCGTGCAGACCAGCGGCCCCGCGCCGTCGGGTGCGCAGGTCGCGATCGGCGAGGGCGTCGGCAGCAAGATCGTCTCCGCGCTGGTCGGTGGCTTCGGCATCGGCATCGCGGGCCTGCTCATCGGCGTGGCGCTCATCGTCGTCACCTCGACCCGTCGCAATCGCGCCTCTCCCAAACCTTGACACAGTTGTGTTAGGGTTGGTCCACGATGCGGATCGACGAGCTGCTGGCCGAGCAGGAGGGACCGGTCTTCTCCTTCGAGTTCTTCCCGCCGAAGACGCCCGAAGGCGAGGAGAACCTGTACACCGCGCTGCGCGAGCTGAAGCCGCTGGCGCCGTCGTACGTGTCGGTCACCTACGGGGCGGGCGGCTCGACGCGGTCCAAGACGATCGAGATCGTCTCCCGCATCAAGCGCGACTTCGACCTCGAGGCGATGGCGCACTTCACCTGCGTCAACGCGACGACCGATGAGCTGCGTGCCGCGCTGAACGACCTGCGCGACGCGGGTGTCGAGAACGTCCTGGCGCTGCGCGGCGACCCGCCGTCCGGTGAGGACCGCTGGACCAAGACCGACGGCGGCCTGGAGTACTCGCGGGAGCTCGTCGAGCTGCTGCGCGACGAGTACCCGTTCGCCATCGGCGGTGCGGCGTTCCCGGAGACGCACATCCACGCGACGTCCCCCGAGGACGACCTGCGCTACCTCAAGGAGAAGGTCGACGCGGGTGCGCAGTTCCTGATCACCCAGCTCTTCTTCGACAACCGCCACTACTTCGAGTTCGTCGCGCGGGCCCGCGAGGCCGGCATCGACGTCCCGATCATCGCCGGCATCATGCCGATCACGAACATCGACGGCGTCAAGCGCATGACCGAGCTGTCGGCCGCCGAGCTGCCCGCCGGCCTGGAGGCCGAGCTGGAGGCCCGCCGCGGCGACCCGGAGGCCGTCGCCGAGCTGGGCGTCGCCTACGCGACGCTGCAGTGCGCCGACCTGCTGGCCAACGGCTGCCCCGGCATCCACTTCTACACGCTGAACCGCAGCCCGGCGACGCGGGCGATCCTCAGCGCGCTGAAGCTGCAGCAGCCCTGGGTCCCCGCCGCCGTCGCCTAGTCACCACGGGTGGTGCAGCTCGGCGACGCTGAGCGTCACCGACTCCCACCACTGGGTGGTGCAGCTCGGCGACGCTGAGCGTCACCGGTTCCCACCACGGGGTGGTGCAGCTCGGTGACGCTGAGCGTCACCCATTCCCACCACCCCGGCTGGTGCGTGCCTACCGGCCGAGGATCTCGGTGTGCATGCGCTCGACGACCGAGCCGAGCCGCTCGACGATCTCGTCGCGGCGGGCCAGTTCGGCGACGAGCTCGGCCAGGCGCTCCTCCGATGCCTGCAGCGCGGCCGCGTTGGCCTGCTGCAGTGCGGAGAGCTGCTCGGCGTGGGCCGCCTCGGCCTCGGCGATCTTCTGCGCCGCGAGCTCGGTGCGCTCCGCCAGCTGGGAGACCAGCTCGTTGGTCCGCTCGCGCTCGGAGGCCAGCTCGACCTGCAGCCCGCCGATCGTCGCGTCGATGTCGCCCTTCAGCGCCTCCAGCCGCTGCTCGACGGCCTGACGCTGCGCGGCGGCCGCGGCCCGCTCTCCCTCCAGCAGCGCGCTGGCCTCCAGCTGGGCCCGGTCGAGGCGGTCCTCGAAGACGCGGCGCTCCGCGGCGAAGCCGGCGCGCTCGGTGTCGAGGCGGATCGACGCCTCGACGCGCACGGTCTCCAGCAGGCGCGCGGCCTCCTCCTTGTGGCGCTCCAGCTGGGCGGTGAGCGCCTGGCGCTCGATCCGCTCGCGGGCCAGGGCGTCCTCGGCGGCGCTGGTGCGCGTGACGGCGAGGGACAGCTCGCGCTGGGTCATGCCCAGGGCGTCCTGCGTGCCCTGCGCCTGGGCGCGCGCGGCGGCGGCCTCGCGCTCCATCACGTCGGCAGCGCCCTTCAGGCGCTCCGCGGCGGCGACGGCCTCGCGCTCGGCGGTCTGCGCGGCCACGACCGACTGCTCGGCGGTGGCGCGGGCGGCCTGCTCGCCGACGAGCTGCTGCTCGAGCTGCTGCGTGCGGGTGGCCGCCGTGGCGGACGCGGCGGCGGCGTTGCGCAGCTCGGCCTCCAGTCGGGTGCGCTCGGCGACGGCCGCCTCGGCGGCGGCCGCGGCAGCGGTCTGGACCTCGGTGACCCGCGCGCGCTCGGCGGCGACACGGGCCCGCTCCTCGTCGGCGCGCTTGGCCTGCGCGTCGGCGCGGCGACGCTGGTCCTCGCGCTCGCTGATGGCCGTGTCGAGCGCGCGCTTGGTCTCGCGCTGCGCCTCGTGGGCCGCCTCCAGGCGCTCGGTCTCGTTGGCCAGGCGCTCGGACAGGTCCCGCAGACGGGCGTCGCGGTCGGCGATGTCGCGGCGCGCGGCCGCGCGCGCGTCGTCGAGCTCATCGCGGAGCGCGGTGATCTGCGCCTCGGCGTCGGAGAGCAGCGTGATCTCCACGCGGGCGCGTTCGTCGCGCTCGGCCGAGCGGGCCAGTTCGCTCTCGTCGAGCTTGACGTTGAGGTCGACGATCGTCGCCTCGAGTGCGTCGATGCGCTCGCCGGCGCGGCGCTGCTCGGACTCCAGCAGCGCGGTCAGCTCGGCGGTCAGCGCCTCGCGGTCGTTGCGTTCGGCGTTGGCGCGGGCCTCCGCGGCGGCCAGGGCGGTGCGGGCGCGGTTGGCGCGGTCGGCCAGCTCCTGCGCGTCGCGCAGCGCGGCCTCACGGGCCTGGCGCTCGGAGACGACGCTGGCCTCCAGGTCGCGGACCTTGGCGGTGCTGTCGGCGAGCCTGCGGTCGACGTCGTCGCGCACGACCTGCAGGCGGCGCTGGGCGTCGGCCACCTCATCGCGGACGGTGTCGACCTGCTCGACCTGCACCGCGCGCGCAGCGCGGCGTCGCTTGGAGACCGCGTCCCCCAGCAGCTCAAGCGGATCCCGCTCCTCCCGTACATCCCCGGACGTCGCCATACGTGGCAGCCAGGATGCCCTCTTTGCAGCCCTTTCTCACGCGATTTGGCGCAAAAAGTGCGTCAGTCTGCCTCGATTTCCAAGGCTTCAGCTACGGCGGGTCTGCCTTCCACGGAGTACCGCACGTCCACGGAGTCGTTCTGGCGGTAGGTACCCACGCCCCAGGCCCCGAGAAACCAGCGCCAGCCGCTGATCTTGTCCTTCCGCAGCTCTCGGTCGAAGACCAGCGTGCGCGACTCGACGACGTAGTCGACGCCGAGCTCCTGTGCGACGCCGTTGACGTACACCTCGAACGGGCCCGTGACCTGCGGCGGCAACCTCACCAGCGAACGTGGCACGCCCGCAACCGTAGTGGCTGGTCAGGCGTGCGCGTGGGCGGCCTTCAGGCGCGCGGGGGTGTCGTCGTCGAAGGAGGCGAAGAAGTCCCCGACGCGCTCGAAGATCTCGGTCGTCGAGCGGCCCGCGAACAGCACCTGCTGGTAGTGGGTGATGTCGTAGTCGATCGTCCCCATCTCGTGGAAGTCCAACGGGCGGATCTGCATGTGGTCGAACTCCTCGATCTCGCCGTAGCTGGAGAGGATCCCGGCACCGTAGGCCTTCAGCTCGTCGCCCTCGTAGACGACGCCGAACTCGATCGTGAACCAGAACACGTCGGCGACGTATTGCAGCCCGGCGTCGGTCTCGGCGCGGCGCGCAGCCTCGCCGGCGAGGCGGTTCAGCTCCGCGAACTGCGGGTCGGCGAGGAGGTTGCCGTGGCCGATGACCTCATGGATGAGGTCCGGCTCGGGCGTGTACAGGGGTGCGGCGTGGTGGCGGATGTACTGCGTGGAGTGGAACTCACGGTCGGCCAGCGCGCCGTAGAACTCGCGGACGGGGACGATGCCCGCGGCGGGCACGTAGTGGAAGCCGGTGAGCGCGTTGAGGCGCTGCGTCACCTCGGTGAGTTGCGGGATGCGCTCCGTCGGGAGGTCCAGCTCGTGGGACGCCTCGAGGTACTCCTGGCAGGCGTAGCGCTCGTGCTTGGGCTTCAACTCCCGCTGCACCGTGCGCCAGACGTGCTGCTCCTCATCGGTGTAGACGATGTGCGGCGCCGGGGTGCCGGGCGTGTGCTCCAGGGCGGCGGCCGCGATCTCGTTGCGCCGGGCCTGATAGGCGGGATCGTCCTTGCCGGGATGGTCGGCGCCGAGGTGGACGTGCACGTCACCGGCGTCGTTCGTGGTCACCGGGGAGTAGAGCTGGGCTTCCTCGAACATGCAGCAAACGTGGCAAACCTGTCCGCGGCTGGCAAATCCGCCGTCTCGGTCGTGGCAGAACGCGCAATTTTGCTCGGCCGCGACGTAGGATGGTGGTCATGTCGCGCAGTTCGATCGACCAGCTGGATGCCGAGATCGTGGGGCTCATGCGCTCCGAACCGCGCATCGGCATCTCCGAGGTCGCCCGGCGCCTGGACGTCGCCCGCGGCACCGTCCAGGCGCGCCTGGAGAAGATGGTCGCGCGCGGGGTGATCACGTCCTTCGGCCCGGAGATCGACCCGACCCGGATGGGCTACCCGGTGTTGGCGTTCATCTTCCTGGAGCTGTCGCAGGGCAAGCTCGAGGAGGCGGTCGCGCACCTGCAGGCGATCCCCGAGGTGCTCGAGGCCCACGGCACGTCCGGCACGCGGGACCTGCTCTGCCGCGTCGCCGCCCACGACACCGAGCACCTGCAGGACATCATCAACGCGATGCTCGACACCGCCGCCGTCCGGCGCTCGACGTCCTACATCTCGCTGTCACGGCAGATCCCGCTGCGCACCGGTCCGTTGCTGGACTCGGCCTGGCGCTGAACGCGGGCGTCCCGGCCGCGCGACCTCCTATCCTGGCCCGCCGGATGAGCGCGGAGCCGCTGCGACTGTTCGAGGACCCGGTGGACGAGGCCCAGTTCTCGTGGTCCACCCGTGTCTCCGCGCGGGCGCGACGGATCCGCGTGATCGTCGAGCACGACGGGCGGGTGGAGGTCGTGCTTCCGCGGCGCTGCGGGCCGGCCGACGCGGAGCGTGCGGTCGAGGAGCTGCGCCCGTGGATCCTCGCGCGGCTCGGTGACGTCAACGATGTCCGCGCGCGTCTGGGCCGGCGGGTGGGGACGGTGCCCTACCTCGGGAAGGAGCTGACGCTGGTCCCGCAGCGCGGCCGGACGCGGGTGCACCGGCGGGGGTCGGAGCTGCTCGTCCCGCTGGACGCCGACGCGCAGACCGATGCGCTGGAGCGCTGGTACCGCCGGCAGGCGCGCGCGGAGATCGAGCCGCTGCTGGACCAGGCCGTCGCCGCGCTGGGCGTCACCTATACCGCGCTGACGATCCGCAACCAGCGCACGCGCTGGGGCTCGTGCTCCTCGACGGGAGCCATGAGCTTCAACTGGCGGCTGCTGTTGGCCGCGCCGTCGGTGCTGGAGTACGTCGTCTGGCACGAGGCCTGCCACCTCCAGGTGATGGACCATTCGCCGCGCTTCTGGGCGCTGGTCGAGCAGCACCTGCCGGGCTACCGCGAGCCGCAGCGCTGGCTGCGGCAGTACGGGTCCGGGCTGCAGCTGTAGCGTCGTGGCCATGAGGGTCGGCGTCGTCGGGCATGTGGAGGTGGTCGAGTTCGCGCTCGCCGACCGTGTGCCCGGGCCGGGTGAGATCGCCCACGCGCCGTCGTCGTTCGTCGTGCCCGCCGGCGGTGGTGGCGTCGCTGCGGTCGTGCTGGCCGGTCTGGCGGGCGCGTGCTCGTTCTGGACGGCACTCGGGGACGACGACGCCGGGCGCTTCGCCGTCGCCGACCTCACCTCGCGCGGGGTCGACCTGCGCGTCGAGTGGTGGGCGGGCGTCCCGACCCGTCGCGGCTTCTGCCACCTCACCGACGACGGCGAGCGCACGATCACGGTGATCGGCGAGCGCCTCGCGCCGGATGTCGCCGACCTCGACACGCTGGACGGCGTCTACGTCACCGCGGCGTCGGCGCAGCTGCTGCACCAGGTCCGCGAGCGTGCCCGGGTGCTCGTCGCCACGCCCCGGGTCGGCACCGCGCTGGCGCGGTCCGGCGTCACCGTCGACGTCCTCGTCGGCAGCGACGCCGACCCCGGCGAGGATCTGTCGGGTGCGGGCCTCGCACCGCCCCGCGCGATCGTCCGCACCCGGGGCGCGGACGGCGGCGTCTGGTCCACCGCCGACGGTGCGACCGGCGAGTGGTCGCCCACGCCCGTCCATGGCGAGGTCCGCGACGCGTACGGCTGCGGCGACGCCTTTGCCGCCGCGCTCACCCACGAGCTCGCCGCGGGACATGCCCTTCCCGACGCCTGCGCCCGGGCCGCCGAGGCCGGTGCCCACCGCCTCACCCTCCGCGGCCCCTTCGGCTGAAGGCGTGTCGGTTTCGTCGGCCGACGCGCGATCAGACCGACACGCTTTCAGGCCTTCAGCATCCGACGCAACGCCGCGTAGGCGGATTCGCCGTTCTGCTGGGCGACGAGCTGGCGCCGCCAGCGGCCGGTGAAGGCCTCCGAAGATCCGTCGCCGCGGATGTCGATGCCGCCGCGCAGGCCCCGGGGTCCGCTGACCTCGCCGCGGGCGACGACCTGCTGGACGGGCTCGATGTCCTTGCCGATCCAGGGCAGCGGATCGCGCGCCGCGTCGACCGCCTTCAGCTCACGCTCCAGCGCGCGCAGCGCCGGACCCAGCTCGTCGTGGTCTGAGTGCACGACCTTGGGGCCGCGCCGGATGGTCACTCGGTAGCCCGCCACCGCGGGCGCACACTAGCTGCCGAAGCGGTTCGCGTCGCGGTCCGACAGGATCGCCAGCGTGTCGGCGTACATGCGGGACTTGATGATGCCGAGCGTGCCGCCGTCCTTCGCCGCATGCCCGGCGACCAGGCCGGTGGCGGTCGCCAGCAGGTCGTCCTCACCCGCGGTGGCATCGACGATGCCGAGCCGCAGCGCGTCCTCGCCGCCGAACCGCAGCGCGCCGACCATCGTCGACGTCTGGGCCTGCGGCGTGAGCTTGGTGCGGATCAGCGCATCCATGCCGGGCGTGAACGGGATGCGGATGTCGGCCTCGGGCAGGCAGAAGAACCCGCGGTCGGCGCGCATGACGCGCCAGTCGTGGGCCAGCGCGAGCATCGCGCCGGCGGCGAACGTGTGGCCCTGCAGCGCGGCGACGGTCGGCACGCCGAGCCCGAGCACCTGCGCGAACAGCCCGTGGACCTGGGCGACGTAGTCGTCGATCCTGTCGCTGTTCTGGCCGAGCCAGTCGAGGTCCAGCCCGTTGGAGAAAAACTTGCCCGAGGCCGTCGTGATGAGCGCGCGCGGGGACTCCGCCGCAGCGACCTCGTCGAGCAGCTCCGAGACCCGGGACATCCAGTCCGGGTGGAAGCGGTTCTCGTCGTCACCGATGTTCAGGACGAAGACGTCCCCGTCGCGGGTCAGGTCGGGCATGGGTGATTCCTAGCCTATGCGGCGAGGTCGGCGACGAGCTCGCGCACGCCGTCGTGCAAGGACGTGCGCAACCGGGAGCTGATCCGCTCGAAGAGGCGGACGGCGCTGCGGTTCTCGGGCAGCATGATCGCGGTGAAGTGCTGGACGCCGACCGCGCGCGCCTCGTCGGCGAGCGCCAGGCCCATCAGCGTGCCGAGCCCCTGGCCCTGCAGGTGGTCGGCGATGACGATGCCGACCTCCGCGCTCGTCGGGTCCTGCTCGTCGCGGATGAATCGGGCGACGCCGAGCATGCGGTCGCCCTCGCAGGCGATCAGCGCGACGTGGTCGTGGCCGTCGACCTCGGTGAGGTACTCCAGCTCCTTCGCGGTGAACTTCGACTTCGGGGAGAGGAAGCGCGCATGCACCGACTTCTGCGACAGCGCGGACAGCCCGCTCTGCAGCAGCTCCTTGTCCGTCGGTCGAATTGGTCGGATGAACATGCCATCAGGTTAAGTTGCAAAACAAAACTGGTGTGTGCGGCCGGTCACAGATCGGGTAAGGGACGAAGGTGCTCCACGACCTCATCACCCACGGCGGCGCGTTCGTCGTCTTCGCCCTGATGGTCCCGGAGTCGGCCGGCATCGTCATCCCCAGCGAGCCAGTGATGCTGGCCGCCGGGGCGACGCTGCATCCCGCCACCGCGATCCTCGCCGGCACGCTCGGCAACCTCGTCGGGTCGCTGCTGCTCTACGAGGCGGGAAGGCGCGGCCGCGCGGAGATCCTCGGCCGCCCCGCCGACAAGGTCTACCGCCGCTTCGGCACCAACGCCGTCTTCCTGGCCCGCCTGCTGCCGCTGGCCCGCAGCTTCGTGTCGCTACCGGCCGGTCGCGCGCAGGTGCCGCTCGGCCTGTTCGTCGTGTTGACCACCGCCGGGTGCGCGATCTGGTCGGCGCTGTTCGTCCTGGCGGGCGCGACCGCCGGGCGTGCCGCGGCCGTCGCCGCCGCCGCGTTGCTGGTGGTCTGGCTCGTCGGGCGCACGCGCCGGGCGGCGTAACCTGCGTGGATGACCTTCGACGCCTGGGAGCTCGAGCTCCACGGACATCCGGTCGTCTACCGGACGGCCGGCAGCGGTCCGCCGGTGGTGCTCGTCCACGGCATGGTCAACTCCTCCTGGCACTGGCGTGCCGTCGCGGAGCGGCTGGCGCAGACGCACACCGTCATCGCCCCGGACCTCATCGGGCACGGCGACAGCGCCACGCCGCGCGGCGACTACTCGCTCGGCGCCCACGCCACCGTCATCCGTGACCTGCTCTCGGCGCTGGGCATCGAGCGCGCGTCGATGGTGGGTCACTCGCTCGGCGGCGGCGTGGCGATGATCTTCTTCTGGCAGTTCCCGCACCGCGTCGAGCGGCTCGCGCTCGTCTCCTCCGGCGGGCTCGGCCCGGACGTCAGCCCGCTGCTCCGGTCCGCCGCCGTTCCGGGCGCCCGCGCTCTGCTGGGGACCGTCGCCAACGAGCGGGTCGTCAACGCCCTCCGCGGCGCCGGCACCCGGCTGGAGGCCCGCGGGCTCGACCTCGGTGTGCAGTTGCAGGCGATCTCCCGCGCGATGCGCCCGCTGCAGACCGCGGGCGCCAAGGACGCGTTCCTGCACACGTTGCGCGCCGTCATCGACGCACGTGGCCAGCGCGTCCACGCCGCCGACCGGCTGTACCTCCTGCAGCACATGCCGACGCTCATCGCCTGGGGCGGCCGCGACCGGACGATCCCGATCGAGCACGGCCACGCCGCGCAGCGCCTCATCCCCGGCAGCCGCTTCGTCGAGCTGCCGCGCGCGGCGCACTTCCCCCACCTCGAGGACCCGACCGGTCTCAGCGACGCGCTGCTGGCGTTCCTGGCCGAGACGGAGCCGGCCTCGTATGACGAGGCCGGCTGGCAGGACATCCTGCGGCGGCGCACCGGCGCGTCGCCGCGCCTGCGCGTCGCCTGACGCTTGGACCGAGCTACTCGCGCGACCCGATGTCGACGTAGTCGCGCGTGCGCTCGCCCGTGTAGATCTGGCGCGGGCGGGCGATCTTCTGCTCCTTGTCCTGCACCATCTCCAGCCACTGGGCGATCCACCCGCTCGTGCGCGGGATCGCGAACATCACGGGGAACATCTCGACCGGCAGGCCCAGCGCCTCGTAGATGAGGCCCGAGTAGAAGTCGACGTTGGGGTAGAGCTTGCGGGAGACGAAGTAGTCGTCGTCCAGCGCGATCTTCTCGAGCTCCGTCGCGATGTCCAGGAGCGGGTTCTTGCCCGTCACCTCGAACACGTCGTCGCACGCCTTCTTGATGATGGTCGCCCGCGGGTCGAAGTTCTTGTACACGCGGTGGCCGAAGCCCATCAGGCGCTCGTTGCCGTCCTTCACGCCCTGGATGAAGTCCGGGATGTTGTCGACGGACTCGATCCGGCGCAGCATCCGCAGCACCGCCTCGTTAGCGCCACCGTGCAGCGGGCCGTAGAGCGCGCCGACGCCGGCTGCGACCGCGGAGTACGGATCGACCTGCGAGGACCCGACGCTGCGTACCGCGCTGGTGGAGCAGTTCTGCTCGTGATCAGCGTGGAGGATGAAGAGGATGTCGAGCGCGCGTGCCAGCCGGGGGTCCGGCTCGTACTTCAGCTCGGTCATCTTGTAGATCATCCCGAGGAAGTTCTCGGGGTAGGTCAGGTCGTTGTCGGGATAGACGTACGGCATCCCGCGCGAGTGCCGGAACGCGAACGCGGCCAGCGTCGGCATCTTCGCGATCAGCCGGATCGTCTGGATCTGGCGGATCTCCGGGTCGGAGATCTGGTTGGCGTCGGGGTAGAACGTCGAGAGCGCGCCGACGCTGCCGAGCAGCATGCCCATCGGGTGGGCGTCGTGGCGGAAGCCCTGCATGAAGCCCTTCACGTTCTCGTGCACGAACGTGTGGACGGTGATCTCGTGCGTCCACCAGTCCAGCTGCTGCTGGTTGGGCAGCTCGCCGAAGACGAGGAGGTAGGCGACCTCGAGGTAGGTGCTCTTCTCGGCGAGCTGCTCGATCGGGATGCCGCGGTACTCGAGGATGCCCTTGTCGCCGTCGATGTAGGTGATCGCGCTCCGACACGACGCGGTGTTGGTGTACGCCGGGTCGTAGGTCATGAGGCCGAAGTCCTCGTCATCGACCTTCATCTGGCGGAAGTCCATCGCCCGGACGGTTCCGTCGGTGATCTCCACCTCGTAGGTCTTGCCGGTGCGGTTGTCGGTAACCGTCAGGGTGTCTGGCATACCAGCACCCTACCCTTCCCGGGGTGGCTGCTGAGCCTGTTTTCGACTGGGTGGTACGCGATCGGGCACTGACCTGGCGCGAACGCCTCCGCAGGCGCCGGAACCTGCCCGCGTTCGCGGCCTTCGGCGAGGGTTCGGTCCTGGGCTGGCCGCGCACGGTGACCGCCCCCGAGCGCGTCCGGATCGGGCGCGACGTTGTCCTCGGCGACTACGTCTGGATGGCGATCGCGACCGTCCGCTCGACGCAGGTCACCCAGGGCGATCTCGGCGACGAGCAGCCCTTCGACCCGCAGCTGGTGATCGGCGACCGCACCCGCTTCGGCCGCGACGTCACCTTCGCCTGCCTGGGCCACATGACGATCGGGGCCGACGTCCTGGCCGGCGATCGCATCCTCATCGCCGACACCTACCACGACTACCGCGACCCCACGCAACCGGTCGCGGTGCAGCCGATGGCCGAGCCCAGGCCGGTCACCATCGGGGACGGCGTCTTCCTCGGCACCGGGGCCATCATCAACCCCGGCGTCACCATCGGCGCCGGCGCGGTCATCGCCGCGGGCTCGATCGTCACGAAGGACGTGCCGGCGCACACCCACGTCGCCGGTGTCCCGGCGCGGGTGATCAGGACCTACTAGGACCTGACCTTCACGTTCAGCGTCTTCTTCGTCGTCCCGGCCTGGATGACGACCTTGTAGGTGCCGCGGGTCAGCCGGTGGCGGCCCACCTTGGTGACCTTGCGCCGGAAGGAGCCCTTGCCGGCCCTGACGGTGAGCCTGCCGAGCCTGGTCCGCCCGCGGGACACCGTGATCGTCACGGTGGTCGCCTTCGGGAGCGTGAGCTGGACGGTGAACGCCCGGCGGCCCGCGACGGTCTTGGCCCCGGTGAACGCGGCGGGTGCCGGGACGCCGGCCGGTGGCTTCGTCGTCGCCGGCGGCGAGGTGGGCGTCACGGGCGGCGGCGTGGCTGCCGGCGCGGCGGGTGTGGTGACGTCGAACGGCGCCCAGCGCGGGTCGCTGCCGCCGGGGATGACGAGGTTGGGCTGCAGCACGCAGGTCTCCCCGTCGGCGACGGGCGCGGGGGAGACGTAGATGCCGTCGGTGCTGCTCCAGGCGATCTGCGTGCCGTCCGGCGACCACGACGGCCGCCCGCCGCCGGTGTCGTTGGTGACGTAACCGTCGAGCGCGCAGACGAACTGCGGGGCGGGATCCGTCGGTGCGGCGTTGCCGGTCGACATCTCCGTGTAGGACTCGATCTCCAGGCGGTGCGGCTTGCTGCCCGTGGTGTTGGCCGCCGAGAGGTCGAGCATCAGCAGCGTCCTGGTGGGGTGGAAGTCGAAGCCGTTGAACTCGTAGGGGCTGTTGCCGGGTAGCGCGATCCAGGGGTTCATCTTGGTGGCGTCGTTCTGCCAGACGCTGATCGTGCCGCCGTTGATGCCGGCCAGCCGCATGTCCGGGTGGCGCAGCCAGTGCGGCTCGGTGAGGTAGTCGTAGGACGGGGTGCTGCTCGTGCCGGTGGTGGGCGTGTTGCGTGAGATCAGGCGGGTCGACGGGGTGTAGGACCCGCCGACGCAGTTGTCGGAGCCCCGCCAGTAGAGGGCCGCGACGAACGCGCCGTCCGGCGAGGTCGCGGTGCGGAACGGGGAGAGGCCGCCGCACAGACCGCTCTTCTCGAACAGGAACGGCCCGTTGCGGATGGAGCCGTCCTGGTTGAGGACGACGAAGCTCGCGTTGCCGTTGTCGTCGTTCTTGGCCAGGAACGCGGTGATGCCGCCGTCGTCGGCCACCGAGACCGCCTTGAAGCCGTTGGCGGCGTCGGTGGCGTGCGTGACCTTCTTGGCGCCGGTGCCGTCGGGGCGTGCGATCGCGACGTCCTTGCCCTGGTCGAGGTAGACGATGCTCGCGGCGTCGGCGGTGCCCGCGAGGGCCGCGGCGCAGGAGGTGGTCAGCAGGACGGTCGCGAGCGTGCGCATCCGCCAAGCGCATCACGCCGACGCGTTTCTCGCATCGGTGGGACCACGGGCCTTCGCGCCCTGGGCTCAGAGACGTTCGACGACCAGGGCGGCGCCGATGCCCGACGCGGCGGGGATCGTGAGAACGCCGAGGGTGCCGTCGGTGCGGTCGAGGGCGTCGAGGAGCGTGGCGAGCAGGATGCCGCCCGTGGCCCCGAGCGGATGGCCCATGGCCAGGGCCCCGCCGTCGACGTTGACGATCGCGGGGTCGACCTCCAGGCGTCCGGTGAGGTGCAGGACGGGGGCGGCGAAGGACTCGTTGACCTCCCAGAGGTCGACGTCTTCGACGGTCGCCCCGGCGTGGGCGAGGGCACGCTCGACCGCGGGGACCGTGGAGGTGAGCAACGGCGCGCGGACGCCGGCGCTGCCGTGGCCGATGATGCGCCCGCGCGGCTGCAGGCCCAGGCGGGCGCCGGCCCGCGCGGTGCCGATGAGCGCCAGGGACGCGCCGTCGACCATCTGCGGCGCGGTCGCGACGGTGTGGCGGGGCGTGACCGCGGGGGCGTCGGGCAGCCGCTCGCGGATGATCCGCGCGGCCGTCTCGTCGGCAGGGAAGGCCGGCTCCAGCGCGGCCAGCTGCTCCACCGTCGTGCCGCCGCGCACGGCCTCGTCGTGGTCGAGCAGATCCGCGACGGGGATGAGCGACCGTGCGAAGTGCCCGGCGTCGTGGGCGTGGGCGGCCCGCGCATGGGACGCCGCCGCCAGCGCGTCCAGCTCGGCCCGCGGGGTGTCGTCCAGCGCGGCGACGAGATCCGCCGCCACGCCCATGTGCACGAACCCGGCCTGCGCGGCGACGCTCGGGTCGGCGAACAGCGGCGCCCGGTCGCTGAACATCGGCACCCGCGACATCGACTCCACGCCGCCCGCGGCGACCAGCGCGTGCTGCCCGGCAGAGACCTTCGCGGCCCCCGTGGCCAGCGCGTCGAGCCCGCTGCAGCACAGGCGCGAGACGACCGCGCCGGACGCATCGTCGGACCAGCCCGCCAGCAACGCCGCCGCCCGGGCCACGTCGGCGCCCTGCTCACCGGTCACGGTCGAGCACCCGAGGATCACGTCCTCCACGTGCTCGCCGGCCCCGGGCGCCCGTGCGTCCAGCGCATGCATGAGCGTGGCGACGAGCGAGGTCGGCGGTGTGCCGACCAGCGCGCCGCTGCGCCCCGCCCGCCCGCGCGGCGTGCGCACCACGTCGAGGATCAGCGGCTCGCTCATGCCGCGAGCTCCAGGCCGGCCAGCGCCCGCAGCGTCCGCTCCCCCGCGTCGTCCCCGGCGGTGGCGGGCAGGATGACGAGCTCGTCGACGCCGGCCGCGACGTACTGCGCCGCCCGCGCGCGGACCTCGTCGAGCGACCCGACCAGCCCCACCGCCGCGGGCAGCTGCGGCGGTATCCGCGCGACGAGCTCGCCGAACGTCAGCTCCCCGGAGCGCGCCTCGGCGACGAGCCCGCCGAAGCCGGCCTCCGCGAACATCTCGCCGTAGCCGGGGGCGGCGAGGTAGCCCGCAACCGCGCCCCGGAGCTGCGCGTGCGCCTGCTCGGTCGGGTCGACCGCCGCGGTGAGCCAGCACGCGACCGGCGGCGCCTCGCGCCCCGCGTCGGCCGCCTCACGATGCAGCGCCGTCACCAGCCGCGCGACCGACGCGGGAGTGACGAGGTTGAGCACCATCCGGTCCGCCGTCTGCGCCGCGACGCGCACCGCGCCCGGCCCGAACGCGGCAACCGTCACCGACGTCGGCGGCGGGGGCAGCCGCAGCCGGTAGCCGATCGACCCGACCAGCTCGCCGCGCACGTCGGCCTTCTCCCCGGCCAGCAGCGGTCGCAGCGCGGCGACGGTCTCGCGCAGCGCCAGCGCGGTCCGCTCCCAGCGGCGCCCGTGCCAGCCTGCGACCACGACGGGCGAGGACGAGCCGATCGCCAGCGCGACCGCGCGTCCGCCGGCCAGCGCCGAGACGCTGGCGACGCCCATCGCCATCGCCATCGGGTCGCGCACCGCAACCGCCAGCGGCCCCAGACACAACGGCACGGACGTGGTCTCGCGCGCGACGGCCATGCCCAGCGCGAAGGCGTCGAACGTCGCCATCTCCCCGATCCACAGCTCGGGGTAGCCCAGCTCGTCGATCAGCCGCGCCGTGGCCAGCGCCTCCAGCGGGTCGCGGTCCTGCCACAACCCAAGGCCGGCCACGACGCGTGTCGATCTGCGTTCACCCCCTGAACGCAGATCGACACGGGTTGGTGTCACGCCGCGGCCTCCACGACGAAGGAGACGACGGTGGTGCAGGAGCCCCCGACGTTGAGCGTCGCGGCCCGGCGGGCGCCCTCGACCTGCATGTCGCCGGCGCGGCCGCTGACCTGGCGCGCCGCGTCGAGCACCATCCGTGTCCCCGTGGCGCCGACGGGATGGCCGAGGCCGATCAGCCCGCCGGACGGGTTCACGGGGCAGGACCCGCCCATCGCGATCGTCCCGTCCTCGACGACCTTCCACTGCTCGCCCGGTGCGCTCAGCCCGAGGTGGTCCAGCGCGACGTACTCGGTGATCGAGAAGCAGTCGTGCGTCTCCACCAGATCGATGTCCGCGACACCGCCGACGCCCGCCCGGCCGTAGGCCTCGGTGATCGCCGTGCGCAGGTGCGGGAACAGGTACGGGTCCCCCGACGATGCCGAGAGCTTGTCCTCCAGGAGCATCGGCGCCGTCCGGTGCCCCCAGCCGGAGATCCGGGGGACGGCGTCCAGCGACGCCCCGCGCGCCGCGGCCCACGACGACGCGTACCGCTCGCCGGCCAGGACGACGCAGGCCGCGCCGTCGGTGATCCGCCCGCAGTCGTTCTTCCGCAGCATCCCCTCGACCACCGGGTTGACGTCGTCGTCCATCCCGAAGGACCCGTCCGGCATCTGCCAGTCGCGGGTCTGCGCGTTGGGATTGCGCCGGGCGTTGGTGAAGTTGTTCTCGCTGATGGCCAGCAGGTGCTCGTGCTGCAGCCCGTAGCGCTCGGACGTCGCCTCGGCGATCCGGGAGAACAGGGCCGGCCAGGGGAAGCGCGCGTCCAGCGCCTCGCGCCCGGCCCAGGCCGCCGTGCCCAGGTGCTCGGCCGCGGTCTGCGCGTCGACCCCGCGCATCAGCTCCACGCCGAGCACCAGCGCGACGTCGTAGCG
Source organism: uncultured Conexibacter sp. (assembly GCA_964443695.1). Lineage (GTDB taxonomy): Bacteria > Actinomycetota > Thermoleophilia > Solirubrobacterales > Solirubrobacteraceae > Paraconexibacter. The sequence continues at coordinate 4,379 of CAYUDT010000085.1, read as the reverse complement.
GCCCGACTCGATGTCGGCCATCGCCGCGAGCGTCGCGATCGACCCCGACGCGCAGGCCGCCTCGTGGCGCGCGGTCGGGACGTAGGCCAGGGCCGGGTCGGCGTAGGCGATCAGCCCACCCAGCTGCGCCTGACCGACGAACAGCTCCGCCGCCAGGTTGCCGACGTGGGCGACGCCGACGTCGGCCGCGGGGACTTCGGCGTCCCAGAGCCCGCGCTGGACGGCGTCGCTGATGACGTCCGCGACCGACAGCCCCTCCTTGGCGACGTTGCGTGCGAAGTCGGTCTGGTGACCGCCGAGGACGAAGACGGGCGGAGAGGCCATGTGCAGACAACTATCACGAACGAAGTACCAGCGGGACTCTCAAGTAGCCCGTCGCCGCCGGCGCCTCGCCCCGTCAGCAGGCGGGACGCACGCGCACGCGTCTGATGTGCCCGTTGCGCAGGTGCACGCGCACCGTGACCCGTGCCGAGCTCTTGACCTGCACCCGCGCCGCAGGCTTGCGCCTGCGGGCCAGCACGCGCCCTCCGCTGACGACGTCGAAGGACCGCGCGCCCTTGCGCAGCTTCGTGGGCAGCCGCACGAACAGCCGACAGGGCGGGAGCAGGTGCGGTGCCTGGTACTCGAACGCGCCGATGTCACACGCGCTGCCCTGCGGGCGGGCCACGCCGCGGAGGTCGGTCCTGGGGCACCCGTCGGCCCCGCCGGCGTCGATCGCCGGGCTGCCGGCGCGGAGCGCCTGGGTCTTCAGCGCACCGCCGTTGTCGCCCAGCGGGGCCAGGAGCGGGTCCGTCCTGGGGTGGTCGCCCGGGCCGGTGAGGAAGCAGCTGTCGTCGGTGGCGAGGTTGTGCCCCAGCGAGACGAACGCGACCTGGTTGGTGCGGCAGTTGGCGTTTCCGGCGTCGCTGGTGTTGCCCGCGATGATCGTGTTCTGCAGCTTCAGCTGCCCCAGCGGCAGCGCGCTGGACAGGGGGACGTAGCCCTGGCCGGCACCGATGCCGCCGCCACCCTTGATGGCGTGGTTGTCGGTGATCGTGGAGTTGATGATCGTCAGCGTCGCGCCGCCGCGATGGTCGATGCCGCCGCCGTAACCGGAGATCTCGTCGACCGTCGGGATCACGATCCCCACGGGCTTGCCGGGCAGCTCGCTCGCCGACCAGGTGCGCAACGCGTTGTGCGTGATCTCGGAGTTGATGATCGTGCCGCCGTGGTCGATCCGCAGCCCGCCGCCCTCGAAGGCCTTGTTGTCGTGGATCAGCGTGTCCCGGATCAGGGGCATGGTGCCGGGGATGCTGAACATGCCGCCACCGCCGTCGGCCTTGTTGGCGACGAGCTCGACGTGGTCCAGCGTGATGGCGCCCTTGTTGAGGATGCCGCCACCCAGGTCGATCTCCTGGCTGTTGCCCGCCGTCGAGTCGCCGCCGGTGATCGTGAGCTCGCTGACCGTGGCCGCGGCGGTCCCCCCGGTTTCGAAGAAACGGTCGATGCCGTTGGCGTCGAGGATCGTCCGCCCCGGCCCGGCGCCCTTGATGGCGATGGTGCCGTCGAGGTCGATGTCGCCGTTGGAGGCGTCCATGTCGGCGATGCTGCCCGCCTCGATCTGCGGCTTGATCGTCAGCCGGTAGCGCCCGGCCGGGATGATGACGGTGCCGCCGCCATCTGCCATCACCTCCTGGATGGCGGCGCGCACCGTGCACCCGCTGCCGGCCGCGGCGCACGTGCCGTCACCGGCCGAGGCGTCGACCGCGTCGGCGGTGGAGGACACGGTGAACTCCGCGGCACCCGCGGGCCCGGCGAACCCGACCCCCGCCAGCACCGCTGCCGTCGTGGCCGTCAGAAGGACCTTCATGGTGTGACCCCCAGCAACGTTCTTCATCGTGATGCGGCCATCAACCGGCCGCCTGTCGGTGGCTGTAGCGGACCTCGCGCCGGGCCAGCGTCTGCCCGCAGGCTCCGCAGGCCAGCCGTGGTTGCAGGCGGTGGCGGCCGTGCTTGATCACCAGCGGCCCGTCGCCGCCCGCCCACTTGACGATCAGCGCGTACGTCGGAAACAGCGCCAGGCCCTTCGCGGTCAGCCGGTACTCGCCACCGCCGTCGCGCACGAGCACATCTTCGGCGACCAGCCGCCGCAGCCGGTCGGTCAGCACGGTCGGCGCGACGCCCATCGCCCGTTCGAAGGCGCTGAAGCGCCGCATGCCCGTCAGCGCCAGACCGGTGAGCACCGCGCTCCAGCGGTCGCCCAGGACCGCGAGGGTCGCGTTCAACGCCAGCTCGGGATGGGCCGGGTCGGGCTTGGTCGAGCGCCGTCGCGCGCGCGGGGACACCACGCCCGCCGCCGCCGCGGGATCGGCCAGGGACACCACCGTGTCCCGCGCGGTCACCGCATCGCCCTCACGCCCGCACACCAGCACGGGCGCCGCGATGGCGCCGCAGGTCAGGTGCGTCAGCGCCGGCTGCAGCGCCCCGGCCGGCGACCAGGCGCGCTCCCACTCGACCTGCGCGACCAGCAGCTCCCACAGCTCCAGCCCGCGGGCGGACAGCCGGTACTCCACGCCGTCGCGCTCCAGCACGCCCTCGCGCACCAGCTCCGCCAGCCGGGCGGCCAGCACGCTCTCGCTCATGCCCAGCTGGTCGCGCCAGTCACCGAAGCGCCGCGTCCGCAGCAGGAACGCGTTGCGCAGCAGCAGCAGGTTGGCCCGGTCGCCCAGGAGCAGCAGCGCCTGGGCCAGGCGCTCCGGCTGGGGGTCGGTCAAGCGGTCCCGCCGGGCAGCTTCTCCGCGGGCACCCACGTCGCGTGGAAGCCCAGCGGCACGCGGAAGGGGAGACCCAGGCGGCAGACCGGCCCCGACGACACGGAGGCCGCGTCGAGCACCTGCACCTCCGAGGTGCCCTCGCGCTCGTCGTAGACGTAGGCGACGACGTAGCCGTCGTCCTCGGCGACCGAGCCCGGGCGCGGCGCGAACGGGGCCTCGCTGCCCCACTGGTACTCGCCGAACCAGTACTTCTCCGAGGTGCCGGAATCGACGTCGTACTTCTGCAGCCCGTCGAACATCAGCGTCTTCTCCGGGCTGATGTGCATGTTGTAGGAGGTGTGCGTGCGGCGGCCCATGCGGTCCTGGCGGATCGACGGGAACTCGCTGTTGTCGTCGTCCATCACCTGCTCGTGCGTCCGCCCGGTCTGCAGGTCGAAGCGGTACCGGTGGACGTGGGCGTCCAGGCGCAGGTAGGTCAGCAGCGCGGCGAGCGGGCCGTCCTCCTTGCGCACGGCCGCGGGCTGCTTGACGCGGCACACGTCCATCACGATCTCCGCACCCTCCTCCCACGCGTTGATCACGTGGTAGATGTAACACGGAGCCGCCTCGAACCAGCGCACCTGCGAGCCGTCGCCCATCCGCGGCAGCACCGCGAAGCGTGCCGGCAGCTCGCGGTCGAAGTGGAGCTTGTGCCGGCCGACGGCGGCGGCGGCCGGGTCCGCGTAGAGCGGGAGGTCCATCAGCACCGAGTAGTGCTCCGTGATCGCCATGTCGTGCGGCAGCCGCGGCCCCGGGATGTCGATGCCGGTGAAGTGCTTCAGCAGGCCGTCCGCACCGATGACCCCGTAGCGCATGTACGGCGGCGTGATGCCGTAGTCGAAGAACAGCAGCTCGCCGGTGACCTCGTCGACCTTCGCGTGGGCGGACATCTCCCCGGGGGTGCCGCAGGCGGCTCCGAATGCGGTTGCGGTGCCGGGGCTGGCCGAGCCGCCGGAGGCAGGTCCCCCTCGGTCCCACCGCAGCGTTCCCCCGAAGTCCACCGCGCCGAGGTCCTCCAGCGTGACCGGATCCAGGCCGTAGGGCTTGCCGCAGCGATACCACAGGGCCAGCAGCTTGTCGCGGTGGAAGATGACGTCGGTGTTGGCCGTGTCCTTCTCGCCGTCGGGGCCGAACGGCTCGAGGATGCCCTGCGAGAGCGCCCGGTCGGCGTCGCGCTCGGAGACGAACCCCTCCGTCCGCACCCAGCGGTTGCGATACGTCGCGACCCCGTCGGCGAAGTGGACCGCGTGGACCATGCCGTCCCCGTCGAACCAGTGGTAGCGGCCGATCGGGTGGTGCTGCGGGTTGGGCCCGTTGCGCACGTAGACCCCGTTGAGGTCGTCCGGCAGCGTGCCGGACAGCACTTTCAGCGGCACGGTCCGCTCCTCGCGCACCGCCTCGTAGCAGCCCTCGAGGTACGGGTTCTCCTGATAGACGAGCGCGCGCGGCTCGGCGGGAGCGAGGTCGACATGCAGCGACATGCCGCCCACTATGACAAACGAAGTGCCCGCTATCCAACGGGCCGGGCCCTCACCGCCGTATGCGGCTCCGCAACGGCGCGTCGGTTCAGCCGACGGGCCGGGCCCT
>CAYUDT010000084.1:0-21026 GCA_964443695.1 uncultured Conexibacter sp. | reverse complement strand
ACCACCAGCCTCCAAGGAGGTCCGGATGAACAACGTGCTCAGGTCTTACAGCTAGGTCGCAGCTCAAGTCGCGGCGCCGGGCCGCCGAAACCAACCGCAATGGGTCGCGCCGCCGACAACCTGGTCCTGGTCCGAGGCATGAAGGACACCCGCGCGACGCTGTCGCGCTGGAACGGCGAGCCGTGGCCGGTCCTCAGGGGCTGGATCGGGCGCAGCGCCTACGTGACGGCGCTGCTGCTGCTCACCGTCGTGATCATCAGCACGCTGTCGGCGCCGGACCCGACGCCGATCATCCTGCCGGGTCTCAACAGCCCCGCCTCGCTGGACGCCGTGCTGGAGGTCCTGCGCCGCAACTCGCTGGTGCTAGCGCTGCACAGCTTCGCCTGCCTGGCCGGCTTCATCGCGGGCTCGTCGATGCCGCTGGAGGCGCAGCGCTACTCACCCCGCTGGGCCAGGCTGCACGACCACGTCGGCACGTTCGCCATCGGCTTCGTCGTGCTGGCCACCACCTTCTCGCTGGTGACGCAGGCCTACCTCCTGGGCAACGCCGCCTCGACGCTGGCCAACCAGGGCCACATGGAGCCCTACCTGCTGCTCATCGGGATCCTGCCGCACGCGATCCCGGAGCTCATCGCGCTGTTCCTGCCGCTGGCCGCCTGGCTGATCGCCTCACGCCGGGGCGCCTGGCACGAGCTGCTGGCCGCCACGTTCGCGACGACGGCGCTGGCCGTCCCGGTGCTCGTCATCGCCGCGTTCGTCGAGGTCTACGTGTCGCCGCACGTGATCCTCTGGCTGCGCGGCTGAGGCCGCCCGGAGGATCAAGGTGGGGGTACTTCACTTTGTATAGTGGAGGACGCACCAATCGTCTGAGTCTGAAAGGCTCTCCCCATGGCATCCGAAGTCACCGACAACACGTTCCAGGCCGAGGTCCTCGAGGCCGACGAGCCCGTCCTCGTCGATTTCTGGGCTCCCTGGTGTGGCCCGTGTCGCATGGTCGCCCCCGTCCTTGACGAGATCTCCGCCGAGCACGGCCTGCGGGTCGTCAAGCTCAACGTGGACGACAACCAGCAGACCGCTGCGAAGTACGACGTGCTGTCGATCCCGACGATGATCCTGTTCAAGGCCGGCCAGCCGGCGAAGAAGGTCATCGGCGCGTTCCCGAAGCGCAAGCTCGAGGCCGAGCTCGAGCTCACCTCCTGAGCCTGGCCGCCCGGGGGTTGTGAGCGACAGCGAGCAACCTCCTAGGCCGGCCCGGCGAGCCGCTCGAGCTCGTCGCGCTCCAGACGCGCGGCCGGGTCCGCCCGGTCGCGCTCGTCGAACGCGATGCCCTCGCGCACCAGGCGCCTGCGCGCGCCCGCCGGGTCGTCCAGCGCGTTCTCGGCCACCCGGCCGTCGCCCTTGAGGACCCGGTGACCGGCCTTGTGCTCCATGTCGGTCAGGCGGCGGTTCAGGCCGATCGCGTCACGCATCGTCGTGCCGCCCGCCACCGCGGCGACGTCACCGTAGGTGGCCCAGCGACCCTTCGGGATCGCGGCCACCACCGCCCGCAGGCGCTTGCTCTGCATCACAACTCCTTTCGCTGATGGGCAGCGAAGAAACCACCGCGGCGGCGGGGCGCCCCCGGAAGTCGCAGAGAAACCGCAGTCAGGTCACGAAGCGCGCCACTCGTGACGCGGACGCGGCTCCCAGGAGTAGCCGCCGTCGGCCCGCAGCGCCCGCGCCGTCGTCCGGCGGCGCTCCCAGCGCGACTGCAGCGCGCCCGGCGTCGGGTCCACGCCGAAGTAGACGCACAGCTCGCGCTCGGCCTTCGCCGTCAGCGCGCCGTCGGCGGGCACCCGCGGCGCGGCCAGCACGTCCTGCGCACGCCAGGGCAGGTCCACGTGACCGGCCCCGCGCTGCCCCGCGGCCAACGGCACGGCGGTCCGCCCCGGAGCCCCGGCCAGGCGCAGCATCAACCACCGCGGCGTCCCGTCCTCGCGGTCGACCAGCACGGCGTCGACCCGCCCCACGCGTTCGCCCGCCGCGTCGCTGACGGGCTCGTCGACGAGGTTCAGCGCCTCGCCCGTGGTCATCTCAGACCTTGCGCACCCCGATGCGCAGCGGCTTCTGGTCGATGGTGACGGTCACACCCTCTTCATCGGACATGTCGTACGCAACTGTCGTCGCGAGCGTCTCGCCCGCGATGTACTCCTCGAACTGCCGGGCGACGTCGAGCAGCCCCGCATCCCCGCGGAACGACAGCTCGATGCGGTCGGACACGTCCAGTCCGGCGTCCTTGCGGGTGTTCTGCACGGCGCGCACGATGTCTCGGGCCAGTCCCTCCACGCGGAGCTCCTCGGTGATCGTCAGGTCCAGGGCGACGGCGTGGGTGCCCTCGCGCTCGATCTGGTACCCGTCGAGCGGCTGGAGGACCAACTGAATGTCATCCGGCCCGAGCTCGTGGTCGTGGCCCTCGACGGAGACGCCGACGTGGCGGCCCTCGCGGAAGGCGGCCGCGACGTCGGCCGCATCCAGCGCCTCGATCGCGGCGGCCGCCTGCGGCATCGACTTGCCGAAGCGCGGGCCCAGCGAGCGGTAGTTGGCCTTCAGCGCGTAGGAGCCCAGCTCGTCGGCGGCCTCGACCAGCCGCACCGTCTTGACGTTGAGCTCGTCGGCGATGACCGACGCCAGCCGCTCGATGGCGGCCCGCTCGCGGCCGGCCGCGACCACGACGGCCTCCCGCAGCGGCTGGCGGATCTTGATCTTCGACCCGCCACGTGCGGCCAGACCCATGCGCACCGCCTCGCGCGCGACGGCCATGTCCTCCTCGAGCTCCACATCGCGCTGACCGGCCGCCGGCCAGTCGCACAGGTGCACCGACGGCTCGGTGCCGCCGACGCCCGCGTAGATCTCGTCGGCCACGAACGGGGTGAACGGCGCCAGCAGCAGCGACACGGTCTCCAGGCACTCGCGCAGGCACGCGAACGCGCCCGGGTCACCGTCGAAGAAACGCGGGCGCGAGCGGCGCACGTACCAGTTGCTGAGGTCGTCGACGAACGCGCCGATGGCCCGCCCGGCGCCCGTGGCGTCGTAGGACTCCAGCCCGCTCGTGACCGCCTCGACGGTCGCGGCCAGGCGCGAGCGCACCCAGCGGTCCAGCTCCGTCTCGGTCGCCTCGACGCCGTCCTCGACCGTGTAGAGCGTCAGGAACGCGTAGGTGTTCCAGAGCTGGCGCAGGACGCGCGAGGACTCGCCGACGGCGTCCACCGAGAAGCGGTAGCCGTCCCACGGCTGCTTGGCGGTGAAGAAGTACCAGCGCAGCGCGTCGGCGCCGTGGACGTCGATGACCTCGTTGGGGACGACGATGTTGCCCAGCGACTTGGACATCTTCTTGTCGTCCGCGTCGCGGATGTGGCCCAGGCAGACGACGTTCTCGAAGGACGACCGGCCCCACAGCAGCGTCGACACCGCGATGAGCGAGTAGAACCACCCGCGGGTCTGGTCGATCGCCTCGCAGATGAAGTCCGCCGGGTACTGCTGCTCGAAGACCGCCTGGCCCTCCGCCGACCATGGGGCGGCGTGCTGGGCGAACGGCATCGAGCCGCTGTCGAACCAGACGTCGATGACCTCGGGGACGCGGCGCATCGTCTGGCCCGACACCGGCGAGGTGAACGTCACGTCGTCGACGTAGGGACGGTGGGGGTCGTCCAGCGTCACGCCCGACAGCTCGGCCAGCTCCGCCAGCGAGCCGATGCACATGAGCTCCGACGGGTCGTCGTCGCCGCGCCACACCGGCAGCGGCGTGCCCCAGTAGCGCTCGCGCGACAGCGCCCAGTCGACGTTGTTCTCCAGCCAGTCGCCGAAGCGGCCGTGCTTGATGTGCGGCGGGTACCAGTTGACGGTCTCGTTGGACGCCTTCAGCTCCTCGCGCAGCTCGGAGGTGCGGATGTACCAGGAGGGCTTGGCGTAGTAGAGCAGCGGCGTCGAGCAGCGCCAGCAGTGCGGGAAGGAGTGCTTGTAGTCCTCGGCGCGCAGCAGGCGGTCCCGCGCGCGCAGGTCCTCCACGACGCCGGCGTCGGCCGCGCGGACGTTCATGCCCCCGAACGGGCCGATGCGGTCCTCGAAGCGACCGTCGGGCAGCACCGGGTTGATGACGTTGAGGCCCGCACCGGTGCCGAGCTTGTAGTCGTCCTCGCCGAAGGCGATGGCGGTGCCGACCAGGCCAGAGCCGTCCTCGGCGGACACGAAGTCGGCGGTCAGCACCGTGCGGGCGCGCTCGCCGTACTCCTCGTTGGTGATGTAGTCGAACGCCGGCTCATACGGCGCGCCCGCGAAGTCGGCACCGGTGAACGTGTCGAGGACCTCGTAGGACTCCTCGCCCAGCACGCGGTCGGCCAGCGCCTTGGCGACGACGTAGACCTTGCCGTCCTTCGCGGCGCGGACGTACTCCAGCGCCGGGTGCACCGCGATCGCGGCGTTGGGGACGATCGTCCACGGCAGCGTGGTCCAGATGACCAGCTGGTCGCCGACCTGCACCGGGCCCGTCTGCTGCAGCACGCCGAACGTCGCGTAGACCGACGTGTCGACGACGTCCTTGTAGCCCAGCGCCACCTCGTGGGAGGACAGCGCGGTGCCGCAGCGCGGGCAGTAGGGGACGACGCGGTGCCCCTCGTACAGCAGGCCCTTGCCGAAGATCTCCTTCAGCGCCCACCAGACGCTCTCCACGTAGCTGGAGTCCAGCGTGCGATAGGCGTGGTCGAGGTCGACCCAGAAGCCGATCCGCTCGGTCAGCGCGTCCCAGTCCTCCAGGAACGTGAAGACCGACTCGCGGCACTGCTTGTTGAACGCCTCGATGCCGTAGTCCTCGATCTCCTGCTTGGACTTCAGCCCGAGTTGCTGCTCGACGGCGATCTCGACCGGCAGGCCGTGGCAGTCCCAGCCGCCCTTGCGGTCGACGCGGAAGCCGCGCATGGTCTTGAAGCGCGGGTAGATGTCCTTGAAGACGCGCGCCAGGACGTGGTGCACGCCCGGCCGGCCGTTGGCCGTGGGCGGGCCCTCGTAGAAGACGTAGGACGGCGCGCCCTCGCGCCGGCGCAGCGATTCGTTGAAGACATCGCGCTCGCGCCACCGCTCGAGGATCTGCACCTCGAGGTCGGGGAAGCGCTGGCTGGGGTCCACCGGGGTACGCTGCTGGGACATGCGACCGTTGATTGTCGCAACGTTGCTCGGGTTGGCGCTTGCCGCGCCCGCGCACGCCCGCGAGCAGGTCGACATCCCGGTCAGCGGCGGGGCGACCCTGCACGCCTCGATCTTCCGCCCGGCGGGCTCCGGCAAGGTCCCCGTGGTGGTCGTCGCCGGCCCCTACGGCACCGGGGAGGCGGACACCGCGGCCCTCGACACCGGCGCCCCTCCGGGCTTGGTCGACGAGGGCATCGCCGTGCTGAACGTCAGCGTCCGGGGGACGGGGTGCAGCAGCGGCCAGTGGGACCCGTGGTCCCCGCAGGAGGCACGCGATGTCGCCGACGTCATCGCCTGGGCGGCCAGGCAGCCCTGGAGCAGCGGCCACGTCGGGATGGCCGGCGTCTCCTACCTGGGCACGTCGCAACTGCTGGCCGCGGAGCTCCAACCGCCGGCCCTGGACGCCATCGCGCCGATCGTCCCCGTCGGTGACGTCTACCGCGACGTCGCCCGCCCCGGTGGCGTGCTGGACCTGCGCGTCCCGACCCTGTTCGTCGGCGTCCCGGCCGGGGCCTACGACGGCGCCTGCCGCCCCGACCAGGACCCGGCCACCGGCTGGATGACGACGACGCCGATCGCCCAGCAGCTCGACGGCTCCGACTACCGCGCGCGCAGCGCGGTCGAGAACGCCGCGAGGATCCGGGCGGCGACGCTGGTCACCGTCGCGCTGCAGGACGACACGGTCCGCACCGGCGGCGTCGAGGTGGCACGCAGGCTCACCGCGCCCAACCGGCTGATCGTCACCGCGGGCCTGCACGACACGCCGGCGCGCATCCCGCTGGTGCAGCAGCGCGTCACGCAGTGGCTGACGTGGTGGCTGCGGGACCGCTTCGCCACATCGGCGCCGGTGGTCGCCGGCCCGGTCGCGACGACCGGCGTCCACCGGCGCGCGCGGACCGCCCGCTCGGGGCGCCGCCTCGTCAAGCGCCGCAGCGCCCGTCGCGCCGTGCCCCGCCAGGCGGGCACGGACCCGCTGCGGGCCACGCCGCCGGTGACCGCGCTGTACGAGCTGGCCTCCCGGGACCTCGTCGCCGGCCTGGCCACCGGCTTTGCCGCCTGGCCGCCGGCCGGCACCCGCAAGCAGCTGCCGCTGGGCAGCGGCAGCGATGTGATGCTGACGCTCGGCGCCTCGGCCTCCCGGGAGAGCTCGCCGACGCAGCCGCCGTTCGCGGTGCGCTGGACGCTCCCCGCCCTCGACCGGACGACCGTCCTCACGGGCGACGCGTCGCTGCACCTGCAGGTGATGTCCACGGCGGGTGACGCCGACCTCTTCGCCGTCCTCAGCGAGGTGCGCCCCGACGGTGCCGAGGTGCCGTTCGCGCGCGCGCCGCTGCGGCTGGCGCTGCGGGCGGTCGACCCCGCGCGCTCGCGCCCGGGCGCGCCGTTCCACCCGTTCGACGCGCTGAGCTACATGCCCGCCGGCGTCTCGACCGGCATCGACATCGGGCTGGGTCCCGTCGCCAAGGTCCTGCGGGCCGGCTCGCGCCTGAAGGTCACGCTCACCGCCCCGCCGCTGGGCGACCCGGTCGACGGCACGTCCTACGCGCCGTCCACCACCGACCTCGGGGGCATCACGATCGACCGCGCGGCGTCGCACCTCGACCTCCCGGTCGTCGACACGCCCGGCCAGGTGCCGCCGCGGCCGGCCTGCGGTGCCACGGTCGGCGAGGTCTGCGGCGCGCAGTGACCGCTACTGCACGCGGCGCTCCTTGACGAGCTTGTAGGGCTCCAGCGCATCGGTCCCCAGGAAGGCGACGTAGATCTTCAGGCGCCCGCGGACCTCGTAGGTACGGGCGAAGGTGCAGTCGTCGCCCAGCGCGGAGGTGAAGCGATCCAGCAGCCTGCCGCCGCGCTTGATCATCAGGCGCAGGTCGCCGCCGCCGCAGCCGTCGCCCAGGACGGTGCCGGTGACGCGCAGCCGGTGCCCGCCGGTCCTCGCCGACACCTTGATGAGCGGGACCCCGCGGGTGGCCCGCGGGGTGACGGGCTGCGGCGGCGCAGCGGGCGGCTCGGTCGCCGTCGTGGCGGACGTCGTCGCCGGCGCCGGTGTGGTGGTCACGGGCGCGGTGTCCGTGGTGGTCGTGGTCGGCGCGGGGGTGCCGGGGTCTGTCACCGTCACGTCGCGCTGCACCACGGTGACCAGCCCGGTGTCGTCGGTCGCCCGCACGCGCACCGGCGTGGTGCCCGACGAGGCCGGGGTGAAGGACGCATCGGCGCCGGTGGCGTCGTCGAAGACGCCGTCGCCGTCGAGGTCCCACGTGATCGCGTCGACGGTGTGCGGGGCGGTCGCGGTGACGGCCGCGTGCAGCGTCTGCTGGACCCCGGTCGTCCCCGTGGCCGGGGTGATCGTCACCGCGGGCGGCGTCCCCACCTTCGACAGCACCCAGGCGCGGATGTCGCTGTTGAACAGCTCGGTGTAGATGCCGTACTTGCCCCCGGCCTGCGCGCAGCCGTCGCCCCAGGAGACCAGGCCCAGCAGCTGGTAGGCGCCGGAGGACCGGACCATGAAGGGCCCGCCGGAGTCGCCCTGGCAGCTGTCCTTGCCGCCCTGGGGGAAGCCCGCGCAGAACATGACCGGCTTGATGAGGCGGCTGCCGTAATTGTCGTCGCAGGTGGCGTCGGAGACGATCGGGACATCGACCTGGCGCAGCTCGGTCGGCGTGGTCGCCGCACCCTCGCTGGTGGTGCCCCAGCCGATGACGCGACCGGTCTGCCCCGGCTGGGCTGCCGCGGCATCGGCGGTCGGGCCGGCCAGCGGCAGCGGCGTGTCCGGCGCGTCCTCGGCCAGCTCCAGCAGCGCAGCGTCGTTGTTGAGCGTGTCCGCGTCGAAGCCCGGCATCGCGCTGAAGGCGGCGACCTCGTAGACGTGGCCACCGCTGTCGGAGCTGTTGGACCCGAGGCGCACCGTGATGGAGTTGGCGTCCTCCAGGCAGTGCCCGGCGGTGATCAACCAGCGCTTGGCGATCAGCGTGGCCCCGCAGGAGTAGGTGCTGTCACCCACGCCGCAGACCAACCCGCAGACCGTGCCCTCCAGGTAGGCCTGCGCGGGATAGGCGCCGTCGGGCGCGGCGCTGCCGCCGACGATGTCCGACGGACGCGTGGCCAGCGCCGGCGCGGTGGACAGCACGGCCAGGCCGGCGATGACGAGAAGGAGACGACGCATGGGTGTGGGGACGACGCGGGCTACGCGCCCAGCGTGTCACGCAGATGGTCGCGCAACAGGGCCGCTGCAGGCGACAGCTGGGTGGAGGCCAGCAGCGAGAGCCGCAGGCAGTGGTCGCCCAGGCGGGCTGCGCTGACCTCCGCGCCGGGCTGCTCCAGCCACGACGCGGGGGCCACCGACACGCCCAGGCCGGCGGACGTCAGCTCGCGGATCGCGGCCGGGTCGGAGACCTCGAAGAGGACGACGGGGCCGAAGCCCGCTGCCTCGCACGCGGCGACGATGTGATCGCGCAGGGCGCTGCCCGGCTCGGGCAGGATCAGCGCCCGGCCGCGCATTTCGTCGACCGACGCCGGCGGTGTCTGTCCGGGGGCGCCGATGGCGTGCAGCGGCTCCGGCGCGAGCTCGTCGACGTCGAGGCCCGCGACCTGGTCTCCCGCAAGGGCGCCCAGCGCGAGGTCGGCGCCTCCGCGGCGCAGCAACGCGGGCAGGTCGCCGGCGACGGCGTGGCGGAGGGCGACCCTGATGGCGGGCTCGCGCGCGTGGAAGGATGCCAGCGCGCCGGGCAGGCGCGCCCCGTCGGCGGCCGTCGTGGCCACCCGGGCCACCCCGCGGGTCACGTCGGCGTGCTCGGCGAGCGCCGCGCGCGCGGCCGCCACTTCCGCGAGGACCCGCTCGGCGTGCGCCAGCAGGTCGCTTCCGGCGGCTGTCAGCTCGACGCCGCGCGAGGTTCGCGTCAGCAGCCGCACGCCGGCCTCGTCCTCCAGCCGCTTGAGCTGCTGCGACAGCGCGGACTGCGTCACGTACTCCTCCTCGGCGGCCCGCGTCACGTTGCCGTGACGCGCGACCGCGACGAACGATTGGAGCTGGCGCAGGTCCACGCGGGGAAGCTACCTGCCCAGGATGGTGTCGAGCTCGGCCTCGAGGCGGCGCTTGGGCCGCGAGCCGACGAGCTGGCCGACCGGCTGCCCGGCCTTGAAGACCAGGAAGGTCGGCATCGACAGGACGCCGTACTCGGCGACGACCTGGGGGTTGGCCTCCACGTCGAGCGAGACGACCTTCAGGTCGTCACGGGCGACGGAGATCTCGTCGAGGATCGGCGACATGACGCGGCAGGGACCGCACCATGACGCCCAGAAGTCGACGACGACGGGCGTGTCGGCGTCGAGGACCTCGGCCGCGAAGGTGGCGTCGGTGACGACAGGGACGTTGTCGGTGATCATGCCTCCACGGTCCCGCAGGACCATGCGGCACACCAGTCGAAGTGCTAAGGGCTGGCCTTAGGCCGCGAGCTTGCGGCAGATCTCGTCGAGGAAGCGCTTCTCCTCCTCGTCGAGCACGGCGAACGCGCCCTCGATGCACGCGCTGCGCTCCGGGGCCAGCCGGTCGACGACCTCGGCACCGGTCGCGGTGATGGCGACGACGGCGGCGCGGCGGTCGTGGGCCATGCGCGTGCGGATGACGAGGCCGCGCAGCTCGAGGGTCGTCACGACCTCCGTCGCGTTGGCCTTGGAGGTGCCGATCCGCTCCCGCAGGTCGCGCAGCTCCAGCTCTCCACCGGCCCGCGCGAGCTCGGCGAGGATGGTGAAGCCGGACTGGCTCAGTCCCTCACGCTCGATGTCGGCGGCAAGGCGACGGCGCACGCTGGCCTCGGCGAGCTGGAGCGACTCCAGCGCACGGTGAGCCAGCTCGTCCCCAATCATGGTCGGCATCGGCGCGCATTTTCGCCTTCGCCGCGGACGGAACCGCCGAATATTCTCCGTTCGTGCCCCGCCGAACGATTCCTCTCACCCCGCCCCCGATCGCCGGCGTCCGCCGCTCGTTCGTCGACGCCCGCGGTGTGAGCTTCCATGTGACCGAGGCCGGGGACCCGGACGGGCTCCCGGTCCTGGCCCTGCATGGCTGGCCCCAGCACCACTACGCCTGGCGCGACCTGCTCGCCGATCCGCCGGAGGGCGTCCGGATCATCGCGCCCGACCTGCCCGGCTACGGCTGGAGCGGCGCGGCCCCGCACGACTGGGCCAAGGAGGAGGTGGCCTCAGACGTCCTGGCGCTGATGGACGCGCTGGGGCTGACCAAGGTCACCCTGCTGGCCCACGACTGGGGTGGGTGGATCGGCTACCTCATGGCGCTGCGCGCGCCGGAGCGCTTCCACGCCTACGCGGTGGTCAACATGGCCCACCTGTGGCAGCCGCCGCTCCTGGTCGCCCGCCACTCCTGGCGGCTGCTGCAGTACCAGCCCGCGATGGCGCTGCTCGGCCGGCAGCTGATGCGCCACACGCCGGTCCTCGACATCGCCCTGCGGATGGCGCTCACCGACAAGACGGCGATGAGCGCCGAGGACCGGCACTGGTTCGCCGACCGCTTCCGTGACCCGGTCAACGCCCGCGCCGGGCGCGACACCTACCGGACCTTCCTGCTGCGCGAGATGCCGCTGGCGGCGTTCAGGTCCGAGCAGCGCCGGATGACCGTGCCGGTCCGCGTGCTCTTCGGCACCGAGGACGTGGCCATCGACCCGTCGATGGTCGCCAAGGAGCACGCCAACGCCGACGACTACGAGGTCGAGCTGATCGACGGGCACGGGCACTTCCTGCCCGACGAACGGCCCGACCTCGTGCGTGCCCACCTGCTTCAGGTGATCAGGGACTTCGTCCCCGTCGCCACCGTCACCGCGTCGCCCTAGGAGCTCCGCGGCGGCCCGGCGGCGATCGCCGCGCGCACGTCCGCGAGCGGCGGTGTCTGACCGAAGGACGCCAGCAGCCATGTGGCCCCCGCGTCCTCCCAAGGCGCGGGATTGCTGCCGGCGTCGTCCTCGGCGATGACATCGAAGGGGCGCGCGTCGTGGGCGCGCAGTTCGCGCACCTCCGCGACGAGCTCGGCGAGCTGCTCGGGGACGAGCTCTATCGGGAACAGCCCGTCGTAGCGCGCGGCGCGCCGGACGGGCTTGCGCGCCGGCCAGCGCGAGGCCAGCCAGAAGGGGATGCGCGGTCGCTGGACGGGCCGCGGCAGCAGCGGGCCGGTGTCGACCTGCCAGTGGTCGCCCGCGACGTTCACGGGCTCGCCGGACATGCAGGCGTCCAGCAAGGTCAGCGCCTCGTCGAGCATGCCGCCCCGCTCGCGGTCGTCGGTGACCTCCCCGAACTCCGACAGCTCACCGCTGTTGTCGCCGCCGAGGCCGAGGCCGAGCACGACACGGCCGTTGCTGAGGTGGTCCAGCGTGACGGCCTCGCGCGACAGTTTCCAAGGACGCCGCCGCGCGGGCGGCGTGATCAGCGGGCCGAGGCGGATCGTCGACGTCGCGCACGCGATCGCGCTGAGCGCGATCCAGGCGTCGCTGACCTCGACCGTGGGCGCGCGGTAGCGGATGTGGTCCCACAGGAAGAAGCCGTCGAAGCCGGCCCGCTCCGCGTCCCGGGCCAGGTCGGCCAGCAGCTTGGGGTCACTGCACTCGTCAAACGGCGCGACGAAGATGCCGTGCTTCATCACGAAGCGGCGACCCGCAGGCGCCGCGTGGACTGCGCGGGGGTCGCAACCGCCGCGAGCAGCATCTCGCGGGCCTCGAGCGGCGTCGTGCCGATGGTCGTGACGGTCGACGCCCCGGTCGCGCCGAGCGCGCCGCGGTAGTCGAGCACGTGCAGTCCCTCGCCGCCCTGGCGGCGGGCGGCGTAGACCAGGCGGCCCAGCGCGTCCAGCGACGCGCGGCGGCCGGTGAGCACGACGGCCGAGGGCTCCAGCGCGTGCAGCGCGCGGACCAGCCGCGTCGGCTCGAGCGTCACCGTGAGCGACAGCACGCGCAGGCCGGCGCGACGCAGGACGAGGTCCAGCGCCTGGGCGTGCAGCGCGTCGAGGTCCACGGGGGCGGTGGCGTCGAAGATCAGGACGCCCTCGTGGCGCGAGGCCGGGGGCGTCAGACGGCCCTGCGCGGCCAGCCAGCCGGCGGCCCAGCGCCAGGCGAAGCCGTACTCGGCGGTCTCGCCATCGCCGTCGAGCGACAGCTCGGCCAGGCCTTCGAGCAGGACCTCCTCGACGGTCCGCTCCAGCGAGCGCGTCGCCAGCGACTCCTCGAGCAGGCGGTCGGCGGCGTGCTCGTCGAAGCGGGTCAGCGCGCTGCGCAGGCGCTGCGAGGTGGCCGGGCCCGCGCCGCGCTCGCGGGCGACCGCGATGGCCGACGAGACGTTGTGCGTCTCCTCGAAGGCGGAGCGGAGCGCCTCGATCTCGGCCAGCTCGAACTGCCGGTGCCCGCCCTGGGTGCGCTGGGGCGCGGGAAAGCCGAAACGGCGCTCCCAGGAGCGCAGCGTGTTCGGGGAGACGCCGAGCATGGCAGCAGCGGCGTTCGTCCGGATCGCGGGCATGTGTAGCAGGATCGGCTGCGGTCACCGCGACGGCAACCCGTGCAGGGTTGCCTGCATTTGGGCAGGTTTGCTGCGCTAGGAGGACTTCGGGTCGTCCCAGCGACGGGGCGGCCGGGCGGGATGGTCCTCCAGCGACCGCAGGAACTCGTCCAGCTGCTCGCGCGTGAAGCGGCGCTGGCCGCCGGGCGTGCGGAATCCCGTCAGATGGCCGGCGTCCGACCAGCGGCGGACGGTCGAGATCGACACGCCGAGATGGCGCGCGGTCTGCGACACGGTGAGCCCAAGGCGGGCGGGCTGAGGCATATGCGCAGTGATCGCACGGTCTGGCCGGATTTCGGAGGGCTTCTGCGGCTTTGCGCAGGTTTGGTGCCGGTGAACCTTCAGACGGTCGCGCCGACCCGGGCCCAGGCCTGCGTGTTGAAGCGCAGCGCCATCGTCGCCAGGCGGGCGACCATCAGGACGTTCAGGGCGCTCCAGATGCCGACGACGCCCCAGCCCTGGGCGTTGGCGACGAGCACCACCGGCAGGAAGCAGAGCAGCGCGACCACCATCGCCCGCGCGATGTAACGGGTGTCCGAGGCGCCGATGAGGATGCCGTCGAGGGCGAAGACGATGGCACCGGACGGCTGCAGCAACGCGAATAGCGGCCACAGCAGGCGGGCCTCGTGCAGGACGGCACCGTCGCTGCTGAACGCCCGCGGGATGAGGTCGGTGAGCGCGAGCAGCAGCACCCCGAAGCCGCACCCGACCACGAGGCTCCAGAGGATCATCCGGCGGGCCGCCGCGAGCGCCCCGGCGAGGTCGGAGGCCCCGAGCATCCGTCCCACGATGACCTGCCCCGCGATCGCGATCGCGTCGAGCACCAGGGCCAGGAAGATGAACAGCTGCATCGCGATCTGGTGGGCGGCGAGGGCAGCGTCGGACTCGCGGGCGACGACGGCGCTGGCCACGGTGAACGCGGCCAGCAGCGACCCGGTGCGCAGCAGCAGGTCGGTCGCGTAGCCCATCAGCCGGCGGATGGCCAGGAGGTCGGGGCGCCGTGCGTGGTGGGCGTCCAGCAACAGGTACGCGAACGCCGCCGCCATGCCGAGCTGGGCGGCGACCGTGCCCAGCGCGCTGCCGTCGAGGCCGAGGTCCAGGCCGTAGACGAGCACGACCTCCAGCACGACGTTGGCCGCGTTGGCGGCGATGAGGATGACCAGCGGCGTCCTGAGCCGGTCGACCCCGCGCAGGTAGCCCTGGCCGGCCAGCGCGATCAACGCGCAGGGGACGCCGGGTGCGCTGAGCCGCAGGTAGCGGGCGGCGAGGTCGTTGGCCTCGCCGTTGAGTAGCGCCGTCAGCGGGCTGGCGAGCGCGACCAGCAGGAGCGCCACGCCGACGCCGACAGCCGTCGCCAGGTACAGCGACTGCGCCGCCATCGCGTCGGCCCGCGCCGTCTCCCCCGCGCCGTGCAGCCGGGCGACCTGCGCCGTCGTGCCGTAGGCCAGGAAGTTGCACAGCGCCACGACGGAGCCCAGGATCGTGGCCGCCAGCGCCAGCGCGGCCAGCTCCCTGGTCCCCAGGTGCCCGACGATCGCCGTGTCCGCCAGGACGTACAGCGGCTCGGCCGCCAGTGCACCCAGCGCGGGGACGGCAAGGCGCAGGATCTCGCGGTCGTGAGGAGATCGGCGCAGCGCCACGCGCCCAGGCTAGTGCGACCGACGTTCGACCCCACCCCTCCGCGCACCGGGTAGCCGAAGCTAGCCCATGACCGTAGCTTTGGCTACCCGGTTGGGCAGGGCGAGGGTGGCTCCGGACATCCAGGTGGCGTGGCGCGGGCCGACGCCCCCCGCGCGGGTAGGCTGGGGTGGTGCTGTGGGCCTGGCGCACCACGCTGGCTGTCGCGCTGCTGGCCGGCGTCGTGAGCGGCTGCGGCGATGACGCCCGCCCGCCCGTGCCCAGTTCCTGCACCGAATCCGTGACCGCCGTGGAAGCGGCCCTGGCCCAAGCCCCTCCGGCCCTGCCCGACGGCGCGCCGTTGAGCCGCTGCGTCTCCGACGCCGACACCGACGCCGAGCTGCAGGACGTCGGCGTGACCTTCCACCGCGCGGCCGAGCGGCTGGCGGTGCGGGCGCGTGCCGGCGACGCGGTGGCCGCAGCGCAGCTGGGCTACCTCATCGGGGCGACGCGCAAGGGCGCCGAGCGCACTGCGGGGGTGATGGCCGAGCTCGTGCGGCGGATCGAGTCCGTCGGCGGTGCCGTCATCGCCGACGCGCCGGCGCAGCGCGCCGCGATCGACGCGGGCATCGACAAGGGGTTCGCGCAGGGATGAGGCCGGCGTGGCCCACCTGCGGCGACCCGGAGCGGCGTGACCGCGGCGGGGGCCGCCTCCGGCAGTCGTGAGCCCGATGCGCCTCCGGCTCTTCCACCACCGCGACGGCACGCGCGTGGCCTACCGCGAGTCCGGCACCGGCCCGGGCCTCGTGCTGCTGCACAGCGCGCTGCTGAACCACCGCGAGTTCGAGCCGATCGTCGAGCACGTCACCCACCGCTTCCGGCTGATCCTCCCCGACCTGCCGCTGCACGGCGACAGCGAGGACCGCCCCCGCCACCCCTACACGCGCGAGTGGTTCTGCGACGTGATGAGCGCGTTCTGCACCGAGACCTGCGGGCCGCGGCCGCTGGTGGGCGGACACGGCATCGGCGCCGAGATCCTGTTGCACTCCGTGGCCACCCGGCGGCTCACGCCGGAGCGGCTGGTGCTGATGCCCAACCGGCTGCACCACGCGGCGCCGGACCCCAGGCGGCGCGCGGCCTGGCGCATCGCCTCCCGCGCGGCCGCCGTCCCCGGCCTGGACCGCGCGCTCACGCACGCCGCGGCGCGCGCGGTCTTCCGCCCGGACTTCGGCATGGGCCTGACGTCGCGCAACAACCCCGCCGCGCGCGACCTGTTCCGCCACGCGTTCGCCGACGTGGGCGGCAACGCGACGCTCGCGCACGCGTGGGCGAAGTTCGCCCGGCGCTGGCCGGCGGGTGCGCAGCACGACCTGCTCGACGCGTACCGCCTGCTGGAGATGCCCACGCTGCTGCTGTGGGCCGACGAGGACCGCATGCACCCCCTCGGCGCTGCCGAGGAGGCGCTGGACCTGCTCCCCGACGCGCAGCTGCGGACGCTCAGCGGCACCGGCTTCCTGCTCGCCTACGACGATCCCATCGGCGTGGCGCGGGAACTGACAGCCTTCTGCGGATGAAGGCCACCACCGCCATCCGCACGCGCGTGTTCCGGGTCGGCAGCCGCATGCACCTGCGCATCGGGGCGCTGCCCGCGGGTGGCCAGATCCTCAAGGCCACCGAGAAGGCGCTGACCGGCCCGATCACCGTCGCCTACGGGCCGGGCGTCGGCATCCGCCTGCACACCCGTGGCCTGCCGCTGCACCAGGCGCACGCCTACCACCTGGTCCACGGCTCGGTGGAGGTCTGCGTCCAGGAGGCGATGCGGCGGACCATCGCCCCGGGCGCGGTGGTCTACGACATCGGCGCCAACCTCGGCTTCTTCGCGCTGCTGGCCAAACGCTTCGCGGGGGACGCGGGACGGGTCATCGCCTTCGAGCCGTCGCCGGACACGCTGGCGCTCCTCGACGAGAACCTCGCGCTGAACCCCTCCGAGCCGGTCGAGGTGGTGCAGGCCGCGGTGTCCGACCACGACGGCCGCGGGACGCTGCTGCAGGTGTCCGACCACGGCTGGTCGCATCTCGACGACCGCGGCCATCATCCGCAGACCGTGGGCACCCACGACGTGCAGGTCATGCGGCTGGACACCGAGATCGCGGCGGGCCGCCTGCCCGTCCCCGACGTGATCAAGCTGGACATCGAGGGCTCGGAGATCGCCGCGCTGACCGGCCTCGCGGAGACGCTCGCCGCCCACGGCCCGACGGTCATCTGCGAGCTGCACGCCACCAACGACGAGATCTGCGACCTCCTCGCCGCGGCGGGCTATACCGTCGAGAACCTCGAGTCGACCCTGCCCGTCCGGCAGGCAGGGCCGATCCACATCCTCGCTAGGCCAGCTTCACCGCGCGTCTGAGCGTCACGGCGGTGCCCCCTGCCTGCGGGGAGACGACCGCGAGAACCGACGCCCGTGCGCCCCTCCCGACGGTCGTCCCCCGACGCAGCTTGAGGCGCACCGTCGCGCGCCCGGCGGCGCCGCGGTGCACGGCCGCGCGCCCGGCGACCTTGCCGTTGACCTTCAGCGTGAGGACCGCGTCGCACGCGGCGCTGCAGCTGAAGCGGACGCGCACGCCCTGCCGGGCCAGCGTCGCGCGACGCGTGCGGTCGGTGGCGACGTCGACCTTCAGCGCCGCAGCGGCCGGCGTAGCCCGGGACGCGGCCGGGGTCGCGCCAGGTGCCGGGGCCGCAGCCACCGGAGCGGTGGGCTGCAGCTTGACCTGGTCGTCGATCGCAGCAGGGGCCTGACTGCGGATCCACTCGCGCAGCGTGTCGTCGGACACTCGGGCGTAGACGCCGTACTTGCCCGGCTGCGCGCAGCCGTCGCCGTAGGACGTCGCGCCGACGACCTTCAGCACGCCGTCGGCGTCATGGCCGAACAGCGGTCCACCGGAGTCGCCCTGGCAGGTGTCGGTTCCGCCCTGCGGGAAGCCGGCGCACAGCTGGGTCTTCGTCTCGAAGGAGGAGTACGCGGCGGCGCAGTCCTGGTCCTTGACGCGCGGCACCTCGGCGACCTGCATGGTGTCCGGCCGGTCGCCGTCCTCCTTGGTGAGGCCGAAGCCGGCGATCGTCAGCGGCGTCCCCACCGCCCAGATCGGCGCAGCGCCCTGGCCGGCGATGCGCACCGGCGTCTCCTTGGCTGCGGTGTCCAGGTGCAGCAGGGAGATGTCGTAGCCCTCCGTGTCGAGGTAGTTCGGCGGCACGACGACCTGGTCGACGGTGATCGTCTCGCCGCCCTCGCCGTTGGTCTTCGCGGTGCCGAGCGTGACCGTGATCGCACCGGCGGGCCAGCCCACGGGCGTGCCGACGGCGGCGCCGGTGATCGAGCCGCAGTGTCCGGCGCTGAGCACCCACTCGGGCGTGACGAGCGTGCCGGTGCAGCCGAACAGCCCGGCGATGTCGACGTTGGCGACGGCCGCGTAGCGCGCATCGGTGACGTCGTGGCCGCCGACGACGCGCGTCTGGCGCGCCGCCGCGGCCGGCGTGGCGGCGACCGCCGCCGCGATCACCGCGGCGGCGAGAACCTTCAGGGAGTGCATCCGTGCCTCCCGGGGTCAGGCGACGCCGGCGGGCGCCTTGCTGCGGATCCACTCGCGCAGCACGGAGTCACCCACCCGGGCGTAGACACCGAACGCGTTGGGCTGCGCGCACCCGGCGCCGTAGGACGTCGCGCCGACGACGCGCAGCACGCCCGTCGCGGTCTGGCCGAACATCGGGCCGCCCGAGTCACCCTGGCAGGTGTCGATGCCGCCCTCGGGGTAGCCGGCGCACAGCTGCGTGGCCGACTCATAGGAGGAGCCGACCGAGGCCGCGCACGCGGCGTCGGTCTGCACCGGGACCTGCGCCTCCTGGAGGTGGTCCGGGGCGCTGCCGTTCTCCTGCGTGACGCCCCAGCCGACGATCCTCTCCATCGTGCCCGGCGCCCACAGCGACGCCTCGCCGGTGCCCGCGACCTTGGTCGGCGTGATGCCCGCGACGGGCGCCTTCAGCTCCAGCAGCGTGATGTCGTAGCCCTTGGTGCCGAAGTAGGCCGGGTTGACGTAGGCCTTCTTGACCGCCGGATGCGCACCGGTGTACGCCGTATCGCCGCCGATGTAGACGTCGATGAGGGCGGCGGGCCAGGCAGCGGGCGTGCCGACCGCGTCACCGGTGATGGAGCCGCAGTGGCCGGCGGTGAGCACCCAGGTCGGGGCGATCAGCGTGCCCGTGCAGCCGAAGGTGAGGCCGAAGGAGATCTGCGCGACGGACGGGTAGGCACCCGGGGCCGTGTCGTGGCCGCCGACGATGGCCTCGGAAGGAGCGGCAGTGGCTGCACCGAGCGCGACGGCAGCCGCCAGCGCTCCGGTGAGACGACGCAAGTTGGACATGGCACCGGAAACGGGTGCCATCCCGAGAACTTGCGCCTACTTCAGCCGGAAGGTCCTCATCGACTTCACCGTGTCGCGACCGGAGATCAGGCTGACGGTCACGGCAACCTTCTTGGCGCCCCGCGGGGTGGTCAGGTGGATGCGCCGCGTGCCGGCCTTCACCGGGACGCTACGCGTGACCGTCTTCCGGCCGGAGACCTTCCAGCTGATCGTCAGCGTGCCGGGGACCGAGAGCTTCACGGTCAGCGACGAGCCGCCCTTGGCGCTGCGGGTCAGCTTGACCAGCCGGGCGACGGGCTTGGCCACGACCGGCGGACCGGACGGGCCACCGCCGGTGGTGTCGGCCTTCGTCGCGGTCGCCGTGTCGTCGATCGCGCCGGGGACGATGCCGCGGACCCACTCGCGCAGCTCGGTGTCGGCGACGCGCGCGTAGATGCCGTACTTGCCCGGCTGCGCGCAGCCGTCGCCGTAGGACGTCGCGCCGACGAGCTTGAGGGCACCGTTGCCGTCGTGGCCGAACAGCGGGCCGCCGGAGTCGCCCTGGCAGGAGTCGGTGCCGCCCTGCGGGTAGCCGGCGCACAGCTGGGTCACCGGCTCGAAGGTCGAGTAGGCAGCGGCGCAGTCGTCGTCCTTGACGCGCGGCACCTCGGCGACCTGCATCGTGGCCGGCTGGTCGCCGCCCTCCTTCGTGGTCCCGAACCCGGCGATGGTCAGCGGCGTGCCGACCTTCCAGATGTCGGCGCCCGCCGTGCCGGCGATCCGCACCGGTGTCTGCCGCGCCGCGCTGGTGAGGTGCAGCAGCGTGACGTCGTGGCCCTCGGTGTTGAGGTACTGCGAGGACAGCCGGATGTCATCGACGCTGTAGGTGTCACCACCGCTGTGGTCGGCGGCGGTGGTCCCGAGCGTGACCGTCACGGCGCCCGCGGGAAACGCGATCGGCGTGGCGATGATCGTCCCCGTCAGCGACCCGCAGTGACCGGCGCTCATGACCCAGGACGGGTCGATGAGCGTGCCGGTGCAGTTGCCCGCGCCGGCGATGCTCACGTAGGCGACGGCGTCGTAGGTGCGGGCCGGGGCGTCCTTGCCGCCGACGATCGCGTGGGCCGGTGAGCCGCCCGCCAGGACGGCGAGAACGGCGGCGGCAAGGGCACGGGACAGGTGACGCATCACCCTCAGGACAGCACAAATCCGGCAGGAGTAGGGTCACTTCTCCTATGCCCAAGAAGACTCTCTATGGCGGCGAGACCAAGAAGGCCGTCGACAACTTCCCCATCTCCGGCGAGACCGTTCCGCTCTCGGTCATCCACTGGCTGGGTCGCATCAAGGGTGCAGCAGCGACCGTCAACGGTGAGCTCGGCCTCATCGACAAGGACATGGCGTCGCGCATCGCCGCGGCCGCCGCCGAGGTCGCCGCCGGCACGCACGACGACCAGTTCCCGATCGACGTCTTCCAGACCGGCTCGGGCACGTCGTCGAACATGAACACCAACGAGGTCCTCGGCACGCTGGCCGACGCGCATCCAAACGACCACGTCAACTACGGCCAGTCGTCCAACGACGTCTTCCCCAGCGCCGTCCACCTCGCCGCGCTGGACCAGAGCGTCAACACGCTGCTGCCCGCGCTGAAGAAGCTCGAGAAGTCCTTCGCGGCGAAGGGCAAGAAGTTCAAGGACGTCGTCAAGTCCGGCCGCACGCACCTCATGGACGCCGTCCCGGTGACGCTCGGCGCCGAGTTCAACGGCTACGCCGCGCAGATCCACCTGGGCATCGAGCGGATCGAGGCCGCGCTGGTCCACGTCGGCCAGATCCCGCTGGGCGGCACCGCCACGGGCACCGGCCTGAACACCGACCCGAAGTTCGCGCCGAAGGTCATCGCGCAGCTGAAGAAGGACACCAAGCTCAAGCAGATCGCGCCGCCGCTGGACCGCTTCGAGGCCCAGGCCAACCGCGACGCCCTGGTCGAGCTGTCCGGCGCGCTGAAGGTCGTCGCGGTCTCGCTGACCAAGATCGCGCAGGACATCGCGCTGATGGGCTCCGGCCCGCGTGCCGGCATCGGCGAGATCTACCTGCCCGAGCTGCAGAAGGGCTCCTCGATCATGCCGGGCAAGGTCAACCCGGTCCTGCCCGAGGTGGTGCTGCAGGTCGCCGCGCAGGTCATCGGCAACGACACCGCGATCACGATCGGCGGCATGCAGGGCCAGTTCGAGCTGAACGTCCGCATCCCGC
>CAYUDT010000083.1:0-21914 GCA_964443695.1 uncultured Conexibacter sp. | reverse complement strand
AGGAACATGTTCGGGAAGCCCGGCATGCTCACGCCCTCGTAGGCGTGGTTGCGGTGCTCGTCCCAGTAGGCCCCCAGGTCACGCCCGTCGCGACCGGTGACGGGGTAGGGCGGGACGCTCTCGTCGAACATCGCAAAGCCGGTGGCGGTGATGAGGACGTCGAGCTCGTGCTCGATGCCCTCGCTGTTGCGCACGCCGGTCCTCGTGATCGACGCGATGGGTGTCGTCTCCAGGAAGACGTTGTCCCGGTTGAACGTCGCCAGGTACTCGTTGTGGAAGCTTGGACGCTTGCACCCGACGCCGTACTGGGGCGTGAGCTTGGCCCGGACCTCGGGGTCCTTCACCTGGTCGCGCAGGTGGGCCAGGCCCTGGCGCTTGCCGGCCTCGGCGATCTGCGGGAAGCGGCCGCCGAACTGGGCGGGCAGCGGGAAGGTCGCCTCGACAAAGGCCTGGCTCAGCGCCCGGGGGAGGAGCTTGCCGCCGGGCAGCCGCATCAGCGCCGCCAGCCAGCCGGGCACCTCCCGGTCGGGCTTGGGCATGCACCAGATCGGCGTGCGCTGGAAGACGGTGAGGTGCTCGACCTCCTTGGCGATCTCGGGGATGACCTGCACCGCCGACGCGCCGGTGCCGATGATGCCGACGCGCTTGCCGCGCAGGTCGACGGTGTGGTCCCAGCGCGCGGTGTGCATCGTGATGCCGGCGAAGTCGTCGATGCCCTCGATGTCCGGCTTCTTGGGGGTCGCGAAGACGCCCGTCGCGCCGATGATGTAGCGGGCGGTGAACGGGTCGCCGTTCTCGACGGTGAGCGTCCAGAGGTGGCGCTCGTCGTCGAACTCGCAGCCGACGACCTTGGTGTTGAGGCGCAGGCGGTTGCGGATGCCGTACTTGTCGACGAGGTCCTCCGCGTAGGCCTTGAGCTCCTTGCCCGGGGCGTAGACGCGCGACCAGTCTGCCCGCTGCTCGAAGGAGAACTGGTAGCTGAACGACGGGATGTCGACGGCGACGCCCGGATAGGTGTTCCAGTGCCAGGCGCCACCGACGCCGTCGCCGGCCTCGAGGACGACGTAGTCGCCGAAGCCGGCCTCGTCGAGCTTGATCGCCGCGCCGATGCCGGAGAAGCCGCCGCCGATGATCGCGACGTCCACATCCGGGTCTCGCATGTCCTGAGTATCCACATACTCAGGATATCCCAGTTCACGCGTGCGCGGGAATGCCTCCCCGTTCCAGCAGCTCGCCGGCGAACGCGTCCGTGGCGGCGTGGGTGCCGCCGAGGAGCCGCGTCGACAGCGTCGCGCGCCGGAAGTACAGGGGCGCATCGTGCTCCCAGGTCACGCCGATGCCGCCGAACGTGACGATGTTCGTCGTGTTCGTGGAGGACAGCGCGCGGTCGGCGACCGTGCGCAGCGCGCCCGTCGCCAGCCCGAACTCCTCCGGCCGCGACTCCCAGGCCCACCCGGCCCAGTACTGCAGCGAGCGCGTGTTCTCGGCCTGGCGCAACACGTCGGTCAGCGGGTGCTTGATCGCCTGGTAGGAGCCGATCGTGCGCCCGAACGTGAAGCGCTGCTTGGCGTACTCGACGGCCATCTCCATCATCGCCTCGGTCGCACCGAGCGCCTCGGAGGCCAGCAGGCCCTGACCGAGGTGCCAGGCCAGCGCGCAGTCCTCGGCGCTGACGTCGAGCACGCGGCCGCGGGCGCCGCGCAACGTCACGTGGGCCAGGGACCGGGTCGCGTCGAAGCGGCGGACCGGCGTGATCTCCACGCCGTCGGCCTGCGCGTCGACCGCCGCGGCGGTGCCGTCGGCGCAGACGACCACCAGCAGGTCGGCGCCCGGAACGTCGATCGCGAACCCGACGGTGCCGTCGAGGACGACGTCGTCGCCCTCGCGCGTCGCGGTCGGCGCCGGGACACGTCCGCGGCCGCTGACCGGGTCGGCGGTCCAGCCGCCGTCGCCGGGACGGGCCGCCAGCAGCGCCGGCCGGACCGTGCCGGCGGCGACGTCGGCCAGCGACGCGTCGCCCGCGGCGTCCAGCAGCGCCGTCGCCGGGAGCGTGCCCACCAGCGGCACGCCGGCGAGCACGCGCCCGCACTCCTCGGCGACGAGCATCGCCTCGAAGGCGCCGAGCCCGGCGCCGCCGCGGTCCTCGCCGATCAGCAGGCCCGGCCAGCCCGCGGAGACCGCGGTGGGCCAGAGGTCGGGCAGCTGCGCCGGGTCCTCGATGGCCTCGCGTGCGGCCGCGACCGAGCCGGCGCGGGCCAGCGCGTTGCGCGCCGCCTCCTTCAGGAGCGTCTGCTCGTCGGACAGACCGAAGTTCATGCCTTCACCGCCTCGCGCTCGCGCGTCTTCAGCTCGTTGTAGGGAATGCCCTTGTCCACCCGGGGCTCGGGGTCCAGGCCCATGACTCGCTCGCCGATCGTGTTGCGGAGGATCGCCTCCGAGCCCCCGGCGGAGCGGAAGCCCGCGATGCCGGAGATGCCCTTGCTCCAGCGGGCGTCATCGTCGAGGCCCTCGGGACCGAGGACGTCCAGGACGAGGTCGTAGGCGTCCTGCGCGGCGTTGACCGTGGTCACCTTCATCAGGCCGGCCTCGGGGCCGGGGATGCGGCCCTGCGCGACGGCCGTGAGCATCCGGTAGCCGGTGAACCGCAGGGCGGTGAGCTCGGCGGCCAGGACGCCCAGGCGCGCGCGCAGCTCGCTGTCCTCCCGCGCGGCGACGTCGGCGGCGATCACGCCGATGACGTCGTCGAGCATGGAGCCGAAGCCGCCGCCGGCGCTGATCGACAGGCGCTCGTTCATCAGCACCGTCAGCGAGACCTTCCAGCCGTTGCCGACGCCGCCGAGCACCGCGTCCTCTCCGACGATGACGTTGTCGAAGAAGATCTCGTTGAACTCCGCCTCGCCGTGGATCTGGCGCAGGCCGCGGATCGTCACGCCCTCGGTGTCCTTCAGCGGCACGATGAACATCGTCAGGCCGTTGTGCTTGGGCACGTTGGGGTCGGTCCGCGCGACGAAGATGCCGTAGTCGGAGTACTGGGCGTGGGTCGTCCAGACCTTCTGGCCCGTGATCGACCAGCTGCCGTCCTCCTGCTGCACCGCGCGTGACTGGATGCCGGCGACGTCGGAGCCTGCGGCCGGCTCGGAGAACAGCTGCGACCAGTGCTCCTCGCCGGTGAGCAGCGGCTCGATGTAGCGGCGCTGCTGCTCCTCGGTGCCATGGACCATCAGCGCCGGGCCGCACATGCCCAGGCCGATCGTGTTCAGCGGTCCGGGCGCCTTCGCGCGGTCGAGCTCCTGGTTGACGATGACCTGGTGGATGGGGCCGAGGCCCTGCCCACCGAAGACCTTCGGCCAGGTGACGGCCACCAGGCCCGCGCGTGCGAGGGTGCCCTGCCAGGCCCGCCATTCAGCGGGGTCGCGCTGTCCGTTCGGGCCGGGTTGCGGCGCCTCGGAAGCGTGCTCATCGAGCCAGGCGCGCACCTTGGCGCGGTATTCCGACTGCTCCGGAGTGTCGTTGAGATCCACGTCGCGACCATACCGTGGCGTACGGGGATGTGGCGGAAGTTGGCTACAGCGGCTGGGCGGGGAACCCGCGGCGGAACAGGCGGCGGCGTCCCTCGACGTGATCGCGCAGCGAGCCCAGCGCGTCGTCGAGGGCGCGCTGCTCGGCGCGGATGCCCGCCTGCGCAGCCCGCTCGTCCAGCTCGGGGATGTCGGTGACGACGGTGCAGCTCACGGTCGTGCCCTCGTGCGTGTAGGTCACGGTCCGGGTGTAGGCGTCGCCGTTGGCCAGGACGTAGCTGCGGGTCAGTCCCGCCGTGCTCGCGACGTAGGCCGCCCCGTAGTGCTCGCCGGCCTCGACGCGCCAGCTGCCGTCCGGCTGTGGGGCGACGTCGGTGCGCGTCCAGCGGGCGACGCGCTCGGGCTCGATCAGCCACGGCACCGGGTCGCCGGTGATCTCGATGTCCGCGGTGAGCTCGTAGCGCATCGCCGGGCAGCGTCTCATATGCGGGTTGCCTGCTCAGCTGCACCCGTTTGCGATCCTTCGATGCGTGAAGGCCCTCGCCGCCTGCATCCTGCTGTTGCTCCTGTGCGCCTCCGGTGCGCGCGCCGACGGGGCGACGCTGACCGGCGAGACGCGCACGGGCCGCGTGGTCGAGCTGACCTTCGCGACGAGCGCGTTCAGCGCGCCGACGAAGGTCGCCGTCAACGTGCCCGTCGGCTATGACGAACAGCCGTTGCGGCGCTGGCCGGTGACCTACGTCACGGCCGGCACGATGAACAACTACGACAGCTTCAACAAGCTCCTCAAGGGCGAGAAGCTGGCCGAGAAGTACCCCGCGATCATCGTCTCGCCGGACGGCAACAGCGGCTACTGGAGCGACTGGTACAACGGTGGCGCCTTCGGTCCACCGGCCTACGAGCGCTTCGTCATCGAGGAGCTGCTGCCGTTCATCGACGGCCACTTCCGCACGCAGCCCGACCGCGCACACCGGATGATCTTCGGCATCTCGATGGGCGGCTACGGGGCGGTGATGCTCGCCGCGCGCCACCCGGACCTGTTCGGGGCCGCCGCGACCCTGTCGGGCGCGACGGACTCCAACAACCCGGCGCTGGGCGCGGCGCTGAGCGCGAGCTCCACCTTCGACGGCGGCGCGGTCGACGACATCTACGGGCCGCGGGCCACCCAGGAGATCCGCTGGCGGGGGCACAACCCGGTCGATCTGGCCGAGAACCTGCGCGACGTCGACCTGCAGGTGCGCACCGCCAACGGCGTCCCCAACCCGGGGATCGGGGAGGACCCGCTGTCGGCGGACACGATCTCCTGCGTCATCGAGGGCGGTGTCCACATGGGCAGCGTCAGCTTCCACGACCGGCTGACGGCCATCGCCAAGCCGCACTTGTGGAAGGACTACGGCGCCGGTTGCCACACCGTCGTCAACTTCACGCGCGAGACGCGTGACACGCTGGACGCCTTCACCAAGCTGCTGGACGCCGGGCCGCCCGGCCCGCCCGCGACGTTCAGCTACAAGTCGATGGAGCCGCGCTTCAGCGTCTACGGGTGGACGGTGGAGGCGGACGCCCGGCGGGCGCTGGAGTTCCTGCAGATGCAGGACGCCGGGGCCGGCGGCGCGACGTTCGTCGGGTCGGGGGCGACGACGGTGACGTCGCCGCCGCTGTTCGGGGGCCTCCTTGCGGTCGATGTCGACGGGGTGGCCGTCCGGCCCGACGCGGCGGGGCGGGTGCGGTTCACCGTCGACCTCGGTGCACCGCACACGGTGCAGCAGTACACCTCGGGTGCGTCGTCGTCCTTCGCGACGAGGTCCGTGGCGTTCTCGCCGCACGCGCGGATCCTGCTGAGCGGGGTGCGCAAGACGTCGAAGGGCGTCCGGGTCTGCCTGCGCCGCGTCGGCCCGGCCGTGAGCGGGGTGCGCGTGTCGTTCGGCCGCGAACGCCGCGCGCTGCGCGTCTCCACGCGCTCCCGGTGCCTGACGCTGAAGCACGGGGGGACCGTCATCAGGGTGACGGGCAAGGACAGCGGCGGGCACGCGATCAGCGTGCGCCGGCCGGTGCGCGCGCGCTGATCAGCAGGCGTGTCGGATCGGGGCCACCCCTCGGCCCTGATCGGACACGGCTGACGCTCCGTGTTGGCCGGTTCGCCGGTCCGGGCACCCAGAGGACATGCCCGTCCATCCCCCGTACTCCCCGCCGCCGGACGCTCCGGTCCGCTTCACGTTCCGGATGATCGCGGCGATGCTCTGCGTCCCGGTCATCGCGGTCGTCCTGTTCCTGCTCGTCCCCGACAGCCCTGTGGTCGTCTCGCTCCTGACGCTCGCGATCCTGCTGGTGGTGGGTGGCAGTATCGGCTACAGCATGCTGCGCCGCCATGACCTGGAGGAGCCACCGCGCCGACAGCCCGATCCGCATGCCTGACGAGAAGGACCTTCCCAGCGAGGACCGGCCCGATGACGACGTCGCCTCCGACGTGAAGGAGACGATCGCGCCGATCGACGTCCCCAAGAGCCACACGACCACCCGCCGGTCGATCGAGCACCTGGTCGAGGAGGAGGGCGGCGAGGCCACCCACGGCAACCGCTGATCAGCGGTTGCCGTGCGCCAGGCGCAGGGCCTCCGGCAGCGTGCGCAACCGCAGCATGGAGGCCGTGCCCAGCAGCGGGCCGATCGCCAGGGGCAGCAGGCCGTAGCGCCAGCCGATGCCGTCGACCCAGACCGGGACGAGCCGGATCGACGCGATGGTCAGCGCGAAGCCGAGCGCGAGCTGCAGCGTCAGGGCCGACCCGGCGTAGCGCGGCTCGGCCAGCTCGGTGACCGCCGCGCTGAACTGCGCGGAGTCGGCGATGACCGTGGCGCCCCAGACCGCGAGCACGACGACCAGCGGGACGGTCGCCCAGCCGTAGAGTGCCGGGCTGGCCAGGCAGCACGCGCCGGACGCGAGCATCGCTGCGGAGGTGATCGTCGTCCGGCCGATGCGGTCGGCGAAGCGGCCGGCCAGCACCGCGCCCGCGATGCCCGCCACGCCGGCGCAGCCGAACACGACCAGGCCGGTCTGCAGCCGCGGCGGATCGCTGCCGTGGGTTGCGGCGCGTGAGGCGATGTAGAAGGTCGGCAGCCAGGCCCAGAACGCGTAGAGCTCCCACATGTGGCCCAGGTAGCCGAGGGTCGTCAGACGCACCGGCCGGGCCCGCAGCTGCCGCAGCGCGGCGCGCACGTCCAGCGGCGGGGACGCCGGCGCGCCCGGACCCTGCGGCACCGTCCAGATCACCGCGGTGCCCAGCGCTGCCAGCAGCGACGTGCAGGCGATCACGAGCTGCCAGTCGACGCTGCCCAGCCCGCGGACGAGGTGCGGCGAGGCCGAGCCGAGCGTCAGCGCGCCCACGACCGTCCCGGTCGCCACGCCGCGACCCTTGGCGAAGTAGGTCGCGACGAGGCGGACCCCGGGGGCGTAGACGCCGGCCAGCGTGACGCCGACGAGGAAGCGCGACGGGGCCGCGGTGAGCGCGCTGGTGGCGGGGAGGATCAGGAGGTTCGCTGCGCCGGCGGCCAGCGAGGCCAGGCCGATGAGGCGACGGGGCTCCAGCCGGTCCGGCAGGTTCAGCAGCGCGGCCCCGACCGAGCCGGTGATGAACCCCGCCTGCACCGCGATGACCAGCCACGCGGCACCGGCCGACGTGAGGCCCCAGTCCTGCTTGAGCGCGGGCACGACGGCGGTCGCGCTGAACCACGTCGAGTTCGCGAGCACCGCGCAGGCCGCCACCAGCACCAGCGCACGGCCGGGCGGGAAGGGGCGGGGCGTCACGCGACGATCATAGGACGGGACGGACCGCCTCCGCACGCGCGGAAATGAGTGGCAGCACGCGGGACTTGAGGGCTAGCACTGATGTCCGCCGCCGTACCCACCGTCTACCGTCCCGGCGGCACCTGGGAGGGAGGAGCCTCGATGTTCACTGTCGCCAAGCGAGCGATGCTTGTTGCCGTTTTCGCCACCGTCGTGCTGCCCGGCGGGGCG
The DNA here is from genome assembly GCA_964443695.1 of uncultured Conexibacter sp. Lineage (GTDB taxonomy): Bacteria > Actinomycetota > Thermoleophilia > Solirubrobacterales > Solirubrobacteraceae > Paraconexibacter. The sequence goes on along the minus strand of CAYUDT010000083.1, from coordinate 14,390 downwards.
CACGCCGCGATGTTGCAGGTCGATGGAGGCGCGGGCACCGTCTCGTACATCGCCGACGCCGGCGAGGCCAACGACGCGGTGCTCACCGTGACGGCGAGCTCGGTGACGGTCATCGACCAGGGGACGGTGATCCCCGCCCCGGTCGCGTCCGACGCGACCTGCAACGCCATCGCCGACGGCTACACGTGCACGCCGACGGCGGCGTTCAGCATCGTCAACGTCCTTCTCGACGATGGTGCCGACATCCTCTCCGTCGCGGATGGCCACGCCGGCGTCAGCGTGAACGTCGACGGTGGTCCTGGAGCGGACAGCCTCACCGGCGGATCGGACTCCGAGACGCTGGCGGGTGGGGACGGCGACGACACCATCTCCGCGAACGCGGGCGACGACATCGTCGATGCGGGAGACGGCTCCGACGTGGTCCACGGCGGGACGGGCGACGACACCCTCAACGGCGGCTTCAGCGCGGCGCCGACCGTCGACGAGCTCGACGGCGATGAGGATGATGACGTCATCGTCGACGACGACGCGGGGGCCTCGATAGGCCCCGACACGCTTGACGGTGGCTCCGGCGTCGACACCCTCAGCTACGCGGGTCGGGCCGCGGGCGTGACGGTCACCCTGTCCGCCAGCGCGACCACGACCACGCCCGTCGAGGGGGACAGCGTCAGCGGCTTCGAGGACCTCCGGGGTGGCGACGGCAACGACACGCTGACCGGCTCGACCGCCGGCAACGCCCTCGACGGCGGTGCGGGGGTCGACGCCCTCAACGGCGGAGCCGGAGCGGACCTGCTCGTCGGCGGCGACGGGCACGACACGCTGCGCGGCAACGCGGGCGACGACGTGATCAGCGGGCCCTCGACCCTGGGCGACGACGCCGCGGGCGACACCATCGAGGGCGACACGATCGCGGCGGCCGCGGACTCCGGCAACGACACGATCTTCGGCGGCGACGGCACCGACCTGGTGACCGCCGGGCCGGGCAACGACGTCGTCCTCGGCGCCGGCGGCGCCGACACGCTCAACGGCCTGGGCGGCGACGACCAGATCGACGGCGGCGCCGGTGCCGATGTGGTCAACGGCGGGGCCGGAGCTGACGACCTCAGCGCCGGAACCGGCAGCGACACCGTCCACGGCGACGCGGGCAACGACCGGGTCGACGGTGGTGGCGGCAACGACGACGCGGTCTTCGGCGACGCCGACGACGACCAGCTCGCCGACGGTGACACGGACGCAGGACTCATCGACGGCGACGAGCTCGGCGGTGGCAGTGGGTACGACTCGGTCAGCTCCTACGCCGACCGGGCCGCGGACGTCACCGTCAACCTCACGACCGGCTCGGGCGGACAGTCCGGCGAGGCCGACACGCTGGCGGCGGTCGAGGCCGTCTGGGGCGGCCGGGGCAACGACACCCTGACAGCAGGACCCGGCGCCGCAGAGCTCAACGGCGGCGACGGCACCGACGTGGTCACGGGCGGTACGGGCAACGACGGGCTCTACGGTGGCGCGGGCGCCGACACGCTCGTCGGCAACGCCGGCCACGACGACCTCAGCGGTGACGGCGGCGACGACACGCTCGGTGCCGAGTCCGACGGCATCGCCGACAACGTCGCGTGTGGCGCCGGCACCGACACCGCCACCGGCGACGCCACCGACAAGATCGACGGCAACTGCGAGAACGTCACCGGCGGCGTCGGCCCCGGCAGCGGTCCCAAGGGCGACACGGGCACCGCCGGCACCGCCGGCACCGCCGGGACGAACGGCACCAACGGCGCGACGGGCTCGGCCGGAGCGAAGGGCGACCCCGGCGCGCCCGGCGCTCAGGGCTCACCCGGCAAGGACGCCAAGGTCACCTGCACCCCCGGCAAGGCCAGGAAGAGCAAGGTCAAGGTCACCTGCACGGTGAAGTTCGCAACGGTCAAGGCCCGCGCGACCCTGCGGACCGCGGCGGGCCGGCTCGTGGCGCGGGGCACCCTGTCCAAGCGGACCCTCACCTTCACCAAGAAGGTCAAGGCCGGCACCTACGTCCTCGAGCTCCGCACGACCACCGGCCAGGTGACCCGTCAGAAGGTCACGGTCCGATGACCACCCGCCGGGCCATCCTGGCCCTCGTCGCGGCGGCGCTGCTGGCGCCGTCGCCCGCGTCGGCCGCCACCACGCAGCAGATGTCCTGCGCGGCGATCCCGCCCGGCCTGTCCGGCACGCTCTGCAACGCCGTCGGCCCCAGCTATGAGGTCGTCGGGACCGTCCTCTACGTCTACGGCGGCTCCGGGTCCAACGACATCGCCTTCACCGAGAGGTACGGCGTGACCGTCGTCACCATCGGAGCGCGCCAGACCCCCGCGCTGACGTGGCGCCCCCTGGGTGCAGCCACCTGCACCATCGCCGGGACACGCCTGGAGTGCCCCTCGACGCTCCACCTCACCGACATCGAGTACAGCGCCATCCCGCAGGGACCCCGCGGCAGCGCGACCGCCGTCGCCTACGGGCCCGCCGCCGACACCATCACGGGCGACAGCACGTTCGCCGACATCTCGGTCTACAGCGGTGGCGGAAACGACACCGTGACCCTCAACGGGCAGGGCGACACCGTGGACGGCGGCGCCGGAGCCGACCGGCTCAGCGCGGGCAACATCGTCTACGGCGACCTCGACCTGGCCAGCACCCGGGTGTCCGGCGGCTGGACCCGCGTCGCGCGGACGTCGCCCGTGACCGTGGCCCTGTCTGGGTCGTCGGGGACCGGCGGCAGCAGCGCCGACGACGGATCCGGCGACACCATCGTCAAGGCCGGCTCGTCGGTCACGGGCACCGCGGCCGGCGACCTGATGACGGCAAACGGCTCGACGGCGCCGCCCGCCGCGTGCTCCACGATCGTCAACCCGGTGCCCGAACTGCACGGTGGTCCCGGCAACGACGTCCTCCGCGGCGGCGTGCTCTTCGGGGATGCAGGCAACGACACGCTCACGGTGACAACCCGGGCGACACGTGGCGTCGGGATGGTCACGTCGTTGGGCTCCTTCATCGGGCAGCTCATCGATGGCGGCCCCGGCAACGACACGCTCCAGGGCAATGGACCTGTCGTCATCCGTGGCGGCACCGGCGCGGACTACATGTCGGGTGCCGGGGCGCTGGTCGACTACACGCACGACGCGGGCCGCACCGGCGAGAAGGTCATCGCGAACACCGGTGATGCCAAGGCCAACGACGGGTCAAGTGACGACCGGTTCTCCGCGTCACAGCCGACGGTCCTGGACACGATCGCCCCGGACGTCACGGGCATCGTGGCGCGAGCCGGAAGCGACGAGCTCACGGCGACGATCGCCAGCACGCTGTTCGCGAGCAAGGTCGTCGGGTCCGAGCAGGCCGATCAGCTCGAGGGCCACGAGGTCTACGGCAACGGGGGCGACGACGTGCTCCGTGGCGACATCGTCCACGGAGGCAACGGCAACGACAGCATCCTCGGGTCCCCGGTGCAGGACGAGCTCTACGGTGACGCGGGGTCGGACAGCCTCGACGGCTCCGCCGGCGCTGATCTCCTGTCCGGCGGCGGCGACGCAGGCGACACGGTGTATTACGGGCGCAAGGTGCTCTCGCCGGGCGTGACCGACGGGCCGCAGGTCCCCCGGATCTTCCAGCCGCGCGCCCGGTCCGCGGCGGACAGCTGCGCATCCACGCCGCCGTCCGGGCCCAGCGAGGTGTCCTACGAGCGCACGGGCGTCACGGTGACGCTCGACAGCGGGGCGGGCAACGACGGTGGCCTGGACGACGTGAGCTTCGGCCAGCGCGACACGGTGACCGGCGTCGCGCGCGTCTACGGCACGCAGTTCGGTGACACCGTGACCGGGGCGTCCCAGCGTGACGAGTTCATGGGGCGCGGAGGCGATGACGTGTTCACCGGCGGACCCGGATCGGACCGGTTCGTCGGCGGCGACGGCAGCGACACGATGAGCTACGCGGAGCGGAGCTCCGCGGTGCGCGTGCAGCTGGGATCCAACGTGGCCAACGGCGACACGATCACCGACGGCTCCAGCGGCGACGACATCGGCATCGACGTCGAGCGCTCGGTCGGTGGCAGCGGCGATGACGTGATGTACGCGACCAACGCCGACCGGCAGGAGCTGCTCGACGGCGGCGACGGCGCCGACCAGCTCTACGCGTCGGACGGGCCCGACACGCTGATCGGCGGCAACGGATTCGACACCGTCAACTACGGCGCGCGCACGACCGCGACCGCCATCAGCCCCGACGGCATGGCCAACGACGGCGCCGCCGGTGAGGCCGACAACGTCTCCAGCACCGTCGAGTCGTTCGTCACCGGATCCGGCAACGACACGGTCGCCGGCAGCGCCGCGGACAACCTGTTCCGCACAGGGGCCGGGGCCGACAGCGTCGACGGTGCGGGTGGGACCGACCTGCTCTGCTACGACGACCATCCCGCCGGCGTGGTCGTCGATCTGACCAACCCGTCCGGGCCGAACGGCAACGCCAGCGACGGTGCGGGTGACCACGTCGTCGGCATCTCGAAGATCTGCGGCACGGAGGGTGACGATGTGCTGACCGGGGACGCCACCGGGAACGACCTGATCGGCGCGGGTGGCAACGACACCCTGCGCGGAGGCGGCGGACGGGACGCGGTCATCGGCGGCGACGGCAACGACGTCCTCGACGGAGGGACGGGCAACGACATCGTCAGCGGCGGTCCCGACGTCGACATCGCCGAGTACACCGGGCGCAGCGAGGCGATCATCGCGGACCTCGACGGCGCCGATGACGACGACGGAGGACCGAGCGACGGGGCGTCCGGCGCCCGCGACTCGATCACCGCGTCGGTCGAGGGCGTGCGCGGCGGCACCGGCGACGACACCCTCACCGGCAACAGCGGTGCGAACACCCTCGACGGCGGGCCCGGCAACGACACGTTGGACGGGCTGGGTGGGGCGGATACGTTCATGGGCGGCACCGGCACCGACGTGGTGACCTACGCCTCCCGGACGGCCGCCGTGACCGCCTCGATCCCCGACGGCACCGCCACCGCCGACGACGGGGAGGTCGGCGAGGGCGACGCCATCGGCAACGACGTCGAGAACCTCACCGGCGGAACGGGCGCGGACACGCTCACCGGCAACGGCCAGGGCAACGTGCTGCTGGGCGGCCTCGGCGGCGACACGCTGGTCGGCAACGGCGGGGTGGACTCGACCTCCTACGCCGACCGCAGCGCGGCGGTGACCGCCACGATCGGTGGCGGCCCGGTGTCGGGCGTCGTCGGAGAGGGCGACAACCTGCAGTCGCTGGAGAACCTGACCGGCGGGACGGGCAACGACACGCTCAGCGGCGACGGCGCCGCGAACCGTCTGGACGGCGGGGCCGGCGACGACCAGCTGTTCGGCAACGGCGGAGCGGACGACCTGGTCGGTGGCAGCGGCGCGAACGACGTCGCGCGCTACGACACCCGCACCACGTCGGTCACCGCCTCGCTCATCGGCGTCAGCAGCACCAACGGCGGCATCGAGGACGGCCCCGTCGGGGCGCGCGACACCATCGAGGCCGACGTCGAGGGCATCATCGGCGGCACGGTCGCCGACACGCTGACCGGCGACGAGAGCAACAACACGCTCTACGGCAACGCCGGCAACGACTCGCTCACCGGCAACGACGGCGACGACCAGTTCGCCGGAGGCGACGGCGCGGACACCGTCAGCGGCGGCAATGGCTCGGACGGCATGTCCTACTACCTCGTCAACCAGCCGGTGACGGCGGACCTCGACAGCGAGGTCGGCGACGACGGCAGCTCGCGCGACGGCGCGGTGGGCGCGCGCGACACGCTGCTGAACATCGAGAACATCGTCGGTGGCAACGCCGGAAACACCCTCACGGGGAACGCCTTCGACAACGGCTTCACCGGCGGTGACGGCGCCGACACGTTCAACGGCGGCGACGGGAACGACTCGTTCGTCGGCGGCAACGGCGCGGATGTGTTCAACGGCGGCCCGGGAGTTCAGGACATCGTCCAGTACACCGGGCGCACGACATCGGTCACCGCCGACATCGACGGCGTCGCCGGCGACGACGGCGGCACCGAGGACGGCAGTCCCGGCAGTCGCGACACCATCGCCAGCGACATCGAGGGCATCACCGGCGGCAACGGCGCCGACACGCTCACGGGCGACGGCAACAAGAACTACCTCACGGGTGGGCCCGGCGCCGACACGCTCTTCGGCCTGGACGACGCGGACGTCATCTTCGCCCGCGACGGGGTGGCCGACACGATCGACTGCGGCAACGGCAGCGACAACCTGCAATCCGACGCGTTCGACGTCGGCGCGGTCAGCTGCGAGGCCAACTCCGTCGGCTAGGAGCTCCGCGCCGCACGCCGGGCCGCGGTGACCTCCGCGCGCCCGGCGTAGGCCGCGTGGCCCAGATCGGCCAGCCAGCCGACCAGCAGCTCGTGGACGTGCTCGGCGCCCACGATCGGGCCGCCGGGGGCGCTCCAGTGCGCGGGCACCAGCAGGAACGGGCGAGACTGCGGGCCGCCGAGCCCGCCGTGGCTGCCGACGAGCTCCTCGAAGGCGGCGACCTCGCCCGTCTCGGGCCAGTAGGCGGAGTTGATGATGAGGTCCGGGCAGGTGCTGAAGCCGTCGGTGCGCAGCAGGTGGCGGGCGGCGTTGGGTCCGAACGGCGCCAGGGGAGAGCGCCCGTCGACGACGTTGTCGGCCAGTCGGTAGCTGCCGTCCGCCCCGAGGACGACCGGGCCGAGATCCTCGTCGCGCACCATGACGAAGCCGATCTCGTCGAAGCGCAGCAGGCCGGGCAGCAGCTCCGGATAGTGGGCGTCGAGCGTCTGCCGCGACACCCGCCCGGGCAGCCGCGGGAAGGACACCAGCCCGAGGTTGCCGGAGGCCATCACCACCACCTCGGGCAGCTCCGAGGAGGGCGCGGGCTCGTCGGGGTCCAGCGACACCGCCCCGTCGACGGTGCGGTTGCGCGTCGCGCGCTCCACCGCGTTCGCCGCCCGCGTGTCGCCGTGGGAGACCTCGGTCAGCGCCGCGGCCATGTGGGCGCGGGCCTCGTCGGCGCCGCTGTCGCGGGCCAGCAGGTCGTCGGTCGCGCAGAGCCGGGCGACGACGTCCTCCAGCGTCCGGCCGGTCCGCTGCCGGAACGTCGCGCCCTGCGTCTGGCCGTGGTCGGAGAGCACGACGATCTCGTAGGGCCGCTCGGCCCGGGCGACCGCCGTCGCCAGCCGCCCGATCTCGCGGTCCAGCGCGCGGAGGACCTTCAGCGTGTCGGGCCGCTCCAGCCCGGAGTGGTGGGCAACCTCGTCGTAGCCGAGGAACGTCGTGTAGATGACCGGGCGCCCGGCGGCGATGTCGGCCCGCACGGCAGCCAGTTGCAGGTCGCGCTGCACCACGGTGGCGTACGCGCGCAGCGCCGCGTAGCTGAGGCCACGTTCGATGCGCGGCTGCACGTCACGGCGGCGCTGGTCGGCCGTGGTGCGCAGCTCTTGGATGACGTCGGCCAGCGACAGGATCGCGGTGCGCGAGATGTTGAACGGGCGCTTGAAGTAGGCGTAGTAGTCGGCGCCGATGCGGTCGCGGCGGACGTCGAGCACGGTGCTCATCGTCAGCAGCGAATGGGTGGCGTCCCCGGACAGGATGTTGGCCCGCGAGGCACCGCCGGCGTGCAGCAGGCCGTTGCCGTCGGAGACGCGGCGCTCGATCTCGGCGGCGTCGCGGGGGTGGTTGGTGACGATCGCGCGGCCGGCGTCCTTCTCCCACCAGCGAAACGCGGGGAGGTCGGCGTTGTCGCCGTGCAGGATGCCCGCCTGGCAGGCGCCGGTCTGGCTGGAGAGGTCGGTCTCCCAGCCGTGCAGGTGGTGCGTGCCGTCGCGGACCCAGCGTGCCAGCGTCGGCGCGTTGCCGTCGCGCATCGCCCGCTGCAGCACCTCGTGGGCCAGCCCGTCGATCTCCAGCATCAGGACGCCGGGCGCGGGCTCATCGTCGCCGCGGAACCCGAGCGCGGCGGCCAGGCGCTCGGCCTCACGAGCGCGGTGGGCGTCGAGCCGGATGTCGTCGTCCAGCGACAGGAGCGCGTCCGCGAACGTCGTGGTCGCGGTGACCGTGAGGATCAGCAGGACGCTGGTGCCGACCCCGTCGATGTCGACCCCGGGCAGCGCCGCGTCGACCAGCAGGATCGACGCGCCGCTGAGGACGAGGGCACCCGAACCCAGCGTCAGGACGGTGAACGGCAGCGTGAACCGGACGATGACCGGCCAGATCAACGCGTTGAACAGGGCGGTGATGAGGACAAGGGCCAGCGCGCTGCCCGCATCGTCGACCCGGATGTCGCTGTTGAGCTGCGCCAGCGCCAGCACCGTCGCCGCGGCGACGAGCACGGTGACGATCGTGCGTCTCACAGCGCCAGCGTGTCGCCCGGGCGCAGGACGTGGACCTCGGTGCCCGGTGCCTCGCGCGCGACGGCCTCCGCGAAGCGCGGGCCCGGCTGCTCCAGCAGTCCGGCGTGTGCCTTGGCCCGGCCCGCCGGGAAGTAGGTGCCCCAATGGATCGGGATGGCGATCCGCGGGCGCAGCAGCGCGGTCGCGCGGGCGGCGCCGTCCCAATCCATGTGCTTGCCGCCGCCGAGCGACACGCCCCAGCCCCAGACGGGCAGCAGCGCGACGTCGACGGGGCCGACGTCCTCCATGCGGTCGAACTCGCCCGTGTCGCCTGCGAAGTAGATGCGCGTGCTGCCGTCGTCGACCACGTAGCCCAGCGCGGGCGCGGCCGAGCGGTCGGCAGGGCTGCGGCGTCCGTCGTGGTCGGCGTGGACGGCGGTGACGCTGATCTCCCCGACGGTCCGGACCTCGCCCGGCAGGACCTCGTCGACCGCAGCCCCGGTGCGGGCCAGGTACCGGCCGGCGCCCTTGGGCGCGATCACGCGCGGGGGATGCACCTGCGTCAGCGACGGGAGGTCGAGGTGGTCGCGGTGCTGGTGGGAGATGAGCACGGCATCGACCGGCCCGACCGGGCCGGCGGGCGGCGCGTACCGCACGATGTGGAAGAGGCGGTCGCGCAGGAGCGGGTCCGTCAGCACCCGCGTGCCCGCGAGCTCGAGCAGCACCGTCGAGTGTCCCAACCAGGTGATCGCCGCAGGCACGGTCGACCCAGTATGTCGCGAGCGTGACAGATGGTGTGTCGAGCGTGCGCACGACGGGGGAGCGGGTCGGCGGCAACCTGGTGTCCACCACGAAGAACGACCCCAAGGAACCAACCTCATGCCCTCCCTCACCCGACTCATCCCCGTCATCGCCACCGCCGCCACCCTCAGCGTGCCGGCCATCGCCCAGGCCGACACCTTCACCTTCGGTTCGCGCCTGGACCACGAGCCGTCCAACTCGGCCCCGGCCCACAACTGCAAGGAGGACGGCAGCGACGACGCCACCCCGACCTGCACCCGGGTGGCGACCGACGACTCGTTCGCCGTCCCCGGCGGCCTGACCGCCCCGGCCGACGGCACGATCACGTCCTTCTCGGTCCGTGCCGGCGCGCCGGGCTCGCTGACGTTGCGCCTGGCGCAGCTGCAGGACTTCGGCTTCGACCAGCAGCTCGGCAGCTACAAGGGCCTCGGCCGCTCCGCCGGCATCGGCCCGACGGTCAACGTCGCGGGCAAGGGCTTCGACGACTCCAAGGACGTCCCCGGCGACCCGATCGAGACGTTCGCGGCCAACCTGCGCGTCCACAAGGGCGACTACCTCGGCCTGGACTCCACGTCGACGTCGGCCCTGTACTGCTCCAGCGGCGGCTCCAACCAGCTGATCTTCGCGACGCCGCTCAACGACACCCAGCAGCAGAGCACGAAGACCGACGGCTGCGAGCTGATGATCCAGGCCACGATGGTCACCGACCCGCCGGCCACGAACGTCGACCAGCCCGTCACGAAGAAGCCCGTCGCCAAGAAGGCGGTCTCCAAGAAGGCGACCAAGCGCGCCAAGTACCACAAGCGCGCGCGGTGGATCCGCCGCAACGGCCACTGGGTGCGCACCCACCGCTACTAAGCCCGCGCCCCTCACCTCTGGCCCCTCCCAACCACAGGGCCCCGGCGCTTCGCCGGGGCCTTCGTGGTTCTAGGGTGGGCCCATGAAGCCCGAGGAGTACGACGCGCACGACGCGACCGCGCTGGCCGAGCTGGTCGCCCGCAAGGAGGTCACCGCGAGCGAGTTGCTGGACGCCGCCCGCGCCCGGACGACGCTCGTCAACGGACGCATCAACGCGGTCATCCGCCGCATGGACGACATCGCCGACGCCCGCGCCGCCGCGCCGGACCTGGCCGGGCCGTTCGCGGGTGTGCCCTTCCTCCTGAAGGACCTGCACCAGGACTACGCGGGCGTGCCGACCAGCGGCGGGTCGCGCTCGCTGGCCGCGCATCCGGCGGCCGAGAACGGCGCGGTGGTCGACCGCTGGCTCGACGCCGGCCTGGTCGTGTTCGGCAAGACCAACTCGCCGGAGTTCGGCGCCAAGGGCATCACCGAGCCGGAGGCGTTCGGCGCGACCCGCAATCCGTGGAACACCGACCACACGCCGGGTGGCTCGTCGGGCGGCTCGGCGGCTGCGGTCGCCGCAGGCATCGTGCCCTGCGCCGCGGCGTCGGACGGCGGTGGCTCGATCCGGATCCCGGCGGCATGCAACGGGCTGTTCGGCCTCAAGCCCGGCCGCGGGCTGGTGCCGTCCGGCCCAGGTGCGGGCGAAGGCCTGCACGGGTCGTCGGTCCACGGGGTCGTGTCCCGGTCGGTGCGGGACACCGCGGGCATGCTCGACGTGCTCGCCGGACCGCGACCGGAGTCGCCCTACCTCACCGCGGTGCCGGCGACGCGGTACGCCGATGAGGTCGGCGCCGCGCCGGGCCCGCTGAAGATCGGCTTCTGCCTGTCGTCGGCGATCAACCCGTCGCCCTCGGCCGAGGCGGTCGCCGCGGTGTCCGGCACGGTTGAGCTGCTGGAGTCCCTGGGCCACGAGGTCACCGAGCTGTCCCAAGCGCCGTTTGACGACGCCCAACTGGCCGAGGACTTCCTGGCCGGATGGTTCGTCTACTGCGCCTACGAGGTCGCCCACGCCAAGCGGCTCACCGGATACGGCGACGACGCCTTCGAGCGCGACACGCTGATCATGGCCGCGCTCGGCCGCGCGACCTCCAGCCTGGCCTACTGCGAGGCGCTGGAGCGCAAGCAGGACCACGTGCGTCGCCTGGCGGAGTTCCACTCCTCCCACGACCTGCTGCTCACGCCGACGCTGGCCACGCCACCGCCGCGCGTCGGGGAGTTCGCGCAGCCTGCCGCGCTGCAGCTCGTGTCGGAGGCCGTGTTGCGCGTCCGTGGCGCCGGGCTGCTGCGCCACACGCCGATCGTGTCGCAGCTCATCCAGAAGAACCTCAGCTGGGTGCCCTACACGCAGCTGGCCAACATCACCGGGCGCCCGGCGATGAGCGTGCCGCTGCACTGGACCGCTGCCGGGCTGCCGCTCGGCGTGCAGTTCGTCGGGCCGCTCGGCGGGGAAGGGCAGCTGCTGCGGCTGGCGGGCCAGTTGGAGGAGGCGCAGCCCTGGATGGACCGTCGACCCGCGCTGTGACGCGGGCGCCGGCGCCGGCGCCGGCGAGCTGGCTCTAGCCCTGCGGGCGCCCGATCCGGTCGCGGTCCTCGCTCTCGCCCACGACCAGGAACGCGAACGACACCAGCAGGACGCCGGCGATGCCGAGCAGCACCACGGACAGGATCTTCGCCGTCGTGCCCTTGGCCACGGCAGCCATCCCGACGCCGGCGGCCAGCAGGACCAGCGCGGCACGGAACAGCCTCACGGGCGGATGAACGTGTCGGGGTCGGGGCCGATGCGCTCGCCCCGGTCCAGCGCGGCGATGCTCTCCATCTCGGCCTCGTCCAGCGAGAAGGACGTGATGTCGAGGTTCTCGGCGATCCGGGCCGGTGTCACCGACTTGGGGATGACGACGTTGCCCAGCTGAAGGTGCCAGCGCAGGACGACCTGGGCGGGCGTGCGCGAGTGCTTCTCGGCCAGCGCGGTGATCGCCGGGTCCTTGAGCACCGCACCGCGGCCGAGCGGGCTCCATGCCTCGGTGACGATGCCGCGGTCGGCGTGCTCACGCCGCAGGCCCGCCTGCTGGAAGTAGGGGTGCAGCTCGATCTGGTTGACGGCGGGGACGACGTCGGTCTCCCCGGCGAGGCGATCCAGGTGCGCCGGCTGGAAGTTGGAGACGCCGATCTCGCGCAGCGCCGCGCCCTCGCCGGCCAGTTCGATGAACGCCTTCCAGGTCTCGACGTAGCGGTCGTGGGCGGGGACCGGCCAGTGGATGAGGTACAGGTCGACGTAGGGCAGCTCCAGCCGCTCCAGGCTGGCGCGGAACGCGTGCAGCGCCTCCTCGTAGCCGTGGTCGTCGTTGAAGCACTTCGTCGTCACGAAGACCTCGCCGCGGTCGATGCCGGAGGCGTGGATGGCCTGGCCGACCGACGCCTCGTTGCGATATGCGGCCGCGGTGTCGACGTGGCGATAGCCGTCGTGCAGCGCCTGGAGCACGTGGGTGGCGGTCTCGCCCGGTGGCATGAGGAACGTGCCGAAGCCCAGCTGGGGCATCTCGCTGCCGCCGCGCAGCGTGACGGTCGGGATCTGGGTGGTGGTGGAGCCCATGAAAGACGCCTGCCCGGGTCACGCCCGGGCAAACGCCCCAGGCTCAGGTCGTCGGCGCGAAGGCGATCGGCGCGGCGAGCACGACGTCGGGGATGCCGAAGCCGTCGACGAGGGCCTCGACGTCGGGACGCAGGTCGGCGCAGAGCTGGTTGATGGCCTTCTGCACCGCCTTGGACCGGGTCGAGGAGAGCCGCCCGTGCTCCTGGAACCAGCCGCGGTCGGCCTCGATGACCGAGAGCGCGTGCAGGTCGCAGAGGCGGTGCAGCACCTGGCGCAGCGACTCGTCCTCGACCGTTGCGATCCACTCGACGAAGCAGCGCAGGATGTGCGCCTCGATCTCCACCCGTCCCGCCGTGACCACGTGGTCCTGACAGGCCTGGAACACCGCGAACGCGTCGTGGCCCGCCTCGATGCCGCCGCGCAGGCGACGCCCCAGCGAGCTGAGGATGTGCTCGGAGCGCCACTCCAGCAGCCCGACCTGGACGTCGTGGAGCATGAGGTCCTCCAGCGGCTCGCGGCCGGGCAGCAGGTCGTCGGCCAGGCGTCCGACGAGCTCACGCACGGCAGACCTCTCGACGACCGTCTCGTAGACCTGACTGGCGACGAAGCGTGCGGTGCCGATGGGGTCGAGGTCGGCGAAGTCGTGCTGGTACTCGGTCAGCATCGACTTGCCCACGAGCTGCAGCAGGATGGTGTTGTCGCCCTCGAAGGTGCTGAAGACCTCGGTGTCGCCCTTCAGCGCGGCAAAGCGGTTCTCGCTGAGGAAGCCGAAGCCGCCGCAGCACTCGCGGGCGGTCTGGATCGCATCGCGGGCGTGCCAGGAGGCCAGCGCCTTCATGCCCGCCGCCTGGGCCTCGAGCTTGCGGCGGTCCAGCGACTCGTCGTGCATCTTCTCGGCGAGGTCGCGGACCAGCGCGGTCTGCGCGGCATGCAGCGCGTAGGTCGCCGCGACCTTCGGCAGCAGGCGCCGCTGATAGCTGAGGTAGTCCATGACGACGACCTCGTCGCCGTCCGGCGGGCCGAACTGGCGGCGGCGCACGCCGTGGCGGACCGCGATGGCCAGCGCGTTCTTCGCCGCGCTGTTGGAGGCGCCGGCGATGCAGACGCGCCCCTGGATGAGCGTGCCCAGCATCGTGAAGAAGCGCTTGTTGTCGTTGTCGATGTCGCTGAGGTACTCACCCTCCGGCGTGACCTGGGCGTAGCGGTCGAGCAGGTTGTCGCGGGGGATGCGCACGCCGTCGAAGTGCAGGCGCCCGTTGTCGACGCCGTTGAGGCCCATCTTCGGCCCGCAGTCCTCGATGGTCACCCCCGGCAGCGGCTCCATCGTCTGGGCGTCGCGCACCGGGACGACGAGGGCGTGAACACCGCGGGACGTGCCGCCGACGACCAGCTGCGCGAACACGACGGCGATCACGCCGTCCTTGGCGGCGTTGCCGATGTAGTCCTTGCGCGCCTGCCGGGTCGGCGTGTCGACGAGGAACTCCTGGGTGACCGGGTCGTAGGTCGCGGTCGTCTCCAGGTGGGCGACGTTGGAGCCGTGGCCGGTCTCGGTCATGCCGTAGCAGCCGGGCAGGTCCAGCGACATCAGCGGCCGGAGGTAGAGGTCGTGGTGCTTCTTGGTGCCCAGGCGGTGGATGGCACCGCCGAACAGCCCGAACTGCACGCCGGCCTTGACCATCAGGCTGAGGTCGCCGTGGGCGATCGTCT
>CAYUDT010000082.1:0-22014 GCA_964443695.1 uncultured Conexibacter sp. | reverse complement strand
TCGCGGAACAGCGTGTGGGCGAAGCGGTAGCGCCCGATCTCCTCGCGGTCGGCGACGACGACCCCGGCCGCGATGGAGTCCTGCAGCTGCGCGAGGAGGTCGCCGCGGTCGCCGCCGATGACGGACTCCAGCGTGCGCAACCGGAACTCGCGGCCGATGACGGCTGCGGTGGAGAGGGTCGTCGCAGAGGACGTGGTCAGCGGCTGCAGGCGCCGCCGGATCGTCTCGCCGACGCCGACCGGCAGCGGCACGTCTCCGGTCTGGACGCGCTCGATGCCACCTTCGGCGGCCAGCACGCGCACGATCTCCTCCGCGTACAGCGGGTTGCCCTCGGTGAAGCGGTGCAGGGTCGTCGCCACCTCCCGGGCGACCGCCCGCCCGGCACGGTCGTCGACCAGCAGCTTGAGGTCGTCGGCAGGAAGGCCGCCGAGCTCGATCGCCTCGCCGAGCGTGCCGACCCGCTGCAGCGCGGCCGCTGCGTCGGGCCGGGCCCGGACCTCCAGGCCGCGGTAGGTGCCGACGATCAGCAGCGCGTCGTCGCCGGCGCCCGCGGCCAGCATCTCCAGCAGGCGCAGCGACCCGACGTCCGCGGCGTGGAGGTCCTCCAGCAGCACGACCAGCGGGCCGTGGCGCGCGCTGGCCCGCAGCAGCGAGCGGACGGCGTCGAACAGCGCGAAGCGCGCCTGCTCGCCGGCCCGCGCGATGTCGGAGGGCGGCGCGACCGCCACGTGATCGGGCGCCAGCGTCGCCAGCCACGGGGCGGCACCCGCCGGCAGGTCGTCGACGAGGGCGTCGCCGCCGGGAGCCTCCAGCAGCGCGCGGATCGCCTGCGCCCACGGCAGGAAGCCCGGTGCGCCGCCGGCCTCCCAGCACCGGCCCCAGACGACGAGCATCTCCGCGGCGCGCGCCTCCTCGGCGACGAAGTCCAGCAGCCGCGTCTTGCCGATGCCCGCCTCGCCGGAGACCGTGACCGTGCGCCCGCGGCCGGCCCGGGCGTCCTGGAGGGCGGCGCGCAGCATCGCCCGCTCGGTGCGGCGATCAAGAAGGACGTCACCGGCTGTGGTCCCCACGCTCGGAGAAGTCTGTCAGGACTGACAAACTCCGTTGTTGGTGGCTGGTCAGGGAGCTACGCAGATCGGAGATCGCGCCTACGCTGCGCGTGCCGTGACGGCAGTGTCGCCACTGCGCTGGCCGCTGTGGTGGGCCTGGCTGCGGGCCCTGTTCTGGTTCGCCCCGCGCTACGCGCCGTTCCTCGTCGAGCCCCTCCGGAAGCTGGCGTTCATCCACGTCGGGCAGTGGTCGGTGGTCCGGCACCTGCCCTCCCGCGACCGTCCGGGCCGGCGCGAGCGGCTCAGACCCGGGTTCCTGGTCTTCCAGACCAACTACGACGGCGCCTGGCGTCCCTACATCGAGGCCTTCGCGCGGGTCATGTGGCATGACTGGCTTGGCATCTGGAGCGGCACCCGGCACTTCCCCGGGCCGCTGCCGGCGTCCAACCTGCTGGCACACATCGAGGAGATCGACAAGCGCCCGGCCTACTACTACAGCGCGCACGAGCAGGAGAGCCTGCGGTCCATCGTCGCCGCGCTGGAGGTCGACGCGGCCCTTGACGCGTTGATCGCGCAGGACCTCCCGCCCGAGCTGTTCGCCGTTGCGTTCGGCGAGCTGGTCACGAGGCTGCAATGCCGGTTGTGAAGGACGACCGCTACGGCCAGCTGGTCGGCCTGATGCTCGCCGCCCCGCTCCTGCCCGGCGCCGAGGCCGCGGTGGAGGCGGCGATCGCGACCCTGCCCGCAGGCGCCGCGTCGCCGTTCGCACGGCTGGGCACCGTCCACAACGCCCGCTTCGTCCTGCTGCACGACCTGCCGCGTGACGGCCAGACGACGCTGTGGTTCTCGCTGACCTGCGACGGCACGCGCGAGCAGATGGTCAGCGGTCTGCACCGCCACGTCGCGGCCGAGCTGGACGCGGTCTTCGGCCACACCGTCGGCTTTCCGGGCGCGGCCGACCGGCGCACGCTGGGGCGCTGGGTGGAGGACCACCGCGTCCCCATCCACTACTTCCTCGCGGCCTATCCCGAGGCGTCGCTGCCGCAGATCCGCCGCGCGCTGAGGCGCCGTGCGGCGCTCTCCGCGCTCGCGGTCGCGGCCCAGCAGATGGACGCCGAGGAGCTGGCCGCGGCGTTCCAGGCCCAGGTGGCGCCGCTGTGACGTTCAGCCGGCCGCATCCCATCCGCAAGCGCCACCAGCGCGCGCGGCTGAAGCACATCCAGGGCAACATCCTCGAGCCGTACAAGTACCGGCGGGCGGTGTACGTCTGGCTCGCCTTCGCGGACGGCGAGGCGCTGCGCGCGTGGCTGGGGACGATGGCCCGGCCCGGCCGGGTCACCACGGCCGAGCGCTGGCGGACCAAGCCGCCGCACGCGTTGAACGTGGCGCTCACGACGGAGGGCGTGGCCCGGCTGGACCTCGACAGCGGGCTGCACGCGACCTTCGCCCAGGAGTTCCGCGCCGGGATGGAGTCCCGGGCGGCGGTGCTCGGGGACGTCGGCCCCAGCGCGCCGGAGCACTGGAACGTCTGCCGCGGCGCGGACGTGCTGGTGTCCCTCCACGGCGACGAGGCCGCGGCCCTGCACGCCGTGGCGGACGGGCTCGGGGCCACCGAGCTGGAGCGCCTTGACGCCGGGGTGCTGGAGCGGCCCGCAGACCAGGACGACGCGCGCGAGCACTTCGGTTTCACCGACGGCTTCTCCCAGCCCTCGTTCCGCGGCTTCGCCTCCAAGTACGGCCAGCCGGCCACCAACGGCGTGCCGCTGCGCGGCGGGCGCTGGCGTCCGCTTGCGCTGGGCGAGCTCGTGCTCGGCTACGTCGACGAGGACTGGGTCTACCCGGAGATGCCCGGCGGCGGACTGGGACCGGACTCGACCTACATGGTCTGGCGCAAGCTCGAGCAGGACGTCGCCGCCTTCCGTGCCTGGACGCTCGGCGCGGCGCAGGACGATCCGGAGGAGGCGCTGCGGATCCAGGCCAAGATCGTCGGCCGCTGGCACGACGGCACGCCGCTGGTGCGCAGCCCCGACCGCCCGGTGCCCGAGCACAAGGACGACGCCGGCTGGCTCAACGACTTCCGCTACGGGGACGACATGGCCGGCGTGGCCTGCCCGATCGGCGCCCACGTGCGGCGGGCCAACCCGCGCGACGGCCTGCCCTTCCAGCACAAGCTCACCTATCGCCAGCGGATCGTGCGGCGCGGCGTGCCGTACGGACCCGAGCTGCCCGCCGACCCGACGCCGGCGGAGCGCGACGCCGAGCGCGGCCTGGTGTTCGTCTGCCTCAACGCCAACCTCAGCCGGCAGTTCGAGGTGGTGCAGGGCGAGTGGCTGGCCGACGGCCGGGCGTTCGACCTGTCACACCACAAGGACCCGCTCGTCGGCGGGCCCCAGGAGGACGGCGTGTTCGTGATCCCGTCTCGGCCGGGCACGCCGCCCAAGCTCCTGCGCCCCCTGCCGTCGTTCGTGACGACGCGCGGCGGGGCCTATCTGTGGGTGCCGTCCCTCCCGGCCCTGCGCTTGCTGGCGACCGGGAAGGAGCGGCGCGACCTCCGCTAGGAGAAGAAGCCGCCCAGCATGCCGCCGAACTTCGGCAGCATGCCCGTGATGCCGGAGAGCAGGTTGCCCAGCAGGCCGCCGCCGGCCGCGCCGGTGCTGCCCGTGCCGGAGCCGGCGCCCGGGTAGTCGCCCGAGTCGCCGTTGCCGTGGTGGCCGCCGAGGATGCCCGTGACCATCGACAGGACCTGCTCGACGATGTCGCCGACCGAGCTGGTGATCTGCTGGACCATCGGCAGGATGCCCTCGATCGTCGACTGCACCATGCCCAGCGCGGACGTCAACAGCGGCTGCACCGAGGCGGGCAGGTTCGGGATGACGTCGCCGAGCTCCGACAGGCCGGTGGACAGCGCCGAGGACGCGGCGGCCATCGCCTTGTTGATGATGTCGGCGATGGACGACGGCAGGTCGGTCGCGGCGGTCTCGGCCAGCGCGGAGACCTGCTCCGGGGACTGGGACTGCAGGGCGGCGAGCGCCTTGGCGGCCATGGCCTGCGCCTGACCGGTCAGCTCCTGGACGAGGTCGGTCAGCGACGCGAGCAGCTCCTCGCGGCCGGCGATGGAGCCGGGGATCGCGTTGGCGAGGAAGGCCTGGAAGTCGGCCGACGCCTGGGGCAGCAGGTCGGAGAACTGCTGGATGGCGGCGCCGAGGTTGCCGGCCGCGGTGGTGAGCGACCAGATGGCGTTCTCGCCGGCCTTCTGGGAGGTGCCGGCGTTGTCGGCCAGCTGCTGGGCCTGACGTGCGGCGGTGGTGGCCTCGCGGCGGGCGGTCTTCAGGACGCGCTTGGCGCCGGTGACATCACCGCGCTTGACGAGGGTGGCGACACGGGCCTGCGCGCCCTGGGCCTTCTTGACGTGGGCGCCGACGGTGGCGGCCTTCGGCTTGGCGGCCTGGGCCGACGTCGCGGCGGGAAGGGAGACGGCGGTGGCGGCGAGCGCGGCCACGAGCAGTCGGGTGGGGTGAGTCATGCTGAGCTCCTCTCAGGGGGCAACTGGGCGGCCTGTTGTTCTGGGTTGGATCAGGCCCCTGGTTTTGCGTCCCCGCCTCGCGGCGGGTTTGCCTTTCTCGATAGGTGAGAGTGGCCTACTGGCCCGTTTGTGAGGCGCCATTTTCAGTTGGCGCGTTGCCACTCATCACGCTCTTCAAGCGGGTCTTCAGTTCCTCGAGCCCGGACTGCACGTTCGTGAGCACCTTCGCGGTCACCTCCTGCGCCTTGGCCAGCGTCGTCTCGACGATCTCCTTCACGGGGTTCGCGGACTTGGCCTGCGTCGTCTGCGTCGTCTGCGACGTCTGCGCCGGCGAGGAGGCCGGGGCGGGCGTGACCGCCGCGACGGTCGTGGTCTCGGCGGGCGGGGGCGGAGGAGCGGGCGTGGTGGTCGTGGTCGTCGCGGCCGGTACGTGGGCCTCGGTCTGCGCCTGTGGCTTCTTGGCGACGTGGTGCGGGGCCCTGGTCTTGGGCCTGGGCTGTGGCTCGGGCTTCGGCTTCGGCGTCGCGGGGACGAGCAGCGCGACCCGCCGGGTCTGCACCGGCTGCGGCGCCCTCGGCCGGGGGGCGGTCTTCACCTGGGGCCTCACAGCCGCGGGCGTGGCGATCGCGGTCGCCGACACGACCTTGCCGTGCCGGGCGTGGTGGCCGGTCTCGACGGCGGCGATGCCGCCACCGACGACGAGGGCCGTCGCGCAGACCGCGGCGCACTTCGTCGCGACCGTCGCGCCACCGGTCGCCAGCAGGCCCGTGGCCAGGCCGACGCCGGGCAACGGGAACAGCAGCCGCAGCTGGCGCCGGCGGCCGGCGATCTCCGCGGCGAACGCGGCACAGCCCTGGCAGCTGTCGAGGTGGGCGCGCAGCGCGCGCGAGCGCCGAGTGCGCCCGTCGCCGTCGGAGAGCAGCTTGCGCACGTCGGCGCACGCGGCGGCCCGGCCGTCGCGGAAGGAGTGCAGGGCGCCGCGGGCCTCGAAGACCGACTGGCGGGCGGCGGGCTCGGAGACGCTCAGCGCGCCCGCGATCTCTGCGTAGGACAGGCCCGACAGCTCGCGCATCACCAGCGCGCTGCGCTGGCGCTCGGGCAGGGTCTGCAGGTCGCCGAGCAGCTCGCGCAACTGCTCGCGCGTAGAGCAATCGTCGGGCGCGACGGCCTCGGCGTGGTCGTCGAGCGGGGTGTTGCCCGGTCGCCGTCGCGCGACGGCGAGCGCCTCGTTGTGAGCGATCCGGTACAGCCACGGCTTCAGCCGCACCGGCGGCGTGCGGTCGTCGCGCAACGCGCGCAGCGCGGCCGTGAGCGCGTTCTGGGCGGCGTCCTGCGCGTCCTCGGCGTTCAGCAGGATCGAGCGGCAGTAGCGCTCCAGCGGCGCGTGGTAGCGGTCGAACAGCGCGGAGAACGCGGCCTGCTGGCCGCGCGAGGCGGCACGGGCCAGCGCCTCGTCGGAGGCCAGGCGCCAGGCGAGTGCGGCACCGCGACCGGCGCGGGGAAGCTCGGATTCCGAGAGGGCCGCCACGCCCGCTGTATCGGCCGGCGTTCAGCGCACCTGTAGGACGGCGGGCTCGGTCGCCCCGTCCGGCACGACGCGGTAGCGCCTTCCGGCCTTCAGGCCGGTCAGCGTCTCCTCGCGCGTCTGCCCGGGGGAGAGCAGCAGGCGCAGCCGTCCCTGAGGGACGTTGATGACGATGCCGTGCGGCCGGCCGTCCTCGGAGACCAGCTGCAGCGTGACCGCCGGAGCGGCCTCGACCGTCACCGTGGGCGGCTTCAGGCCGTCCGGCGTGAACGCGAAACGGGCGACCTGGAGGGCTGGACGAGTGTCGGTGGCCGTCGGCGAAATCGTCGACGAATCCTGGGTTTCGCCGCCGCAACCGGCCAGCAGGAGGGCGGCGAGCACTGCACCGATGCGTGCGGGGGCGGTCACAGGCTCGCGAGGATGGCACAATAAGTAGTACGTGAGTACCGATCCGAGTGGCGGACGCCGTCGGCAGCAGCGCGGAGAGGAGCGCCGCTCCGCACTGGTCGAAGCGACCTTGCGCATCATCGAGGAGGAAGGGCTGGAGGGTGTGACGCACCGCCGCGTGGCGGACGCCGCAGGCGTGCCCCTGGCTGCGACCACCTACTACTTCTCCTCCAAGGAAGACCTCATGCAGGCTGCGATGGAGGCGCTCATCGAGCGCGACTCGCAGAACCTGAAGTTCATCACCGAGAACGTGATCGAGCGCGGCGACATGAGCCTCGACCAGGGCGTCGAGGCGATCATCGCCTGGCAGAGCGACCTGCTGCTCAACCATCGGATGGAGCGGTTCGCCGAGTTCGAGCTGTACCTGCGCGTGGCCCGCACGGCCCCGCGACCCGACGACCTGCCCGACTGGCCGGACGCGTTCCATGAGGTCGCGACGGTCTCCTTGCGGGCGCTCGGGATGGAGGATCCCGAGCGGGAGGCCAAGGCGCTGGTCGCGCTCATCCATGGCCTCGTCCTGCACGGATTGGTGTCCAAGGATCCGGATTACGCAACTTCGGTCTTCGCGCCGGTTTTGCGGGCGTACTACCGCCAGTTGTTCCCTGATGCAAAGACCTCTGCCGCCGAGGTGGCTTGAGGCCTGTCCCCCACTCGTCTAGAGTGGCACGTACGTACCAATTGTCGTCTTTTCTGGGAGAAGAGATGTTGAAGCGTTTTTCGTGGGTGTTCGCGCTGGTCGCGATGCTCGTTGCCGGTCCCGTGATCGCCGCTCCTGCGGCGAGCGCTGCACCCGTCGCCGCCAAGAAGGCTGCGAAGAAGAAGACGACCAAGAAGAAGGCCGTCAAGAAGAAGACGACCAAGAAGAAGCTCCTGGTCTGCCGCCGCGGTTGCCCCTACTCGTCGGTCCAGAAGGCCGTCGACGCGGCCGGCAAGGGCGCGACGGTCCAGATCAAGCCCGGCACCTACGTCGAGGGCGTGGACCTCAAGGGCCACGGCAAGGACGGCATCATCATCGAGGGCCTCGGCACCTCGCCCGAGCAGGTCGTGCTCGAGGGCAAGGGCGCCAAGCGCGCTGACGGCAACCCGGCCCAGAACGGCATCTTCGCCGACGAGGTCGACAACGTCACGATGCGCAACCTCACCGCGCAGAACTTCCCGGCCAACGGGTTCTTCGTGCGCAACTGCCACGGCTACACGATGGACAAGCTGATCGCCGGCTTCAACCGCGCCTACGGCCTCTACGCCTTCAACTGCATCGGCGGCCGGATCACCTACTCCAAGGGCTACGGCCACGGCGACTCGGCGATCTACGTCGGTCAGACCCCGGTGCAGGAGAAGCCGGAGACCACGCTGATCAGCCACAACGAGGCCTACGAGAACGTCCTCGGGTACTCGGGGACCAACTCCAAGTACATCGACATCCGCAACAACGAGTTCTACAACAACGGTGCGGGCATCGCCCCGAACACGCTGCAGTCGGAGAAGTTCCCGCCGGCGGCCGACGGTCTCATCACCGAGAACCTCGCCTACTGGAACAACTTCAACTACTTCAAGGCCGATTCGAAGGTCAAGCCGCTGCCGGCCGCGACCGGTGGCTTTCAGTACCCGACCGGTGTCGGCGTCGTCCTCTTCGGCACGACGAACTGGCGCGTGAAGAACAACTTCGTGTTCGGCAACTTCAAGTGGGGGATCATGTCGGTCTCCGATCCCACCTACGCGACGGCGACCAACCACGACAACAAGGTCACGTTCAACACGATGGGCGGCCCGTTCGACGACGCCAACGGCTCGGACATCTGGACCGAGGGCTCGGGCACCGGCAACTGCTGGGAGAACAACTCCGCGGGCACCACGTACGACCAGGGCGGCCTGCCTGAGGTCGTGCTGTACCCGAAGTGCAGTGGCACCCCGCAGAACGCGACCGACCCGGTGCAGCTGGCCGAGGTGGCGGACTACCTGACCAAGACGCAGGCCCAGGAGGACTCCTGGAAGAAGCACCCGCACCCGCCGCGCCCGGACCGCAAGCCGATCGACGGCCAGTAGGAGTCACGAATGCGCAAGACCAAGATCGCGGCCCTGGCCGGCGTGGCACTGCTGTCCGTGGTGCTGCCCGCGACCGAGTCCGTCTCCAAGAGCAAGCCCGTCAAGAAGACGGTCAAGATGCTGGACAACTACTACAGCCCCGCGAAGCTGACCATCACGGTGGGCTCGACGGTGACCTGGAAGTGGCCGGAGGACGTCGGGGACTCCCACGACGTCAAACTCACCAAGAAGCCCAAGGGTGCGAAGTTCACCTACGTCAACGACGACGGCAAGAAGGTCACGAAGACGACCTTCCAGTCGCCGCCCTTTGCCGCCGGTCCGGCGAAGTTCGCGGTGAAGGGGTTCACCAAGCCCGGCAAGTACCACCTCATCTGCACCTTCCATGAGACGGAGATGCAGATGGACATCACCGTCAAGAAGTAACGTCGGCCGATGGACGCCGATCGCCGTCAGTTCCTCACCGTCGGGGGTGCCACGTTCCTGTGCACCCTCGGCGGCCAGAAGATCGCCGCCAACGGCAAAGAGCCCGACTGGGCCAAGCTTGCCGCGGACATCAAGGAGCCCGACAGCGTTCGGCGCGCCCAGACGCGGCAGTTGCCGCTCGCCCAGACGCCGGCTCCGGCGCCGGGCGGGCAGCGCCGCGAGTACTGGATCCAGGCGGAGAAGGTCCGCTGGAACATCGTCCCCACCAAGCGGGACGAGATGATGGACAAGAAGGTCACCGAGAAGGCGAAGTTCACCGCCTGGTGCTACCGCGCCTACGACAAAGACTTCTCCAAGCCGCTCGGCCCCGCGACGATGCCGGGGCCGCTCCTGGAGGCCGAGACCGGCGACACGCTCGTCGTCAACTTCCGCAACAAGCTGCCGGTGCCCGTGACGATGCACCCGCACGGCGTCTTCTACACGCAGGACATGGACGGCGCCTACAAGGGCAAGTACACAGAGCCCAGCGGCTTCGTCAAGCCCAACGCCTCCTTCCAGTACGTCTGGGACTGCAAGGCCGGCACCGAAGGCGTCTGGCCCTACCACGACCACGGCCCCATGGATCCCGCCCCGCTCTACAAGGGCCTGTTCGGCGCGATCAACGTCCGCGAGAAGGGCGCGCCGCGGCCGGACGTCGAGCACTACATCTTCTTCCACTCGCTGTTGCCCAGCGCGACGGGGCTGCGCAAGCCGTTCCAGTGCATCAACGGCCGCTCCTTCGCGGGCAACACGCCCACGCTGACGGCCAAGGTCGGGCAGAAGGTCGCCCAGCACGTCATCGCGCTGAGCAACGACTTCCACACCTACCACCTGCACGGCCACCGCTGGACCGACGGGGACCGAGGGGTCGTCGACAACGTCACTGTCGGTCCGGCCGACAGCTACACGCTGGAGTTCACGGAGGACAATCCCGGCCGCTGGTTCTACCACTGCCACGTGTTCTCCCATCTGCACGAAGGGATGAACGGGTGGTACATCGTCGAGCCGTAGCTGCCGCCGCGCTGGTGGCGTCGCTCGCCGTTGTCGCCCCTGCCGGGGCGACCTCCCGGAAGATCGCCATCGGCAACTTCCAGTGGTCGCCGCACGACGTCACGATCAACCTCAACGACACGGTCGAGTGGTTCTGGATCGGTCCGGACCTGCAGCACTCCGTCACGGGCACGTCGGCCAACGCGACGCAGTGGGACAGCGACCCCGGCCGCACGCCTGACCACGGCCCCAACGATCGCTTCACGCTGAAGTTCTCGGCGCCGGGCACCTACGAGTTCCACTGCAAGCTGCACCAGATCGTCGGCGGCACCGTCACGGTCCTCGGCACCCCGGGGGACGGCGCGCCCTCCCCGGACCCGGACCCGAAGGTCGCGATCGACACCACCTCGCCCGTGGTCGACGAGGTCTCGGTGACGGGCCGGGCCCGCGCCAAGCGGACGCTGAAGTACACCCTCGACGAGGCCGGCACGGTCACCGTGGACTTCGAGAAGAGGCGCGGCAAGAAGTGGGTCTTCGTCACGACGCGCAAGGTTTCCGGCCACGTTGGGTACAACGAGGTCCGTGTTCGGGGGCCTTTCTCGCCAGGGACGTGGCGCGCGTTCTTCCGTGCGGCTGACGCGGAGAACAATCAGAGTCGCGACGCTGTCGCTCGTTTTCGCGTCCGCTAGCTTCGCGTCGGTCACGGCGGAGAACACCGCCAACGTGCAGTTGGTCGTCGGATCGCCGCGCGACGGGCGCTTCCAGGACGGCAACGGGCTGTCGGCGCGGCTGAACGCGCCGGCCGGCCTGGCGGTCGACGGCAACGGCAACGTCGTCATCGCCGACTTCGGCAACCACCGCATCCGCCGGATGACGACCGGTGGCGAGCTCACCACGGTCGCGGGCTCGGGGGAGGGCAACTTCGAGGACGCGGACTCCGGCTCCAAGGTGACGTTCAACGCGCCCGCCGGCGTGGACGTCGGCCCCGACGGCGACATGTACGTGGCGGACTCCCAGAACGACTCGATCCGGCGCGTGCGCTCCGACGGTGGCGGCACGGTGACGCTCGCCCCGCGCGGTGGCGTCTCCAAGCCGCGCGACGTCGCGGTCGATCCGAAGGGCGGCATCTACGTCGCCGAGGCCGGTGGCGGCTGGGTGCGCAAGCTCAACGGGTCCAACCGTCCTGACGTCGTCCTGAAGGGGCTGTCGGAGCCGCAGGGCATCGCGGTCGGTCCCGACGGCTCCCTGTACGTCTCCGACTACGGCCACCAGAGGATCAAGCGGATCTACCCGCGCTCGCGCAGCTGGTACACGTTCGCCGGCACGGGCAACTACGGCGTCCGCGACGGCCTGCCCGGCTACGCGACCTTCGGGCGTCCCGCCGCGGTCACGGTGGACAAGGACGGCTACGTCTACGTCGCCGACCTCGGGACGCACCGCATCCGGATCATCTCGCCGCTCGGCGTGGTCGCGACGCTGGCGGGCGGCAACGAGGGCTTCAACGACGGCGCCGCCAAGGACGCGCAGTTCGACGGTCCCCGCGGCATCGCGGTGAGCGCCGACGCCTCGACCGTGTACGTCGCCGACTGGCACAACAACGCGATCCGTCGCATCACCGGTTTCGACCGCGCCCGGCTCACCGCCCCGCCGACGATGGCCACCACGCGCGACCGCGCCCTCGCCCGCGGCATCCCCGTCACCTGCTTCGGCAACGACAGGGGCAGGTGCGCCGTCTCGGTCAGCTACAACGGCAGGGTCTTCGCCCAGCGGCGCATCAAGCTCGACTACATCGGCCACCGGACCGTCTACGTGAAGATCCCCGTCGACGCCCGCGAGTCCGTCCGCTCCAACCCGCGGACCGACTTCCTCGTCACCGGCACCTTCAGCGGGCGGGTCGGCGTCCAGAAGCTCCCCGAGCAGACCGTCGCCGCTCGATAGCGGCGCGCTCCTCGTAGAGGATGCGCGCCACGCCGTGGCGGACCAGCAGCCGTGCGAGCCTGGTCGGGCGCATGCCGTTGAGCTCGCCGGCGCGCTTCAGCTCGTCGTACTCCTCCGCGACGAAGCGGAGATTGACCTGGCGCGACCCGGGGCGCCTCCCGTCGCGGTCGGGATCCATCAGCCCCTGGTTCGGCGTCTTGGGCAGCACGGGCGTTGGCAGCTCGCGTCTCTTGGTGTCGTTGAAGCGCCCGGGGTGCTTCTGGCGGTTCTCGAGCTCGGCCTTCACGAAGAACACGAACTCCGCGGTCTCTGCGCCCCCGAGTTCGCGGAATGCGTGGTGGCGCGGCCAGCGCGAGAGCGGCTGCAGCACCGAGACCCACTTCTCCTCCGGGATCAACGCGAGATCCGGGACGGGTTCGCCGCCCAGCATGCCGAGGATCGGGAACTCGAACTCGACGTTCGCCTGCGGCCACTTGTCCCGAGGCGAGTTCCGACCCCAGTGACCGTTCAACTGGATAGCCAAAGCTAGCCGACCACCGTAGCTTCGGCTACCCGGTCGCGGAGGGGGTGGGGTGCGATGACGTTGGACATGTGGTGACGGTGGCATGCCCGTGATCGTGCGCTCCCGTCTTGCGCAGCAGATGCGCTGCGCTGTCACGACGCGCGTCTGCGTTGTGGCGACCCGCGTCGATCAGAGGGTCTCGTTGGCGGCGCGGGTGCCGGAACGCAGGGCGCCGTCCATGTAGCCGTTCCAGAGCGTCGCGGTCTCGGCGCCGGCCCAATGGATGCGACCGACGGGCGTGCGGATGTCCGGGCCGTAGTCGACCAGGACCCCGGGCGGGGTGAAGCCGACGTAGCAGCCGCGGGTCCACTGCTCCGAGGACCAGTCCATGTCGAAGTACAGCTTCGGCCTGAGGGCCCGCTCACCGAAGTAGGTGGCAAAGTTGCCGAGGATCGCGGCGCGCCGGTCGGCCAGGGAGCGCTTGCCCCAGACGCGGGCGTGGTGGCCCTCGATGAAGCCGAGCATGATGCCGGGTGAGCCGTCGGGCGGGGAGTTGTCGAAGGTGACGCCGCAGGGGTCGAGGTCGGAGGTCACCTGCCCGGCGTAGCCGTCCTTGCGCCAGAACGGCTCGTCGTAGACCGCGATGCACTTGATCGCGTTGCCCTGCGGGAAGCGCTGCAGCAACTGCGCGCGCGAGGCCGGCAGCGGCGGCGAGTACTCGATGGACGCGCTCACCGACGGCGGCGCGGTGACGATGACGTGCTTGGCCTTCCAGACGCCGCGGTCGGAGGTGACCTCGACGCTGCCGGCGGTCTGGGCGATCTTGCGGACCGGCGCCTTCAGCACGACGCGCCTGCCCAGCCGCTTGGCCATCTCGATCGAGACGCGCTGCGAGCCGCCGACGAACCGCGATTCCTGCGCGCCGCCCGCCGTGTTGATGAGGCGCTCCAGCGTGCCGGGCGTCGTCTCGTTGCCGGCGCCGCGGATGTACATGAGGACGTGCAGCAGCGAGACGTCGCGCGGCTCGCAGGCCCAGACCGCGTTGATCGCGAGGTCCAGCAGGAACTTGCCGCCGGGGGAGAGGACGTTGGCGCTCTTCCAGGTCTCGAAGGTCTGCGAGTCCCACTCGACAGCGTTGGCCGCCGTCCAGGGGGTCTCCAGCGGCAGCGTCGCGGCCATCTGGTCCAGGCGGGTGATCGCCAGCAGCGCCTCGGCCGCACCGGTGTAGTCCGGCGGCACGGCACCGAGCGGCCCGTTGGCCTGGTAGCGCTGGTTGGACCCGTCGCGGTGGTAGATGTAATCGCCCTCGTTGTAGGTCTTGAAGGTCTCGATGCCGAGCTCCTTGGCCTTGGCGAGCAGCACGTCCTGCGTCGGCCCGACCCACTGCCCGCCGATCTCGACGATCTTGCCCGGATGGTCGCTGCCGAGGTCGTGGTTCAGGGTGCGCCCGCCGACCCGCGCCCGCGCCTCGAGCACCACGACCCTCTTGCCCTTGGCCACGAGCTCCGTCGCGGCCTGCAGCCCGGACAGACCGGCGCCGACCACGACGACGTCGACCCGCTTCGGCGCCGGCTTCCTCTTCGCGTCGGCCGTGGCGGGGAGGACGGCGGTGGCGGCGGCCGCACCGATGACGCCGCGACGGGTCGTTCTCATCGGGCGAACGCTAGTGCAGGCCGACGACTTCGCGCCCACCGTCGCGCCGCGGCCGCCGCGGTCTGCGATGCCGGCGCCCGCACCGGCGTCAGACCCGCTTCCGCGTCGCCACCCGCGCGCCGCCGGCGGCGGTGACCGACACACGGAGCTTGCGCCTGGCCTTCAGCGTGAGCGTCCAGCGTCCGCTCCTGCCGACGGTGACGTGGCGGACCTTGAACGTCTTGGCCGCGATGAAGCGGACCGTCAGCTTCGTCCCCGCCGGGGCGGTGCCCCGGGCGACGACGACACGCGCGGAGCGCCGCTTCATCGTGACCGTGAGCCTCACCTTCGCGACGGGCGTCTTCGCGACGACGACCGGCGGCGCGGGCGTCATCGCGGGCGGCAGGTCGAGCAGGGCGTCCGAGGAGCTCAGCGCGCTGCCGACGGCGAAGGGCGCGGTCCGGTCCTCCTCGGCCTTGGTCCTCCGACCCGGCAGGTAGGTGTCGCGGACGTACCTCAGGAACGGCAACGAGAGCGACCCGGACTCGATGTCCGCTTTCATCAGCGTCGGCACCGGGTTGAACCACTCGTCGTCGGACTGCGCCATGAGCAGCGCCACGCGGTGGCCCGCCTTGAAGGTCCAGTCCTGCGGGTAGAGGTCGAACGCGACGTCGCCGGAGGACTTCACGTTGTAGGCCGCGCGCGACATGACCTGCGCCAGGCCCTTCTCGTCGATGTCGTAGAGGATCGCGAAGACGTGCGTGGGTGCGGTGACGCCGACCTTCAGCTTCACCCGCGGCGTGCCCGCGAGGTGCACGTCGTGGGGCAGCTTCTGGGAGATCGACCAGATGCCCTGGCCGGTGGCGCCGCCGGTCAGGCCCTGGATGCCGGTGCCCGCGCCGGAGTTGCCGGGGATGTCCTGCACGCTCCCCGGTCGCAGGGTCAGGTCGTGGACGACGGCGTCGGCCGGCGGCCACTGCGCCTCGGCCCGCCACTTGGACAGGCCGCCGTCCTCGATGACCGCGCCCGGGTCGTTCTCGACGGGCGCCTCGGCGGGCGACATGCCCTTGACGTAGCGATCGAACCAGCGCATCGCCTCGGGGTAGAAGCCCTTGTGGCCGACCAGGTCGTAGGTCGGGCGATCGTGCTCGTACTCCCCGGCCCACACCCGCTTGGGGCCCTTCAGCGTCGTGTAGAGGTCCAGGAAGTTGTCGGGCTTGGCGTTGGCGTCCAGGAAGCCGTGCTCCCAGAACGTCGGGACCGTCGAGCCGGACGCCGCGGGCAGCAGGTCGCGCTCCTTCCAGAACCCGGCTGCGTCGTCCTTGTCGGTCAGCGCGGTCTGCAGCGCGATGTTCAAGGCGTAGCAGACCGGGTTCAGCCCCAACGCGGAGTGCTGGATGTACGCGGCAGAGTCGTTGACCGTCGGCGGCAGCGCGTCCCCGGACTGATAGAGGGCCGGCGTGACGTACCAGCCGGCCGAGTAGTGGACGCCGTTCTGGTAGAGCGTCCGGTAGCCGTCGATGATCGGGGCCTGGATGACGATCGCACCGAGACCCTGGGGCTTGGTGGCCAGCGCCATCGCGAGCGTCCAGCCGTCGTAGGACTTGCCGAAGAGGCCGACCTTGCCGGTCGACCACGGCTGTGACGCGGCCCACTCGACCGCAGCCTTGACGTCCGCCTGCTCGCCCTTGCCGCCGAAGTCGTTGCAGCCCTCCGACCCGCCGAAGCCGCGCAGGTCGACCTGCACGAACGTGTATCCGCGGTCGGCCCAGTGGCCCTCCTCGAAGAGCTCGGTGTAGTAGTAGTTGGGCGGCGTGGCCGTCGGGTCGTAGTCGGTGACCTCGAGGCCGCCGTGCCCGAAGTACGGGCCGATGGCCATGATGATCGGCTGCTTCTCGGTCATCGGGACGCCCGTCTTGCGGATCACGTCGGCGTGCAGCAGCGTGCCGTCCGCGCTGGGGAACCACATGTCCTGCGACGTGGTGCCGGGAGGCGCCGCGGCGCCCGCGACCCCCGGCAGCAGACCCAGGGCCGGCAGCACGACAAGCAGGGTGAGCAGGCGGCGTGCGAGCAGCATCGGTCGCATGAACGACAGCAGAAACTGGAACTTGCGTGCTACAACTCCGTGCTTCGATGGCGGATCGGCGACACATGCGCGCGCTGTCGGTGCTCTTCGCACTGGCGCTGCTGACGGGGCTTGCGCTCTCCGTCGGCGTCGGCGTCGCGCTGATGCTGGTCCCCGCCGCGGTGCTGTCGGTGCTGCTCCTCCACGGCGTCGCGCCGGGTGAGGAGCTCATCGACCGGTGGCGCAACCGTCGCGCTGCGGTCCGCCGCCTGCGTGCTCCCCGTGACGTCGCGCGTCCGCGCGTCGTCACCCGCGTCCGCCACGCCGGACGCGTCATCGCCTTCGGCCTGGCCACCCGGCCGCCGCCTGCCGTTCAGCTCGCCCGATAACCACAGCGAACTGAAAGGAGGCGCCCTTGCGCGCCCTCATCGCGGGGTCGGCTGCTGCCGTCGCCGAGGCTCCTGCCGCGGCCGGCATCACCGATGCGGCACCGTCCGCACCCCGCACCTCCAAGCAGACATCCGCCGCCGGCCGCAGGCTCAAGGTCGGCATGACGTGCCTCGCCGCGATGCTGGCGCCGGCCCTCGCGGTCGGCGCTGGGCCCGCCTCGGCGCACAAGGGCAATCCGAACTTCCGGACCACGATCCTGACGTTCCAGCCGAAGGTGGCGGGCGTCAGCCTCGAGGTCCTCAACGGCGACGACAGCCTCCAGCTGACCAACCGCTCCAAGCAGCCGGTCACGGTCTACGGCTACGCCGACGAGCCGTACGCGCGGGTCCTCGCGGACGGCACCGTGCAGGTGAACAAGCAGTCGCCCGCCTACTACCAGAACAACGAGCGCTTCCTCGGGGGGCCGGACACCCAGGTGCCCGCGAACGTCGACCCGAAGAACGCGCCGCAGTGGAGCGCGGTCGACAAGACGGGACGCTTCGCCTGGCACGACCACCGCATCCACTTCATGTCCAAGGGCGTGCCGACGCAGGTGAAGGACACGTCCAGGAAGACGAAGATCTTCGACTGGACCGTTCCGCTTCAGGTCGGCACCGACAGGGGCGCCATCGCCGGCCGGCTCTTCTGGGTGCCCAAGGACGACAGCGGCCCGCCGGTCGGCGCCATCGCCGGCTTCGGCGTGCTGCTCCTCGCCGGCGCCGCCCTCGTCATCCGCACCCGGCGCCGCCGCAGCGAGGGGCAGACCGAGGCGTGGTGACGCGCGCCCTCATCGCCGTCGCGTTCCTGCTGCTGGCGCTGCCGGTCGCGGCGTCGGCGCACGCGCAACTGGAGTCGACGAGCCCGGCCCGCGGCGCGACGCTCGAGGCCCAGCCGCGGACGGTCGAGCTCGCCTTCAGCGAGGCGGTCGAAGGTTCCTTCGGCGCGGTCCGCGTCTTCGACGCCAAGGCCCAGCGGGTGGACGACAACACGGTCCTCCACCCGCAGGGCACGCAGTCCAAGCTGGCCGTCGGCCTGCAGCCGGACCTGCCGGACGGCACGTACACGGCGACCTACCGCGTCATCTCCGCCGACGGCCACCCGGTCTCCGGCGGCCTGGTGTTCAGCATCGGCCAGCCGGGCGCCGGCCCGGCGAAGACCGTCGACGAGCTCATCGGCGCGACGAAGGCCGGCCCGTTCACACGCGCGACGAGCCGCGTGGCCAACGGCCTGCAGTACCTCGCCACGGCGCTGGCCGCCGGCCTGCTCGGCTTCCTGCTGCTGTGCTGGCGCCCGGCGCAGCAGCTGGTGCCACCGGCCGCGGAGACGGCGTTCGCCGCGCGTGCGAAGGCGGTCCTGCTCGTCGCGGTCGGCCTGGGCCTGGTCGCCTCGGTGCTGGGCATCGTCGCCGAGGGCGCGATCGCCGCCGGCGTGTCGTTCACCAGCGCGATCGACCACACGATCATCAGCGATGTCATCCACACGCGCTACGGGCGCATCTGGGGCGCGCGCACCGTCGTCTGGGCCGTGCTGCTCGTCGCCGCGCTCGTCGTGTTCCGCCCGGGGCAGCGGACGCCCGCCCTGTTCGCCGGCACGGCGGGCCTGCTGCTGGCGATCGCGCCGGCGCTGGAGGGCCACTCGGCCACGCAGTCGCCGTGCTGGCTCCTCGTTCCGCTGGACGCGCTGCACGTGATCGCGATGACCGTGTGGCTCGGCGGTCTGGCGTCGCTGCTGCTGCTCGTGCCCCGCGCGACGGCGACGCTTCCCGCGCAGGATCGCTCCAAGCTGCTGGTCGCGCTGCTGGCCCGGTTCAGCCCGCTGGCCCTGGCCGCGGTGCTGACGCTGGCGGTCACCGGAACCATCGCCGCGGTCGAGTTCCTCACGCAGGTCAGCCAGCTCTGGGACATCGCCTACGGCCGCGAGATCCTGGCCAAGATCGCCCTGCTCGGCCTGCTGGCCGGCCTGGGCCACGTCAACCGCCGGCGGGTCATCCCGCAGTTGCGCAGGCTCGCCGACGCGGGGGAGGCGCCCGGCAAGGCCGGCCGCGTCCTGCGCGACACGCTGCGCATCGAGGTGCTGCTCGTCGTCGCCGTCCTCGGCGTCAGCGGCGTGCTGGTCGACGGCATCCCACCCGTGTCCGCGGCGTCGGGCCCGTTCACCCGCACGACGAAGCTCGGCCCGCTGGACCTGCAGCTCACGGTGGACCCGGCGCGCACCGGGGCCAACGAGATGCACCTGTACCTCTTCAACCCCAAGGACGGCTCGCAGTTCACCGGCACGAAGGAGATCACCGCGACGGTGAGCCTGCCGGCCAAGGACATCGGGCCGCTGCCGGTGACGCTGCGGCCCACCGGTCCCGGCCACTACACGGCGGACACGATCCAGTTCGTGCCCGCAGGAACCTGG
Source organism: uncultured Conexibacter sp. (assembly GCA_964443695.1). Lineage (GTDB taxonomy): Bacteria > Actinomycetota > Thermoleophilia > Solirubrobacterales > Solirubrobacteraceae > Paraconexibacter. The sequence goes on along the minus strand of CAYUDT010000082.1, from coordinate 3,006 downwards.
ACGCTGTCGATCACCGATCGCGTCTCCGACTTCGACCAGTACTCAACCACCATGGAGATCCCGATCCGATGATGATCCGCAAGTCCCTGGCGCTGACCGCGCTGCTGATGGCCCTCGCCGCGCCCGTGGCGTGCGCCCATGTGACCCTGCAGCCCAAGACTGCTGCGGCCGGCGCCTACGCCGTGGAGACCGTCCGCGTCCCCAACGAGACCGAGGACGCGGTCACCACGAAGGTGCAGGTGCAGATGCCCGCCGGCTTCGCGGATGCCCTCTACGCGGCGACGCCCGGCTGGGGGGTCACGGTCCGCAAGGAGAAGCTCGCGACCCCCGTCCAGACCGACGACGGTGAGATCACCGAAGGGGTCGCCGAGATCACCTGGACGGCCGATTCCGAGGCCGACGGCATCCAGCCCGGGCAGTTCCTCGACTTCCCGCTGAGCGTGCAGATCCCCGGCCAGGCGGGCGACACGCTGACCTTCAAGGCGCTGCAGACCTACTCCGACGGCAAGGTCGTGCGCTGGATCGGCGCCGAGGGCTCGGACTTCCCGGCGCCGACGGTGAAGGTCACCGCCCAGGCGGACGACCACGCCGCCGCCGCGGCGCCGAAGGCGACGACGGTGGTCAAGAAGGAGGAGGCGAGCAACACGCTCGCGATAATCGCCATCGCGCTGGCCGCGGCAGCGCTGCTCGCCGCACTCGTTAGGCTGCGTTGAGCTCGGCCGAAGGAATCGTTCAGCGACCGACCGTACGGTCGCGGACATGGATCTGAACGATCAGAGCAAACGCCGCCTTGCGCAGCTCGGCGGCGTGCTCGTCCTCGCCGTGGCGGTGGTCCTCGTCGCCATCGTCGTGTCGTCGGGCGGTGGCTCGAAGGACAAGGCCCCCAACCCCGTGAAGACAGGTGCCGTCGCGGGCAGGAGCGAGTCCAGCGCGATGCTGGCGGGCATCCCCCAGAAGGGCGTCACGCTCGGGTCGCCGGACGCGAAGGTCACGGTCGTGGAGTTCGCCGACCTGCAGTGCCCGTACTGCAAGGAGTACTCGCTGCAGACCCTGCCGCAGATCGTCCAGGACTACGTCCGTGACGGGAAGGTCAAGATCGAGTTCCGCTCGCTGTCCTTCCTGGGCCCCGACAGCGTCACCGCCGCGAAGTTCGCCGCCGGCGCCGCCGCGCAGGACAAGCTCTGGAACTTCGTCGACGTCTTCTACTTCAACCAGCAGGAGGAGAACACGGGCTACGCGACCGAGGCGTTCATCAACAAGATCGCCTCCGCCGTGAACGGCCTGGACGCCGCGAAGGCCCGCGCGCACGCCGACACGTCCGGGCAGCGCTCGCTGGACGAGGCCGACGCGCTGGCCCAGAAGTACGGCGTCACCGGCACCCCGACGCTGGTGGTGGGCAGGACCGGCGGCACGCTGAAGAAGGTCGACGGGTTCGACCTCGGCAGCGTGAGGAGCGCGATCGACAGCGCGCTGGCCGCATGATCCTGCGTCGCGTGGCGCTGGGGCTGGCGATCGCCGGCCTCGGCGTCGCGGGCTACCTGACCTACATCCACTACGCCGGCCTGGAGTCGGTGTGCGCCATCGCCCACGGCTGCGAGAAGGTGCAGCACAGCGAGTGGTCCGAGCTGGCCGGCGTCCCCGTCGCGCTGATCGGGTTGTTCGGCTACCTGGCGATCCTCGGCGCGCTCATCCGCGACGGCGAGGTCGGCCGGCTTGCTGCCGTCGCCGCCGCCTGGATCGGCTTCGCGTTCAGCGCCTACCTCACCTACCGCGAGGCGTTCAGCATCCACGCGTACTGCATCTGGTGCCTGACGTCCGCAGGTTTGCTGACCGCGCTCGTCATCGCCACCACGATCCGCTTCCTGGCCACCCAGGAGGAGTGATACCCTACGTAGGGTGAAGAAGACGAGCATCTACCTCGACGAGGAGTTCGACGCCCTGCTGGCGGCTCGAGCCGCCGAGGAAGGTGTCTCCAAGGCGGAGTTCATCCGCCGCAGCCTCGAGCAGCTGATCCACAAGCCGAAGCGGCCCAAGCCGCAGTTCGGCATCTACAAGGGGCCCGTGCCCGCCGACCTCTCCGAGAACCTCGAGAAGTACCTCCACGAGGACGGCTTCGGCGAGTCTTGAGCGTCGTCGTCGACAGCTCCGCGGTGGTCGCGATGTACCTGGCCACCGACAGGCACCACGCGTCCGCGATGGCCTGGGGCAAGGCCAACGAGGACGAGATGCTGTTCACGCCGCTGGTGCTGGCGGAGATCGACTTCGTCCTGCTGCGCCGGGGCGGCCCACCGACCCAACGGGCGTTCTGGGACGACCTCCACGACGAGGTCTTCACCGTGCGCTGGTGGGCCAGCGGCATGCGCGAGACGATCGCGATCGCGCGAGAGCACCCGCATCTGGGCCTCGCCGATGCCTCGCTGCTGGCGCTCGGCCGGATGCTGAACACCGATCGTCTTGCCACGTTCGACGCTCACTTTGAGAGCTTTGACCTGACACTCCTTCCCGAGAGGACCTGAAACCGATGTCCGAGAACCCCAACTCCTTCGGCGCGCGCGCCGAATTCAACGGCCACACGATCTACCGGCTCGACGCGCTGCAGTCCCAGTACGACGTCGCGCGCCTGCCGTTCAGCCTGAAGGTCCTGCTGGAGCAGCTGCTGCGCACCGAGGGCAACGGCGCGGTGACCAAGGAGGACATCGTCGCGCTGGCCACCTGGGACCACACCGCCGTGCCCTCGAAGGAGATCGCCTTCACGCCGGCCCGCGTGGTGATGCAGGACTTCACCGGCGTCCCCGCCGTCGTCGACCTCGCCGCGATGCGCGACGCGATGACGAACCTCGGCGGTGACCCCGCCAAGATCGAGCCGCTCGTCCCCGCCGAACTGGTCATCGACCACTCCGTGCAGGTCGACGTGTTCGGCACCCGCGACGCCTTCGCCCGCAACGCCGCGCTGGAGTTCGAGCGCAACCGCGAGCGCTACCAGTTCCTGAAGTGGGGCCAGCAGGC
>CAYUDT010000081.1:0-22398 GCA_964443695.1 uncultured Conexibacter sp. | reverse complement strand
GGTGCGCCGCCAGCGCGACGAGCTGCTGGTCGCCTACCGCGCGCTGGAGAAGCGCATGCACCGCGCTCCGGCCCCGCGGGAACCGGTCCCCGCGCCCGAGCGCGCGCCGCAGGTCGAGCGCGCGCCGCGGGCCGAGCGCGCGCCGCAGGTCGAGCGGGCGCCGCGGGCCAAGCCCGCGCCGCCCGAGTTCAGCGAGGTCGTCAGGGTCGAGCACGAGAGCCCTGCGCCGACCCAGCCCGCACCTGGGCGCGAGAGACCGCTGGGCGTGAAGGTGATCCCGGCGACGACGCCTGAGCTGGCCGATCTCATCCAGGACCGGCCCCACCACGAGCTGTCCAAGTACGACCTCGTCGCCTTCCGCGTCATCGGGGGCGTGGCTGCGCTCGCGTTCTGCCTGCTGCTGCTCTCGCTGCTGCGCCTGTTCGTTTGACAGCGCGTCAGACGAAGGTGACGCACCCGTCACCTTCCGTGGTACCGTGGCGCAATGGCGCACGAAACGGACTGGGTGGTCATCGGCTCGGGCTTCGGCGGCAGCGTCAGCGCGCTGCGCCTCGCCGAGAAGGGCTACAGCGTCACCGTCCTGGAATCCGGCAGCCGCTTCGAGGACCAGGACTTCGCCAAGAGCACCTGGGACCTCAAGCGCTACTTCTTCATGCCCAAGCTGGGCCTGCGCGGCATCCTGCGCCTGTCGACGTTCAAGGACGTCAGCATCGTCTCCGGCGCGGGCGTCGGCGGCGGCTCGCTGGGCTACGCCAACACGCTCTACGTCCCGCCGAAGCGGTTCTTCAACGACCCGCAGTGGAAGGACCTCGACGCCGACTGGGAGGCGTCGCTGGCGCCCCACTACGCCGAGGCGGAGCGGATGCTCGGCGTCGTCACCTACGACCAGGACGACCCGGCCGACCAGGTCCTCAAGCGCCTCGGCGAGCACCTCGGCGTGCAGGACTCCTACGGCAAGACGCGCGTCGGCGTCTTCCTCGGGGAGGAGGGCAAGACCGTGCCGGACCCGTTCTTCGGCGGTGAGGGCCCCGACCGCACCGGGTGCACCCGCTGCGGGCGTTGCATGGTCGGCTGCCCCGTCGGCGCCAAGAACACGCTGCGCAAGAATTACCTCTGGTTCGCCGAGAAGCTCGGCGTGACGATCCACGCCGAGACCGAGGTCGTCGACATCAAGCCGATCGGCGCGGCCGACGGCCGCGAGGGCTACGAGATCACCACCGAGCGCTCCGGGGCCTGGCTGCGCAAGCGGCGCAAGACCTTCCGCGCACGCGGGGTCGTCATCGCCGCCGGTGCGCTGGGCACCAACAAGCTGCTGCAGAAGTGCCGCCTGGCCGGCGGACTGCCCAACGTCTCCGAGCGCCTGGGCGACCTCGTCCGCACGAACTCCGAGGCCGTCCTGGCGGTCACGCTGCCCGAGGGCGTGATCGGGGACCAGACCCACCGGGTCGCGATCACCTCGTCCATCTACCCGGACGCCAACACGCACATCGAGACCGTCAGCTACGGCCACGACGGCGACAGCATGAGCGCGCTGTACGCCAACCTCACCGGGGACGGCACGAAGGTCACGCGCCCGATCAAGTTCCTCGCCGCGATGCTGCGCCACCCGGTGCAGACGCTGAAGCTCATGAACCCGCGCGGCTGGTCGCGCAACACGATCATCATCCTCGTGATGCAGACCCTGGACAACGCGATCGCGCTGCGTCCGAAGGTGTCGCGCCGCGGCAAGGTGACCGTCCAGACCGAGCAGGACCCCAACCGGCCCAACCCGACGTTCATCCCCATCGCCAATTACGCGGCCGAGTGGATCGCCAAGCAGTACGGCGGCATCGCGCAGAGCTCGCTGATGGAGGCGACGCTCAACATCCCGACGACCGCCCACATCCTCGGCGGCGCGGTCATCAGCGCCGACGCCTCGACCGGCGTCGTCGACGCGCAGCACCGGCTCCACGGGTACGAGAACCTGCTGGTCTGCGACGGCTCGACGGTGCCGGCCAACGTCGGCGTCAACCCGTCGCTGACGATCACGGCGCTGGCCGAGCGCGCGATGACGTTCGTCCCGCCGGCCCCGGAGCGCCGCGCCGGCGCGGCGGACACCGAGACGCCCGCCGCCGCCTAACCTAGGCGTCCTTGACGCACGCTCCGTTGGTCACGCAGCGCTTCAACCTGGTCCCTTGGGCTCAGGACGAGGCGCACTTCGCGCACTTCGTCCGCTGGGCCGGCGATCCGCGGGTGATGCGCTACATCGGCGACGGCTCGCTGTGGGACCTGGCCGGCTGCGCCGAGCGCGACGCGATCCAGCGCGAGCGCTGGGAGCGGCTGGGGTGGGGCTGGCGCTTCGCCGTCGAGCGGACCACCGGCGACGTGGTCGGCCTGGCTGCTGCGCAGCCCACGACGCCGGCGCGGTTCGACCAGATCTCCGATGGTGAGCACGAGGTCGGCTGGTGGGTCGATCCGGCCCATTGGGGTCGCGGTGTCGCCGTCGAGATGGGGCAGGGGCTCCTCGACGAGGCCTTCGACCGCCTCGGGGTGCCCTACGCGGTCGCGGTCATCCAGCCGGAGAACCTCGCGTCGCTGGGGGTGGCCCGCAAGCTCGGCTTTGCGATGGTGGGCACCGCGTACGACGCGAACGGGCAGGACGTCAGCGTCCTGCGCGCCCGGCGGCCCGAGCCGTGGGCCGCCGCACCCGCCTGAGGGTCGCATCCGGCCCCGCACATTCCGCCACAGCGGCCTGTCCGCAACTGGCATGCTGGACACATGGCCCCTGTCGAGTTGTCCCGTGAGCGCATCGCCGAGCTGACCGAGCGCGAGACCCAGCGCCTCAACGAGCGCACGCTCGGCTCCAAGGCGATGTTCGAGCGCGCCCAGGTGACGCTGTCCGGCGGCGTCGCGTCGTCCTACCAGCTGCGCGACCCCTGGCCGCTGTATCTCGAGCGCGGCGACGGCCCGAAGGTGTGGGACGTCGACGGCAACGAGATGTGGGACTTCCACAACGGCTTCGGCTCGATGGTCCAGGGGCACGCGCACCCGGCCATCGGCGGCGCGATCGAGGGCCGCTATCGCTTCGGCACCCATTTCGCGGCGCCGACGGAGGACGCGATCATCGTCGGCGAGGAGCTGGCCCGCCGTTGGGGCCTGCCCAAGTGGCGCTACACGAACTCCGGCAGCGAGTCGACGATGGACGCCATCCGCATCGCCCGAGCCCTGACCGGCCGCACGACCGTGATGAAGATGTTCGGCAGCTACCACGGCCACCACGACACGGTCATGGTGTCGATCGGCGTGGAGTACGACGCGATCGGCCCGCGGGAGGCGCCCAACTCGCTGCCCTACGGCGGCGGGATCCCGCAGTCCACCGTCGACGAGGTCTTCGCCGTCCACTTCAACGACGCCGACTCCCTGGAGAAGCGGATCGTCGCGCTGGACGCCGAGGGCAGGAAGCCCGCGTGCGTGATCATGGAGGCGGCGATGATGAACCTCGGCGTGGTGCTGCCCCTGGACGGCTACCTCGCCGCGTGCCGCGACATCTGCGACCGCCATGACGTCGTCCTGATCTTCGACGAGGTCAAGACCGGCCTCTGCATCGCCGCCGGCGGCGCGACCGAGAAGTTCGGCGTCATGCCGGACATGGTCACGCTGGCCAAGGCGCTGGGCGGCGGCTTCCCGACGGGCGCCATCGGCATGAGCGAGGAGGTCGCGGCGATCGTCGAGTCCGGCGGCGTCAACCAGGTGGGCACCTACAACGGCAACCCGCTGGTGATGGCGGCCTGTCGCGCGAACCTGCTGGAGGTGCTGACGCCCGAGGCGTACGCGCACCTCGACCACCTCAACGACCGCATCGTCGCCGGCTGCGAGAAGGTCATCGAGGACTTCAACCTGCCCGGCTACACCGTCGGCATCGGGTCCAAGGGCTGCGTCACCTTCAGCACCGTGCCGATCATCGACTACCCGACGTTCAAGGAGAACCAGGACGTCCCGCTCACCGAGCTGACCTGGGTCTGGAACGTCAACCGCGGCATCTTCATGACGCCCGGCCGTGAGGAGGAGTGGACGCTGTCGATCACCCATACCGACGAGGCGATCGACGCGTACGTCCAGGCCTTCCGCGACCTCGCGGAGGAGCTGACGGCCTAGCGCGCGGGCGTCACGGCCGCCCGTCGAGCCGCAGCGTCTGCTGCGTGGGCTCGCCGGCGTCGGCCGTGGCGGTGAGCGAGATCGAGCCGCTGATCGACCGCCTGCCGCGCAGCGCTTTCTTCAGCGCCGCGGCGTTCTTCGCCGTCAGCGTCAGCCGGACGTGGCTGATCTGCCCGGCGCCGAGCCGCTTCGTCACCGGCTTCAGCGCGACCACGGTGGGCCGGGGGCGCCTGGCCCCCTTCTTCTTCGGCTTGGGCGGCTGCGCCGTCGGGGTCAGCGTGCCGCTGGCCTGCAGCGTGCAGCGCGTGTCGCAGCTGACGCGGACCACCAGCGAGCGCTGCTTCAGCAGCCCGGTCCGGCGCTCGATCGAGGCGGTGATCACGGCGCCCTCGGGCTCGGGCAGCGTGTAGACCTTCGGCGGGGTGGGGGTCGCCGGTGCGGGCAGCGACGCGCAGCCGCCGGGTGCGGGCTCGGCCAGCGCGAAGCGCTGCACGCGGTTGTTGCCGAAGTCCGCGACGGTGACCGTGCCGTGGCAGTCGACGGCGACGCTGCTGGGCAGGATGAACTCGCCCGGGCCGGTGCCCTTCTTGCCGAACGCCGCCAGCCGCTCGCCGTTGGGGCCGAACTTCTGGATGCGGCTGTTGCCGCGGTCGGCGACCCAGACGTTGCCCGCGGCGTCGGTGGCGATCTGCTGGGGCGCGATGAGCTTGCCGATCTTCTGCCCGTTGCCGCCGAACTCGTCGAGCTCGGTGCCTTGGGGGTCGTAGACGCGGATGCGGTGGTCGCTGGCGGTGCTCACGTAGATGCGCTGCCCGTCGGGGCTGGACGCGATGCCGGTCGCGCGCCCGACCTGCGTCCACGGCTCCAGCACGGAGCCGTTGAGCTGGAAGCGCTCGATCCGCTCGTTGTCGGTGTCGGCGACCAGGATCGTGCCGCCGGGCGTGACCGTGAGCGCGCTGGGGTGCATCAGCTTGCCGGGGCCGCTCCCCAGCGCGCCGATCTCGCGGACCGGCGTGCCCGTGGCGCGGCTGAAGACGATGACCTTGGAGCGGCGCTTGTCCAGCACGTAGGCGTTGCCCGCGCCGTCGAACGCGGTGGCGACGGGGTCGCGCAGGATCGTGGGGCCGGGGTTGGGGGAGCCCCAGACCGTCATGACCTTGCCCGCCGCGTCGAGCAGCTGCACGCGGCCGTTGACGTTGTCGGTCACGAGCGTCACCCCGGACGCGTCGACGGCCACGCCGGTCGGCTCGTCGAACTGCCCGGCGACGCGGCCGCTCTTGCCCATGCTGCGCAGCAGCGTCCCGCTGTTGTCGAAGACGTCGATGCGGTCGTTGCCGGTGTTGGCGACGTAGATCAGCCCGCTGGCGTCGGTGGCGATGCCGCGCGGGAAGGCCAGGCGGCCCGGGACCTGCCCGTAGGCGCCCCAGCGCGCCTTGTAGGTGTAGTTGGGCAGCGTGTTGAAGCGGACGACACGGTGGTTGAGGTCGTCGGCGACGAACACGCGGCCGGACGGGTCGACCGCGACGTCGTAGGGGTTCTGCAGCTGCCCGGGGGCGTCGCCCTCGCCGCTGCCGATCGTCTTCAGCAGCTTGCCGCCGGTGTCGTGGACGGTGATCCGGTGGTGCTGGTCGTCGGCGACGTACAGGCGCGTCTTGCGGATGGCGATGCCCATCGGGTACTGCACGGTCCCGGCCGGGACGATGACGCTGCCCTGGCCGAAGTCGGTGTTGAAGCGCTGGATGCGGTCGTTGCCGGTGTCGGCGATGTAGAGGAAGTTGTCCGGCCCGACCGCGATGCCGCCGCCGGCGCCGCCGTCGTTGCCGCCACCGCCGCCGAAGGAGAACTCGCCGACGCCGCTGCCGGTGCGGCCGAACGACTTGATGAGCGTGCCGTCCTGCGCCCAGTGGTCGATGTGGTTCTGGCCGGCCAGGACGAAGAGCGTGTTGTCCGGGGCGACGGCCACGCCGCCGCTGGAGATCAGCTGGCCGGCCTTGGTGCCGTAGGTGCCGAAGTCGCGGCGGAACGTGCCGTCGGCGTTGAACGCCTGGATCGTCCGGGACTTCTGGTCGGCGACGTACACGGCGCCGTCCGGGCCCACGGCGACGGCCTGCGGAAACCTCAGCGTCCCGCCGGAGCGGTCGCCGACCTGCTGGACGGAGGTGTAGACACAGGGCGATCCCGCCGGCAGCAGGCCGGGGCAGGACGCCTGCGCCAGGGCGGTCGGGGCGATGAGGGCGGCGGCGGTCAGCGCCGCGCCCGCCGCAGCGGCAGCACGAACGAGCATCTGGACAGGCAACCCCGGACCCCGCCCGCGGTTGCGCTCGCTCCATAACCGGGGTCAGATCTTGCGCAGCTCGGCGCGCTTGATCTTGCCGCTGGGGGTCTTGGGCAGGTCGTCGGCGAACTCGACGATCCGCGGGTACTTGTAGGGCGCGGTCTGGCCCTTGACATGGTCCTGCAGCTCCTTGGCCAGCCCGTCGCTGGGCGCGTGACCGTCGCGCAGGACCACGATCGCGCGGACGACGCTGCCGCGTTCGTCGTCGGGCGCGGCGACGACCGCGGCCTCGGCGACGGCGCCGTGGGACACCAGCGCCGACTCCACCTCGAACGGCCCGATCCGGTAGCCGGCGCTGATGATCACGTCGTCGGTGCGGCCCTCGAAGTAGAGGTAGCCGTCCTCGTCCTGCTCGACGCGGTCGCCCGTGTGCCAGGGGACGCTGAGGTCGTGGCCGTCCTCGCCGAGGTAGCCGAGGAAGAAGGTGGGGCAGGTGCGCGGGTCGGCGACGAGCTCCCCGTCGACGACGCTGAGCCCCACGCCCGGCAGCGGCGTGCCCATGCTGCCCGGCCGCGCGGGGACGCCGGGCGGGTTGGCGGTCATCTGGCCGGTCTCGGTCTGGCCGTAGCCGTCACGCACGTCCAGACCCGTCGCCTCCTTCCAGGCGGTGAGGACCTCGGGGTTCAGCGCCTCGCCCGCGGCGACGAGGCCGTGCAGGGCGGGGAACGGCCGCAGGGTCGTGCGCTTGGCGATGACGCGATACTCGGTCGGCGCCATGCAGAGGACGTTGACGTTCTCCTGCTGCAGCAGGTCCAGGCGCTCGGCCGGGTCGAAACGCTGGTCGTGCAACAGCGCGATCGCGCCACGGATCCAGGGGGCGATGAACGTGTTGCGGGCCGACTTCGACCAGCCGCTGGCGGCGGTGCACCAGACCAGGTCGCCCGGTCGGGGCGCCAGCCAGTGCTCGGCCTGCACGACCTGGCCGGCGAGGTAGCGCTGCCCGTGCAGCACGGCCTTGGGCTCGCCCGACGTGCCGGACGTGAACGTCAGCAGGCAGGGATCGAGCAGGTCGAGGTCCTCGGCGGGCGGCACGTCCTTCGGGGCGCTGCCGGCGTCCCACTCCGGGACCCACACCGTGGGGCCGTCCCAGCCGGACTCCTCGAGGATCGCGGCGTTGCGCTCGTCGCAGACGACCACGACGGGGTGGGTGTGCGCGATGCGCATCTGCAGGTCCTTGGCCCGCAGCTGCTCGGTGCAGGGCAGCACGACGTAGCCCTGGCGGAAGCATGCGGTCATCGCCAGCACCCACTCGGGGCGGTTGCCGATGAGCGTCATGACGACGTCGCCGCGCCGGGTGCCCAGCGCGTGCAGCGTCGCGGCCATCGCGCGGGCACCCTTGGCGACGTCGCCCATCGTGTGCTCGCGGCGGCTGCCGTCGCGGGCCAGCTCGACGATGCCCTTGCGCAGCGGGTGGGCGCCCTCGACCACCTCGACCGTGAAGTTCACGCGCGCGGCTCCAGGATCATCTGGCTGCAGACGAAGTTGGCGACCAAGCGGTCGGCCTTGTGCATCCGGACCTCCCAGACCTGCGTGCGGCGGCCGATGTGCAGCGGCGTCCCGACGCCGGTGATGACGTCGCCCTCCACACCCGCGGCGAAGACGTTGGTCTTCATCTCGATGGTCGTGAAGTCGTGGCCCACCGGGACGTTGCGCATCGTGCCCCAAGCGGCGACCGTGTCGGCGAACGCGGTCCAGCATCCGCCGTGGACGTAGCCGCCGGGGTGCAGGTGGCGCCGGTCGACGGCCATCCGCCCGTGCACCTCGTCGTCGGTGATGGAGACCAGCTCGATGCCGAGGTCGCCCGGGAAGGACCCCGGCAGCGCCTGGCGGCTCAGCTCCGGGGTGATGCGCTCGTTGCCCACCCAGCCATCCTTTCACCCGGCCGCGCACGGCCCGGGTGCGGAGGCCGGGCCGGCCGTTCAGGCCGGGGGCGAACCCGACCATCGGGACGCGCTCCGATGCGGCCGGCGCGCCATATCGCACACGCGATACGGCAGATCCGGCGATACGGCGGCGAATCGACACGTCGGACCCCGGTGACCGGGTGATCCCATTCGCCTTCCCGCCGGTATCCTGACGGAAGACACCTTTCGAGACGCAGGAGGGCCCGACATGGCCGTGGCAACGAGGGAAATGACCGACGAGCAGCAGGCCATCATCGAGATGGTCCGCCAGTTCACGGACGAGCAGATCATCCCGAACGCTGAGCACTTCGATCACGCCGACGAGTACCCGCGCGAGATCGTCGACCAGATGAAGGAGCTCGGGCTCTTCGGCATCACGGTTCCGGAGGAGTACGGCGGGCTCGGCCTGGACCTGACGACCTACACGATGGTCGTCGAGGAGCTCGCGCGCGGCTGGATCTCGATCTCCGGCGTCATCAACACCCACTTCATCGGCATCTACCTCCTGCTGAAGTTCGGCACCGAGGAGCAGAAGGACCGCTTCCTGCCGCGCATGGCGACCGGTGAGATCCGCGCCGCGTTCTCGCTGTCAGAGCCGGAGCTCGGCTCCGACGTGCAGGCGATCAAGACCTTCGGCAAGAAGGTCTCCGACACGCACTACGAGATCAACGGCCAGAAGATGTGGGTCACCAACGGGCTGCAGTCCGACCTGGTCTTCCTGCTGGCCAAGACCGACAACGAGAACCCCAAGCGCCACCAGGCGATGACCTGCTTCATCACCGAGAAGGTCGGCGGCGTCCACGAGAACGAGGGCGACTACAAGGGCCTCATCGTCCCGCCGCAGCTGAAGAAGATGGGCTACAAGGGCGTCGAGTCCACCGAGCTGGTCTACGACGGCTACCTCTGCCCGGTCGAGAACATCCTCGGCGGTGAGGAGGAGGGCCTGAACAAGGGCTTCCCGCAGATGATGGACGCTCTGGAGGTCGGCCGCGTCAACGTCGCCGCCCGCGGCGTCGGCATCGCCCAGCGCGCGCTGGAGCTCGCCCTGCGCTACTCGCAGGAGCGCAAGACGTTCGGCAAGACCATCTCCGAGCACCAGGCCATCCAGTTCAAGCTGGCCGACATGGCGACCCAGGTCGACGCCGCGCGCCTGCTGACGATGCGCGCCGCGCGCATGAAGGACGAGGGCATCCGCTCCGACCTCGAGGCCGGCATGGCCAAGCTGTTCGCCTCGGAGGCCGGCCGCTTCTGCGTGGAGGAGTCCTTCCGCATCCACGGTGGCTACGGCTACTCCAAGGAGTACGAGATCGAGCGCCTCTACCGCGACGCGCCGCTGCTGCTGATCGGCGAGGGCACCTCGGAGATCCAGCGGATGGTCATCGGCAAGAAGCTCCTGCAGCGCCACAAGATCTAGGGGTGCCGGAGAACGCTCGCATGCTCTCCGTGAACCGCCTGCCGGCCGTGTGGCCGCAGGCGGGCGCCCAGGGGATCTCCTGATGGCCGACGCGCGGCCCATGATCGAGACGGCGGTCCGGAACTTCCTGGCGGAGGTTCCGGCGCTGGCCCCGTTGAAGATGGTCGTCGGCATCGACCTGATCGGCCGGGGTGACACCCAGCAGTTCAAGCTCGTCATGCCGGACATCGCCGTGACGAAGGACATCGCCCCGGAGGCCCGCGTGCGCATCGAGATGCGCCGCGAGTTCTTCAACGCGATGGTCGAGCACGACGCCAAGCTGCCGGACTGGCGCGAGGCGTTCATGTACGGGCAGGCGAAGGCGTCGGGCGTCGACCAGTACCTCAAGCTGATCGTCAACGTCGTGGCCAAGCAGGAGGAGCGCAACCGCCTCCGCAAGCCGAAGCACTAGTGCCGACGTCGTCGGCACTGGACGGTGTTCGCTTGCGCTCACGACCTCCGGTGTCCGGAGTCCTCTGAGTGCTCCGGGCCGTCGTCTTCGACCTGGACGACACGCTCACCGACCATCGCGGTCACGAGCGGGAGGTCTGGAAGGGGATCGCCGCCGACATCATGGCGGCACACCCCGAGGTCGAGCACGAGGTGCTGACCGCTCGCCACCTGGCCTCCCTGGAGCCGATGTACGTCGAGCTCCTCGAGGGCCGGCTGACCGAGGCCGAGTACCAGTCGGCGCGGCTGGCCGACGCGCTGCAGCCGTGGGGCATCGCGCCCTCGGAGGAGCTGCTGGCCGCCTACCTCAAGCATAAGGCGCGCTACGCGACGGAGTCGTGGATCGGGCCGTTGGCGCACGAAGCGCTGGCCGCGGTGCGCACCGCGGGCCTGCCGATCGCGGTGCTGACCAACGGCAACGTGGCGTGGCAGCGGGCGAAGGTGGAGCGGCTCGGGCTGGACGTGGACGTCGTGGTGACCTCCGAGGAGGCGGGCGCGCCGAAGCCCTCGCGCGTCGCCTTTGCCGCCGTGGAGGACGCGCTCGGCCTGCCGGGCGCATCGTTGGCGATGGTGGGGGACAACCCGGTCAACGACATCGGCGGTGCGTTGGACGCCGGCTGGGCGCGGGCGGTGCTCGTCCGCCCGGTGGACGGCGTCGTCGTGCCCGAAGGGGCAGAGGTCGCCGCCGACGCGTTGGCCGCGGTGGAGTTGCTGGGCATGTGAGGATGGGCGGCATGACGCTGTCGATGCCGCCACAGTGGGCGCCGCACGAGCGGACGTTGATGGGCTGGCCCTGCCGGCTGGAGCTCTGGGAGGGGCAGCTGGCGCCGGCGAAGGAGCAGTACGCGGGCGTGGCCAACGCCATCGCCGCCTTCGAGCCGGTGACCATGATCTGCGCGTCGGAGGCCGACGCCGCCGAGGCGCGCGCGGCGCTGTCGGCGGCGTGCGAGGTCGTCGTGCTGCCGATCGACGACTCGTGGCTGCGCGACTCCGGCCCCATCTACGTCAGCGACGACTCCCGGCGCGTGGCGGTGTCCTTCGGCTTCAACGCCTGGGGCGAGAAGTTCCACCCCTATGACAAGGACCAGCGCGTCGGGCCGCTCATCGCCGCGCACCTCGGCGACGAGGTGACCCGCGCCGACCTGGTCCTGGAGGGCGGTTCGATCGTCAACGACGGGCAGGGCGGGCTGATCACGACGTCGCAGTGCCTGCTGCACCCCAACCGCAACCCGTCGCTCTCGCAGGAGCAGATCGAGGCCCGGGTCCTCGGCGCCCTCGGCCTCGACCGCATGGTCTGGCTCGGCGACGGCCTGGCCGACGACCAGGACACCGACGGCCACGTCGACTTCGTCGCGGTGCCCCTCGCGCCGGGCCGCGTCCTGGCCCAGTCGGGCCTGCCCGGCACCCCCGACGAGCCCGCCATGGCCGAGAACCAGGCGATCCTCCGCGCCGCCGGATACGACGTCATCGACTTCCCCGTCTTCACCTACGGCGAGGTCGCCGGGCAACGCGTGATGCATCCCTACCTCAACATCTACCAGTGCAACGGCGCCGCCATCATGGGACTGGCCGGCACGCCGGAGGACGAGGAGGCCCTGGCCCGCGTCCGCGCCGCCCTCCCCGACCGCGAGGTCGTCGGCGTCCCCACGCTCACGATCTCCTACGGCGGCGGCGGGCCCCACTGCATCACCCAGCAGGTCCCCACCCCCTAGGGGTCTAACCCCTTCAACTTCGTGCTCGACCCGGCCGTCGGCCGAAAGCCCGCTCCGCCACGCGCTCGATCGCAGCCACCACCTAAATCCCACCTAAAGGGTCTGACCCCTTCAGGTGTTGGTGGAATTGTGGAACAATCGTTGCGCGATGAGCGGTGAGCGGACGAAGGCGCGGTTGGAGGTGTTGGCGGCGGCGCTGTGCTTCGGGACCACTGGCACGTCGCAGGAGCTGCTGCGGCCCGGCGACGCCTCGACCTTGGCGGTCGGCGCGGCGCGGATCATCGTGGGCGCCGCGCTGCTGCAGCTCATCGCGAAAGGCCGGAGGCCGCTGCGGCTGGGCCGGTCGGCGCTGCCGGTGCTGCTGGCGGGCGGCCTGGGCGTGGCGATCTACCAGTTGGCGTTCTTCGCGGCCGTCGACAAGACCGGCGTCGCGGTGGGGACGGTCGTGGCGATCGGGTCCGGCCCGGCGATCGCAGGCGCGCTGGGCCGCGTCCTCAACGGCGACGCGCTCACCGCCCGCTGGGCCGCCGCGACCGCGCTGGCCTGCACGGGGGTCGCGATCCTCGGGCTGTCCGGGGGTGGTGGCAGCGTGGACCCGGCAGGCGTGCTGCTGGCCGTGCTCTCCGGCTCCGGCTACGCCGCGTACACCGTCCTGGCCAAGCGGCTGCTGCAGCGCGGTCACGCGCCGGAGCAGGTCATGGCCGCGACCTTCGGCACGGGCGCGATGATCCTCGTGCCGGTGCTGCTGGTCGAGGGCCTCTCCTGGCTGGGTGACCCCAGTGGCCTGGGCCTGGCGATCTACCTCGGCGCCATCCCGACCGCGCTGGCCTACGCGCTGTTCGCGCGCGGCCTGCAACACCTCACGGCGGGGGAGACCACGACGCTCGTCCTCATGGAGCCGCTCACCGCGATGGCCCTCGGGGCGGTCGTCCTGGGCGAGCGGCCCGGTGGGGTCGCGATCGCGGGCGCCGGCGTCGTGCTCGCGGGCCTCCTCGTGCTGGCCCTGCCCCAGCGCAGCCGGTTGCAGCCGACCGCCACGACCACGAGCTTGGAGGCGCGGGCGTGAGCGAGCACCTGCCCCTGCAGCGGGTCTCGACCATCGACGCGCTGACGGCGGCGCTGCGGCAGCGGATCCTCGACGGCGACCTCGACGCGGGCGCGCGGCTGGTCGAGCGCGAGCTCGTCGAGGCCTACGGCGTCGCCCGGCACACGCTGCGCGCTGCGCTGCGGCAGCTCGCGCAGGACGGCCTCGTGGACCTCGTCCCCAACAAGGGAGCGATGGTCGCCAACCCGCAGGCCGCTGACCTCACCGGCCTGTTCGAGCTGCGGACCGCCCTGGAGATGGAGGCCGCCCACCTCGCGCTCAACCGCGACCCCGACCATCTCGCCACCGCACTCGGCGAGGCGGCGGCGCGGCTGCGCAGCGTCTGCGAGACCCCGGAGGTGCCCTGGAGCGACATCGTCGACGGCCATGCCGACGTCCACCGCGCGCTGGTCGAGGCGGCGGACTCACCGCGCATCGCCGTCGCGCACGCCTCCCTCGACGGGGAGATGCGGCTCTACCTCATCGTGATGCGGCCGGTCTGGACCCTGCCTCGCATGGCCGAGCACCACGAGCAGCTCGCCGAGGACCTGCCCACCAAGGGCGTCATCGCGCTGCGCGAGCACCTCGCCGACGGGGCGGCGTCCGTCCTCGGGGCGTGAGGGTGTCCACTCGGGCATCGCGGTGATGCCGAAGTGGACACGGCGGCGGGCGAGGGGCGCCTAGACTCGGCAGCGATGCAGCTGCTGACGAACTACAGCCCGCCCGAGTCGCTCGCGCGCGTCGACCCGCCCCGCCGCGCGCCGCTGCGCGTCGGCGCCGTCCAGGTCGCCTTCCACGCCGACGTCCAGGAGCACCTCGGCAACCTCGCGCAGGGCATCGCCACCGCGGCGAACGAGGGCGCGAGGCTCGTCTGCCTGCAGGAGCTGACGCTCAGCCCGTACTTCGCGATCACGCCCGACGGCCCGGCGCGGCTCGGCGTCGCGCCGGAGCCGCTGACCACGGGTCCGACGGTCACGTTCGCCACCGAGCAGGCCACCAAGCACGGCGTGTTCGTCCACGCGTCGCTGTTCGAGGAGGCCGACGAGGACGACGGCCTCGGCTTCAACACCGCCGTGGTCGTCGGTCCCGACGGTGAGCTGAAGGCGCGCACCCGCAAGCTCCACATCCCGGTCACGGCCGGCTACTACGAGGACAAGTACTTCCGGCCCGGCCCCGCCGGGGACGACGCCTTCCCGATCGTCGAGCTGGCCGACATCGACGCGAAGTTCGGCCTGCCGACGTGCTGGGACCAGTGGTTCCCGGAGCTCGCGCGCGCCTACAGCCTCAAGGGCGCGGAGGTCCTGATCTACCCGACGGCGATCGGCTCGGAGCCCGACCACCCGGGTTTCGACACGCAGCCCCTGTGGCAGCACGTGATCGTGGGCAACGGCATCACCAACGGCACCTTCATGGTCGCCGTCAACCGCATCGGGACCGAGACGGCGCACGGCACGCCGATCACGTTCTACGGCACGAGCTTCATCTGCGACCCCTACGGCCGCATCCTCGTGCAGGCCCCCCGCGACGAGGCGGCGGTCATCGTCGCCGACCTCGACCTCGACGCCCGGCAGGACTGGCTGACGCTGTTCCCGTTCCTGACGACCCGCCGTCCCGACGCCTACGCGCCGCTCACCTGATGGTCGCCGACAAGCCGCCGATCAAGCTCGACCTCATCCCGTTCACGCAGGAGCGCATCGCCGACACCCGGGCCTACGCGCGCCGGCACTACGGCATCGACCGGGCTCGGCTGATCGACCCCAAGGTCATCGTCGTCCACTTCACGGGCAGCGACACCTACAGCTCGGCGCACAACACGTTCGTCCCCAACCAGCCGGACATCGAGCTCCACGAGAAGCCGGGCCTGTGCGCGCACTTCATCGTCGACAAGGACGGCACGATCTACGAGCAGAACCGCCTGAAGTGGATCTGCCGGCACACCGTCGGCCTGAACTACACGGCCATCGGCATCGAGCACGTGGGCACCAGCGACAGCCAGGTCCTCAACACCTCCCGCGAGCTGACCGCGTCGCTGAAGCTCACCCGCTGGTTGATGGCGAAGTTCCACATCTCCAGGAAGAACGTCATCGGCCACGCCGAGTCGCTGAGCAGCCCGTACCACAAGGAGCGCGTCGCCCGGCTGAAGAACCAGACCCACGGCGACTTCGTCCGCGGCTCGATGAACGTCTACCGCAGGAAGCTCTGATGGACGAAGCTGATCTTGTGGTTGCGCGCGATCGCGTGGACCGCGATCGGCTCGAACCCGGCGGCGCCGAGCCTGGCGATGGTCGCCCGGACCTTGTCCAGCGCGACCGGCTGCGCCCATTCGTTGGTGATCGCGCGCACGTGCAGCCCTGACGCGAGCAGGTTGTCGAGGATCGCGAACTCCGCGCCCTCCGCCGAGATCTTCACGAGGTCGACGTCGGTCCACCCGTGCCGCGCCGCGAGCGTCGTGAGCGTCCGCGCCGGGGCGGTGAAGGCGACCGGCGTGCCGTGCATGTCGGTGGCCGAGTGGGAGACGAACCCATCGCGCACGGGGGCGTGGAACGGCAGCTCGGTGTCCTCGTCCCAGATGGCCAGGCGCTCGAAGATCACCTGCGGGACCGACGCGAGCGCCTGCGTCGCATGGGCGGCCGCCTCCGGGACCGGGTCGAAGAGGAAGACGCGGCAGCCGAAGCGCTCGACGAGCAGGGTCTCGAAGGAGACGTCGGTGCCGGCACCGACGCAGACGACGGTGGACTGCGCCGAGAGCAGGCCTTCGGGAATGGTGTACCCGCCGTAGCGGAGGTCCCCGAGCGTGACGAGCGGCACCGCGCGGGTTGCGCTGACCGCCGCGAGATAGGCACGGGCGTCGCGACGGGTGGCGACGGCGTCGCGAACGCGGGTCAGGGCGGACACTGTGGGCAGCCTAACGCGGCCGACAGGCCTGAAACCGGAGGCTGGCTGCCCAGCCAGTAGGCTGCCGCGCCATGTCGCTTCCCGCTCCGTCCCCCGACTCCACCGCGCTGGTCACCGGTGCCTCCTCGGGCATCGGCGTCGACCTCGCGCGCCAGCTGGCCATGCGCGGTCACAACGTCGTCCTCGCCGCCCGCCGCGAGGACCGCATGAAGGACCTGGCCGAGGAGCTGACCGCCCAACACGGCGTCCGGGCCGACGTCCTGGCGGTCGACCTCATCGACCCGGAGGCGCGTGACGCGCTGCCCGGGCGGATCGAGGCGCTGGGCCTGAAGGTCAACATCCTCATCAACAACGCCGGCTACGGCTCGGCGGGCTCGTTCACCGAGCTCGACGCGACGAGCGAGGCGAACATGGTCCGGCTGAACTGCGAGGCGGTCCTGGCGCTCACGCGCGCCTACGCGCCCGCGATGGTCGAGGCCGGCAGCGGCGCGATCCTCATCGTCGCCTCGAGCGCCGGGTACCAGCCCATCCCGCGCCAGGCGACGTACGGTGCGACGAAGGCCTTCGCGCTGTCGCTGAGCGAGGCGCTGCACGCCGAGCTCGGCCCGAAGGGCGTCGCGGTCACCGCGCTGTGCCCCGGCCCGGTGGAGACGGAGTTCGCGGAGGCCGCGGGCATCCACGGCTTCGACGAGGTGGCCCCGAAGTTCCTGTGGGTCTCGGCGGAGGCGGTCGCCAAGCAGGCCATCAGCGGGCTGGCCTCCGGCAAGCGCACCGTCGTCCCCGGCCTCGGGACGAAGATCATGACGCTGGCCGGGCAGCACACGCCGCGCAGCGTCCTGCTGCCGCTGATGCGCCGCGCCTACCCGCTCTAGGGCCACCGCTGGTCGGCCGGACACCACCAGGTCGTCCGGCCGCCGACGGTGCCGCGGGTCATCGCGGTGCCGCACCGCGGGCAGTGCCCCTCGGCGTGACGGTGCTCGATGATCACGCCCGTGTGCACGCCGCCGCGCCGCTCGGCCCGGCGCACGCTCGCGCGCATGACCTTGCGCAGCGCGTCGAGCTCGTCGGCGACCAGCGTGCCGGCGGGCCGCAGCGGTGACTGCTCGGCCTGCCAGAGGATCTCGTCGACGATGAGGTTGCCCAGCCCGGCGACGACGCCCTGATCCATCAGCCGTGCCTTCAGCGGTGCGGTGCCGGTGCCGACGCGCGTGCGGAAGTCCTTGGCGTTGAGGTCCATCGCGTCCGGGCCCAGCGCCGTGCGGTCGGGGTCCAGCACGACCCGCCCGAGCCGCCGCTTGTCGCGCAGCCGCAGCACGCCGCCGTCGGCGAAGGTGATGCTGAAGCGGTCCCACGCGGGGTTGCCCGGCACCGCGGGCGCGTTCAACAGCGACCCCGGTCCGACGAACACCTCGTCACCGTCGTCCACCAGGATCCGTCCGGACATGCCGAGGTGCAGCCCGAGCTCCGGCCCGTCGGACAGCACGACCCACATCGTCTTGCCCTGCCGGTGCGCCGACACCAACGTCCGCCCCAGCACCACGTCGGCGATCTCCCCCGGGGCGTGCGGGCGGCACACCCACGTGTCGGCGTCGTCCACCGCCACGATCTCCCGCCCCAGCGCATGCTCGGCGATGACCACGCGCGCCTGCTCGACCTCGATGAGTTCCGGCATCTGCTCCGGAAGTATGAGCGCCCTATGCCGGTGGAGCCGGCCAGCGCACGCGCAGCGTGGTGTGCATCCCGGCCTCGTCGTGGGCGCCGTCGTAGAGCGTGCAGTAGAGCTTGTAGTCGCCGGGGTCGAGGTGGACGTTCACGACCGCGGCGCCCTTGGGCGCGATGACGCCGGTGTGCGCCACCACGACGCCGTCGCGGGCGATGGCGAAGTCGTGATCGTCCATGCCGATGTTCTCGACGTCGAGCTCGAGGGCGCCGGCGGCGAGGGGGTCGGTGGCGAGGTGGACGGCGTACTCGCGCAACTCCACGCCGGAGCGGGAGGGCAGCGGCGGGGGTGGAGCGGGCGTGGTCGCCGTCGGTGTCGTGGTGGAGGTGGCGGGGGGCGGCGTCGTGCCGGGCGGGGCGACGCCCACGACCGCCGGACCGGTGACGGCGACCCGTCGCGGCAGGCCGAACAGCCCGTGCGACGACAGCCGCGCGACGTCGGCGCGCACCCGCACGCGCGGCTTCTTGCGGCGCGCGGCATCGGCCGTGCTGAGGCTCAGCACGGTGAGGACCCCGGCCAGCACCGCCGCGACCGCGCGCGTCATTCGAACAGCGCCGACCCCTGCTGGCGGTTGATCGTGCCGAAGCTGCCGCTCATCACCCCGTCGACGTCGCCCCCGAGCCACTCGTCGAGGACCCGCTGGTACACCGCGCGGAAGTCGGTCGTGACCGCCAGGTTGCCAGAGCTCAGCGCCCCCGGCTGGCAGCTCGGCTGCTCGGAGGCCAGGCCGCCCGCGACCTTGTTGCCGGACAGCAGCACCAGGCCGCCGGCGCCGTGGTCGGTGCCCGTGCCGTTCTCGGCCACGCGCCGCCCGAACTCCGAGAACACCAGCGTGGAGACCGTGTCCTGCAACCCGCGCAGCGTGAGGTCGGCCTGGAAGGCGGCCAGCGCCCGCGACAGGTTCTGCAGCTGCGGGTCCTGGCGTTGCAGCTGCTCGCCGTGGGTGTCGAAGGAGCCCCAGTGGATCGTGATGATCCGCGTGCCGAGGCCGGCTCCGAGCAGCCGCGCGGCCATCTGCAGCTTCGTCGACAGCTCGCCGGTGTCGGGGTAGCCGCCGTTGGCCGAGCCGAGGTTCTGGGACTGGTTGTAGACGGAGACCGCCTGCCCGTAGGAGGAGCGGGCGCGGCTGAGGTAGGCGTTGCCGTCGGCTGCGGCCATGCCGGCCAGCGCCGCCATCTCGGCGTTGATGTTCGCCGACGACGGACCCGGGCCGCCGGAGTAGGGCGGCATGCCGTAGCCGCCGACGGCGTTCATCCGGAAGCCGAGGTCGTACAGGTTGGGCAGCGCGCAGACCGGGTTGACCGCGGTGCGGATGGACTTCGACAGCGCGCTGTCCAGCGAGATCGCCTGCAACGGGTTGCTCGCGCTGCCGTTGCGGTCGATCCAGCGTCCCAGCCAGCCGGTCGTCTGCGCCTGCAGCGCGCCGGAGAACCAGTAGTCGGAGGAGTCGAAGTGGGAGAGGTTGGCCGGCGTGTAGTCGACACCGGGCAGCACCGCCAGGTTGCCGTCGGACGTGCCGTAGCCGCCGCCGAAGAGCGTGTCGAACCCGGCGTCGCCGCCGTTGTTGGACACCCCTGACACGGCAGCGTTGGCCCACGAGACGACCCCGCCGGTGCCCGGCAGGTCCGTCGTCCCGAAGCGCCCGCCGGCATTGGCCCCGGCCACCCGGCCCAGCGTCGGTCGCGCGGCGGTGTACGCGTTGAACTCGGCCGCTGCGCCTGAGCCCGGCGGCATCGTGTTGAGGCTGTCGTTGCCGCCGGCGAGGTACAGGACCACCAGGCAGTTGCCCGCGGCCGGCGCGGCGTCGGCGACGGCCGCCTCGAAGACCTCCTCGAAGCCCAGCAGCTTGGAGCCGCCGTACACCGACGCGAACCCGGCGACGCCGGACTGCAGCAGCCGCCGGCGGGTCAGCGCGCCACTGTCACGACCCTCGGGCAGGCCATCCAGCGCAGCGGCCGGGATCGGCAGCGTCTGGGTGGGCGCGGCGTCACGGACGCGCGCCAGCTCGATCTCTTCACATTCGATGCAGCGCATCTACATCACCTGGTTGTCGGGGCCGCCGAGGATCACCGCACGCAGCGCGTACTGCCGCTGCAGGCGCAGGTTGGCGGTACTTCCGCCGTGGGTGCCGGCGAAGGACACGATCCGCGCACGGGTGGCCGCCGACAGCCATGGCGCGTTGCACGCCGCGTAGGCGGTGTCGAAGGCCTGCTGGTCGGTCTCGCCCGCGGCGGGCGTCGGGATCGGCACGGCACCCGGGAAGCCCGTGGAGGACGTCGGGTTGGGGGAGGGCCGGTGCTTGAGCATCAGCAGCCGCAGGATCGCGTCGAAGCGGGCCTGGGTCGTGTTGGTGTTCAGCCACGACAGGCCGCCCTCCCATCCGGCCACGTTGGGCGGGTAGTAGGGGACCTGCTGCATCCGCTCCAGCGACTCGCGCGAGTGGAACCACTTCTGCGGCGCCTGCAGCTGCCGCATCGCGCCGACGTAGAACACGACCGGTGGCTTGACCATGTTCGGCTCGTCGAGCGACTCGAAGATCAGGGGGTGCATCAGGATCTTGCGCAGGACCGGCTTGATCTTCAGCCCGCCCCCCGCGGTGTAGGTCGCGACGAGGTCGGCCAGCGTGTCCGCCGGCACCGGGGTGACGATGAACTCCGCCCAGAGCTTGCGCAGCAGGAACGGCGCATGGGACGGCTGCGCCAGGACGAGGTCGATGGCGGACTGGGCGCCCGCACCGACCACCGGCAGCGCTCCCCAGTTCGCGGTCTGCCCGAAGATCGTCTTGTTGGCCCCGTCGAAGCGGTTGGGGACGAAGGAGACCTTGCCGAAGTCGGCGCCCGGCGTCTGGTTGATGTTCCATCCGGTGAACGCGCGCGCCAGCTCGTGGACGTCGTTCTGCGTGTAGGTGAACGCACCGGCGTCGTCGCGCACGCCCAGGCAGAACAGCTCCATGAACTCGCGCGCGTAGTTCTCGTTGACGTTGTTCTTGCGGTTGGACGCGTTGTTGAGGAAGAACGACATCGCGCCGTCCTGCGTGGTCATCTCCAGCGCCAGCTGGCGGAACGTCGCGTCAGGGTTGGTGGCCAGGTCGCCGAAGCCGCGCAGGCGGTTGCGGTACTGCAGGCCGACCTGCTTGCCGACACCGTCGGAGGCGTTGACGGCGAAGTGGCGGTGCCAGAAGAACGTCATCCGCTCGATCAGCGGGTTGTTCGCGCGCACCATGGTGTCCAGCCACTCCATGATGAACTCGTCGGTGGTGCCGCTCGCGACGATCTCGCCGTTGGTCTGCGTCTTCGGCGTGGGGATCGCCGGGTCGAGCGTCTGCGCGGTGTCGAGCAGGTGGTCGACCAGCGCCGCGTGCGTCTTGCCCGTCCACTCGGCCAGGTCGGCCGGCAGCGGGCCGAAGCCGGCCCGCCAGAACAGCCGTGTGACCATCGGCGCGGTGAGGATCGTGGCCGACGGGTCGGGCGCGGGATCGGGGACGACGGGGGCGGGCGCCGGCGTGCCGCCCGTGTTGGCGCCCGGGCCGATCGGGACGCCGGAGCTCGTGGGGCCGGGGGTGAAGCCGGGCCCGCTACCGGCCGGCCGAGGGACGGCGACCTTCAGCGCTGCGGACGCCTTGGACCGCCTGCCCTTCTTGTCGACCGCGCGGACCGCGTACCTGTAGGACCGGCCCGCCACCGGCGCGCGGTCGGTGAAGCGCGTCTTCTTCGTGCGCCTGACGACCTTGCCGTCGCGCAGGACCTCGTAGGCGACCGCGCCGCTGACCTTGCGCCAGGCCAGCACGACGCCGCCGGCGGCGCGGGCGGTCGTGTGCAGGCGGGTGGGGGAGGAAAGCTTCTTGAGCACTCCCGGCCATCATCGGACGTCCCCGGACGGACCCCAAGCGATTGAGACCCATCTTGGACTCTCGTCCCCGGAGAACGACGACGGCCACCCGAAGGTGGCCGTCGGCCGGCGTCGCCGGCGGGGGCTGCTCGCCGTGCTGACCGCTGCGGCAGGCGCCGCGGCGGCAGCGGGGTCCTACAGCTCAGCCCCGCCGTCGTACAGCTTGGTGACCTTCACGTTGCCGGGCGAGACGTCGTAGCAGAGCTTGCACAGCACGCACTCGTCGATGTTGGCGTCGACGATCTCGACGCCGCCCTCGCTGCCCTTGTAGATGTTGACCGGGCACACCTCGTCCAGCTTGGCGCCGACGGCGGCGTCCGACGCGACCGCGTCATCCACCTCGATGCCGATGAAGATGGCTTCCTTCTTCATGACGCGCTCCTCTCCGCGATCTTGGCCTTGACCAGGTCCGGGATCTCGTCGATCCGCTGCACCACCGGGATGCCGGCCGCCTCCAGGCGGGCGATCTTCTCGGTGGCGCTGTCCTCCTTGCCCTCGACGATCGTGCCGGCGTGCCCGAAGGACATGCCCTGCATCTCTTCGTCGTCCATGAACTTGCCGGCCATGAAGGCCACGATCGGCAGGCGCGAGTTGTTGTCCTTGACCCACTGCGAGAGCTGGGCCTCCATGCGGCCGCCCGGCTCGGTGTAGATCACGATCGCCTGGGTCTGCTCGTCGGCCTCGAAGTACGGCATCAGCTCCGCGTAGGTGGAGCCGATGATCGCGTCGCCGCCGATCGAGATGGCGGTCGACACGCCCAGGCCGGCGGCCGTGAGCGTCGAGGAGATCTCGGTCGTCATGCCGCCGGAGCGGCTCATCACGC
>CAYUDT010000080.1:0-22592 GCA_964443695.1 uncultured Conexibacter sp. | reverse complement strand
AGCTGCCGCGCGCCCTCCAGGGCCCGGCGCCCGCCCGCCGCGAGCTGTCGCGCGCCGCCGGCCGCCTGCGCGGTGGCCGACGCGGCGCGGTCGAGGGACGCGGGCAGCCCGGCGTAGCCGTCGCGCACGTCGGCCCCGGTCTGGGGATTGCGCCCCGTCAGCGCCCCGACCGCGGTGGCCAGGTCGGTGATCGCCGGTCGATAGCGCGGATCGACCAGCCCGACGGTCATCCGCTGCAGCTCGGCCAACGCGGACGACGCGCGGTCCGCGGCCGTCTGCGCGGGCTCGCGCAGCGCCCGCAACCCGGTCGTGCCCTCGTCGAGCCCCGCGGCCAGCCGGTCCGCCCCGCCGACCAGCCCGTCGCGCAGCCCCTTGGCCAACGTGTCCGACGCGGCGCGCAGACGGCCCGCCGCCGCGGTCAGCCGGTCGGCGCCATCGTCCAGCGCTGCCGCCCCGCGGCGCGCCTGCGCCAGCCCGGACGTGAACGTTGCGAGGTCGCGGCGGGCGGCGGCCGAGCCCGTGGCGATGGCGTGCGCGCCGTCGGAGGCACGGCCGGCACCGCCGGCCAGCCGCGTCGCGCCGGCCGACGCCTGCGCACCACCGCCGGCCAGCCGTTCGGCGCCGTCGCTGCCCGCCGCCAGGTCGGCCCGCAGGCGGCGCAGGCCCTCGCGCGCCGACGCCAGCCCGGACTGCAGCTCGTCGCGCCTGCGCGAGGTGCCTTGCTCGAAGGCCGTGCCCAGCGGACCGGGCCCGGCCACGCCCTTCACCGACGGCAGCGCCGCCAGCTGTCGCTCCAGCCGTTGTTCGGCGCGCAGCCGCCGCACCTCGGTGACCGCGCCCCTCTGGCTGTGCAGCACCAGCTCGAAGCCGATGCCGATGCCGGCCTTCGCCCCGGCCCGGAAGGCGGTGCCGCCCGCCGAGTCCGGCGGCAGCGTGCGGGGGTCCGGCGGCAGCGTGCGCAGCGACAGGGCGCCCGCCGCCACCGCGATGAGCGGCACGGCCGCGCACGCCGCGGCCAGCGCCGGTCGGGTCAGCACGCGGCCGACGAGGCCGGCGATCCAACCGTCGCGCTCGAGTGCCAGCTCCCCGGCCCGCCGGCCGAGCACCACGAGCAGGGCGGGTGTCGCGATCAGGGCACCCAGCACGCTCAGCGCCGTCGCCACCAGCGCACCTCCGACGACCGACACCAGGGCCCCGGGCGGCGCGAGCACCAGCGTGACGCCGAGGATCGCGGCCAGCGTCGCACCGGCGAACGTCGCGGTCCGGCCCGCGGTGTGCGCCGCGAGCGTCGCCGCCTGCGGCGGTGCGTGGCCCTGGCCCAGCGCCTCGCGGAAGCGGGTGACGATGAGCAGCGAGTAGTCGACCCCGAGCGCCAGCCCGATCATCGACAGCAGCACCGCGGCCAGAGAGTCGATCTGCGCCAGCGACGCCAGCAGCACCAACACGCCGCGCCCGGACAGGACCGTGGCGCCGGCCACCAGGAGCGGCACCAGCGCCGCGACCGGCGAGCGGAAGACGAGCAGCAGCACGAGCAGCAACACCGGCAGCGCGATCCTCTCCGCGGCCGAGGCGGCCTCCAGCGTCTCGTGCGTCACCGCCCGGGCCAGGACGGCCGGGCCGGTGACGGTCGCGCTCAGCGGCGGCCGCACCGCAGCGTCAACGGCCTCGTCGAACTGCTGCGCCCGCTCGTCGGTGATCGTGTGCTTCTCGGGCGCGAGGTCGGCGACCAGCAGCCCGAGCCGCGGTGACGGGCGCAGGTGGCGGTCCTGCGACCCCAGGCCGCTCCAGGCGGACACCAAGGGTGTCCGCGTCACCCGGGCCAGCTGCGCGGTGATCCGCGGGCCCTGGCGGTCCAGCTCGGCCGCCGGTCCGCTGAGCAGCACGATCGTGTCGTCGCCGAAGCGCCCCTCGCGCAACTGGTCCCACGTCTGCGCCGAGGTGCCCGGGAGGATCAGCCGCGCCGGCTGCAGGTGCTCGGCCAGCGGCCAGCCGATGACCGTCAGCACCGTCGTCGTCAACAGCCAGATCGCGAGGGTGCGGCGCGGCCAGCGCACGACGATCCGCGTGAGCGAGGTCATCGGCCCGGTACGGTTGCGGCGTGGACGTGGAGGGCCTGATCGGGGAAGTCGCCTGGCTGCGGGCGCTCGGGCAGCAGACACGAGAGCGGCTGGTCGCCGCCGCGACGACGCTGACCTGGCCGACGGGCACCGTGGTCTGCCGCCAGGACGATGAGGACCGCACCTGCTTCGTCCTCGGCACGGGCGCCATGCGCGTCTCCCGCTCGCTGCCCGACGGCCGGGCCGTGACGCTCGCCCATCTCGACCCGCCGTGCGTGTTCGGTGAGCTGGCGCTGCTGGGCGCCGGTCGCCGCAACGCCACCGTGAGCGCGCTCAGCGACAGCAGCGGCATCGCCCTGCAGGCCGACGACGTCATGGCCGCCCTGCGCTCCGAGCCGGAGGCCGCGCTGGCGGTCGCGGTCGACGTCGCCCGCCGGCTCAGCACCGCCGACGAGCGCCTGCTGCGCTACGCCATGGGCACCGCCGCCGGCGGCGTCAGCGCGACGTTGCTGGCCTGGCTGCAGGCCCGCCGCGACGACGGCGCGACCGGCGCGGACATCGAGGTGGTCGGGGGCGTCGGCGACGTCGCGCGCACCGCCGGGATCCCGCGCCGCGCGGCCCTGCGGTTCATGAACCACCTCGAGCTCGAGGGCACGATCAGCACACGCGGCGGGCGCACCGTGATCCATGACCCCGACGCGCTGGCCCGCTACCTCGGCTGAGCGCGTGCCCCGCACGCGCCCAACCTAGGTCACAGCTGTCCCCCGGTCATCGGGGGTAACCCCCTACCGCAGCTCGTGAGCTCCTGCCGCGCCGAGGCGTCGGGACCTCAGCGGTAGCCGTAGAGCTTGAGGACCCGGAGGAGGTCCTTGCGATACCTCGCCGCGCCCTTCTTGGTGCCCAGCGAGCCGCGCTTGGCCTGGCGGTCGAGCTCCTTGAGGCCGACCGACCCCTTGCCGAGCAGGTACTGGTCGGCCACGTAGGACGCGACGACGCCGCCGGCGACGTTGATCGAGCCCTCCGGCGCGGTGCTCCGGCTGCGCAGGAGCTTCAGGGCCTCCTTGGCGTTGGCCCTGATGACGCTCGGGAACTTCCGGGTGACGTCGTGGATCCTGTGGTCCGCGCCGAGGGCGAAGACGGCCGGCACCGGGAAGGACGCGGCGTGCGCGGTGTAGCGGTCCTCGAAGCGGGCGTCGTTGGCGTCGATCTCGGTCGTGCCGTCGCCGTCGAGGTCCTTCAGCTCGTAGCCGTAGGAGCCCCAGACCCGGTCGTTCTTGCGGTAGGTGGTGCCGTCGAACACGTACAGGCCCATGACGCTGCAGCAGTGCGCGCCGCCGCTGAAGCCGTTGAAGACGACCTCGGGCTCGCCGTCCTTGTCGAGGTCGATCAGCTGCAGGTCGCTCTTGTTGTCGTTCTGGATGACGCAGATGTCCTCGCAGAACTCGGGGACCTTGGTCTCCAGGACGGTGGCGCCGTTGCGCTCGATCCTGATCTTCGGGTTGGACGCGCCGAAGTCGCCGTCGTCCCAGGACAGGGTGGCCTTGACGGCGCCGGACGCGACGGTCTCGCTACCGGCCTTGATCGGCTGCTGCGCGGCGGCGGGCGCCGCGGTGACGGCCAGCGCGACGACGGCGCCGGCGAGGGTGCGAAGGATCATGGTGCTCACATCACACTGGACGCCGCAGACGGTGCGGAGTTACGTCGTGATACACGTCTGCGACGGACCGATCCGGTCGCAGCGCGCCTGCGGCCGGCGGAGTCCGGGGTGCCGGCCGGTCAGGCCGCTGCGGCGCCGTTGCCGCTGCCGCTGGCGGCGTCCTGCGCCTCGGAGGCGGCCACGGCGGCGGCCTCGATCTCCGAGGGCTTGGCGCCCTCCTTGGCCCACGGCTCGTCGAACTCGACGCGCCAGCGCCCCTCCTCGTTCTGCACCATCGCCAGCCTGGCGCGGAACGAGCGGCCGGAACGGCCCTTGAACCCGGTGACGGGCTTGGCGGTGCGCCCGTGCTGGATGAGCTCCCGCGCGACGGCTGCGGGCAGCTGCTTGCCGGCCTTGCCCTTCCAGATCACGAAGCCGCAGCCCGGATCCTCGCGGGCCCAGCAGGAGTAGCCCTTGCGGTTCTCCATGATGTCGTGGCCGCAGACCGGGCACGGGCCGAGGTTGGCCCGCGGGATCTTCACGTCCTTCAGCGTCGTGTCGAGCACGCCGACGGTCTCGCCCGCGAACTTCGCGATGTCGGCCATGAAGGCCTCGCGCTTCTCGCTGCCGTCCTCGATCGCCGCCAGCCGCTTCTCCCAGTCGCCCGTCAGCGCCGGGGAGGTCAGCGGGTGGCTGCCGAGCAACCGGATGACGTTGAGGCCCTTCTCGGTGGGCACCAGGGCGCGACCGTCGCGCTCGACGTACCCGACGTCGATCAGGCGCTCGATGATCGCGGCGCGGGTGGCGGGCGTGCCGATGCCGGACTCGTCCATCATCGCGCGCAGCTCGTCGTCGTCGACCAGCTTGCCGGCGCCCTCCATCGCGCCCAGCAGCGAGGCGTCGGTGTAGCGCCGCGGCGGCTTGGTCCACTTCTCCTCGGAGTCGACCTTCTTGACGTCGGCCTCCTCGCCCTTCTCGAGCTTGGGGAGCGTCTGGTCGCGGCCCTCGTCCTCCTCGGCGGCGGACTTCTCGCCCTCCGGCAGCTCGCCGTAGACGCCGCGCCAGCCCGGGACGATGAGGACCTTGCCGCGGGTGCGGAAGACGTGGTCGGCCACCGTGGTCTCGATGCGCGTGTTCTCGAACTCCGCGTCCGGGTGGAATACGGCGAGGAAGCGCCGCGCGACCATGTCGTAGATGCGACGGTCGTCGTCGCTCATCTTGTCGAGGACGTGCTCGGAGTTCGTCGGGATGATCGCGTGGTGGTCGCCGACCTTCTCGTTGTTGACGACGCGGTCCACCGGCAGGATGTCCAGGGACCCCACGTACGCGGCGGCCTTCGCGTACTCGTCGCGGTGCCCGACGTGAGCGGCCGTCGGCTTCAACTCGGGGATCATGTCGCTGGTCAGGAACCGCGAGTTGGTGCGCGGATAGGTCAGCGCCTTGTGCTCCTCGTAGCAGCGCTGCGCCGCCGCGAGGGTGCGCCGGGCGCTGAAGCCGAAGCGGGTGTTCGCCTCGCGCTGCAGCGACGTCAGGTCGTACAGCAGCGGCGGCTTCTCGGTGCGCTTGGTCTTCTCGAGCTTGGTGATGACGCCACGGCCGTCACGCACCGCCGCGACGATCTCCGCCGCCTCCTCCTCGGAGCCGATCCGGGGCTGGGAGCCGTTGTGGTAGCGGCCCTCGTAGGAGCGCGGGCCCGACGCCTCGAACAGCGCGTCGACCAGCCAGTACGGCTCCGGCTTGAACGCGCGGATCTCCTCCTCGCGACGGGTCAGGATCGCCAGCGTCGGCGTCTGCACGCGGCCCAGCGAGACGGCGCCGTCGAAGGACGAGCGCAGGCGGATCGTCGCCGCGCGCGTCGCGTTCATGCCGACGAGCCAGTCCGCCTCCGAACGCGAGCGGGCCGCGTCCTCCAGCGATTTCATCTCCGCGCCGTCGCGAAGGTGCGCGAAGGCGTCGGTGATGGCGTCCTTGGTCATCGACGAGAGCCACAGCCGCTGGACGGGCAGCTTCTGGGCGCCGGCCTTCTCGACGAGGTACTTGAAGATCAGCTCGCCCTCGCGCCCGGCGTCGCAGGCGTTGATGACCAGCGAGATGTCGTCGCGCTTCAGTAGCGACTTCACCGCGCTCATCTGCTTCTGGGAGCGCTCGTCGCGGACGATCAGCTTGAACTTCGACGGCACGATGGGCAGATCGGCCATGCGCCACTTCTTGAACTTCTCGTCGTACTCGTCCGGCTCGGCGAGCTGGACGAGGTGGCCGACCGCCCAGGTGATCAGGTGGTCCGGGCCCTCCAGCCAGCGCTCGGTCTTCTCCCCCGAACCGGCCTGCTTCTTGAACGGGCCGGGCAGGACGCGAGCGAGGTCGCGTCCGACGGAGGGCTTCTCGGCGATGACGAGGGTCTTGGACATCAACGGGGCGAGACAGTAGCGCTCACGGCGCGCAAGGACCGGTGGAGACCTTGCCGGAGCTGTTCCTCAACAATTCCACAACGATCTCGTTGGGGATGGCGTATCCGCGCCGGGTTCCCTTCCCACGTGAGGACGCGAACACCGTCGCGACGGCCCGGCCCTTGGCGTCGACGACCGGTCCGCCGCTGTTTCCCGGACGGACGTGGCCGCGGATCGTCGTGATCCGCCGCTTCACCGGACCGCGGCCGTAGGCGTCCTGCGACAGCACGTCCTCGGTGGACGCCAGGCGCGCCGGACGGACGTCGTAGGGACCGTTGCGCGGGAAGCCGAGGATCGCCGCGCCGCGGCCCCGCGGCGCCTCGGGGGCGAGCTTCAGCGCCGGGACGTCGCGCCCCAGGCGCGCGACGTGGAGGATCGCGACGTCGTTGGTGGCGTCGAAGCCGATGACGTCCGCCGGCAGCTTCTCGCCCGTGCCGCGGATCTGCACCACGGTGTCGTCCTCCCCGGCCACGACGTGGGCGTTGGTGACGACGAAGCCGCTCTCGATGACCCACCCGGAGCCCTCGACGCCCAGGCCGCAGGCCGATCCGGTCACGCGGACGACCGAGGCCGCCGCGCGGCGGACGTCCGGGTCGCGGGGGATGCCGGGCGGCGGCTCGGGGACACGGGCCTCCGGGCCGTTGATCTCCGGGAACGGATCGAACCGCGCCAGGGCGTTGAGCAGCGGCCCCGACGGCGGGAGGACGTCGTTGAGCCGCCGCAGGATCGCCGACCGCTGGATGTCGGAGCGCAGGTCACGGGCGCCCGGCGTCTGCAGCATCACGGCGCCCGCGATCCAGGCGATGCCGAGCGCCAGGCCCGCCAGCAGCGTGGCTCCGAGGACCCCGTCGGCCACCCGCAGCGCAGGCTGCCGCTCCAGGCGCATCCGCAGCGCGTGGCCCAGTCCCTCCAGGCCGATCGCGAGCATGCCGCCGATGAGCACGGCCCCCACGAGGCCGAACAGCGGGGCGTACGGGGACCGGGAACCCCCGGACACGACGGCGGTGCCCAGGCGGGTGCCGGCGTAGGCGCCGACGGCGAACCCCACCAGCGACAACGCGCCGACGAGGAAGCCCTGGCGCCAGCCCATGGCCGCCAGAACCGCGCAGAACACCACGATGATCACGTCGATCGTCGTCACGAAGGCTCCCAGGGTACGGATGGTCGACCGCTGTCGGCAGGTAGATTGCGCGCAACGTGGCCGCGCGGCAGCAAGGACGCAACGTGTATCGCCGCCGGCGGTTGCTGCCGCTGGTGTTGCTGGCCGGTGCCGCGGGGATCACCGGGCTGGTCCTCGGCGCGACCCACACCGACGGCCGCATCGCGGTCGCCGAGCGGTATCTGAAGGCCTGGCAGCGCGGCGACTACACCGCCATGTACAAGGACCTGTCCGATGACGCCAGGACGCGCGTCAGCGCCGCGGCGTTCGCCCAGATCCACCGGACGGCGCTGGAGATGGCCACGGCGTCGGCGGTCGTCCCGGGCCAGGTGACGATCAAGGACGACAGGGCGACGGCGCCCGTCGCGGTCCGCACCCGGATCTTCGGCACCGTCCGCGCCCCGATCGTCCTGCCGATGAGCGGCGACGGTGACCAGGCGGGCATCGACTGGCGCGCCAACCTCACGTTCCCCGGCGTCCCCGCGGGCACGACGCTTGGTCGTACGACCACGATGCCGCCGCGGGCGACCATCCTGGCGCGCGACGGCTCGGTCCTCGCCAAGGGCGCCGACCGCACCCCGGCCTCGGACATGTCCGACGTCGCGATCAACACCGTCGGGCAGATGGGCCCGATCCCCGAGGACCGCAAGGCGCAGCTGCGCGCCCTCGGCGTCCCCGCGGACACGAAGGTCGGGCTGTCGGGCCTGGAGCGCGCGCTGGACGTCAAGCTGCTGGGCCTGCCCGGCGGCGAGCTGCGCGCCGGTGCGAAGGTCCTCGCCAGGGCGCGCCCGCGACAGGCGCGAGCGGTCCGCTCGACGGTCTCCCCCGCGCTGGAGCGCACCGCGGTGACCGCGCTGGCCAACCGCCTCGGCGGCGTCGTCGCGCTGGACCCCGGCACCGGCGAGATCCTCGCGTTCGCCGGCATCGCCTTCAGCGGCCTGCAACCTCCCGGGTCCACGTTCAAGATGATCACGGTCTCCGGCGCGCTGCAGCACGGGGCGGCCAAGCTCTCCGACACGTTCCCGGTCCAGACCGAGGCGACGCTGTCCGGCGTGGCGCTGTCCAACGCCAACGGCGAGGCCTGCGGTGGCTCGCTGGCCAACAGCTTCGCGGAGTCCTGCAACAGCGTCTTCGCGCCGATGGGCGTCAAGCTCGGCACCCAGAAGCTCGTCGAGACCGCCGAGGCCTACGGCTTCAACAGCAAGCCGGACATCGGCGGTGCGGCGACCTCGACGATCCCCGGCCCCAACGACATCGGCGATGACCTCGCCGTCGGCTCCACGTCGATCGGCCAGGGCCAGGTGCAGGCCACGACGCTGCAGATGGCGACCGTCGCCGCGACGATCGGCCGCCGCGGCGTCAAGCCGCACCTCACGCTCGACCTCGCCGCCGCCCGTCAGGGCCTGGGCAAGGGCACGCGCGTCGTGTCGGGCAGGACCGCGCGCCTCACCGAGAAGCTGATGCTCGGCGTCACCCGCTACGGCACCGGCGTCGCCGCCGCGATCCCGGGGGTGAAGGTCGCCGGCAAGACCGGCACGGCCGAGCTGGAGAACACGCAGGAGTGCGACGTCTCCGACGACCCCGAGGCGTCCGATGAGGACTGCTCCTCCGGCAGCGACCCGAGCAAGACCGACGCCTGGTTCGCGGCCTACGCCCCTGCCGGCAACGGCACTCCGAAGGTCGCCGTCTGCGTGATGCTGGTGCGCAACGGCGCCGGGGGCGACACCGCCGCCCCCGTCGCCCGCGAGGTCATCGCCGCCGCGCTGAAGCGCTGAACGTTCTCGGGCGCGCCCGGCGAGCCCTCGGGAGCGCCCGGCGGGCCGCAGCCCGGACAACGACGAAGGGCGCCTTGCGGCGCCCTTCGCAGAAGGCCGGATCAGGCCCGGGGCCTAGACGTCGAGGTCGATGCTCGCCTCGTCCTTGCCGTCGGGCTGGTGGATGACCAGCTCGAGGGGACGGTTGACGAGGGTCTCGCGCGGGAGCTTGAAGAGCAGCAGCGCGCCCTGCGTGGGGCCCTCCGACGCGGAGGAGTCCAGCTCCGGGTTGAGGCCGTTGACGTTGAACTCGCTGTGGCCGGGGACGACCCCCGAGCGGTAGGCGTAGACGTTGGACCGGTCCAGCGCGATCGGATCGAACGTGTGCTCCTGCGTGTCCTTCAGCTCGAACTTCTTCGCGGAGAGGCCGGACGTGTCGCTGTCGTTCTCCACGCGGATGAACACGGCGAAGTAGACGTTGTCGGCGCCGAGGGCCTGGTCGAACTTGCTGAGGCCGACGAGGTAGTCCTTGTCCTCGATGTTGACCGGGTTGAGCTGGCGCGAGATCTGGACCTGGTACTTCAGGTTCCCGACGTCGACGTAGATGCCCTCGGTCTCGGCCTTGTGGACGCGCTCCTCCTTGTTGCCACAGGCGGCGAGGCCCGTGCTGGCGGCGACGGCGAGAGCGGCGAGTGCGAAGCGGCGAGTCTGCATTGCGGCGCGGAGTCTATTCGTCCCGGTCAGCGGATGGGTGCTCCCGTGGCCGGCTTGCGCGGGCCGCCGGCGATGGAGGCGCGCGTGCCGCGCTCGCGGCCCTCCTCGAGGATGCTCTGGAGGCGCTGCAGCGCCCGCTTGGCGCGGCGCTTGGTCATGCGCCTGGTGCCCCAGACGGCCTCCAGCAGCCTGTCGGACGGCATCACCGGGACCGACTCCGTCGTGAAGGTCACGCGGGTCCCCCCGGAGGCCGGATCCAGCGTCCAGGAGTAGACGTGCTTGACGCGCCCGAGCTTGCCCGAACGGCCGATCGCGACGATCTCGCGCGGGCGGTTGGCCTCGACGAACGTGTAGTCGGTCCAGGGGAACCGGTTGAAGCGCTGGCGGACCTTGAAACGGGCCCCGGCGCCCCGGCCGACGGTGTCCTCGCGCGTCAGGCGCCAGTCGACGAGCCAGTGGTCGCTGAACTCGGGATGGTTGGCGATGTCCGACAGGTAGTCGTAGACGACCTCGGGCGGCCGGGAGACGATCGCGGAGACGGTGACGGGGTCCACGCCCCGAAATATATGCCCCTCAGGCGGCGTAGCGCGGGCGGGCGCGCACGGCCTTGCCGCGCTCGTGGTGGTGCACGAGCGTCGAGGACTCCGGCTGGCCCGCGTGGCGCGGACGGCACAGCTCGCACACGATCTCCCCGCGCGAGTAGCGGTGCACGCGCTCGCCGATCAGCGGCGACCGGCCGCAGTCTGCGCAGGCGTGGCGCTCCTCGTTGAGCAGCCCCACGCTCTGGCGCAGCAACTGGCGCTCGAGGTCGGACTCCGAAAGACCGAGAAGCGGACGAAGCATGCCCTGGTGTTCGGCGTTCGGCGGCGTACCCCTTGCCCTGCAAGCCGGTTTGCGGGTCTGGTGGGTGGGGCACTACCGTGTGACTTATCGTGCGCTCATGTCGGTGGTGCACGATGGCCTTGGTCAAGCCGTCGACGACCGTGTCGCTTCCCCCCTTCGGCGACACGAAAGGAGCCCCCAAATGGACTCGTTGGTCTCTGGCACGCTCGCAGGCGCCGGTTCGTTCCGGTGCGAGACATGCGGATATGTCGTGACTGTCGCAGCGACCGAATCGTTGGGCCCCTGCCCCAGCTGTCAGGGGCGCCAGTTCGCGAGGGCGTCGTTGTATGCCGCCGGACGCTTCGAACGTGAGCAGGTACGCGATGAAGGTCGTGCGGCCCGCGTCGCCGCGGCGCTGAACGCCGTCCCGGGTGCCGGCCGCTTCTTCGTCTTCCCCGACGGCGAGGAGCTGACGGTCGTCGCCCTCGACCGTGAGCAGCTGCGCGTCGGCCGCTCGCTCACCGCGGAGATCCGCTTCGACGACCAGACGGTCTCCCGCCGCCACGCGCTGATCATGAACGACGACGACGGGGTCCGTGTCCTCGACGACCGCTCCCTGAACGGCGTCTTCGTCAACGGCGAGCGCGTGGAGATGCGGACGCTGAACGACGGCGACGAGGTGGTCATCGGCCGCCACCGCCTGACGTTCGTGGAGGCGCTGACCTCCCCGCTGAACGCCGTGAGCGGCATGCGCTCACTCGCGGACTGACGTCTGACACCTGCTGTCGCGGCGGGCGGATAGCCTGCCGCGCACCATGGCGCTGAAGATCGCGGTCCTGTCCCAGAAGGGCGGGACCGGCAAGACGACGACCGTCCGCACCCTCACCGAGGTGTTCCGCCTCGCCGGGCTGCGCGTGCTCGCCGTCGACCTCGATCCGCAGGGCAACCTCTCCGACTACTTCGACCTGCCGCCGGACGCCGAGCCGACGATCGGCGACGTCCTCGCCGGGCGCGCGACGATGGGCGACGCGATCGTCGACGACGTCGTCCCGGCGAACCTGACGCTGGCCGAGGCCGAGCTGGCCCTCGCGGGCAAGATGGGCCGCGAGCTGACGCTGCGCAAGGCGCTGAAGACCGTCGAGGAGCCCTACGACGTGATCCTCATCGACTGCCCGCCCGCGCTGGGCCTGCTGACGGTCAACGCGCTGGTGGCCGCCGACCAGGCGCTGCTGTCCTCCGAGGCGCAGTACTTCGCGCTGCAGGGCGTCGAGCAGGCGCTGGAGGTCATCGACCTGGCCCGCGAGTCGCTCAACCCGCAGCTGAACTGGCTGGGCGTCTTCTTCAACATCGCCGACATGCGCACGGTCCATTCGCGCGACGCCTACACGTCGCTGGGCGAGCACGTCGGGGACAAGCTGTTCGCAACGACGATCCGCTCGTCCATCGCCTACGCCGGGTCGGCCGAGGCGGCGGTCTCGATCCTCGAGCACCGGCCGGACCTCGGCGTCGACTACCTGCAGCTCGGCGACGAGATCCTCACGCGGCTGGGCCTCACCGAGGCCCGTGCCGCGCTCGCCTCACACCTCGGCTAGAAGTCGGTGACGCGCGCCGGCGTCGATTCGAACGGCGCGCGGTGGACGTCGGCCCACCCCTCCGCCGCCTCCTTGACCGCCGCGAGCACCGCACCGGTCTGCTCGTAGTGGCACCAGAACAGCACCGTCGGGCCGGCACCGGAGACGGTGGCGCCGAGCGCACCGAGATCCTTCGCGCGGTCCATCAGCGCGCTGGACTGCGGGAACAGGTGCGCGCGGCGCGGCTGGTGGAGCCTGTCCTGCAGGCCGCGGGCGACGAGGTCCCAGTCGCCGCGCTCGAGCCCGAGCGTGAGCAGCGCGCCGTGGGCGACGTTGAACACCGCCTCCCCCATCGGCACCTCGGCCGGCAGCGCGGCGCGCGCCTCGTGGGTGCGGACGGCCTGGTGCGGGACGACGAGGACCGCCTCCAGGCCCGTGGGCACCTCGAAGCGGATCGCGTCGCCGTCGGCGCAGATGACGAAGCCGCCCTTCAGCGCGGCCGCGACGTTGTCGGGGTGCCCCTCCAGCTCGGTGGCGTGCCCCAGCAGGTCGGCGTCCAGCTCGAAGAGGCTGTCGGCGGCCAGCAGCCCCGAGACGTACGCCGCCGCGCTGGTGCCCAGTCCGCCGCTGAGCGGGATGGCGCTGCTGATCCGGAACTCGAAGTTGTCCGGGGCGTGCAGGGCTGCGAAGCCGCGGACCGCGAGGTTGCGGCGGTCCGTGGCGATCGGGAGGTCGGTGACGACCTTGAACTCGCCGGTCTCGACGACCTCGAGCTCCATGTGCAGCCCCAGCGCAGCGGCGAAGCTGTCAAAGCCGGGCCCGAGATTGGCGCTGCTGGCGGGTGCCCTGACGACGCGACGGCGTTCCATCGCGTGGCAACCTACCGCGCGTCGGCCGGTGGCGAAGGCGCGCACCGTGGGGGCCGCCGACTGCCGGCGATCAACGCAGGTGCCGGCGGCGCTCGAGGATGAGCGTCATCGATCCGTCGGTGTTGAAGCGGTACCCGACGATCGTGGCGCCGTGCCCGACCAGGGCCTGCTGCTCGGCCTCCAGCCCGTCGGCGGCGATGCGCATCCGGCGCGGGATCGCGTGAGGCTCGGGCGAGCGCTCAGGGTGCGACAGGGAGGCCATCGGCTGGCATTGTGCGCCTTCGGGGCGCAGATGACCACCTTCGGTCAGCCGCCGACCTGCACGACCTGCTGGAAGGAGCCGCGGTCCTGCCAGGGCACGGGCGCGACGGTCGTCGCCCCGGCCGCGGTGAACTGCAGCTGGTCGCACTTCTGCGGAAAGCCGCCGGTGTCCTCGCAGGTCGTCGCGACCTTCACGCCGTCCAGCGCGCCGACTGCCCGCACCGCCTCGGCCAGGGACGCCGTGAGCTGCGACCGGCAGGCCGCGAGCCGGCCGTTGCCGCAGTAGCGCCGCGAGAACCGCCCGCGGACCTTCTTGCCCAGCAGCGTGCGGAGGTCCTTGTCGACGTAGGAGTCCCACCCGTAGTAGAAGGTGTCCGGCCCCTCGGCCGGCAGCTCGGTGATGTGGTTGATCGCGGTGAGCCGGTCGTACAGGGCGTCCCCGAGGACCGGCCGGTAGATCGCCTGCAGCAGCTTCGGCCACCAGGCGTCCATCACCGCGACGGCCGCGGACTGGTCGTAGAAGCCGTCCCCGTCGGCGTCGCGCCGGTGGGCGCCGGCGGCGGCCCAGGAGCGCAGCCGGGCCACCGCATCGGCGACGTCGGCCCGCGGCGTCGTGCCGATGACGCGCAGCAGCCACGGCAGCACCTCCTGCCCGCGGTTGTCGACGGTGCCGGCGTCGCCCATGATCGCGGCGAGCTCACCCAGGCCGACCTTGCGGTCACCGGTCCGCAGCGCGCGCTGCACGCGCACCTCCAGCCGCTGGGAGCGGTGCACCGAGCCGTACTCCCAGTCGGCGTCGGAGGAGCGCCAGCCGGGCGCCTGCTTCTGGTTCCAGGAGATGAGGTACCCACGGGCCGGGTCGATGGCCTGCGGCAGTCGCCGGAACCCCAGCGCCTTCGACGTGCCGGTCGCGGGATCGAAGCCGCGCCAGTCGTGGGCGCCGTCGCCCCACGTCGGGAAGTCCGGGGACGTCCCCTTGGCGCGGACCGGGTACAGGCCCGACTGCACGTAGGACGCGTGCTTGGCGTCGGCGTAGAACCAGTTGTAGGACCCCGACGCCTGCGCGATGTCGCGCTGGAACTCCCGCGGCCCGGAAACCGCGCCGGACGCCAGCAGCGACAGCCCCAGGGCGGCCGGCACCTCGTTGCGGTAGGACGCCCGGCCGCGGGTGAAGGCGACCGGCGCGCCCTTGACGGTGCCGCGCGCGATGACCGGCCCGTGGACCGACCGCGCGATCTCCAGCGTGGCCGAGTACGGGGAGGGCACGGTCCCCGCCGCGAGGTCGGCCGCGCCGGGCTGCCAGGAGAGCGTCCGCCGCTGCACCGTGAACGGGATGCAGCGGCCGTGGCGCATGTAGGACATGGCGTCCGCAGCCACCTGGCCGCCGTCCGGTGCGCACAGCCGCTCGGCGAAGATGTCGGTGTTGTCGCCCTGCGCGGTCGTGACGCTCCACGCGTAGGACGGGCCCCGGCCGGCGATCGGGTAGGTCCCCGCGCCGGGCACCGCCGCACCGCGCACCGCGATGCCGGGCCCGCGCAGCACGATCTCGTCGAGGATCGACGGCGCGTAGAACCCGACCTGCGGGCCGGCGACCAGGATCGGATGGCCGCCGACCGCCCGCGAGCCGTTGATGACCATCGCGTTGGACGCGTGGTGCTTGAGCTGCAGCCCGCGATCCAGCACACCGCTCAGCGCCGCCGAGCCGGTCCGGGTGCGGACGTAGTCGTCGGTCCTCACCGACCCGGCGTCCGGCATCGCGATGGCCTTCGCGTCCGCCCGGCCGGGGTCGTCGAACGGGAAGCGCCTGGTCACGACCGTCGGCGCCTCCGGGTCCTCGCGCCGCCGGAAGTCCTCATAGACGCCGCGGCCGCGCCGGGCCCCGAAACGCTTGACCGCCAGCCCGAACGCCTCGGCCGCGGCCAGGTCGCCACCGCCGCCCAGCCCGTAGTAGCCGTTGAGCAGCCCGAGGATCGCGACGCTGTCGATCGTCCGCCAGTCGTTGAGCGGCTTGCCCAGCAGCGAGTACTCCGCAGGCAGCTTGGTGACGTCGTTGCGGACCTCGGCGATGCGGGCGTTGATGCCGTCCGTGTAGGCCTTCAGGTCCTCGGCGACCTGCTTGCCCTGCGGTGAGGACGCCGCGCCGCGATCGATCATCGCCTGCAGGTCGGCGTCGGTGTAGTCGGTGTAGGACAGCTGTGCCGCGTCGGTCCTGACGTTGACCTCGTCGACGCCGGGGCCGATCAGCTCGGTCGAGCGGCCGACCGCGGTGTGGCGCAACACGTCCATGAAGAACAGCCGGTCCTCCGCCTCCGCGTAGCCGGCCCCGAACATCGTGTCGGCGCGGGTGACGCCGGTGACGTAGGGCACGTTGAACGCGTCGCGCGCGATGGTCACACCCGCCCGCGGCATGACCACCGACGCCGGAGCGGCCGGCGGGTCCAGCGAGGCGACCTTGAAGTACTTCGACAGGTCGCCGTCGGCCAGCGCCGCGGACGGCAGCGCGTTGAACATGTCGCGCTGGTTGACGAACGGGGCGGGCGGGCCGCCCGTCAGCGTCGACTGCGCGAAGTCCGCCAGCGACGCCTGCGTGCCCTGCCCCACGGGCAGCAGCGAGAAGAACCGGCCGCCGTCGGCCGTGGCGGATGCGGGCGCCAGCAGCGCCAGCATCAGCGCGCAGCTAGCTGAGAACCGCTTCCTCGATCGCGCCGAGCTCCGCCGCGCACGGCACCACGCCGCCGACCTGGTCGAGGGCGGTCGCCGGGTCCTTGAGCCCGTGGCCGGTGAGGATGCAGACGATGCGCTCGGCGTCACCGGCGCCATGATTCAGGAGTCCGGCGACGGATGCGGCGGAGGCCGGCTCGCAGAACACGCCCTCCTGGCGGGCGAGGTAGCGGTAGGCGTCGAGGATCTGCTCGTCGGTGACGGCGTTGACGCCGCCGCCGGAGGACGTCATCGCGGTCATCGCCTCCTCCCAGCGGGCGGGCTTGCCGATGCGGATGGCCGACGCGACGGTCTCCGGCTTCTCGACGGGTTCGCCGAGCACCAGCGGCGCGGCGCCGGCGGCCTGGAAGCCGAACATCTGCGGCCGGCAGTCCATCTCGACGAAGCCCTTCCAGTACGCGGTGATGTTGCCCGCGTTGCCGACGGGGATGCACAGCGCGTCAGGGCCGATGCCGTCCATCGCATCGACGATCTCGAACGACGCGGTCTTCTGCCCCTCCACCCGGAGGTCGTTGACGGAGTTGACCAGCGCGATCGGATGCTTGGCGGTGACCTCGCGGACGAGCTGCAGCGCCTCGTCGAAGTTGCCCTGCAGCGCGATGACCTTCGCGCCGTGCATCAGCGCCTGGGCGAGCTTGCCCGTGGCGATCTTGCCCTCCGGCACGATCACGTAGCCGCGGACGCCCGCCCGCGCGGCGTAGGCGGCCAGCGAAGCGGCCGTGTTGCCGGTGGACGCGCAGATGACGGCCTCGGCCCCCTCGCGGACGGCGCCGCTGACGGCGCAGCACATCCCGCGGTCCTTGAAGGACCCCGTCGGGTTGGCGCCCTCGATCTTCAACCAGACCTGCGCGCCGACGCGCTCGGACAGGCGCGGCGCGGGAACCAGCGGCGTGTTGCCCTCCAGCAGCGTGACGATCGGGTCATCGGCCTCGAACGGCAGGCGGTCCAGCCAGCGGCGGATCAGGCCGGGATGGGGGCTAGCGGTCATGGTTTTCCAAGCCGCCAGAACGAGCGCCGGCGAGTTCTTGGATCTCGTGCGAGCGCGCAGCGCGAGTCACGAGACGAACTCCTCTTCGACCACTCGGATGATCCGCGGGTGCGAGCGCACGAAGTCCAACTCTGCCATCTCGGCGATGGCGGCGCGGATCGCCGACTCGAGGATCGGGTGGATGACGATGACCAGGCGGGCGTTCTCCCCCAGCCCCTTCTGGAACATCGACTTCACCGAGGCGCCGTGGTCCCCGAGGACCTTGGCGACCTGGGCCAGCACGCCCGGGCGGTCGGCGACCTCGAGGTGCAGGTAGTACGCCGAGGAGACGTCCTTGACGATCTCCAGCGTCTGGGTCGTCTCGGGCGTCGACGCCGGCGGGATCATCGCGCTGATGACGTCGCCGAGGACGGCGGAGGCGGTCTGGATGCCGCCGGCGCCGGGCCCGCTCATCGTGATCTCGGTGATCGCGTCGGACTCGACGGTCACCGCGTTGAACGGCCCGTGGACCGACGCCAGCGGGTGGCCGGCGTAGAGGAACGCCGGGTGGACGCGGACGCTCAGGCCGCCGTTGACGCGCTCGGCGGTGCCGATGAGCTTGAGCCCCAGGCCGAACTCGCGGGCGTACTCCATGTCCTCGCCGGTGAGGTGCTCGATGCCCTCGCAGACGACGTCATCGAGGTGGACGGGCGTGTCGAAGGCCAGCCGCGCGAGGATCGCCATCTTCGCGGCGGCGTCCTTGCCGTTGACGTCCTCCGACGGGTCGGCCTCGGCGTAGCCCAGGCGCTGCGCGTCGGCCAGGGCGTCCGCGTAGGACGCGCCGGTCTGCGCCATCTGGGTGAGGATGTAGTTGGAGGTGCCGTTGACGATGCCGTGGATCCGCTCGACGTGGGCGGCGGCCAGCGACTCCTGCAGCACCCGGATCACGGGGACCACGCCGGCGACGGCGGCCTCGAAGCGTAGCTGCACGCCGTGCCGGCGGGCGGCCGCCCAGAGCTCCTCGCCGTGCTGGGCCAGCAGCTGCTTGTTGGCGGTGACGACGTGCTTGCCCGCGGACATCGCGGTCAGCACGTACTCGCGGGCCGGTTCGATGCCGCCGATGAGCTCGACGATCAGGTCGCTCTCGGCGACGATCGTGTCGAAGTCGCCGCGGGAGCGGGTGAGGATGCCGCCGATCTCCGGCGTGATGCCGGTGGTGGCGCGGATCTGCGCGGCGCGGGCGGGCAGCAGCTCGGTAAAGGCGCTGCCGACCGTCCCGTGGCCGAGCACGCCGATGCGGAAGACGTCAGACATCGCGGGCGTAGAGGTCCTCGTAGGTCTCGCGGCGCGCCACCAGCCGGGCGTCTCCGTCCTTGACGAAGACGACGGGCGGGCGCAGCGCACCGTTGTAGTTGTTGGCCATCGCGTACCCGTAGGCGCCGGTGACCGGGGTGACGAGCACGTCGCCGACCCGCGGGTCGGCGAGGTCCGCGTCGCGCACGAGCACGTCGGTGGACTCGCAGTGCTTGCCGGTCACGTGGCAGGTGGTCCCGCCGCCGAAGCGGTCGGCGATCTGCACGTCGTACTGCGCGCCGTAGAGCATCGGGCGCAGGTTGTCGCTCATGCCGCCGTCGACCCCGACGTAGCGGTCGACGTTCTCCTTGATGGACTGCACCGTGTAGAGGGTCACCGCGGCGTTGGCCGTGAGCACCCGGCCGGGCTCGTCCATGTGGCGCTTGCCGGTGCCGCAGATCTCCTCGACCATCGAGACCTTCGCGTTGACGTAGTCCTCGATCGCCAGCGGTTCGCGGTCGCCCTCGCGGTAGCGCACCCCGAGCCCGCCCCCGAGGTTGTAGGTGCGGAAGTCGCCCAGTTCGCGGACGCGCTCCAGCGCCCGGCGGAACGGGTCGACCTCGAAGATCTGCGACCCGATGTGGAAGTGAACGCCCTCGAGGTCGAAGCGGTCCGACGCCTGCAGGCGCTCCACGGCGGTGCGCGCGTCGGCCAGGTTGAAGCCGAACTTCGTGTTGGGGCCACCGGTGGAGATGTGCGGGTGGGTGTCCGGGGAGACGCCGGGTGCCACGCGGATCAGGACCTTCTGCGTCCGGCCGCGGTCGGCCAGCACCTGCTCGAGCCGGCCGATCTCGTCGAGGTTGTCGACGATGACGTAGCCGACGCCGGCGTCCACCGCGAACTCCAGCTCGGCGATGGACTTGGCGTTGCCGTGGAGATGGATGCGCGCGGGCTCGAACCCGCCCCGGAGCGCGAGCGCCAGCTCGCCGCCGCCGGCGACGTCGCAGCCGATGCCCTCCTCGGCCAGCACCCGGTAGACCGCCGTGCACGGGAAGGCCTTGGACGCGAACTCCACCTCGAAGTCCTGCGTCCGGGCGCCGAACGCGGCGACGAACGCCCGGGCGCGGGCGCGCAGGTCGTCCTCGGCGACGATGTACGCGGGAGTGCCGAACTCGCGAGCCAGCTCGATCGCGTCGCAGCCGCCGATGATGAGGCGCCCCCGCTCGTCGAGGTGGCTGCCGAGCGGGTA
This sequence comes from uncultured Conexibacter sp., assembly GCA_964443695.1. Taxonomy (GTDB): domain Bacteria; phylum Actinomycetota; class Thermoleophilia; order Solirubrobacterales; family Solirubrobacteraceae; genus Paraconexibacter. The sequence goes on along the minus strand of CAYUDT010000080.1, from coordinate 3,072 downwards.
GTGCGCTCCAAGCTGTTGCACGGCTGCCATCAGAAGCGCGGATCATAGGGAGACATGCGTGTTGTCCGGCCTCACCTCCCCGACCGCAGCGGCGTGACGCGCGGCCTCTCCTGGAACCTGTTCCTGCCCACACATGGCCAATCGCCACGTGGCGGCGTCGTCGTGCTGCACGGCGCGGGGTCGCGCAAGGAGAACCACCACGACTTCGCCCGGGTCGCCGCGGACCTCGGCATCGCCGCGCTGGTCCCGGACCTCCGCGGCCACGGGGAGAGCATCGGAGCGCTGGACGCGGGCGCGATCGACGACATCGCGCTGCTGGCCGACGAGCTGCGCGCGCAGGCGGGCCTCGAGCGGGTCGCGCTGCGCGGGTCCTCGATGGGCGGATACTTCGCGCTGGTCGCCGCCGAGGCGGCGCGGGCGGCCGCCGTGGTCGCGATCTGCCCGGCCGCGCACACGCTGCTGCGGGCCGGACTGGACGCCGGGCGCTTCACGTTCGGCGCCGATCCGTCCCTCGGCCCGTTCCTGGACGCCCACGACGACCACGCCGCGATCGCCCGGCTGGACGTCCCGGTCCTGCTGCTGCACGCCCAGGGCGACGAGTCGGTGCCGGTCGAGCACTCCCGTGAGCTGGCGGCCGCGAGCACGCGCGCGCGGCTCATCGAGGTGCCGGGCGGCCACCACCGCTCCGTGCAGCACGACGCCGAGCTGCAGGGCGAGGCCGTCCGCTTCCTGCGCCGGGCCTTGTAACGCGGGGCGCCGGCGCGGGACCATCGCGGCATGTCCGGTTACGCCGCCGCCGCCATCGACGAGCTGCCGACGCTGTGGGACGGGTTCGCCAAGCTGGTGCGGGCGGGCCTGGACATCCAGGCGTTCGGGGCCAACATCATGGACCTGCCGCCCGACTACTCGACGCGCTCACACGATGAGGGCGACTCCGGGCAGCAGGAGCTCTACGTCGCCCTGCGCGGCTCGGGCAGCGTCGACATCGGCGGCGAGCGGTTGCCTCTGGACGACAACCACGTGGTGAAGGTCGACGCCGGAACCGCGCGCGTGCTGTCCTCCGGCCCGGAGGGCCTGCGGGTCCTGTGCATCGGCGGCGTGCCCGGCGGTGCCTATGAGCCCGCCGAGTGGAGCTCGGCCGGCGCGTAGCGGCTCAGCCGCCGGTGCCGTCGCCGATGGTGCCGGTGCCGCCGCCCTGACCGCCCAGCGGCGGCGGGACGGTGAGGTTGTGCAGCACGTCGCCGACGGTGGCGCCGGCCTTGGCCACGCCGTCGCCGAGCTGCTTGGCGACCTGGTCCACGGTGTCCGAGAGCGAGGCGTTAACGGGACGGGTGGCGTCGCTGACGGCCTCGCCACCCTGCTTGACGCCGTCCGCGAGCGCGGAGCCCGCGCTGGACGTCGCGTCACCGACGGGCGCCAGCGGCTGCGATCCGGTCGCGCTGTTGCGGGGCGGTTGGGAGCCGACCGCGGTCGCCGTGCCGCCCGGCACCGTGGACGCCGCGCCGGCGCCTCCGCTGCCGTCGGCACCGGCCACGGTGCTCGAGGTCGGGCGTGCAGGCGTCCCGGCGGTGGGGGCACCGTCGGGATCGGCTCCAGGGGCGGAAGCGACCGGCGGCGTCGGAAGGGCGGCAGGGGAACCGCCATCCGCTGGAGCCGGGACGCGCTGCACTCCTCCGAGGGACACCGTCTTGCGGGCGCCAGGCAGGGGGGAGCCTGGCCAGCCCGTGAAAGCGACGACGCCCACGGTGAGGGTGGCGATGACGGCAACGGCGCAGACGATCGTGCCGGCGGTACCGAGCCCGGCGAGCGTGGCGCGACGAGTCGCGCGGTTGTCTGCGCTGAATTGCACGTATCCCCCTCCGGAGCCGCTTCGGCAGGAACCGATGACGGCTTTAGCGAGTTGGCGCGTTGGCGCTCATGAGGGCGCCGTGGCTGGGGCCGGTTGTCCGGATGCTGACCAGATCGACCCGTGCCGGCGGTGGATCCGGAGCAGCACGCCCGTGCCGGCCGCCGCCATGACCACGCTCACCAGCTGCGCCTCGGTCAGGCCGAGCAGCACCGCGTCGTTGCGGCGGATGAACTCGACCAGCAGGCGCTCCACTCCGGCGGCCACGAGGTACATGGCAAACAGCGCCAACGGCCGGACGCGGTCGCGCAACGTCCACAGCGCGTAGGCGACCAGGCCCATCGCCAGCGTCTCGTAGACGGGCGTCGGATGGACCTTCTCGTCCGTCGGCACCGTGCCGTTGGGGTAGGCCATGCCCCACGGCAGGTCGGTGGGCCGGCCGTAGTCCCCATCGCCGGAGATCTGGCAGCCGACCCGGCCGATCGCGTAGCCGAGGGCCAGCGGCACCGCGCAGACGTCGAGCAGCGTCACGCCGAGGAAGTCACGGCGCCAGGCCCAGGCGAGGACGCCGATCGCACCACCGATCGCTCCGCCGTACCAGACCAGCCCGGAGCCGCCGAACAGCGAGCCGAACGGGTCGTCGCTGAACTGCGAGGTGTGGGCCAGCAGGTACCACAGCCGCGAGCCGACGAGACCGCCGATGAGCCCGGCGAAGATGATCTCGTAGGCCCAGTCGACCGGCAGCTCGAGCTCCTTCAGGCGCCGCGCGATGACCGCGCCGGCGGCCAGGAAGGCCAGCGCGAACATCACGCCGAACGTCTTGATGGGTCCGATCTCGGGCTGCATCCGCAGCTAGGGAATCACAAGTAGGCCATGGGGTTCGTCGGCGACCCGTTGATCCGCACCTCGAAGTGCAGATGCGCCCCGAAGGAGTGGCCGGTGTTGCCGACGTAGCCCAGGACCTGCCCCTGCGACAGGCGCGCGCCCATCGAGGTGCCGAACCGGACCTGGTGCGCGTAGCAGGTCGACATCGTCGTGGTGTGCTGCACGCAGGTGTAGTTGCCGTACCCGCCGGACGCCGAGACGGGCTGCATGAGCACGACCTTGCCGGCCATCGCCGCCCGGATCGGCGTGCCCTCGGGCGCGGCGATGTCGATGCCCGCGTGGAGGCGGCCCCAGCGGTAGCCGAACGGCGAGGTGAAGCTGCCGTTGACCGGCCAGATCAT
>CAYUDT010000079.1:0-22681 GCA_964443695.1 uncultured Conexibacter sp. | reverse complement strand
AGCTCCAGGACCCCAAGGAGTTCATGGAGAACCTCAAGGTCGACCTGTTCGACGAAGAGGTCTTCGTGTTCACCCCCAAGGGCGAGGTCAAGTCGCTGGCCGCGGGCGCGACCCCGCTGGACTTCGCCTACGAGGTCCACACCGACGTCGGGCACCGCTGCGTCGGCGCACGCGTCAACGGCAAGATCGTCCCGCTGCACTACGAGCTGAAGTCCGGCGACATCGTCGAGGTCCTCACCGGCAAGCGCGAGCGCGGGCCGTCCCGCGACTGGCTGGCCGTCGTGCGCACCACCCGTGCGCGCAACAAGATCAAGCAGTGGTTCAAGCAGGAGTCCCGCGAGGACACCGAGCACGCCGGACGCAGCCTGCTGCAGGAGCACCTCACGAAGGCCGGGCTGCCGCCGCAGAAGATCGCCGGCTCGCCGCTGCTGGCGGACGTCATCCGCGAGATGGGCTTCCGCAAGGCCGACGACTTCTACATCGCCCTCGGTGGCGCCAAGGTCTCGCCGAAGGTCGTCGTCAACAAGGTCCTCAACCGCCTGAAGGCGGGGGAGGCCGCCGACGAGGGCCCCGAGAACCCCGCCGAGGCGCTGGTCTCCACCCGCCGCGAGCGGCGCCAGCCCACCGGCAAGGCCACGGCGTACGGCATCGTCGTCGACGGAGTGGAGGACGTCCTGGTGCGCCTGGCCAAGTGCTGCCGCCCCGTGCCCGGTGACCCGATCGTGGGCTACGTCTCCCTCGGGCGCGGCATCACGATCCACCGCGACGACTGCCCCAACGCCGCCGCGCTGCGCAAGGACCCGGAGCGGTTCGTGCGCGTGCACTGGGAGGGCGATCACGAGACGGCCTTCAAGGTCGAGATCGAGATCGACGGGTACGACCGCCACCACCTGCTCGAGGACATCTCGCGGACGTTCGCCGAGGCGGGCATCAACATCATCGAGGCGCGGTGCATCGTCTCGACGCCGATGGTCCAGAACCGCTTCGTCATCGAGGTCGCCGACACGCGCACGCTGAAGGCCACCATCGGCAAGCTGCGCAACATCGAGTCGGTCTTCGACGCCTACCGGGTCACCCCGGGCGCCGGCTGAGCCTGGACGTCTGGATTGCCACGGTTCCCCGTGGCAATTCAGACCTTCAGGCCCTGGGAGGGTGGGATGCGTTGCCGAGCGACGGGCGTCCGGAGCCCAGCAGCGACGCGCGCTGGACGGCGTCGTTGCCGAAGCGGCGGCGCACGTCGTCGACCGCCAGGTCGACCTCGACGCGCTGGGGACCGTCCAGCGGCAGCTCCAGCTGCACCATGCCGTGGTCGTGGTCGAGGTTGGTGACGGTGATGCCCATGAGCGTCAGCCCGCGCTCGGCGATGACCTCGCGCTCGGCGGCCAGCAGCGTGCGCAGGGCGTCGGCCACGACCTGCGTGGTCGCGGTCGGGCGCCTGAGCGTGACCGACCGCGTCGCGCGCTCGTAGTCGCCGAAGCGCAGGCGCAGCACCACGGTCCGCCCGACGCGGCCGCCCTCGCGCATGCGCCGGGTGACGCGGTCGGCCAGGCCCAGCGCGATCGCGTCCAGCTCCTCCCACGAGCGTGGCCGGCGCCCGAGCGCGCGCTGGGTGCCGATGGAGCGCCGCCGCCGGCCGCCGCGGACGCGCCGCAGCCCGCCGCCGCCTCCGTGGAGCATCGCGTAGACCCGGCGCCCGCCGCCGGTGCCGAGGATGTGGATCAGCTGCGCCTCGCGCAGGCGTGCGGCGTCACCGACCAGCCGCACGTCCCAGGCGTGCAGCTTCTCGGCCGTACGCGGGCCGACGCCCCACAGCTTCTCGACCGGCAGCGGGTGCAGGAACGCGTCCTCCTGGCCGGCCTCCACCACGACCAGGCCGTCCGGCTTGGCCTGCCCGCTGGCCACCTTGGCGATGAGCTTGCTCGAGCCGACGCCGATGCTCAGCGGCAGTCCGCACTCCGCGCGGACGTCGGCCCGCAGGCGGGCGGCGATCTCGCGCGGCGAGCCGCAGACCCGCTCCAGGCCGGCGACGTCGAGGAACGCCTCGTCGATCGAGGCCTTCTCGACGACCGGCACCGAGCGCTCGAGCAGGGCCATGACCGCGTTGGACGCCTCGACGTACGCGCCGAAGCGGGCCGGGACGACCACGGCCTCGGGGCACAGCCGGCGCGCCCGGCTCACCGGCATCGCCGACGAGACACCGCAGGCCTTCGCCTCGTAGGACGCCGCCAGGACGATGCCCGGACCGACGAGCACCGGCCGGCCGCGCAGCGCCGGGTCGTCCCGCTGCTCGACCGACGCGAAGAACGCATCGAGGTCGGCGTGGAGGATGGTGGCGGCCGCAGGCAATGCGAACACATGTTCGCATCGCGGTCAGACGGGCCGCACGCGCGCTTCAGGCGATGACGGTCAGCGCGCCCGGGTGGACCGTGAAGCGGGCCTCGGTCACGTCGCCGATGTAGTCGCCGTCGACCTGCACGGCGACCGCCCGGTCGTCGGCGGAGCGGACGACGACGCCGTCGACACCGCTGAACCCGTCGATCGCCCGGTGCTTGGTGACCTCCAGGCGCTGGGAGAAGACGCGGGCGATGATCGAAGGCATGATCGTAGGAGTCGTGCGGCGCAGCACGACACCGGCCAGGTCACCGGAGTCCAGCTGCGCGCCGCGCGCGACGTGCAGCGGCCGGTTCTCGAAGTAGGTGAAGGGATCGCTGTTCTGGATGATCGCGGTGGCGCCGCCGAGGCGCGTGCCGTCGGGCAGCTCGACCTCGAGCTTGGGCGGGTTGATCACGTACTTGCCCATGAACGTCGTGATGGCCGCGTAGGTGAAGTAGGAGGCGCCGAAGCGCGTCTTCAGCTTGGGGTGCGCGTCGACCCGGGCGACCACCGACGCGTCGAGGCCGACGCCGGAGGAGAAGGTGAAGAGGCGGTCGTTGACCGCGGCGAGGTCGACCTTCCTCGGCGTCCACGTGTCGGCCAGCCGCAGCAGGTGCTCGGTGGCGTCGACGATGTCGCCGGGGATGCCGTTGAGCTTGGCGAAGACGTTCGTGGCGCCGCCGGGCAGCATCGTCAGCGGGGTGTCGGAGCCGACGAGGCCGTTGGCCGCCTCGTTGAGCGTGCCGTCCCCACCGAAGGCGACCACCACGTCGTAGCCCTCGAGGGCGGCCTCGCGCGCCAGCTCGGTGGCGTGGTCGCGGCGGTCCGTGTCGATCGCCTCGACGTCGTACCGGCCCTGCAGGGCGTACACGACGAGGTTGCGCAGCCGGTCGCTCACCGTGGTGGCGTAGGGGTTGACGATCACAAGCATCCGCTTGCGCTCCGTCGGGGCGGTGAGGGCGAACGTCTCGCCGAGGCGCTCGAGGCTCTCGATGGGCTGCATCGCTGGTCTTACCCCTCGCGCACGCGGGCGTTACGTGGGCTCACAACAGCACGCTCCGCGCCCGCGCCGAGCCGGCCACCAGCCCCGCCGCGCCGGCCACGTCACCGGCGACCTGGACGGCCAGGACCACCCACGACCCGCCTGCGGTGCGACGTGCCTCGCCCAGATACGGCACCGTGGCGCCGAGCGCCAGCAGGGCGGCGAGTGGGCGGCGCCGCAGGGCCAGCGCCAGCACGCCGGCGGCGACGGCCAGGTCGAACAGCGCGCTGCGCCGGTTGATGAACCAGCGCCGCCAGAAGAACGTCTCCCGCAGCTCGGGGATGCGGCGGGCCATCTCCGGGAAGAAGCGCCGCCGCAGCCGCTCGGACACGTAGGTCTGCGGTGTCCCCGGGAACACGGCGTGCGCCACGACGGCGTCCTCGGCGAACGCCGTGCGCGCGCCGGAACGGGCGGCCCGCCAGCCCAGCCAGACGTCCTCGGCGAGCTCCTTGGAGCGCTTGGGCGACAGCCACGGCTCGAAGCCGCCGAGCTCCTCGAACAGCGAGCGCCGCACCAGCAGGTTCGCGGTCTCGTAGAGGTGGGAGAACCGCCCGACGCGCACCGTGCGGTCCCAAGGGCCGCAGGGACCCGCCGGCACGACGGTGCCCTGCACGAGGTCCGCGCCGGCGTCCAGCGCGGCCAGGCCCCGGACCAGCCAGTCCGGGGAGGGCTCGCAGTCGGCGTCGGTGAAGGCGATCACCTCACCGCTGCTGGCGGCCACGCCGGCGTTGCGGGCCGCACCGGGACCGCGGCCGCCGCCGTCGACCACGGTCGTCACGACCGGGTGCGCCTCGGCGATCGCGCGGGTGTCGTCGCTGGAGCCGTCGTCGACGAGGATCAACTCGAAGTCGTCGTAGGTCTGCGCGCGCAGGGCGCCGAGCAACGCGGGCAGCGTCGCGGCGGCGTCCCTGGCGGGGGTGATGACGCTGACGCGCGGGGCCACGGACCGCGCACGATACCGTCGCGGGCACGGCACGGGGCGGTGCTGCTGGGCGGCGCGCCCGCCGCACACGGGTGGCTCAGGCTGCCGCCGGTCGGCGGTGTCCGTCGACACGAGATGTGGCGCGGCGTCGCTCAAGCGCGGGTGAGCCGGTATCGTCGCGCCCCGTGCCGACCTCCGATCACATGAAGGACTTCTGGGACGCCCGCGCCCGGGAGAACGCCGAGTACTTCGTCGACAACCGCCTCGACTACAACAACGGCGACGACGAGTTCTTCTGGTCGCAAGGCGTGCGTGACCTCGAGGTCATGCTCGAGTCCGTCGACGCGGTGCTCAAGCCGACCGACGACGTCCTCGACATCGGCGTCGGCGTCGGTCGCCTGTCCAAGGCCCTCCACGCCAAGGTCGCGAAGGTCACCGGCATCGACGTCTCCAGCGAGATGATCGACCGCGCCCGCAAGAACCTGCCGGCCGAGGTCGAGCTCATCGTCGGTGACGGCACCTCGCTGGCCGGCGTGGCGGACGCGTCCAAGGACGCGGTCATCAGCCTCGTGGTCTTCCAGCACATCCCGGACCCGCAGATCACGCTCGGCTACATCCGCGAGATCGGCCGCGTCCTCAAGCCCGGCGGCTGGGCGACCTTCCAGGTCTCCAACGACCCGGAGATCCACTCCAAGGAGTACGAGCAGCCCTCGGCGCTGAAGAAGCTCATCGGCCGCGCGCCGAAGGGGCAGAACGACCCGGCCTGGCGCGGCTCGGCCGTCGAGCTCGACGACGTCCGCGCCGCCGCCACCGACGGTGGCATGACCGTCGCCCAGACGACGGGCGAGGGCACGCAGTACTGCATCGTCAGGACCGTCAAGGACGCCTGACCGCGAAGGCGCGCCGTCAGGCGAGCGTTCGCAATGGCACCCCGAGCCGTCAAGCGAGGGGTGTCACAGCCAGCCGCGCTTGCGGAAGAAGGTGATCGTCCCGCCGAGGACGAGCACCATGATCGTGACGACGGCCCAGAACCCGACCTTCGACTCCTCGCCGGGGACGTGGGTGTTCATGCCGAAGACCGAGGCGATCAGCGTGAGCGGCAGCAGGACGACGCTCAGCGCGGTGAGCACGCGCAGCAGGTCGTTGAGCTGGTGGGAGAGCACCGACTCGTTGGTGGACTCCAGGCCCTCGACGACCTCCTTGAAGTTCTCGAGCATGTCCCAGATCCGCTCCGACGCGTCGTTGATGTCGTCGAAGTAGATGTCCAGGCCCTCGGGGATGTAGCGCTTGGTGCGCTCGAGGTCCTGCAGCGCGGCGCGCTGCGGCCGGACGATCTTGCGGAAGTTGATGATCTCCTGCTTGGCGTTGGAGATGTCGCGGACGATCTCCTTGGAGCGGCCCTCGAAGATGTCCTCCTCGAGGCGCTCGAGCTTGTTGCCGATCTTGCGCAGCATCGGGAACGACGCGTCCACGCAGCCGTCGACGATCCGGTACAGCAGGTAGCCGGCGCCCTTGGAGAACAGCGTCTCGCGCAGGTCGTCGCGGCGGCCGCACTGCTCGAAGAGGTACTCCAGCGGCTGCAGCGGCTCGTTGGGCAGCGTGATGACGTAGTCGGGGCCGACGAAGACGTCGACCTCCGCCGCGTTGAGGCGGCCGATCCGCTTGTCGTAGGCGGGGAAGTGCAGGACGACGAACAGGTAGTCGTCGTACTCGTCGACCTTCGGACGCTGGTTGCGGCTGAAGACGTCCTCGTAGTCGAGGGGGTGGAAGGCCGGGAAGTGCTCCTCCAGCCAGGCCCGGTCCTGTGCGCGCGGGCGCTCGATGTTGATCCAGCGCAGGCCGCCGTGCTCGACGACCTCGACGTTGGGCCGGTCGGGCTCAGGCGGGCGGCTGACGGCGGGCGCAGACCGAGGAGCCCGGCGCAAAGGTTTGGGAAGCGCGGGCATGACGACTCGGAGGCTCGTCCAACGTCAGGGGCATGTACCGGACAGTGTACCTCTGCGCTATCCTGCCGAATACATAGCTGGACACATCCAGAGGGGTGGAGGGACAGGCCCGATGAAGCCCCGGCAACCACTGCGCAAGCAGAAGGTGCCAATTCCTGACAGATGTGTGGCGGACTTTGTCTTCGTCACACGGTGAAAACCGGACATAACGAAGCCCTAGGAGTCCCACCAGGATGGCTGTCACGAACCTGAAGTGCCGCGAGTGCAAGACGGAGTACCCGCTCGACGCCCGCTACGTCTGCGAGAACTGCTTCGGCCCGCTCGAGGCCGCGTACGACCACTCGGCGCTGGCCGGCGGTGACACCGCCGAGCTGCGCCGCCGCATCCAGGCCGGCCCGCAGAACATCTGGCGCTACGCCGACTTCCTGCCGCTGGAGCACGGCCAGCCCGGCCCGTCGCACCGCGGCACCTCGCGTGCCGGCCTGCCGGCCGGCTGCACGCCGCTGGTGAAGGCCGACCGCCTCGCCGACCGCCTCGGCCTCCGCGAGGTCTGGATCAAGAACGACGCCGCCAACCCGACGCACTCGTTCAAGGACCGCGTCGTGTCGGTGGCCTCCCATCGCGCGCGCGAGCTGGGCTTCGAGGTGCTGGCCTGCGCGTCCACCGGCAACCTCGCCAACGCGGTCGCCGCCCAGGCCGCTGCGCTGGGCCTGCCGTCCTACGTCTTCATCCCGTCCAACCTCGAGGAGCAGAAGATCCTCGCGACGGGCATCTACGGCACCAACGTCGTCGGCATCAACGGCAACTACGACGATGTCAACCGGCTGTGCACCGAGCTCTCCGGCGAGAAGGACGGCTGGGCGTTCGTCAACGTGAACATGCGCCCGTACTACGCCGAGGGATCCAAGACCCTGGCGTACGAGATCGCCGAGCAGCTCGGCTGGCGCGCGCCCGACCGGATCGTCGCGCCGATCGCGTCCGGCTCGCTATTCACGAAGATCGCCAAGGGTTTCGACGAGTGGCGCGAGCTCGGCCTGATCGACAGCGACACGCCGACGATGAACGGCGCCCAGGCGCTGGGCTGCTCGCCGGTCGCCGCCGCCTTCGAGGCCGGTCACGACATCTGCCGCCCGGTCAAGCCGGACACGATCGCCAAGTCGCTGGCGATCGGCAACCCGGCCGACGGCCCCTACGCGCTGGAGCTCGCGCGCCGGACGTCCGGCGGCATCGACAGCGTCACCGACGACGAGATCAAGGAGGGCATCGCCCTCCTGGCCGAGACGACGGGCATCTTCACCGAGACCGCCGGCGGTGTCACCACCGCGGTGCTGGCCAAGCTGGCCCAGCGCGGGGACATCGACCCGGAGGAGAGCGTCGTCGCCGTCATCACCGGTGAGGGGCTGAAGACGCTCGACGCCGTCCGCGGCACCTTCGAGATGCAGGTCATCGAGCCGTCCTACGACGCCTTCGAGGCGCAGTACTCGCTCGCGTAACTAGGATCCCCGGCTGCCACATGTCCGTCACCGTGAAGATCCCCACCCAGTTGCGCTCCGCCACCGGCGGCGCCGGTACCGCGTCCGTCGAGGGCGAGACCGTCGGTCAGGTCCTCGACGCGCTGTTCGAGCAGCACGAGGAGCTCAAGGACCGGCTGTCCGACCCGGACGGCGGCCTGCGGCGCTTCGTCAACGTGTACGTCGACGGTGAGGACATCCGCTTCGGGTCCGGCCTGGACACCGCCGTGCGCGACGGTGGCGAGGTGCAGATCCTGCCCGCCGTCGCCGGCGGCTGAGCTCAGGCGGCCCCGCCGAAGCCCAGCTGCCGCCAGGCCTCGAACACCGTCACCGCGACGGCGTTGGAGAGGTTGAGGCTGCGGTTGTCGGGCCGCATCGGGATGCGGAGGCGGTGCTCCTGCGGCACCGCCTCGAGGATGTGCTCCGGCAGGCCCCTGGCCTCCGGGCCGAACAGCAGCGCGTCGCCCTCGCGGTAGCCGACGGTGTCGTAGCGCGTGGTCGCGTGGGCGGTCAGCGCGAACAGCCGCGCAAAGCGCGGGATCTCGTCGTGCCGCTGGACGGTGGCGTACTCGTGGTAGTCCAGCCCGGCCCGCCGCAGCTTGGCGTCGTCCATGTCGAAGCCCAGGCGGCCGACGAGGTGCAACGTGGCGCCGGTGTTGGCGCACAGCCGGATCGCGTTGCCGGTGTTGCCGGGGATTTCCGGCTCGAAGAGGACGACGTGCAGCATGCGCCGGATAGGTTTTCAGGCCATGGGGCGGATGCTCGACCTCGCGCGCGGACTGCGCTTTCGCCTCTGGGTGCTGATGACCCGCGCGCGGCTGCGACGGCTCGGCGCCTCGTTCACCTGTGAGCTGGCCGGTGCGCCGCCGCGGACGCTCGGCCCGCTGCGGGTCGAGATCGACGGCTACCCGGGGACGCTGACGCTGCGCATCGGGCGCGATGTGAAGATCGGGCGTGACTGCGTCATCGACCTCGCGCCCGGCCAGGACGGCGTCATCGAGATCGGCGACCGGGTCACGCTGCAGAACCGGGTGCGCCTGCAGCCCTGGGGCGGCGCGATCCGCCTGGCTGCCGGGGTGCAGCTCCGCGACAACGACGAGCTGAAGTCCGCCGGGGAGCTGACCCTGGGGCAGCGCACGATCATGGGGCGCAACGTCACGCTGCACTGCGACGAGCGCATCGAGATCGGCGCGCTCGTCGGCTTCGCCGAGCGCGTCACGGTCATCGACTCCGACCACGGCTTCGACGGCAGCGACACGTTCTTCATGGAGCAGCCCCACCGCTCCACGCCGGTGCGGATCGAGGACAACGTGTTCTTGGCGACCAACGTCGTCGTCCTGCGCGGCACCACGATCGGCCGCAGCAGCGTCGCCGCCGCCGGCGCCGTCCTCAACGGCGGCGAGTTCCCGGCGCGCCACGTCATCGCCGGCACGCCGGCGAAGGCGATCAAAGAGCTGGGATGACACCGCGCGGGGAGGACAGGCTCGCCTCCTACCGCGCCAAGCGCGACAGACCCACGCCCGAGCCGGAGGGCGCGGCGGTCGCCGCTGCAGACGGCGACGCGCCGCGGTGGGTCGTCCAAGAGCACCACGCCCGGCGGTTGCACTGGGACCTGCGACTCGAGCGCGACGGCGTCCTGGTCAGCTTCGCGCTGCCGCACGGGCTACCGGCGGCGCCGGGCAAGAACTTCCTGGCGGTGCGGACCGAGGACCACCCGCTGGAGTACCTGACCTTCCATGGGGAGATCCCGGCGGGCAGCTACGGCGCCGGCACGATGACGGTCTGGGACACCGGCACCTACGAGGTCGACAAGTTCGACGACAAGAAGATCGAGGTGCACCTCCACGGCGAGCGGGTGGACGCGCGCTTTGCGCTGTTCCCGATCGACGACGAGGACGCGTGGATGATTCACGCGATGGACCCGTCCCCCGGTGACCCCGCACCGGACCGCGTGCAGCCGATGCTGGCCGGGAGCGGCCGGCTGCCCACGGGCGAGGGCTGGGCGTATGAGTTCAAGTGGGACGGCGTGCGCGCGATCTGCCACGCCGAGCCGGGGCGGCTGACCCTGCGCACCCGCAACCTCAACGACGTCACCGCGACCTATCCGGAGCTGGGGGTCTTCACGCGGACGGTCGGCCACCGCCGCCTCGTGCTCGACGGGGAGATCGTCGCGTTCGACGAGGCCGGCCGCCCGTCCTTCGAGGCGCTGCAGCGACGCATGAACCTCGGGGACGCGAGCAAGGTCAAGCGGATGGCTGAGCGCTCCCCGGTGACCTACGTCCTGTTCGACGTGCTGTGGGTCGACGGGACGTCGCTGCTGTCGCGGACCTACGCCGAGCGGCGCGAGGCGCTCGAGGCCCTGGGCCTGGAGGGCCCGCGGGTGTCGCTGTCGCCGTCGGTCGTCGGCCACGGCGCGGCGGTGCTCCAGACCGCCGAGCAGCAGGGGCTGGAGGGCGTCGTCGCCAAGCGGCTGGCCTCGGTGTACGAGCCGGGGCGCCGGTCCCCGGACTGGGTCAAGGTCAAGCTCGTCGGGCGCGAGGACTTCCTCATCGGCGGCTGGATCCCGGGCAAGGGCCGTCGCGACGACCACATCGGCGCGCTGCTGCTGGGCGAGCGCGACGCCGACGGCTCGCTGCGCCACGTCGGCCGCGCGGGCACGGGCTTCACCGACGCCGAGCTGGCCAGGCTGAAGGCGCGGCTGGCCCCGCTGCGCCGCGCCACGTCGCCGTTCGGCTCCGGCGCGCAGAAGATCCCCACGGAGGCGGTGTTCGTCGAGCCGCTGCTGTCCTGCGAGGTGGAGTACCTGGAGCGCACGCAGTCGGGCACGCTGCGCGCACCGTCCTACAAGGGGCTGCGCGAGGACACGGCGCCGACCGCCGCGGTGGTGCGCACCGCCAAGGACGCAGAGATCGTCGAGGTCGACGGCTATGAGATCCGGCTGGCCAACCCGGACAAGGTCCTCTATCCCGAGACCGGTTTCACCAAGCGCGACCTCATGGCCTACTACCTGGGCATCGCGCCCGTCCTGCTGGCCCACCTCGGTGACCGGCGGCTGACGCTCAAGCGCTACCCCAACGGTGTGACCGACGCGTTCTTCTTCGAGAAGAACGCGCCGTCGCACCGGCCGTCCTGGATCTCCACCTCCGGTGGCTTCGTCGTCGCCGACAGCGCCGCCGCGCTGGCCTGGCTGGCCAACCTCGCCGACCTCGAGCTGCACACGCCGCTGGCCCGGGCCCAGACCGCCGACCGGCCGGACATCGTCGCCTTCGACCTCGACCCGGGGGAGGGCGCGGGGCTGGCCGAGTGCGCGGAGGTCGCCCTGTTGCTGAAGGGCATGCTGGGCGGGCTGGGCCTGGAGTGCTTCCCCAAGACGTCCGGCTCCAAGGGGATGCAGGTGTACGTGCCGCTCAACGATCCCGCGGCGACGTGGACCGCGTCCAAGGGCTTTGCCCGGTCGGTGGCCGAGGTGCTGGCGGCCGAGCTGCCGGACCTCGTCGTGGCCCAGCAGGCGAAGGCCAAGCGGGTGGGCCGGGTCCTCATCGACTGGGGGCAGAACGAGCAGCAGCGCACGACGGTGTGCGTCTACTCGCCGCGCGCGACGCCGCGCCCGCAGGTCTCCACGCCGCTGCGCTGGGAGGAGCTGTCCGGGGGCGACCCGACGGCGCTGGTGTTCTCTCCGGACGACGTGCTGGCCCGCGTGCAGCAGCACGGCGACCTGTTCGCGGGTGCTGCGACCCTGCGCCAGGCCCTTCCGGGCTAGGCGGCGATCGAGGCCAGCGCCTCGACGGCCTGCGCGTAGTGCTCCGGGCGCAGGCGGATGTGGGACTGTTGGCTCATCGCCCGCGGCATGACGCCGATCGCCTCGACGGGCGGCGCGCGGTCGAGGTCGGGGATCACGACCAGCGACTCGACGGCCACCGTCCAGGGCCAGCGCGTGCCCGGCCGTGACTCCACGGGGTCCTCGGCGACCTCGACCGCGGCGAAGACGACCTTCCACACCGACGCGTAGTAGACCAGGCGGTCGCCCGGCTCCATCCGCGGTCGGCGAGGAAATCCGGCCTGCGTCAGCGCGCCGGCCCGGCCGTCCTGCAGCCAGTGGCGCGGCAGTGGTCCGCGCGCATGTCCGATGGCCTTGAGCCAGTGCTGCACCCCGACGACGCTAGCGCGGCGTAGATTTCCCGCACCCGTGCGCCGCCTGCTCCTCGCCGCTCTGCTGCTCTGCGTCCCCGTCGCGCCCGCGGTGGCTGCGCCGCCGGACGCGGGCGCGCCGTTCGGTCCTGCGTTGCCGGCGGCGACCTACGCGGTCAAGCCGCCGGCGGCCGACCCCGCCCGCCAGGAGCGGCGGATCACTGCCGCCGATGGCGTCGTCCTCTACAGCGACACCTGGCTGCCGGTGGCCAAGGACGGCGGTCCCGCGCCCCCGGAGCGCCTGCCCGTGGTCGTGCAGTACTCGCCCTACGCCACGCGGGGCGCGCCGGAGGACCAGGCCCGCGTCGATGCGCTGGTGTCGCGCGGCTTTGCGTTCACGCAGGCGCACGTGCGCGGCAGCGGGGGCTCGGGCGGGTGCATCGCGGAGATCGACCAGCACGAGGTGTCCGACGGCGCGCTCTTCGTCGAGGACGCTGGGGAGAGGGCCCCGTGGGCGTCAGGTGCGGTCGGCATGTACGGCGGCTCCTACCGCGGCGGCACCCAGCTGGCGACGGCGACCGGCGCAGACCGCGCCAGGCTGAGGTCGCTGAAGGCGCTCGTCGTCGGCAACCCGATGGCCAGCGTCTACGACTTCTTCAACAGCGACGGGGTCCCGCATCTGGCGCAGGCCGAGGTCAACGTCGCCGCCTACTTCGCGCTGCTGTCCTCGCCGCAGGACGACCCCGCGCAGCTGCTCGACCGCGTCGGCTGCCAACCCGCGCAACTGGTCGAGGCCGCAGCGGCCGACGGGGACTACACGCCGCACTACGCCGTGCGCGACCACACCGTCCACCTCGACCGGATCACCGCGCCGACCATGGTCTGGTCCGGCAGTGCCGACACCCGGATCGTGCCGACCATGCAACTGGGCCTCTTCGACCGGCTGCCCAAGGGGCTGCCCAAGCACATGCTCTACGGCGTCTTCGACCACGAGCAGCCCGACCGGTTCCGCAGCGGCACCACCCAGCCCCGGGCCGGGTGGGAACGCGGTGATTGGGATGCGATGCTCGTGGCCTGGTACTCGCGCTGGCTGCGGGGCACCAAGAACGGCGTCGACGCCTGGCCGGTCGCCGAGGTGCAGGGCACCGACGGCCAGTGGCGCACGGCGAAGGACTGGCCTTCGGGCACGGGCGGGCGTGACGCGGCGCTGCTGCTGGGACCCGACGGAACGCTGGGTGCCGCGTCGCCGGCCGGCTCCACGGCCTACCAGGAGCTGCCGGCGTTCGAGCTGTCGGTGCCCGGCTACGCGCCGCCCGCCGGGGCGGCTGCCGTGTTCCGGACCCCGCCGCTGAAGGACCGCCTGGAGCTGTTCGGCGGCCCGGAGCTCGACCTCTGGGTCTCCGTCTCGCAGCCGGACGCGCACCTCGCGGTCGCCGTCGAGGCCCTGGGGCCCGACGGCACGCGGACCATCCCGGAGGCGCGGATCGTCGGCGCGCGGTCGCTGCGACACCTCGACCCGCTCGTCGACGGGCGCTTCCGGCAGGCCGCGGGCAGGCCGGCGCCGGTGGACACGCCGATCCACGTGGCCGTGCGCCTGGGCCCGGTGGACATGGTCGTCCCCAAGGGCGGGCGGCTGAAGGTCACGGTGACCGGGTCGGTGCAGATCTACGACGGCCTGGACGGCGGGGTGGAGGGGCTCGGTGCCGTGCTGCAGGGACCCAGCGCGCCGTCGGGCGCGGCGCCGCGGGTGACGATCCTGCACGACTGCGCGCACCCCAGCGCGCTGCGGTTCGCGCTGCCCGTGGCGGGCGTGTCGCGCCTGATCGACGTGCGGGAGAAGGCGCTGGGCGACCGGCCGATCGGGCTGGACCCGGAGGCCGCAGCCCCGGTGGTGGACGGCGGCGGCCTGGCCGTCGCCCCGGCCTGCGGGGCACCGTCGCCGTCAGCCGCCACGCTGCGGCTGCGGGTGACGCCCGTGCGGAGGTCGCTGGCGACCTCGATCAGGCGCCGGGGCATCCCGGTGAAGGTGTCCTGCGCAGCGGCGTGCCGGGTGCGCGGGAGCCTGGCCGTCAGCGCGGCCGAGGCCCGGCGCCTGCGCCTGCGCGGCTCGCGCGTCCTGGCGCGATCGGCCGAAGTGGCCGTGCCCGAGGGCCGGGCCCGGACGCTGACCCTGCGGCTCGTCGCGGCGACCGCCCGGCGCCTGGCGCGCATCAAGGTCGTCCACGCCGTGGTGACGGTCCGTGCTTCGGACGGCACGCGCAGGGCCACCCGTCGGGTGGCCCTGCGGCTGCGGCGCTGAGCTCCGCGTAAGTCGGTGTTCGGTCGCGCGTTGACCGAACATGAAGCTCTCCCGCGCCCTTCCGCTTGCCGCGCTCCTGTCGCTGGCCGCCGCGCCGAACGCGCTGGCCGGCGCGGACCCGTTCGAGGTCGGCGCCGTCAGCGTCGACGGCACGGTCATCGCCTTCGACACCGACCGCGCGCTGCTGCCCGCCGACCAGAACGCCACCCGCGACGTGTACGTGCGCAACCCCGCGGGCCTGCACCTGCTGACCAGCGGTGGGGCCGCCGACGAGCCGAGGGCCGTCACCTGAGCGGCGACGGCAGGCGCGTGATCTTCCAGACCAACGCGCAGCTGCTGCCGGCCGACACCGACGCGCTGGACGACATCTACGCCTGGCAGGACGGCCAGTTCGAGTTGGTCAGCGTCGGCACGGCGACCGCCGGCCCGTACACCCACGCCGTCGACGCCACCGCCACGCGCGTCCTGTTCTCCACGGTCGAGGCCCTGTCCGCCGCGGACCAGAGCACCGGCAGCGACCTGTACGTCCGCGACACGGCGGCCCAGACGACGACCCTCGTGAGCAGGCGTGCCGCCAACCCCGCCCACGCGTACTTCGCCGACGCCACCGCGGACCTGCGCAAGGTCCTGTTCAAGACGGCCGACCCCATCGACGCCGGCGACACGGACAGCGGCCATGACGACCTCTACCTCCGCGACCTCGACGGCGCGGCCACCCCGGCGATCGTCAGCCACGGCGGCACCGGCAACCACGACGTCTACGGCGGCCACCTGTCCACCACCGGCGCGCTGGTCACCTACACCACCCGGGAGGCGCTGCTGGCGGCCGACGCCGACACCGCCCGCGACGTCTACCGGCGTCAGGTCGGCGGCGGCCTGACGCTGCGCTCCGACGACAACGCGGTGGGCGACGCCAACGTCGACGTGTCCTTGGACGCGGTCAGCGCGGACGGCGCGCGCACGTTGTTCTCCACGACCGAGGCGTTGACCGGCAGCGAGGGTCTGGACGGCGACGCCGGGCGTGACCTGTTCGAGGCCACGGGCGGCGTCCCCACCCAGCTGTCCACGGGCCCGTCCCCGTCGACGTCGAACTCGACGGCGGCCATCGACGCCTACCTCGTCTCCGGCGGTGCGATCTTCTCCACGGTCGAGGGCCTCGTGGCCGAGGACGTCGACACCAACGAGGACGTCTACGCGCGCGTCAACGGCGTCACCACGCTGCTGTCACCCGGCAGCCCCAAGCCCGTCTACCCGCAGGCCCTCTCCAGCGACGGCCAGACGGTGCTGGCGCACACCACGAGCAAGATGGCCCCCGAGGACACCGACGAGCAGGACGACGTGTACCTGCTCGCGGCCGGCCAGGCGCCCCGGCTCCTGACGCCCGGCACCGCCGACATGGCGGAGGCCGCCGGCTGGACCCCCGACCTCTCGCACGTGTTCGTCTCCACGAACGCGGCGCTTTCCGGCGCCGACACCGATGCCGACCTCGACCTCTACGACCTGGCGGGCAGCAACCCGCCGGCGCTCGCCTCGGCGCCGGCGGCCCCGACGGCGGTCACGCCCACGCCCACGCCGCCTCTGCCGCCGGTCGTCGCCGACCCGGCCAAGCCGGTGAAGCGGCCCGCGCCGAAGGCGTCGCTGAGGACCAAGCTCGTGCGCAAGGGCCACGTCCTCCGCGTCGTCGTCTCCTGCCCGGCGGCCTGCAAGGGCACGCTGACGCTGCGCAGCGCGAAGAGGCGCGGCCGCAGCACGGTGTCGCTCGGCTCGGCGTCCTTCAAGCTGACCGGCAAGGGCTCGGTGACGGTGAAGGTCACGGTGCCCCGCAGCTCGCGCGGCCGGCTTGCCCGGGCGCTGCGCGGCGGGGTGAGGGCCACCGCCGTGACGCGGGGCAGCGGCCTGGTCTCCCAGACCGCGACCAGGACCCTGAGGACGTAGTCAGCGCGCGCCGGGACGGGTGACCGACTCGGCGGCTGCGGCCACCGCGCGGGCCGTCGCGTCGGCGAGCGTGTCACCGTGCGCCAGGCGCGCGGCCAGCGTGCCGCAGAAGCAGTCGCCGGCGCCGGTGGTGTCCCGCGCAGCCACCTGCGGCGCGGGGACGTGCACCGCCGGGGCGTCGCGGGTGACCAGCAGCGCGCCCTCGGCACCGAGCGTCACGACCACCGTGTGGTGCAGCTCCCGGGCGAGCACCTCGGGCGCCCCTTCACGCCCGCTCAGCTGCGCCAGCTCGGTGCGGTTGGGCACGAGGACGCCGACCCGTTGCAGCACGTCGGGCGCGACGGCGCGCGCGGGCGCCGGGTTGAGGACGACCGTGCCGCGCGCGGTCCGGGCCGCGGCGGCGATCGCCGCGTCGGGGACCTCGTGGCCGAGCAGGACGACATCGGCCTCCGCGATCACCTCGTGGCCGCGCTGCACGTCGTCCTCCCCGACCTGGCCATTGGCTCCCGCGACGACGATGATCGTGTTCTCGCCGTCGGCGGCCACGGCGATGAGCGCGGTGCCGGAAGGCGCGACGGGGTCGGTGCCGAGGAGTGCGGTGTCGACGCCCTCGAGATGCAGCCCCTGACGTAGCGCACGGCCGGCGTCGTCATCACCGACCCGTCCGACGACGCTCGTGCGCGCCCCGGCCCGCGCGGCGGCCACCGCCTGGTTGGCGCCCTTGCCGCCGTGGTGATCGGTGCGCGTCGTCCCGGCGACCGTCTCACCCGGCGCGGGGTGGTGGCCGACCGCGACGACGATGTCGAGGTTGACGCTGCCGACCACGCAGACCGCGGGCGTCATCGCGGCAGGCCGGCGATCGCGGCCAACAGCCGGTCCCAGAAGCGGGGCACGTCGATGGCGGTGGCGACCCTCGCGTTGTGGGGCCGGCCCAGGCGTCCGTGCAGGTCGACGACCGTCGCGCCGCGGGTGAAGGCGCCGGTGGTCTCCGCGGCGATGAAGACCGGCTGCAGCGTGGCGATCGTGGGATCGATGGCGATGGCCAGGGCGACCGGGTCGTGCATCGGCGGCGCGATGTCGAACACCGCGCGGTAGGTCTGCGCGAAGAAGTCGATCCAGTCGGCGCAGACCTGGGCCAGCGGCGTGCCGATCTGCGCGATCCGCTCGACGATGTCGGGCGTCGCCTGGGCGGTGTGGGTCACGTTGAGCCCGACGAGCGTGAACGGCACCCCGGAGTCGAGCACGAGCTGCAGCGCCTCCGGATCGGTGTAGGCGTTGAACTCCGCGTAGGGCGTGCGGTTGCCGCGGCCGGTCGACCCGCCCATCCAGACGACCTCCTTGATCTGCGGCCTGATCTCCGGATGGTCGCGCAGGAGGGCACCGATGTTGGTGATCGGGCCCGTCGGCACTAGCGTCAGCGGGGTGTCGGACGCCTCCAGCGTGTCGAGGAGCAGCCGCTGCGCGTCGCGCGGGTCCTCGGCGAAGGCGGGCTCCGGGAGGACCGGCCCGTCGAGCGCCGTCCTGCCGTGGACGTCCTCCGCGGTCTCGAGGTGCCCGCGCAACGGCCCTGCCGCGCCGCGCGCCAACGGCACGTCGGTCACACCGGCGAGCGTGCAGACCTTCAGCGCGTTGCGCGTGACGTTGTCCAGGTCGCCGTTGCCGCCGACCGTCGTGATGGCGCGGAGGTCGGCCTCGGGGTCGCCCGCCGCCAGCAGGATCGCGAACGCGTCGTCGTGACCGGGGTCGCAGTCGAGCACGAGCGGGGTGGACATGGGCAGAACCTACTGGCGGCATCACGGGTCCCGGTCCCCGCCGAGCACGATGGTGAACGTCGATCCCTCGCCCAGACGGCTCTCGACGTCGACGCGCCCGCCGTGCGCCTCGACCACCGCACGGGTGATGGCCAACCCCAGGCCGGCGCCGCCATGCTCCCGCGAGCGCGCGCGGTCGACCCGGTGGAAGCGCTCGAAGATCTGGTCGAGCTCCGCTGCGGGGATGCCCACGCCGTGATCGGCGACCGTGATCACCGGACGGTCACCGTCGTGGACGGTGACGGTGACCGGCCCCGGGGGCCCGCCGTGCCTGATGGCGTTCTCCACCAGGTTGCGCAGGGCATGGTCCATCAGGTCGGGGTCGACGAGGGCGTGCGCGGGAGCGCCGTCGAGGGCCAGCGTCACCCCACGCGCCTGGGCCACGGGCTGCAGGCGCGCCACGACGCCGATCGCGAGGTCGAGGAGGTCGGTGTCGCGGCGGGCCAGCTCGACACCGGCTGCTCCGTCGGCACGGCTGATGAGCAGGAGGTGCTCGACCAGGCGCGAGAGATGGCCGACCTCCTCGCGGACGCTCAGCAGCGTCTCCCGCGCGCGGGGTTCGACATCGCGCCGGAGCGCGACGTCGAGCTCGGCCGCCATGACCGCCAGCGGCGTGCGCAGCTCGTGCGAGGTGTCGGCGGCGAAGCGCCGCTCACGCGTCATGGCGCGGCCGAGGCGTTCGAGCATGCCGTTCAGCGTGCGCGCCAGCCGGCCCAGCTCGTCGTCACGGTCGGGCTCGGGCAGGCGCTCGTCGGCGCTGGCCACGTCGATCGCCGCGGCGGTCCGGGTGAGCCGGTCCAGGGGACCGACCACGAGCTGGGCGACCCGCAGGCCGCCCACGAGCGCTAGGGCGAGCGCCACGGGTGTGGCGAGCAGCAGCAGCCACACGACGCGCCGCACGGCGTCCTGCGCCGCGCGGAGGCTCTGGGCGAAGACGACCGACGAGCCGCGCAGCGCACCCGACCGGATCGGGAAGACGACGACGATGTCGTCGCGCGGGCGTCCCCTGAGCCGGCGCGGCTCGTGCCAGTGGCCGGCCCGCGCGGCCTCCGCGAGCACGTCGGGGCCGACCATGGGGGTGCGGGTGCCCGGGGCGCCGGACGAGCGCACCACGCGGCCCCGCGCGTCGAGCAGCTGGCCGATCACCTCCAGCTCGGCCTCGTTGCCGATCTGCGTGCCGTGCAGGTAGCCGGCGAGGTCGGGCGGCTGCCCGGACTGCGTGATGCGCTGGGCCAGCGGGCGGTAGGCCGCCTCCAGCGAGTCGTGCGCCCGCTCGTAGAGCCCGTTGCGCAACGCGACCACCAGGAACGTCCCGAGTGCCGCGAGGATCAGCGCCAGGACGGCGGCGTAGTAGAGGGTCAGGCGCGCGCGGATCGACAGCGAGCGACCCGGCCGCCACATCAGCCCGCGGCCTTGAGCGTGTAGCCGCGACCCCGGACGGTGTGCAGCGTCGCGACGTCGAAGGGCCGGTCGATCTTGTTGCGCAGGTAGCCGACGTACACGTCGACGACGTTGGACAGCCCCGTGTAGTTGACGTCCCAGACGTGCTCGAGGATCCGCGTGCGCGACACGACCTCGCCGGCGTGGCGCATCAGGAACTCCAGCAGCGCGAACTCCTTCGTCGTCAGCGTGATCGGTGTGCCGGCCCGCGCGACGTCGTGCGTCAGCGGGTCGAGCTCCAGGTCGCCGACCAGCAGGCGGGTGGGCCGCTCGACCGCCGTGCGGCGCGTCAGCGCGCGCAGGCGGGCCAGAAGCTCGTCGAACGCGAACGGCTTGGTGAGGTAGTCGTCGGCGCCCGCGTCGAGGCCGGCGACGCGGTCAGGCACGGCGTCGCGGGCGGTGAGCATCAGCACCGGTGACCACACCCCGCGGTCACGCAGGGCCGAACAGACCGTGAACCCGTCGGGCCCGGGCAGGTTGACGTCGAGCACGATGCAGTCGTAGGGGTGGACCGAGGCCTGCGCGATCGCCTCGTCGCCGTCGCCGGCCGCGTCCACCGACCAGCCCTCCTCACGGAGCCCCTGCTGCAGGACCCGGCTCATCTTCCGGTCGTCCTCGACGACGAGCGCGCGCATGACGTGCGCACCGCGTAAGGACGGGTCGGTGCGTCCGCCTCCGTGGTACTCGCCGGGCCTGCTCCGCAATTCCCCGCAGAGGATGAGAACGTCCTCACCAACCGCTCACGGTGCTCACACGGGGTTCGGCATAGCGTCGCCGCTCCCGCTTCCGCCCCCGGATTGGAGCCCCACATGCCTGTCAAGCCCACGGTCGCCGTCCTGGCGGCGGTGCTCTGCGGCGTGCTCACGTCGCCGGCCTCCGCGCTTGGCCCCATCGACCAGCAGCAACCGTTCGCCGACGGTGCGATCACGATGCCCCCTGGCATCGCGCAGACGTTCACGGTCGGCCGCAGCGGCGGCCTTGACGGCGTCACGCTGTCCTCGCCGACCAGCGCGCGCATCAACTACCAGTTCTACGACCTGCGTCCGGACGGTACACCGGACGTGACGCGTCCCCGGCTGGCGCAGAACGGCACCGCATCGATCCTGGCCGGCGTGCCCGCCACCATCGGCTTCCCGGCGTTCCGCGTTGCGGCCGGTGACCGGCTGGCGCTGGCGGTCGGCACGATCCGCAGCTACGCCTCCGACCAGCTGGCGACGGCGGCGGGTGACCGCTATCCCGCCGGCGAGCTGTTCCAGGTCAGCGGGTATTGGACGTTCACGTCGCTGACCGGCGTGGACCTGCAGTTCTCCACGCACGTCACCGCCGCGCCCGCCCCGACGGTCCTGACCGTCGCGCCGCTGAGCAGCACGAGCGGCCGCCCGACCGCCGTCCTTGAGACGGCCACCGCGCAGGCTGTGGCCGGCCGGACCGTCACGTTCCAGCTGCTGCGCGCCGGCGGCGACGCAAAGAGCACCTGCAGCGCGACGACCGACGCCACCGGCACCGCAACCTGCGCCAAGGCGTTGGTCGCTGCCCGCCGGGGGCAGCCTGCGCGCGTCCTTCTCCGGCGACGCGGAATACGCCGCCGTGACCGCCACCACCACGACTCGCTGAGGAGCCGACCATGTCCCGCACCACCATCAGATCCCTCATGGCCCTGGCCAGCGCGCTCGGCGCGCTGGTGCTCGCCGCACCCGCCCAGGCCGTGACCAGCTACGGCGCGCTGAGCAACTTCGACGTGTTCAACGACACCGGTGAGCCGGCCCACGGCTTCGAGATCGAGCTGGACGGCATCTCCAGCTCCGACGTCCTCTACTGGTTCGGCGCGCCGAACGAGCGCTACGGCGATCCGACGGTCGTCGACTTCCCCGGCGGCGTCTACGTCCGCTACCAGAGTCCCTACGACACGGCGACGCAGACGTTCGTCGAGTCGACGGCCCTCGCACCCAACCCGATCACGCCGACCGACGGCCACTCCTGCTTCGTCGGCGCGATCGGTGACTACCAGAACAGCGGCTGCGAGCACTTCGGCGTCGGCCTGGCGAAGGACCCGACCAACACCGTCTACCGCTGGCTGGTCGCCGACCCCGCGGTTCCGGGTCGCCTGCAACCGGCCGGGACGAAGGTGAGCATCCCCGCCCCGACCTACACCGTCACGCCGCCACCGCCGGGCGCGCCCAACCAGCAGCCGATCGTCCAGGCGGTCGTCCAGGCGCCCGCGCCCGACCAGTACGACTTCGGGGACGCGATCTGGGTGAAGGTCTACAAGTCCGAGTCGCCCGATCCCGTGGAGCTCGACCACCTCGTCACCGACGACCCTGCCGTGCCGCAGGACGCCGCCGAGATCGAGACCGAGTGGTTCCTGCTGCAGGCGGAGGTGGGCGGGGCCAACCCGGCCGCCGAGCTGGCCAGCGAGGCCCAGCTGGGTGAGGGCAACGAGTCGGTGACGCGCCGCTATGAGATCTACGCCTACAGCGGCGTCTACGACCCGGAGTCCCACGAGGCGCGGCCGGTCAGCGACCAGGCTCCCGAAGGCGGGGACCTGGGCAACTACCTCGGAGCGCAGATGGCCGCGGTCAACATCAACCAGCCGCCTCCGCCGCCACCGGCGCTGGTGTTCGCCGGCTCGCCCCTGGCGGGCGGTGAGGTCGGCGTGCCGTACTCCGCCCCGCTGGTGAGCGGTGGCGTGGGCGCCTACGGCATCACGGTCACCACCGGCGCGCTGCCCGGCGGCCTGAGCACCGGCACGGACGGATTGCTCACCGGGACGCCGACGGCCGCGGGGGACTTCTCCTTCTCCGTGGACGTCACCGACCAGGCGCCCCAGACGGCCAGCGGGTCCTTCCAGGTCGCGATCGTCCCGCGCGTGGCCGTCACCACGACCACCCTGCCGACGGCCAAGACCAAGCGCAGCTACAGCGCGACGCTGACGGCGGCCGGCGGGCGCGCGCCCTACACGTGGGCGCTGACCGGCGGCTCGCTGCCGGCGGGGCTGAGCCTCGACCCGGTGACCGGCACCGTCGCCGGGACGCCGACCAAGAAGGCCAAGCAGACCCTGCTGACCTTCCAGGTCACCGATGCTCTCGGCGCGACCGCATCCAGCGCGCTGACGCTGACCGTCAAGTAGGCGCCGCCCTCGCGGCCATGTCCCAACAGGAAGGCCCCGCGACGGCGGGGCCTTTCTTCTGCGTGTGCCTCGCGAGGCGAGCGCGCCCGGGAGTGCCCGAGTTCACGACATATGTCCCACCTGATAGGTCGTTGATGAGTCGGGACA
>CAYUDT010000078.1:14963-22782 GCA_964443695.1 uncultured Conexibacter sp. | reverse complement strand
GCGCCGTCTTCCAGGCCCAGCCGGACGTCGCCCACGTCTACCTCGGCTCGCGCCGACACATGCTGCAGCGGATCTTCAGCGACGCCAACGAGCCGTTCTGGCGCAGCGCCAAGCAGCTCACGCTGGACGTCATCGC
The DNA here is from genome assembly GCA_964443695.1 of uncultured Conexibacter sp. Lineage (GTDB taxonomy): Bacteria > Actinomycetota > Thermoleophilia > Solirubrobacterales > Solirubrobacteraceae > Paraconexibacter. The sequence continues at coordinate 22,646 of CAYUDT010000078.1, read as the reverse complement.
CGCCGAGCACTTCGCGCCGTACCTGGCCGGGCGATTCGCCGACACGGGCCGGGTCCTGCCGGACGCGACGGTCGCGCAGCTGCTGCAGACGACGGGCGGGCACCCGTACGCCACCCAGGAGTTGGCCTACTTTCTGTGGCACCAGACGCCCAAGGGGCGGACGGCCACACCGGAGCTGCTGCAGGCCGCGCTGGACCGCGTGCTGGCGTCCGAGCACGCGCACTTCACGCTGGTCTGGGAGCGGGCCAGTGCCGCGCAGCGCCGGGTGCTGCAGGCCTTGGCCGCCGAGCCGGGCGCCGTGCTGGCCAACGACTACCGCCGCCGCCACGACCTGCCGGCCGCGTCGACCGTGCAGCGCGCGGTGGAGACGCTGGAGCGCGAGGAGCTCGTCGCCCGCCGGCCCGGCGGCGGGCCGGTCGCGATCAGCGAGCCGTTCCTGGCGCAGTGGCTGCGGCGCGCGCGCTGACCCGCGTCACGGCCCGCAGGCGCGGTCCTTCACGCCCGCGGCCCGGCGGCGTGAGAGGTTGAACCCGTTGAGGCCGTCCGGAGGGACGTCGACCGCGGCCAGGAGGCGGCAACGCTGCGCGCGGTCCGGCAGCGTGGCGAGCACCGGCACCGCGTCGGCGCTGAGACCCATGAGGTAGGCCTCGTCGACCTTGCCGGTCTCGGCGAGCCGGTCGACGTTGGCGCGGGCGATGCGCGCGTCGGGGTTGGCCAGCGAGGCGCCGAGCGCGAGCGCCAGGCTCAGCAGCGCCACGAGGTGCGGCGCCTGGCGGGCGACCGGTCCGACCAGGCCGGCCAGCAGCACGATGGCGAAGGTGCCGGCGCACCACAGCAGCACCAGGTGGCCGGCGAAGCGCACGCGCGAGGCGCCGTAGGCGTCCTCGACCAGGTCCAGGCGCTTCACCGCGCTGGCGAGGATGACCGCACACAGCGCGATCAGGACACCGAGCAGCGCCTTCAGCAGCCGGGCGTCGACGCGCGTGTCGCGCCGGGCGTGCCGGGTGGCGACGGCGATGACGCCGAAGGTCAGCCCGACCACCGCGAGCAGCTCGGTGAAGCCGTGGCGGGCGTACTCGCCGTAGCCCAGGCCGGCGGTCTGCAGCACGTGCCGGTCACCGCCGAACAGCACCGCGAACTGCACGACGACGAAGCAGCCGAACAGCACGTTCAGCGCGCCCAGCGGTATCAGCCACTCCGTCCGCAGCAGCCGCGGCCGCGTGCGCGGGCCCTGGACGGTGCCCAGCGGCCGGGCCGAGAGCACCAGCGCGCCGGCGAGCGCGAGCGCGCCGAGGCCGGTGATGACCCGCGCGACCAGCTCGTCGGTGCGCAGGTCCGGGCGGAAGACGTCACCCGCCAGTTGCGCGAACGCGCCGTCGGCGGAGGCGAACAGCGCGCCGAACACGGCGACCAGCCCGGCGGCGAGCGCAGTGCCGCGCGCCGCCGGTCCGATCCGGCCCCGGCCGCCGGGGACGATGTGGGCGGCCTGCCCGGCCGCCAGCGCCAGGCCGCTGGGCAGCCACCTGTAGAAGGACGTCGCGGCCAGCGCCAGCTGGCCGTAGGTCGCCGGACGCGCCAGGGCCAGCGTCGCTGCCGTCAGCGCCCCGAGGCCGTCGAGCACGACCACCCACGTCGCGTCCCGCACGACGGCCATCGTCGCCAGCGCCACGGCCAGTGCCGCGTAGGCGAGGTCCAGGCCCCGCAGCCGCCGCCCGACGCCGAGCGTCGCGGCAGCGAACGCGACGACCAGGGTCATGCTGAGGCCCAGTCCCGGCGCCGCATCGGGGACGGCGACCGCCGCGACCACCGCCGCCAGCGCACAGCCGAACGCGAACCGCCCAGCCCGCACGCCCCGCTCCGGAGGCGTCGAACCGCCTTTTGCGCCGCCGATCCGGGGTGGAAAAGGCGGTTCGGCGCTCACGGGAGCACCACCACCATGCGGCAGCCGCTGGGGTCGGCGTCCTCGGCACGGATGCTGCCGCCGTGGAGGTCGACGATCCAGCGGGCGATCGCCAGGCCGAGGCCGGCGCCGCCGTCGTCGGCCGCACGCGCGGCGTCCGCGCGGACGAAGCGCTCGAAGACCTGCTCGCGCTGCGCGGCCGGGATGCCCGGTCCGTGGTCGATGACCTCCAGCACGACGCCGTTGCCCGTGACCGTCGGCCGAGCCCTGAGCACGACCGCGTCGCCCGCGGGCGCGTGCCGTCGCGCGTTCTCGGCGAGGTTGACGACGACCTGGCGCAGCCGGAAGCGGTCGGCCCGCACGGCCACGGGCCCGTCCGCGTCGACCTGGAAGTCACCGGCGACCTCACCGGCCACCTCGCGCAGCATGCCGACGACGTCGACGTCATCGCGCTCGAGCACCTCGGCACCGGCCTCCAGCCGCGAGAGGTCCAGCAACTGCACGACGAGCTTCTGCAGCCGCTCGACCTGCGCGAGCATCGTCGCGAGCGTCGCCTCGTCGGCGTCGGCCACGCCGTCGACCAGGTTCTCCAGCACGGCGCGCAGCGCGCTGATCGGCGTGCGCAGCTCATGGGAGGCGTTGGCGACGAGGTCGCGGCGCAGTTGGTCGGTGGCGTCCATCTCGGCCGCCATGTGGTTGAAGGCCAGCGCCAGACGGCCGACCTCGTCACGGGAGGTCGTCGACACGCGTTGCCCGTGCTCGCCCGCGGCCATCGCGGTGGCCGCGGCCTCCATGGCGCGCAGCGGTGCGGTCATGCCACGGGCCAGCACCTGCACGACCGCCAGGCCCAGGGACGACGCGATCAGCGCGCAGCCCCAGCCGGGCAGGTCGAAGTACCCGACGCCGATGATGCCGACCGCGGCGGTGGTGAAGACCGCGGCGACGATGACGATCGACAGCTTCAGCTTGATGGAGGTGATCCGCTCCAGCGGGTTCAGGGCCCGCGTCATCAGGAGGCGTCCCCCAGTGCGTAGCCGTGGCCGTGGACGGTGCGGACCACCGACGACCCGAGCTTCTTGCGCAGCGCCGCGACGTGCGTGTCGACGGTGCGGGTCGCGCCCTCGGCCCGGAAGCCCCAGACGTCGGTCAGCAGCTGCTCGCGCGTGAACGCGACACCGGGCCGGGCGGCCAGCGCGGCCAGCAGGTCGAACTCCGTGCCGGTGAGGTGGACCTCGACGTCGTCGACATGCACCCGCCGGCCGGCTTGGTCGACGGCGACCGGGCCGAACCGCAGCAGCGCATCCTCCGAGACGGCGCGGTCGGCCCGGCGCAGCACGGCGCGCACGCGGGCGACGAGCTCGCGCGGGCTGAACGGCTTGGTGAGGTAGTCGTCCGCGCCGACGCCCAGGCCGACGAGCATGTCCTCCTCGGTGTCCCGCGCGGTGAGCATCACCACGGGCACGGGCCGCTCGGCCTGGATGCGGCGGCAGACCTCCAGCCCGTCCAGACCGGGCAACATCAGGTCCAGGACGACGAGGTCGGGCCGTACGGCGGCGCAGAGCTCCAACGCGGCCGGCCCCGTCCGTGCAAGCTCGACCGTGAAGCCCTCCGCGCGCAACCGCGCCGCAACGGCCTGGCCGATGGTCTCGTCGTCCTCGACGACTGCGATCACATGCCCCATCCGCCCAGCAAGGCTACGGGCAGCAGATGCGGGCCGGGTCCAGCAGTTGTGCGGAGTTTGCAAAGACGGTCTTGGGACCTCCGGCTCAGCCCAGGAGGGTGGCGGCGCCGTCCAGCGCGGGGCGGTAGGTGGGGTCGCGCAGCAGCGCCTGGCGGATGCCCTCGCCGAGGATGCCGGCCTCGCCGCGGGAGGCGCCGAGGATGGTCCAGGAGCGCTCGTCGCCGCGGGCGTTGCGGTAGGTCGCCTTCAGGCCGCCGATGCCGCGGTCGAAGCGCAGGTGGCGGCCGGAGGCCGTCTCGAGGCAGACGCTGGCCAGGCCGCGGACCTGCAGCTCGGGCGCGACCTCCAGGCGCAGCGACACGTCCTGGCGACGGCCGTGCGCCTTACCGTGGGAGGTCATGCCCTGCTGGACCAGCGGCGACAGCTCCCAACCCAGGCGCGAGCCGAGCCAGCCGATCAGCAGCAGCGCGGCGACGCCCGACGCGGGATGGTGGCGGATGGACACGGCCGAGATCGTCTGCAGCTCGGGGCGCAGCTTGTCCGGGTCGAAGGTCGCGGCGATGCGCTCGCGCCACGGGGTGGAGCGCAGCCAGGCGAGGTCGACGAGGTAGGCATGCTCGGCCAGCTGGCGGGCGCGGCGGACGGCGTCCTCCGGAGCGGCCTCGTCGACGGAGTCGACCAGCACGATCTGCGCGAGCTTCAGCATCGAGTCGACGGCCTCGTGGTGGCCGTGCGGCGCCCAGATCAGCGTCGGCAGGTCGGTGATGACCAGCGGGTCGACGACCGTGTCGAGGTGCTTGAGGTGCTTGGTGCCCAGCTCGACGAGGACCGTCTCGCGGGTCGGGGCGAACTCACCCTGCCTGGTCTCCGCAGGCGCCGAGATCGACGCCGTGGCGTCCAGCGTCGTCCGCCCGCGGTTGACCGAGCAGATGACGGTGCGCGACGCGTGGTAGCGGCCGACGCGGCGCAGGCGGTTGGCGATCTCTCCGGAGTACTGCTGGTCGACCACGCAGACCAGGTTGAGCACCCGCGCCGGCACGTAGGAGGAGTTCTCGCCGTGGATCTCGTTCAGCAGCCGGCGGATCGCGGCCTCGATCTCGTCGGGGTGCGTGTCCTCCGCGGCCCAGCGCCGGTCCAGCGTGGCGCTCATCAGATCGCGCGCCACTTGTCGCCGGGCAGCAGCAGGCTGTCGACGTCGGCGGGACCCTGGGTGCCGGAGTCGTACTGCGGCAGCGTCACGTCGGTCTCGTTCTCCCAGCGCTTGACGACCGGGTCGCAGATGCGCCACTGCGCCTCGACCTCGTCGTCGCGCGTGAACAGCGTGGCGTCGCCGCGCATCGCGTCCATGATCAGGCGCTCGTAGGCCTCCGGCGACTGCGACATGAACGAGGTGCCGTAGAGGAACTCCATGTTCACCGGGCGGATGCGCATCCGCGTGCCCGGGATCTTGGCGCCGAGCGACAGCGACACGCCCTCGTTGGGCTGCACGGTGAAGATCAGCTGGTTGGGCTTGACGCCGACCGAGCCCTCGTTGTTGAAGGCGAGGTGGGGCACCGGCTTCAGCGTCACCGCGATCTCGGTGACCTTGCGGGCCAGGCGCTTGCCGGTGCGCAGGTAGAAGGGCACGCCGGCCCAGCGCCAGGACTGGATCTCCAGCCGCAGCGCGGCGAACGTCTCGGTGACCGAGCCCTCGGCGACGCCGTCCTCGTGCAGGTAGCCCGGGACCTCCTCGCCGCCGACGGTGCCCGCCGCGTACTGCGCGCGGAAGGTCGCCTCCGGGGCGGGGGGCGAGATCGCGTGGAGCACCTTGACCTTCTCGTTGCGCACCTCGTCGGCGGAGAAGTCCACCGGCGGCTCCATCGCCAGCAGGCACAGCAGCTGGAGCATGTGGTTCTGGATGAGGTCGCGCAGCGCGCCCGCGTGGTCGTAGTAGCCGGCGCGGGTGCCGATGCCGATGTCCTCCGCCGCGGTGATCTGCACGTTGTCGATGTGCTGGCGTGACCAGATCGGCTCGAACATCGTGTTGGCGAAGCGGAACGCCAACATGTTCTGGACGGTCTCCTTGCCCAGGTAGTGGTCGATGCGGAAGATCTGCGACTCGCTGAAGACGGCGAGCACCCGGCGGTTGAGCTCCTTGGCCTCCTCGAGGTAGGTGCCGAACGGCTTCTCGATGATCGCCCGGACCTCGGCGCCGTCGTTCTGGTTGAGGCCATGGGCGCCGAGCGCCTCGATGATCACCGGGAAGAACTCCGGCGCGGTCGACAGGTAGAAGGCGCGGTTGAGCTTCTGCCCGGCGGCCTCGTCGAACGCGTCGAGCTCCTTCTTGAGGTTGTCGTAGACGCTCTGGTCGTCGAAGACGCCAGGGACGTACTTCACCTCGGCGAGCAGCGCGTCGAGCACGGCACCGTCCGGCTCGCGGCGGCTGAACTTCGTGATCGCCTCCTTCGCCTCGGCGGCGAAGTCCTCGTGCGCCTTCTCCGAGCGCGAGACGCCGATGAGGTGGAAGCGTTCCGGCAGCGAGCCCTCGTGGGCGAGGTTGTAGAGCGCGGGCAGCAGCTTGCGGCGGGCCAGGTCGCCCGTCGCCCCGAAGATGACGAGCGTCGTGGGGTGGACCGGGAGCCGCTCGAGGCCCTCGGTCAACGGGTTGTCGCTCATGAGCTGACCTGGGGGCCCGCCTCCGGCAGCGCGGCCGGCCGGTGATCGTTCGTGCGCATGTCAGCTGCCTCCGGCACCCCTGGGCGCCTTCTTGATCGCGTGGCCGCCGAACTGGGCGCGCAGCGCGGCGTTGACCTTCGCCGCGAACGCGTTCTGGCCGCGCGAGCTGAAGCGCTCGTACAGCGAGGTCGTGATGACCGGCGTCGGTATGCGCTTGTCGATCGCGTCCTCGATGGTCCAGCGGCCCTCACCGCTGTCCTCGACGTAGGGCGCGATCTCGGCGAGGTCGTTGCCCTCCTGCTCGAACGCCCGCGCCGCGAGGCCGTTGAGCCAGGAGCGCACGACCGAGCCCTGCTGCCACAGGTGCGCGATCTTCGCGTTGTCGAGGTCGTACTCCGAGGCGTCGAACAGCGAGAAGCCCTCGGCGTAGGCCTGCATCATCCCGTACTCGATGCCGTTGTGGACCATCTTCACGTAGTGGCCGGCGCCGCTGGGACCGAAGTGGCCCCAGCCCGGGCCGTCCTCCTCGGTGGGCGGCGGCGCGAGCACGTCGAGGAACGGCGCGAGGCGCTTGACGGCCTTGTTCGTCCCGCCGACCATCATGCAGTAACCGACCTCCAGGCCCCAGACGCCACCGGACGTGCCGACGTCGCAGTAGTCGATCTTCAGCGGCTTGAGGAACGCGGCGCGCGCCTTGTCGTCGGTCCAGCGCGAGTTGCCGCCGTCGACGATCGCGTCCCCGGGCTCGAGCAGCTTGGAGAGCTTGTTGACCGTCGAGTCGGTCGGCTCACCGGCCGGGACCATGATCCAGACCAGCCGCGGCGCCTCGAGCTTCTTGACCAGCTCGGCCAGCGACTTGGCCGGCACGGCGCCGACCTTCGCAGCCGCGGCCCGGGCCTTCTCGTCCGGGTCGAAGGCGACGACCTCGTGGTCGGAGTCGCGCTTGATGCGGTGGACCATGTTGCCGCCCATGCGGCCGAGGCCGACGAAACCGATCTGAGCCATTCAGGAGATCCTCTCGGGGCCCGCCTCCGGCCACGCGGCCGGTTGGTGGCGGGATGTGGGGTTGGTGGGGGTGGCCGTCGGCACCCGTGTAAGCCTCTCGGGGCCCGCCTCCGGCCACGCGGCCGGTTGGTGGCGGGATGTGGGGTTGGTGGGGGTGGCCGTCTGCACCCGTCAGAGCCTCTCGATGCGTGAAGTCAGGTCGCGGATCGCCGCCGCGGGGTCGTCACCGTGGAGGGCGACGCGGTGCGCAGGCAGCTCGTGCTCGCGCAGCGTCTCGAGGTCTCCGGCGGCCTGGGCCTGCTTGAGCTCCTCGAAGGTGTACGGCTGGCCGGGCACCTCGACGTCGGCGATGACGTCGGTGACCAGTTGCAGGAACCGTCCGACCGGCGGGCCGCCCTTGTGCAGCTGCCCGGTGGAGTGCAGGAAGCGCGGGCCGTAGCCG
>CAYUDT010000078.1:0-14863 GCA_964443695.1 uncultured Conexibacter sp. | reverse complement strand
CGGGCCGCCCTTGTGCAGCTGCCCGGTGGAGTGCAGGAAGCGCGGGCCGTAGCCGAAGGTCGTCGTCGCCCGCGCCCGCGCGCGGACGACGGTCCGCAGGTCCTCGACGGCGCCGTCGATGGCGGGGTCGGGTGCGGCGTAGGCCATGATCGCCACGTAGTGCGGCGGCCCGGCGTCCAGCAGGTCGCGCAGCTGGTCGTCGGTCGCGCTGGAGATGTGCGGGACGCCTTCCTCGAGGACGCGCTTGGTGGCGTCCTTGGCCTGTTGCACGTTGGGCTGGTCGAACGGGTTGATCTCCAGCACCCAGCCGGCGATGGCGGTGGCGAACTCGAACAGGAAGAACAGCCGGCCGAGGTCGGCGGGGTGCGGCTGCAGCTCGATGTCCAGCACCGGATGGCCGGCGTCGCGCAGGGCGTCCAGCCGCGTGGTGGTGTCGGGCTGCCTGAGGTGGACGAAGACACGGTCGTCGCCGTAGACCTCAGGCGGCCCCAGGGGCTCGTCGGCGACCGGCAGGATGCCGCGCCCGAGCTTGCCGGTGGACTCGGCGATGAGCTGCTCGACCCACAGGCCGAACGACCCGAACGGCTCGTCGACGACGAACGTCAGCTTGTCGCGTCCCGCCAGCGCCAGCTCGCCGAGCGCGGCGCCCAGCCACAGACCGGGGTTCGCGGGTGTCGCGTCGTCCTGCGCGCACGCGGTCGCGGCGACCTGCGCGCGGCCGAGCAGCGCCTCGACGTCAGCGCCGATCAGCACCGCGGGCACCAGCCCGAAGTAGGACAGCGCGCTGTAGCGGCCGCCGATGTCCGGGTCGTTGAGGAACGTCTTGCGGAAGCCGTGCCGGGCGGCGAGGTCGACGAGGCTGGATCCGGGATCGGTGATCGCGGCGAAGTGGCGGCCGTCGGGCTTGAGCTCCCAGAAGTGGGCGAACGCGCTGAGCGTCTCGATCGTGCCGCCGGACTTGGTGGAGACCAGGAAGAGCGTCTCGTCGAGGTCCACGTCCTGTTGCACCGCCGTGACGGCAGCGGCGTCCGTGGAGTCGAGCAGGTGGAGCTTCAGCCCGTCGATCGCCTCGCCGCCCGCCCCGAACGTGCGCCACAGCACCTCGGGGGCCAGCGACGAGCCGCCCATGCCCAGCAGCACGACGTGCCGCAGGCCGTCGGCCCTGACGTCCTCGCCGAAGGCCCGCAGCTCCGGCAGCGCGTCCTGCATCCGCTCGGCGATCGTCAGCCAGCCCAGGCGGTCGGCCACCTCGGCCTGGCCCGCCGGGCCCCAGACGGTGTCGTCCTTGGCCCAGACGCGCCGGAGGATGTCGTCGTCGGCCGCCCGCTGGACGCGGGCGTCGATGGCCGGCCCGAAGGTGGAGGGAAGTGCAGCGTCGATCATGCGCCGACGCTGCTGCGCTTGGCCTCGATGCCAGCCAGCAGCTTCTCCATCGGGGTGACGAACGCGTCGATGCCGTCGCTCAGCAGCTTCTTGGTGACGTCCTCCATGTCGATGCCGGCGTCGGCCAGGGCCTTGAGGTCCTCGGTGGGGTCCTGGTCGGCGGTGGCGCCGCTGATCTCGGCGCGCTCGGCGGCGGCCTGCAGCGTCGCCATCGGCATCGTGTTGACGGTCTCCGGCGCGACGAGGCCATCGACGTAGAGCGTGTCGGGGTACGCCGGGTTCTTGACGCCGGTCGACGCCCACAGGGGGCGCTGCACGGGGGCGCCCGCGTCCTTCAGCGCCGCGAAGCGCTCGCCGTGGAAGATCTCCTTGTAGCGCTGGTAGGCGGCGCGGGCGTTGGCCAGGCCCGCCTTGCCGGCCAGCTCGTGGCCCTCGCCGAGGCGCTTGTCGACCTCGGTGTCCACGCGCGACACGAAGAACGAGGCGACGCTGTGGACGTCCAGCGACAGGCCCTTGGCGTGGCGCTGCTCCAGCCCGCGGATGAACGCCTCGGCGATGTTCGCGTAGGACTCCACGGAGAACAGCAGCGTGACGTTGACGTTGATGCCGTTGGCGACCGAGGCCTCGATGGCCGGGATCCCGGCATCGGTGCCCGGGATCTTGATCATGAGGTTGGGGCGGTCGACGCGGTCCCAGTACTCCTGCGCCTGCGCGATCGTCTTCTCGGTGTCGTGGGCCAGGTCCGGGTCGACCTCCAAGGAGACGAAGCCGTCGTAGCCGCCGGTCTCGTCGTGGACGGAGCGCAGCACGTCGGCCGCCTCCTGGACGTCGCGGATCGCGATCTCCTGGTAGATCGTGCGCGCATCGTCGCCGCGCTCGTTGCCCTCGGCGATCGTCTCGTCGTACTCCTCGGTGCCGAGGATCGCCTTCTCGAAGATGGCCGGGTTGGAGGTCATGCCGCGCAGGCTGTCCTCCTCGATGAGGCGCTTCAGCTCGCCGGTCTCGGTGAGCGAGCGCTGGATCTGGTCCAGCCACACGCTCGTCCCGGCGGCGGTCAGCGCGGCCAGGCGCTCGTTTTGGTTCCGTGTCTCGCTCATGACTTATGGGTTCTCCGGCTGGGCTTGGTCGAATCCTTGCCGCTCCATCGCGGCGATCTTGTGAAGACGTCTGACGTGGCGCTCCTCGTGCGTGAAGTCCGCACCGAGGAAGGCCGTGATGCAGGCCGCCGCGTAGACGGGGCCGATGACGCGCGCCCCGAGGCAGAGGACGTTGCAGTCATCGTGCTGGACGCACTGGGCGGCGGTGTACGTGTCGTGCGCGCAGGCGGCGCGGATGCCCGGGAGCTTGGTGGCGGCGACGGCCACACCCGCCCCGCTGCCGCAGACGACGATGGCCCGGTCGGCGTCACCGTCGTGGATCGCCTTCGCGGCCCGCAGCGCGCTGTCGGGGTAGTCGTCGCAGCTGCCGAGGTCGACCGCCCGGTGGCCGGCCTCGGCGACGGTGGCCAGCACCATCTCCGTGAACGGCGTCCCGGCGTGGTCGAAGGCGCAGGCGATCCTCATGTTCATGCGATGTCCCTGTTGCCGTCACCGAGCTCGTGCTTGGCCAGCAGCGCGGCACCGAGCACGCCGGCGGTGGCGCCGTGGTGGGCGAGGCGGATGGTCGTCTGGGTGCCGACACCCGGCAGGACGAACTTGCGGGCGACCTCCTCGGCGGGTCTGAGCAACAGCTCGCCCGCGGCGGAGGCACCGCCGCCGATCACGAACTCCTGCGGGTCGAACGCGCACATCAGGCTGGCGATGCCCAGGCCGAGGCGCTCGCCGAGGATGCGGACGGCGTCGATGGCCGCGTCCTCGCCGTCCTGGGCGGCCTGCACCACCGCGGGGCCGTCGGCGTAGCCGCGGGCCTGCGCCAGCCGGTCGAGGACACGCCCGGCGGCACTGCCCTCCAGCGACTGCGGCTGCGGGAACCGCGTCGGCTCCGGTGCGCCGCCGTCGGCGTCGAAGCCGGCGTTGATGACGAGGTGGCCGAGCTCCGGTGCCGCGCCCGTGAAGCCACGGAAGATCTTGCCGTCGATGATCACGCCGCCGCCGACGCCGGTGCCGACGGTCAGCAGCACCAGGCTGGGGTGGACGACGTCGCCGTGGTCGTCACAGGCCTCGGCCAGCGCGGCGACCGTCGCGTCGTTGTCGACGACGACCTGCAGGCCGGTGCGGCGCTGCAGCTCCTCGCGGAGGATCACGTCCTTCAGCGGGATGTTGGGGCTGAAGCGGACCAGGCCGGTCGCAAAGTCGATGACGCTCGGGACGCCGATGCCGACCAGCGCGGTGTCGTCGCCGTCGGCGGTGTCGGTGATGACCTTCGCGAGCTGGGCGACGACGGCCTCGCTGGAGGACGTGTCGGTCGGTTCGCGCAGCGCCTGGGTCAGCGTCCGGTCCTGCAGCACGGCCGTGGCGACCTTTGTCCCGCCGAGGTCCACGCCGATGAATCGCTGTGCCACGGATCCGATCCTAGCCAGGGCCGGGGCTCGCGTCGGCTAGGTTCTCATCCAGACCGTTCGGTGAGCGAGGCGACCACCCACACCAGCGCCGGACCCACAGCAGCCGAGATGGCGCTGCTGGCGCGGCTGCGCGCGGGGGACGAGGCCGCGTTCGGGGAGCTCGTGACGATGTACTCGCCCGCACTGATGCGGGTCGCGCTGATGTACGTGCCCTCACGCGCCGTGGCCGAGGAGGTCGTCCAGGAGACGTGGCTGGGCGTGCTGCGCGGGCTGGACCGCTTCGAGGGCCGCTCCACGCTGAAGACGTGGATCTTCCGGATCCTCGTCAACCGCGCGCGCACGCGTGGTGAGCGCGAGCGGCGCACCGTGCCGTTCGCGGCGCTGGCCGCGTCGGAGGTGCGAGACGACGAGCGGGCGGTGGACGCCGACCGCTTCGACGGGCCTGCCAACGCGGGCTTCTGGGCGTCGCCGCCGCGGCGCTGGGACGAGGACCCCGAGGCGTCGCTTGAGTCCCAGGAGACGCTCGAGGTCGTCAAGGCCGCCATCGCCAAGCTGCCCGAGGCACAGCGCACCGTCATCACGCTGCGTGACCTCGAGGGTTGGTCGGCGGACGACACGCGAAACGCTTTGGACGTTTCCGAGACCAATCAGCGAGTGCTCCTGCACCGGGCCCGGTCCAAGGTCCGCGCCGCGCTGGAGTCACACCTGGCCTCATGAGCTTCCGCGACCGCATCCCCTTCTTCCGCCGCACGCCGCCCGTGGGCATCTCCTGCCAGGAGCTGGTCGAGGAGGTCACGGGCTATCTCGAGGACACGCTGGAGGGCACCGAGCGGGCCCGGCTGGACGCGCACCTGTCCGCCTGCGCGGACTGCTCGGCCCACCTGCAGCAGATGCGCCTGACGCTGGCGACGATCGGCCGGCTGGAGCCGGAGGACGTCTCCGCCGCGGCCTACGCCGACCTGGCGGCCGTGTTCACCGCCTGGAAGGCCGAGGGCGCGCCGGCGTCCGAGGATCCGCTGGCGTAGTCAGCGGGCCGCGACCACCAGCTCCCAGCGGTTCGCGGGCCCGTCGGTGCGGGTGTAGGAGAAGGCGTCGGTGGCCGACCGCGCGATCCAGAGCCCGCGCCCGCCTTCGGCCAGGTCGTCGGGCAACCCGTCCGCAGGACCGGGCCCGACCGGATCCCCGTCGTCGGTGACGACCGCGATGACGCGGCCCGCGTCGGCCTCGAGGACGACGGTCAACGCGGGACGCCTGCCCGTGGCGTGGGCGCCGTGGCGCACGACGTTGGCGACGACCTCGGCCAGCGCCGTCTCCAACCGCGTGCGCTGCTCGCCGGCCACGTCGGCGTGCCGTGGCCAGAACGACGCCAGCAGCTCGTGGAGCCGGTCGAGCGCCGCGTCGTCGGCCACGCACTCCAGGCGCACGGTCTCACAACCCGGCGAGCGCGTCGTCGACGGTGGCGAACGGGCGCAGCACCCGCTCCAGCCGCGTGATGCCCAGCACGGTCAGCGCCTGCTCGCCCGGGGCCGCGATCCGCAGCTCACCACCGCGCTCGCGCACCGCCTTCAGCCCGGCGACCATCGCCCCGAGGCCCGAGGAGTCCAGGAACGCGACGTCGGCCAGGTCGACGACGACATGCCGCGCCCCCGCGGTGAGCGTCTCGGTGACCGCCGTGCGCAACGTCTGGGCGCTGACGAGGTCCAGCCGCCCGTCCAGGGCGAGCACGACGACCTCGGGAGTGGCCTGACGGGGGGTTATCTGCATCACGTGACTGCCTCCTGTGGCGTGTAGCCCTCGTACAGCGCTGCGTCGATCACGACGCTGAGCGCCACCACGTCGTACACCACCCAGACGACGTTGACCAGCGTCGCGCCGCCCTCGTCGCTGGCCCCGACCATGAGCTTCACCAGCCCGATCACCGCGGCCAGCACCAGCGCTGCCATGGCCGCGAGCTGCCAGCGCACGAGCGGCAGCGCGGCACCGGCCTGGCGGGTCTTGGGGGTGACGACGAAGCCGAGGGGCCGGCGGAACACGACGTTGCCGACGGCCGTCCAGCAGGCCCGGATCCAGAGCGGGAACAGCGCGGTGCTGTACTGCTGCCCGCGCCAGGTGCGCATGCCGTGCCCGACCACGCGGAACAGCGCCTGGTTGACCAGCAGGAACGGCACGAGGTGCCAGGCGAACTCCGAGGAGAACGCCTGCACCGGCTTGATCTCCAACGTCAGGTAGAGGATCGGCGCGGCGATGAACGCCAGCGCGGCGAAGCCCGACAGGTAGGACCACATGGTCGCCAGGTACATGAGCCGCTGCCCGAGCGACAGCCCCGGCTGCACCAGCGGGTTCTCGCGCAGCAGCACCTGCAGCGTGCCCTGGGCCCAGCGCAGCCGCTGGTGGAGCATCGACTGCAGGTCCTCAGGGGCCAGGCCGACCGCCAGCACCTCGTGGTGGTAGACGCTGCGCCAGCCCATCCCGTGCAGGCGCATGGCGGTCGCCATGTCCTCGGTGACCGAGATGGTCGCCAGCGGCATGACGGGCTGGGCCTCGTGAGCCTGCACGGCGTCGAGGTCGGCGAGGAGCGTCCGGACGGACGCGATCGCGGCCAGCGGCGAGAGCTCCCGCGTCGACAGGGCCTCCAGCGCCGCCTCGTCGACGACGATGCCGCCGAGCTCGGCGTCCGGCGCCACCGCGTCGGACGCGAGCGCGGCGATGTCGGCCTCCAGCGCGGACAGGTCGCGGTGCACGAGGTCGCGGCTGATGGCGTCGACGGTGACGCGGAACTCGTGGGTCACCTCCTGCACGGTGTCGCCGCGTTGCTGTCCGGCGCGGACCCGGTCGATCGCCGTGCCGAGCTGCTCCAGCGCGCTCATGGCGGCATCGTCACCCCGCCGGCGCGCGGCGCGCCGTGCGCGCCGGATGACGCGGTCGGCGGTGCGCGCGACGCGCTGCAGCGCCTCCTCGGTGTCGCGCACGTATCCGACGATGCCCAGCTGCATGAGCGCCTCGCGGCGCAGCAACGCGTTGGAGCCGCAGAAGAACGCGGCGTTCCAGCCGTCCTTGCCCTGCTGGATGGGTCCGTAGAACAGGGGCGCCTGGCTGCCCATCGGGTCGGACTCCGGGACGTTGTGAAACCACTGCGGGGTCTGCACCAGCGCCACGAGCGGGTCGCGGAACCAGCCCAGCGTGCGGTCCAACAGCTCCGGCTTGGGCACCTGGTCGGCGTCGAGGATGAGCAGGAACTCGCCGTCGGTCTGGAGGAGGGCGTTGTTGAGGTTGCCCGCCTTGGCGTGGCGCGGGCGGTCGGTCCAGTCGGCGGTGCGCGTGATGTAGCCGATCCCCAGCTCGTCGGCCAGCGCCTGCGCCTCGGGGCGGGCGCCGTCGTCGAGGATGAACGTCCGGTGCGGATGGCGGATGTCTCGGGCGGCGACGGCGGTCGTGCGGACGAGGTCCAGCGGCTCGTTGTAGGTCGTGATGAAGACGTCGGCGGTGGCGCCCTCCGGCGGTGGCGGCGCGGGACCGCGCTCGCGCACCTTCCACATCGTGATGCCGAACAGCCAGGCGTCGACGTAGGCGTAGGTCTCGGCGAGGATCAACGGCAGCGCGATGTACCAGGTGCTCCAGTTGACCGAGGACGTCCACCGCCAGCTGAGGTAGTAGGTGCCGAGGACGAGGTTGGCGGCGACGAGGATGCGGATGACGTCGCGCCGCAGCCCGCGGCGCTGCGCAGCGTCCCCCGGCAGCACCGCGACGGCGCTGCTCACCGCCGACCGCCGAGCCAGCGCCGGCGCACGACCACGGTGCCCAGCGCGAGCAGCATGAGCAGGACGACGCCGGCGGGGATGGCCCAGGGCGGGATCTCCTCCCAGAGGCTCTCGTCCTCGTCGGGGATGACCGGGGCCAGCACGGCGGGCGGCTGCGGCCGGGGTGCATCGACGGCCGTGACGTTGCTGTCGGCGCCGGGGCGGATCGTCATCACCGTGCCGGCGAGTCCCTCGACGCCCTCCGCGCCGGCCAGCGTGCGCGCGGCAAGCTGCAGCCCGGCGTCGTCACCGCGGACGACGAGGACGTCGCGGTCGGCGTTCCAGGGAGAGCGGGCGAGGCCCACCATCGCGGCACCGGCCGCGAGCGGGACGTCGAGCGGCGCGCCGAAGCCGCGCCCGAGCTGGCGCGCGGCGTCGCCGACGAGCACGAGCGCGAGGTCGGAGAGGCGTGGGCGGACGTCACGGGCCCGGAGCAGCTCGGGCAGCGGGGCACGGGGGTCGGCCCAGCGGCCGATCGCGGCGGCCAGCTGCAGACCGGCGGCGACCTGCCCCGGCGTCGCGCTGTCGGGCAGGACGATCGCGGCACGGCTGCCGGGCCTGACCACCGGCGCCGGGAAGCGGGAGAGGTCGCGGCCGGTCTCCTCGTCGTGGGGGAGGACGATCGAGGAGCTGCGGCCCACCACCGTGTGCGCCGCGTCGACGTCCAGCGGACGGCAACCCCGCTGGTCGACGTCCTGGTCGAAGCGCAGGCTGATCGGCAGACGGCGCGTGGCGCGCCCGTCGAGTGAGCGGTCGATCAGCCCCGCGGGCACGGTGAAGGCCAAGGTCTGCGGGCCGGCTCCCGGCCGCAACCGGCGGCTGCCCGCCGGCGAGCCGCCCAGTCGCACCGCCACCGAGGAGGTGCCGGCCTGCAGGCCGGCACCGGCGTCGACCACGAGGTTCAACCGCGAGGTTCCCGTCAACGACCACTGCGGCGGCCGGTCGACCTGGAGGTCGATGGTCGTCACGCCGGGGCCGGAGACGGTGCGGTCGTCCAGGCCCAGCTGGGCGAAGCTCGCCGCGCCGTCCCGCCACGGCAGCGCGGCGCCGGGAGCGGTCACGGGCGTGGTGGTGACGAGGCGCCGCGACCGCCCGGGTGGGGCGAGCGACCGCGCCGTCAGCGCCCGTGCGGCCCGCTGCAGGCCCCGGTCGTCGCGGCCGGCGACGAGCACCTGCGGCGGGCCGTCCCGGGCCACCTCGATGAGGCCCTGGCCCGCGTCGAGCTCGGATGACCCGGCCCGGACCACGAGCGCGGGCCGGTCACCCGGTGCCGTCGTCAGGCGCACCAGGGGATCGGCGTTCGCGCCGGCGTCGGCGCGGCCGAGCGCGCCCACGGCCAGCCCGGCTGCGGCGAGCTCGGCGGGACCCGTGTGGGGCAGCGCGATGTCGATGGCTTCGCCCGGGGCGGGCGGAGCCAGCAGGTCCAGCGCGTCGGTGACGGTGCGTCCCGCGGGCCGGAGATCGAGCGTGACGCGCGAGCGGCCGTCGACCTGCGCCCACAGCGCCTGGTTGCGCGGGTCCTCGCAGCTGTCGCGGGTCAGGCGCATCGTGAACCGGGCGTCGAGCACGAACCCGCTCGCGGGCAGCGCCGGCAGCGTGGCCCGCAGCGTGCCGCGGTCACGGTTGTCCTGCGTCAGCCGGGTGCTCGTGAGCGCCTGGCCGCCCGCGCTCAGCGTGAGCGTCGAGCGGTCGGCCAGCAGCAGCGGCGAGTGGGAGAAGCGCAGCTCGACCGTCCCGCCGTGGACCGCGTACCCGGGCGGCACCGCGATGAAGGTCTGCGCATCCGCGATGAGACCCTGCGCGCTCAGGCCGTCGGTCCCGAGCTGCTGCAGCGTCCGGGTGACGACCGGCTCGGCGGTTGCCGGGCCGGGCAGCGCGCCGAGCAGCACGACGAGGGACAGCGCCAGGACGCCCCTCATGCGCGCCGCTGCGCGATCACGATGGTGACGTCGTCCGGAGGTGGTTGGCCGCCGGTGGGCGGCGTCAGCCGCGCGAGCGCCTCGCCGGCGGAGTCCGCGCCGGCGATCCGCGCGGCGGCCTCGGCGGTGGACGCGGGCCCGTCGCGGAGCTCGATGAGCCCGTCGCTGTGGATCAGGACGAAGTCGCCGATGTCCACCTGCAAGCTGGCGCCGGCATAGCGCTCGTCGGCATCGATGCCCAGCGGCAGCCCGTCACCACCGGCCAACGGCTCGACCCTGCCGTCCAGCCGGACGATCGCCGCGTGGCCGTGTCCGGCGTCGACGCCGGTGATCGCGCCGTCGTCCTCGAGCCGGGCGACGAAGGCGGTCGCGAAGCTCGAGGTGGCGTCCAGGTCATCGGCCAGCGACTCCGCTGCGGCACGGACGCCGGCGGCGAGGTCCGGCAGCCGCCCACCGGCCCGCAGGCCGGCGCGGACCGCCGCCATGACGATCGCGGCCGGCATGCCCTTGCCCATCACGTCGCCGACGGTGATCACGGTCCCGCGGCGGGTGCGGTACCAGTCGAAGAAGTCACCGCCGACCTCGCGCGAGGGCACGCACACACCCGAGACGTCCCAGCAGGGGTCTCCGGGCGACTCGCGCGGCAGCATCGCGCGCTGGACCTCGGCGGCACGGTCGAGCTCGCTGTCGATGTTGAGCTCCTTGGCGACCCACCGGCTGAGATCGCGCAGCAGCGCCTCGTCGAGCGGCGTCAGCTCGCGCGGCCGGGTGTCGGCGATGCAGAGCGTTCCGACCGGCTGCCCGTCGGGCGCGGCCAGGGGCATGCTCGCGTAGAAGCGCAGGTGCGGGTCCTCGGTGACGAAGCCGCTGCCGCGGAAGCGCTCGTCAGCGCTGAGGTCCGGGACGACGAGCCCGTCAGGCTCGAGGATCGTGTGCGCGCAGATCGACGCGCTGCGCGGGATCTCCTGAGGCACGGGAATGCCCGACGCCGACTTCATCCACTGCCGGTCGCGATCGATCAGGCTGATGTAGGCCAACGGCACGCCGAACAGCCGCTGCGTCAGACGCGTCACGCGGTCGAAGCGCTCCTCCGGCGCCGTATCAAGCACCGCCAGCTCCTCGAGCGCCTTCAGACGCTCCCGCTCATCGGCGGGCACAGCGGCGGGGAGCATGGCGACCTGGCCTGCCTCCAGTTCGCCCATCCCGGTCTTTATACCCGGGCCGGGGGGCCGTGAACAGCGGCGCGGTCCGCCGGCCGCTACAGGCCCATCGCCCGGCGCGTGACGCGCGCGCCCAGGCGCTTGGGCAGGGCCTTGCCGGCGACCAGCTGGATCCGTGCGTCGAGACCGACCAGGGTGTTGGGACGCGGGCGGCGGTCGGTCAGGGCGGCCTCGACCTTGTCGGCGACCTTCTCCGGCGGCACGGCGGCCCGGGCGACGCGCCCGATCAGCTTGTCGTAGGCGGCCATCGAGTCGCCGTAGAGCTCGCGATGCTCGGGGGACAGCGAGGAGTCCATCTCGGCGAGCTGGTCGGTGGCCTTGTCCCAGATCGGCGTGGCGACGCTGCCGGGGTTGATGACCGCGACCTCGATGCCCCACGGCAGGACCTCGGCGCGCAGCGCGTCGGCGATGGCCTCGACCGCGTACTTGGAGGCGTTGTAGGGGCTGAGGAACGGTGCGGCGACGCGACCCCCGATGCTGGAGATGAAGACGATGCGGCCCCTGGCCGCGCGCAGGGCGGGCAGCGCGGCCTGGGTCATCGCGACCTGCCCGATGACGTTGACCTCGAGCTGCATGCGCAGGCGCTCGAGCGCGACCGCCTCGACGGGCCCGCCGACCGCGATGCCGGCGTTGTTGATGAGCGCGTCCAGCGACCCGCCGACGGCCTCCATCGCCGCCGCGCAGGTGGCGGGGTCGGTGACGTCGATGATCAGCGGGGTCAGGTCGGCGCCGCCGGCCTCGGCCGTCAGGGCATCGCCCGCGGACGTGCTGCGCACCCCGGCATACACCTTCCAGCCCTTGCGGGCGAGCTGCAGCGCGGTGGTCTTGCCGATGCCGGTCGATGCACCAGTAACCAGGACGGAAGGCATGTTGTCACTGTATACATTGCGCGGTTGGCTAGCGTCAAGGACCAGATGGACGTCGACCAGGCACTCGGCCTCTACGCCGCAGGCTGGTTCCCGATGGACGACCAGCCCGACGAGCCGCAGCTGCCGTGGTACGCCGTGGAGGAGCGCACGATCCTCGACGTCAGCGAAGAGGGGCGCGCGGCGCTGCGTCGCCGCGTGCGCCGCAGCCTCAAGCCGTGCGCGGACCTCGTCCTCGCGGTGGACGTGCACTTCGCCGAGGTCCTCGACCGTTGCGCCACGCCGCCCGAGGGCGACGGGATCTGGATCACCCCGCGGCTGAAGGCGCTCTACCGCGACCTGCACGCGGCGGGGTTCGCGCACTCCTTCGAGCTCGTCGACCGCGAGACCGACGAGCTCGCCGCGGGCATCCTCGGCGTCGTCCTCGGGCGCGCCGCGATGCTGGAGTCGATGCGTCGCGTCCGCGACCACGCCGGCAACGCGCTGCTGTCGCGCTGCCTGGACTTCCTCGCATCGCGCGGCATCGAGCTCGTCGACATCCAGCTGCCGACCGACCACACGCTGCGCCTCGGCGCGCAGCTCATCCCGCGCGCCGAGTACGAGGCGAGGCTGGCCTACGCCCTCCGGGTGCCGGAGGCGGCTGACTGACGGTCGCGCCACCGCGGGCTGCCGGCCCGCCGCCGGCGGGTCCCGCGCTGGGTCACGGCGCGAGTGAGTCGATCATCCGCGGCAGGTCCTCCGGCGCGGTGATCGTGGTGAGGACGAACGTCGTGATGCCGCCGTCGGCGAACTCCGCCAGGCGCTCCTTCATCTGCTCCGGGGAGCCGAACAGGAAGATCTGCTTCATCAGGTCCTCGTCGACGAGCTCGAGCGCCTTCGCGCGATCGCCGCCATGCCAGGCCTCGAAGACCGGGTCGATCTGCTCGCCGAAGCCCAGCCAGCGGAAGAACTCCGTGTAGACGGGGACGGTGCCGTAGGCCGCGAACATCCACTTCGCCAGGCCCATGCCCTCCTCCGCGGACTGCGGGATGCAGAAGAAGCGGCAGACGAGCTCCTTGTCGGCCGCGCCGAACGCGTCGGCGACCTGCCGCGCACCGCTGACCGGCAGCCAGTTGGTGAACGCGCCGTCGCCGACCTCGGCCGCCAGGCCGAGCATCTTGCCGCGCAGCGCCGCGAGCACGATCGGGATCTCGTGCTCGGGCTTGGCCTCGAGCTTGAACCCGCCCGGCCCGCGCTCACCGGCGAGGATCGGGCGCAGCGCCTCGACGGCCTCGCGCACCTTCGACAGCGGCTTGGTGAACGGCACGCCGTTCCAGCGCTCGACGATGACGTTGGACGAGGACCCCAGCCCGAGCACGAAGCGCCCCTGCGAGACGTCGGCCAGCGCGGCCGCGTGCTGGGCCAGCACCGGGATGCCGCGGGTGAACGGGTTGACGATGCCGGTGCCCAGCCGGATGGTCGAGGTGACGGCCGCCGCCTGGACCAGCGGGGTGAACCCGTCGGGCCCGGCGGTCTCGCCGGTCCACAGGTCGTGGAAGCCCGCGGCCTCGGCGCGGCGGTAGAGATCGGGGGACGCCGCGAGGGGGGTCGCCGGGAACGGAAGCGTCAAGCCGTAGCGCAGATCGGGCACGTCGGCCAAACTATCCGACACCCGTGCCTGCGATCGAACAGCTGGAGAACCTCGCGGCGGCCGACGCCCTGCTCGGCCGCGCGTTCCCGTTGCCGTCCCGGCCGCTGCCGCTGGTCCGCTGGAGCGAGGTGCGCCCGGTGGGGCCCGACGGCGTCGAACTGGCGCTCAACCTCGACGACTCGCGGCCCGGCAGCCCCGGTCGCCTGGCGCTCTACGCGGGCCGCTCCGAGCCGCCGGAGCAGCTGCCCGGCGTCGGCGTGGGCGCGCGGGCGTCCAACGGCATGGTCGTCCGCCGTGTCCCGCTCGACGAGGCGGAGGCGAGCCTGAAGCCGGTGCTCGAGGTCGCCTGGCGACGCTTCGGCCTGCACCTGCGGCTCACCGCGCAGGGCCCGTGGGAGCTCGTCGACGTGCTCGCGCTGGCCGACAGCGTCGGCGCGTGAACGGGGTCTGATCCATAGAGTCCGCCGCCGCATGGCGGCTCGGAGACTTCTCGGGGGCCTGACTGCCGCGGTGACGCTGCTCGGCGTCGCGCTGCCCGCCCAGGCCCCGGCATCACCCACGCAGGAGTCCATCTTCATGGACGACAACCTGCTCCTGTTCCGCGGGAACGAGGTGACCGACAAGACGCTGGAGGAGCTGAAGGCCCTCGGCGTGGACCGCGTGCGGGTGAGCGTCCCGTGGCGGGCGTTCGCGCCGGACCATCGCAGCGCCAAGCGGCCGGCGAACTTCACCGACCCGACGGACTCCAAGCAGTACGACCCCATCGCCTTCGACCTGCACGACCACCTGCTGCGCGTGGCCGACCGGATGGGCATCAAGGTGCTGTTCAACGTGACCGGCGGCGCGCCCCTGTGGGCGACGGGCACCGTCAACAAGCACAAGCTGAACCTGCAGTACAAGCCGTCGGCGAAGGGCTTCGGCCAGTTCGTGGAGATGCTGGCCACGCGCTACGACGGCACGCACACCGACGAGAACCAGGGCGGCCTGCGCCTGCCGAAGGTCACCGCCTGGTCGATCTGGAACGAGCCCAACGCCAGCGCGCTGCTGCAGCCGCAGTGGGAGCGGTCCAAGCGGACCAAGCACTGGGTGCCGATCGCCGGCCGCATCTACCGCGACCTCGCGCGCGCCGCGATCGGCGCGCTGCAGCGCACCGGCCACGGCAGCGACACGATCCTGCTGGGGGAGACCGCGCCGCGCGGTCTCAACGTCTTCGGGCGCACCCGCTCGATGCGGCCGCTCACGTTCCTGCGCGCCGTCTTCTGCATGAACCCGAGGACCGGCCGGCCGCTGACGGGCGCAACCGCGCTGGACCTCGGCTGCAGCGACTGGAGCAGGCACGGCCAGCTCGCGGTCAACGGCTACGCCCACCACCCGTACTCGATCACCTCGGCGCCCGACGTCCAGGACCCAGAGCCCGACGACGTCACGCTGGCCGACCAGGCGCGCCTGGCGACGCTGCTCGACGCGGCCGCCCGCCTGCATCGCATCCCGGGCGGCCTGCCGTTCTGGTGGACGGAGTTCGGCTGGCAGACCAACCCGCCGGACCCG
>CAYUDT010000077.1:0-23043 GCA_964443695.1 uncultured Conexibacter sp. | reverse complement strand
GATCGCCATGGGCCACCCGCTCGGCGCGACCGGCGCGATGATCCTCGGCACGATCCTCGACGAGCTGCACCGCACCGGCGGCAAGTACGGCCTCTGCACCCTCTGCGTGGGCGGCGGCATGGGCATCGCGACGATCGTGGAGGCGCTCTAAGTGTCCGACTTCACCAACACCATCCGCTGGGAGGACGCCGGCGACGGCGTCGTCAACCTCGTCCTGGACGATCCCAACCAGTCGGCCAACACGATGAACGCCGACTACGGCGCGTCGTTCAAGGCCGCGGTCGAGCGCCTGGAGGCCGAGAAGGAGAACATCAAGGGCGTCGTCATCACGTCCGCGAAGAAGACCTTCTTCGCCGGTGGCGACCTCAACGACCTGATCCAGGTCACCAAGGAGAACCAGGCCGAGTTCGCCGGCTTCGTCGAGGAGGGCAAGGCGATGCTGCGCCGCCTCGAGACGCTCGGCATCCCGGTCGTCGCCGGCATCAACGGCGCCGCCCTCGGTGGCGGCCTGGAGATCTGCCTGGCCACGCACTACCGCGTCATCGTCGATGACCCGAAGGCCGTCACCGGCTTCCCGGAGGTCCAGCTCGGCCTCCTCCCCGGTGCCGGTGGCGTCGTGCGCTCGGTGCGCATGCTCGGCATCGTCCAGGCGCTCATGGGCGTCCTGCTCCAGGGCCAGCGGCTCAAGCCCGCCAAGGCGCTGGAGATCGGCCTGGTCAACGAGATCGTCCCCACCGCGGACGACCTCATCCCGGCCGCCAAGAAGTGGATCGCCGCCAACCCCGAAGCCCAGCAGCCGTGGGACGCGGACAAGAAGTACAAGATCCCGGGCGGCACGCCGTCGACCCCCGCGCTGGCGATGAACCTGCCGGCGTTCCCCGCGAACCTGCGCAAGCAGCTCAAGGGCGCCAACTACCCCGCGCCGAAGAACATCATGGCCGCCGCCGTCGAGGGCGCCCAGGTCGACTTCGACAACGCGCTGGCGATCGAGGGCCGCTACTTCGTGGACCTCGCGACCTCGCAGGTCGCCAAGAACATGATCCAGGCGTTCTTCTTCGACCTGCAGGCCGTCTCGGGCCCGCGTGGCCGTGGCCCGGAGGTCGAGACCTACAAGGCCAAGAAGGCCGTCGTCCTCGGCGCCGGCATGATGGGCGCCGCCATCGCCTACGTCTGCGCGAAGGCCGGCATCGAGGTCGTCCTGAAGGACGTCAGCCTCGAGAACGCCGAGCGCGGCAAGGGCTACTCCAAGAACCTCTGCGACAAGGCCGTGGCCAAGGGCCGCACCACGCAGGAGAAGGCCGACGCGCTGCTGGCCCTCATCACGCCGTCGGCCGATCCGGCCGACGCCGCGGGCGCCGACATCGTCATCGAGGCCGTCTTCGAGTCGCCCGAGGTCAAGGAGCAGGTCTGGAAGGAGATCGAGCCGCACGTCGCGCCCGACGCCGTCCTGGGCTCCAACACCTCGACGCTGCCGATCACCGGCCTGGCCGAGTACGTCACCCGTCCCGAGGACTTCATCGGGCTGCACTTCTTCTCCCCCGTGGACAAGATGCCGCTGCTGGAGATCATCAAGGGCGAGAAGACGACGGAGGACACGCTCAACCGCGCGCTCGACGTCGCCAAGGTCATCGGGAAGACGCCGATCGTCGTCAACGACTCGCGTGGCTTCTTCACCTCGCGCGTCATCGGCACGTTCGTCAACGAGGGCATCTCGATGCTCGCCGAGGGCATCCCGGCGCAGTCCATCGAGCAGGCCTCCTCGCAGGCCGGCTACCCGGCGCCGGTGCTGCAGCTGACCGACGAGCTCAACATGGAGCTCATGGTCAAGATCCGCAACGCCACCAAGGAGGCCGCGGCCGCCGAGGGTGTCGAGTGGGTCGACCACCCGTCGTTCGCCGTCATCGACAAGATGATGGAGGCCGGTCGCCCCGGTCGCCTGCGCGGCGCGGGCTTCTACGAGTACGTCGACGGCAAGCGCGTCGGCCTGTGGAGCGGTCTGAAGGAGGCCTTCCCGGTCACCGTCGACCCGTTCACGCTGTCACTCAAGGACCTCGAGGAGCGCATGCTCTTCGCCGAGGCCCTCGAGACCGTGAAGTGCCTCGACGAGGGCGTGCTGGAGACCGTGAGCGACGCCAACATCGGCTCGATCATGGGCATCGGCTTCCCGGGCTGGTCCGGTGGCGTGCTGCAGTACATCAACGGCTACGAGGGCGGCGTCGCCGGCTTCGTCGCCCGCTCGCGTGAGCTCGCCGAGAAGTACGGCGACCGCTTCGAGCCGCCGGCGTCCCTGGTCGCCAAGGCCGAGGCCGGCGAGACCTACCACGACAAGGCGCTCGCTCCCGCGTAGTCGCCTCGCCGTCCGGCTGCAGGTCGAGGGCGGTCCGCGTGCGGGCCGCCCTCGGTCGTTCTACAGGTAGGCGATGGCCAGGCCCGTCGCGCCCGGAGAGGCGACGCGGCTGAGCAGGTAGCCCGCAGCGCCGCCCTCGCCGCCGCTGCCGATCGACAGCGTGTTGCCGGCGGTCGTCAGCGACGTCGAGGAGCGTGCGATCGCGATCGAAGGGCCGCCCTGGCCCCCGCCGCCGCTGCCGCCGGGGCCGCCCGGACCGCCGATGCCGCCGTTGCCGCCGCGTCCGACGTCGCTGAGGCAGTTGGACGCGCCGATGCCACGGATGCCGCCGCCGCCACCGAAGCCGGCCGAGCCGCCCTGGCCGCCCGTGCCGCCGTTGCCCGCCGTGATCACCGAGTCGCGGACGACCGCGCCCGTCGAGGCGTAGGCGAAGACCCCGATCGAGCCGCCGCCCGGCAGGCCGCCGCCGCCGAAGCCGCCGCCGAGCCCTCCGCCGCTGCCGCCGCCACCGCCGTTGCCGCCACCGTCGCTGCCCGCGGTCGGATCCCCGGTCTGGCCGCCGCCGCCACCGCCGCCACCACCGCCGTGCCCCGGCGTGCCGGTCGCGCCGTCGTGGCCCTTCTGCCCCACGACGTCGAGGCTGTTGGCGGTGGTCGTGTCGCCGCCCGCACCGAGCGCGCCCGCCACGCCCGGGTCGCCGTTCTCGCCCTTGATCCCGTCGGTGCCCTTGGAGTCGCCGTTGTCGCCCTTGGGCCCACCGGCGCCGCCGCCGGCGTTCTTGACCTGGCCGTCGAACCCGCTCTGCGGTTGGGTGATCTGGTTGAAGAAGTGCGAGCCGCCGTCGCCGCCGGGGCCACCGTTGTGCCCGCCGGGTGTCTGGCCACCCGAGCCTCCTGAGCCGGAGTGGTCAGCGCAGGTCCCGTCGTGGCCGTCCACGCCGTCGCCGCCCTGCTGCCCGTCGGAGCCGTCGGTGCCCTTCTCCCCGGGCGCGCCCTTGCCGGTCGTGATCGTCAGCTTCTCGGCGATCACGGCGGGGCTGGAGAGCAGGCGCAGGCCGTAGACCGTGACGCCCTTGGCCAGCGCATCGCCGACCGTGATCGTCACGAACTGCACCACGGTCGGGTTCGTCGCGCCGGTGACGCGGACGCCCTCCCTGCGGACCCCGACCTCCTGCCCAGTGATGTTCGTGACGTTGGTCGTGGCGCGAGCCCACGTCAGCGGGTCATAGCCGCCGTAGACGGAGACGCCGTCGGTCAGCAGGACGCGCTCGGGGTAGGTGCCCGAGGCGGCGAGGATCGGCTTGTGCGGAGCAGAGGCTGCCGACAGCGCGACGGCCTTCGCGAAGGTCTTCACGGGCGCGGCGCGCGTGCCCGCGTTGGCGTCGTCGCCGGTGCCGACCGACAGGAAGAGCGCGTCGGACGCGGTGCCGTCCACGCCGTCGCAGTTGCTGTCCAGGAAGCCGATGTCGGGACTGTCGGGCTTGCCCGGGCTGACGGCGGCGTCCTTGGGAGCGCAGTCCTGCGCGTCGGGCGTGCCGTCGTTGTCGCTGTCCAGCGTCGTCGGTGTGGGAGTCGGCGTGGGCGTCGGCGTCGTGGTGGTGCTCTGCCCGCTCGTGGGCGTCGTGGAGCCGGAGGACCCGCCGCCGCCGGAGACGACCGTGAACGTCCGGCCCGCCTTGCAGCTCTCCTTCTCGCCCTTCTTCCTCACCGGGCACAGCAGCAGGCGCCACGTCCCGGGTGCCGTCCGCCTGGGGATCACGAACACGAGGTTGACCTTCTTGGCCTTGCGCGCCTTGATGGCCGCGACCTTGACGGTCTTCAGCGCGACGTCGTCGCGGGTGTGCTTGGCGTCCTTGGACAGGTAGAGCCGGACGCTGCGACCGCTCACCTTCCGGCGGCCCTTGTTGCGCGCCGTCACCGCCACGGAGGCGCTCGCGCCCGGCGTCAGGCCGGACGCACCGGCCTTCAGCGCCCCGACCTCGAGCTTCGCCGGCCACGCCTTCCCGTGGGCCGGGGCGGCGGACACCAACGCCACCACCATCACGCTCATCAGGGCCCCGCTGGCTCGCATCGCCCGATCATGCGGCCGCGCCCGCTGTCGAACATCCGGGAAATCACTGGACCGCGGGAATACGATGCCCCGATGGGCGTGCCGGCGGCACCGCGGCTGCACGGGCGCGACGACGAATCCGCGGCGTTGGACCGGGTGCTGGCACGGGTCGGCGACGGTGACCCGGCGGTCCTCGCGATCGCCGGTGACCCCGGCATCGGCAAGACCGCGCTGCTGGCCGAGCTGGTCCATCGCGGCGAACGCGCGGGCCATCGGGTCCTCCTCGGGGTCGGCACCGAGTTCGAGCAGGACCGCGCGTACGGAGTGGTCGCCGACGCGCTGAACCCGCATGCCGACGCGGCACAGCACCTGGCCGGCGCCGACGCCACGGCGCTCGGCGCCGTCCTGCCGTCCTTGGAGGCGCCCGCCACCCCGCCGACCCGCGAGGCAGTCCTGCGGGCGCTCGTCCGCCTGCTCGAGCTGCTGGCCCCGGTGGTGTTGTGCATCGACGACCTGCAGTGGGCCGACAGCAGCTCGATGGCGCTGATGCTGCAGCTGCTGCGACGGCCGCCACAGGCACCCGTGCTGCTCGCGGTGACCTACCGGCCGGCCGCCCTGGCCGACCACGCGGGTGTGGCGCAGGCCGCGCTCGTGACGCGGGCCGCCGACGAGCTGGTCGAGCCCGGCCCGCTGGACCGCGACGCCGCGGGTGCGCTGCTGGGCGGAGCGGTGTCGGATGCCCGGCTGGACGCGCTGATGACCGAGACGGGCGGCAATCCGTTCTACCTGGAGCAACTGGCCCGCAGCACGGGAGAGGCTGTCGCGCACGCGCCCAGCCGTGCAGGTGTGCCGGCGGCGATCGCGGCGTCCCTGGCCCAGGAGCTTGCGGCCCTGGCCCCCGATGCCCGTGCGGTCTGCGACGTGGCTGCCGTCGTCGGGGACCCGGTCGACCACCGCCTGGTCGCCACGGCCGCGGGGCGCACCGACGACGACACGCTGTCGGCGCTGGACGCGCTGGTGCGCAGCGGCATCCTCGAGCCCCTCGGGACCGTGGGGCGCTTCCGCTTCCGCCACCCGATCGTCCGCCGCAGCGCCTACGAGGCGACGGACAGCGCCACGCGACTGCGGACCCACCGGCTGCTGGCCGACGCACTGGAGGCACGGGGTGCGCCGCCCGCCGACCGTGCGCACCACCTCGCGGCCGCCGCGACCCCCGGTGACGCGGCGGCCATCGCCACCCTGGTCGCGGCCGGCCACGAGCTGTCGCACCGCTCGCCGGTCATCGCCGCCCGCTGGTTCTCCGCCGCGCTGGCGCTGATGCCGGTGTCCGCCGACCCGGCCGAGCGGGTCGGGGTGCTGGGCGCGTTGGCCGCCGCGCAGGCCGCTGCGGGCCGCCTGGAGGACGGCCGCGGAACGCTGCTGGAGGTCCTGAACACCCTGCCGCCCAGCCACGCCGCGTTGCGCGGTCGCGTCGTCGGACCGCTGGCGCTGATCGGCCACATGCTCGGCCACCACGGCGAGGCCACGCAGCTGCTGCGCCGGGCCCTGGACGACGTCGACGACCCCGAAGGCGTCGAGGCCGCCGAACTCGGCATCGCCGCCACGAGTGACTGCCTCTACGAGCCGGCCTTCGGGGAGATGCCCGCGCTCGCGGCGGCGGCCGACCGCGCCGCGGCGCGCACCTCCGACGTCGTCCTGCAGGCCGCCGGTGCGGGGGCCCGCGCGCTGGCCGCATACAACACCGGTGATCCTCAGTCGTCGCTGGAGCAGAGCGACCGGGCCATTGCGCTGCTGGCCCGCGCGACCGACGGGGAGATCGCCGCGCGGATGGACGCCGTCCTCCCCATCGCCTGGACCGCGATGGCGCTGGAGCAGCACGAGCTCTGCATCGCCGTATGCGACCGCGCGCTGGAGATCTCCGCCGCAACCGGTCAGAGCCAGCTGCTGGTGCCGCTGACGATTGCGCGGGCCGTCGCGCGCACCTGGCGCGGGGAGCTGACCGAGGCAGCCGGTGAGGCTGACGCGCTGCTCGACGCGGTGCGGCTCAGCGGCATCGACCAGTCGCTCGCGTGGGCGCTGACGCTGCGCGGCTGGATCGCCACGTTGGCCGGTGAGCTGACGTTGGCTGCCGACTGCGGCGAGGAGGCCGTCGCCATCAACGCGGCGCGCGGCCGCCCGACGTATTTCGTCGCTCACGCGCGCGTCCACCTGGCCGAGACCTGGCTGGAGCGCGGCGACGCCGGAGTCGTCCGCGCCACGATCCTCGACGCCGACGGCGGCCCGGAGCTGCCGGTCTGCGAGGCGCCGATGCGGCCCCGCAACTACGAGTTGCTCACGCGGGCCGCGCTCGCAGCAGGCGACCTGGCCGACGCCCGCAGCTGGGCGCTGCGGGCGGCGCGGGCTGCGGCCGGTTCGCCGTTGGGAGGCCGCCGCTGCGAGGCCGGGCTGGCGCAGGCCGCCGTCGCCCTCGCCGAGGACGACCTGACGGGCGCGGCGCGGCTGGCCCGTCACGCCACCGCTGACGCGGTTGGCGCAGGCGACCGGATCCTCGCCGCGCGCGGCCAGCTGCTGCTGGGACAGGCGTTGGCGTCCTCCGACCGCGGCGCGGCGCTCGGCGCGTACGAGACCGCACGCGCCGAGCTGGACCACTGTGGGGCGGTGCGCCTGCGCGACGTCGCGGTCCGCGGGATGCGCGGCTTGGGTCGCCGGGTCGGCAGCGGCGGGGCCCGGGCGGCCGGCCCCGGGGCCCTGAGCCGCCGCGAGGCGGAGGTCGCCGAACTGGTCGCGATCGGCCTGACCAACCGCCAGATCGCCGAGCGGCTGGTGCTGTCGGACCGCACCATCGAGACCCACGTCGCCGCGCTGTTCCGCAAGCTCGACGTGCGCGGGCGCGCGGCGATCGGCGCCGCGCTCGCACGTGAGGGTGGTGGGAATGGGTGACGCCCAGCGTCACCATTCCCACCACCCCGTCCGGGCACTAGGTGGTCGCGGGAGCCGGTAGCGGTGGCAGCCTGGCCGCGCTGCGCGGCAGGGCCAGCAGCGCCGTGACGGCGATGGCTCCACCGGTCAGGGCGACGGCTGCGACGCTCGTGCCGGTGGACACCGCCGCGTCATGGCCGCGCGTGAGGCCGGAGACGTAGAGCGTCTCGGCGACCGCCAGGGCGACCACGCCGCCGACCTGTCGCAGCAGGATCAGCGTCCCCAGCGCGGCGCCCATGTCCTGGGGCGCGACCGTGCGCTGCACCGCGATCTGCAGGCCGCTGAACATCGGCCCGACGCCGATGCCGATGAGCGCCATGAACAGCGTCGACTGCCAGCGCGGCGTGTCGGCGTCGAAGGTCAAAAAGCCCGCGGCGCCCACGACCGCCAGCAGCGTCGCGCCGATCAGCACGCGCTGCAGGTGCAGCGTGCTGGCGATGAGCTGGGCACCGGCGTTGACGCTCACCAGCACGCCGAGCAGCAGCGGGTAGATGAGCAGGCCCGAATGGGTGGCGCTGACGTGCTGCACGCCCTGGAAGTAGCGCGGCAGCAGCAGGACCGCCGCGTACATCGCGAACGTCGCCGCGGTGCCGGTGATGAGGATCGTGGCGAGCTTGCGGTCGGTCAGCAGGCGCAGGGGCAGCAGGGGCGTCGCCGCGCGGGCCTCGGCCTGCAGGAACGGCACGAGCAGCAGCAGGCCGGCGCCGATCGCGCCACCGACGCCGAGCTCGGTCCAGGCGTGCAGCTCGCCGCTGCCGGTGACCATGCCGCGGCGGCTGAGGCCGAGCAGCACGAGGCCGATCGCCGCGGTCAGCAGCACCATGCCGAGGTAGTCCGGCGGGGCCTCGCGGGACTCGCTGCGACCCAGGCTGCGCGGCAGCGTGCGGGCGACGATGACCAGCGCGGCGACGCCGACCGGAACGTTGACGAGGAACACCGCCCTCCACCCCAGCCCGTCGGTCAGCGCGCCGCCGATGAGCGGCCCGAGCAGGAAGCTGAAGCCCATCAGGCCGGCCATCGCGGCCTGCCAGGCCACGCTGCGCTGCCCCTTGAAGATGTCGGTGACGAGGATGAAGCTCAGGCCCTCCAGCGCCCCGGCACCGAGGCCCTGCAGCGCGCGCGTGGCGATGAGCATGTGCATCGTCGACGCCGTCGCGCTGAGCGCGCTGCCGGCGATGAACAGCGTCATGCCGATGAGCAGCAGGTCGCGGCGGCCGAAGCGGTCCGACAGGCGCGCGTAGATCGGCAGCGAGACGGTGGCCGGGACGATGTAGGCCGTCACGCTCCACGCGTAGAGCTGCCCGCCGCCCAGCGCGTCGACGATGGCGGGCAGCGCGGTGCCGACGATCGTCTGGTCGAGCATCGCCAGCAGCAGGCCGGACATGATCGCCGCCAGCAGCCACCGGGTCTGGCCCGCGGACATGTTCGTCGTCTCCATATGTCGAATCTTACATATCGATTCTTATATGTCTAGGCCGGAGTATCGTGCACCTCAGTGTCCCTGCGCCATGCCGTCCTGGGCCTGCTGGCCGCCGAGCCCGCCAGCGGGTATGAGCTGACCCAGCGCTTCGAGCGCTCCCTCGCCAACGCCTGGTCGGCGTCCCACAGCCAGATCTACCCCGAGCTGTCCAAGCTCGAGGAGGCCGGCTACATCGAGGTCGTCGCCGAGGGCGCGCGCAACCGCAGGACCTGGGGCGTGACGGAGGCCGGCCGCGAGGAGCTGCACCGCTGGCTCATGGAGACCGAGCCCAACCGCACCCAGCGCAGCGAGCTGGGCCTGCGGGCGTTCCTGCAGTTCCTGATCCCCGCCGAGGACCGCCGCGTGCTCATGGAGCGCGAGCTGGCGATCCTCGAGCAGCAGCGCGAGGCGTTCGCCGAGATGTGGGCGGCCAAGGAGGAGCGCGACCGCCTGGGCGAGCAGAACGCGTTCGCGCCGGTGCTGGACCTCGGCATCCGCAACAACGCCATGCTCATCGCATGGCTGCGCGAGCAGCTCGACGCGCTGAAGTAGCCGGCTCAGCCGATCGCGGCGTGCTCCTCCTCGGTGAGGGTCAGGCCGGCGGCCGCCATGTTCTCCTCGAGGTGGGCCACGCTGCCGGTGCCGGGGATCGGCAGGATCACCGGGCTGCGGTGCAGCAGCCAGGCCAGCGCGATCGCGCCCGGCGTCGTCTCATGCCGGGTGGCCGCCTCGGCGACCGGCCCGCCGGGCTGGGCCAGCTCGCCGGCGGCCAGGGGAAACCACGGGATGAAGCCGATGCCGTGGGCCTCGCAGTGGTCCAGGACGTCCTCGGCATCGCGGTTGGCGAGGTTGTAGAGGTTCTGCACCGTCGCGACCTCGACGATCTCGCGGGCGGCCTCGATCTCCTCGACGCTGACCTCGCTGAGACCGACGTGCTGGACCTTGCCCTCGTCCTGCAGCTCCTTGAGCAGGCCGAACTGCTCCTCACGCGGGACCTTCGGGTCGATGCGGTGCAGCTGGTACAGCGGGATGCTGTCGAGCTTGAGGCGGCGCAGGCTCATCTCCAGGCACTGGCGCAGGTACTCGGGACGGCCGACCGGGTGCCACTCCCCCGGGCCGGTCCGCGTCAGCCCCGCCTTCGTCGCGATGTGGACACCGGTGTAGGGATGCAGCGCCTCGGCGATGAGGTCCTCGCTGACGTACGGCCCGTAGGAGTCCGCGGTGTCGATGAAGTCGACGCCCAGCTCCACCGCCCGCTTGAGCACCGCGATCGCGGCATCGTGGTCGGCGGGAGGCCCCCAGATGCCCTCGCCCGTGATGCGCATCGCGCCGTAGCCGAGCCGCCTGATCGTGAGGGAGCCGCCGATGGTGAAGGTGTCCATGCACCCAGGCTAGGAAGGTGAGAGGGTGGGGCGGTGACCGAGCTGTCGTGTGGGGACCTGACCGCGACGTGGCTGCCCGAGGACGGGATGGTCGGGGCGTCGTTGCGCTACCGCGGCGGTGAGCTGCTGGGACAGCGCGGCGGCCTGGAGGCCTACCGGGCCAAGGGCTCCGCGTTCGGCATCCCGCTGCTGGCGCCGTGGGCCAACCGCCTGGACGGCATGTCCTACGGTGAGGTGACGCTGCGGCCCGAGGACGTCAAGCTCGACGGCAACGGCCTGCCCAAGGACGGCGCGATGGCGGGCCGGGCGTGGGACGTCGTCTCGGCCTCGGACACCCGGCTGGTCGCGCGGTTCGTCGCCGAGGAACCGGTGCTGCGGGTCTTCCCCTTCCCCCACGCCCTGGAGGTCAGCGTCGAGCTGACCAGCTGCACGATGACCGTCGACACGTCGCTGACGGCCCTCGGCGTCGTCGGCGTGCCCGTCGCCTTCGGCTGGCACCCGCTGTTCCAGCTGCCCGGGGTGCCCCGCGAGGCGCTGGAGGTGTCGCTGCCGGTCGCCGGCAAGTCGGTGCTCGACGACCGCGGCATCCCCACGGGGCAGGTCGGCGAGCCGGAGTGGCGCGGCGGCGTCCTCGGCGACCACGTGGTGGACGCGGAGTTCGAGGAGCTGACCGGCGCGTTCTCGCTGCGTGGCGGCGGCCTGGAGCTCGTCGTCGAGTTCGGCCCGCCGGACTACCCGGTCGCCCACGCGTGGGCGCCCGCGGGCGAGCCGTTCGTCGCGTGGGAGCCGATGACCGCGCCGACCAACGCCCTGGTCACCGGCCGCGGCCTGCGGCACGTCCTTCCCGGGGAGAGCTTCAGCGCCCGCTTCAGCGTGCGCGTCAGGGATGCCGGCTGAGGCCGCGGAGGATCGCGTCGGCGTCCCTGTGCGGTGCGCGGATCGCCAGGCCGACGAGGTCCAGGTCTGACGTCCGGACCGCCGCGACGGCGGCGCGGTTGTCGTCGTCGTGGCCGGTGCTGAACAGCTCCTGCGTGTAGATCGCGGCCTTCACCTCGCGCGTCAGCGTGCGGTTGTGGACGGTGCTGAGCTTGTCCTTGGTCGCCTCGTAGACGAGCACCGGCTGGCGCAGCATCCCCAGGTAGTGGACGCCGTCGGCGTCGACGTAGTCGGGGCCGACGGTGGCGTCGTCCCCGGCCGCGGTCACCGCGCTCATCAGGAACGCGGTGACGTTCAGGCGCTGCCAGGCGGCCAGGTCGTCACGCACCACGACGGCGACCTTCGTGTCGAAGTCGGTCACACCCATTGCCGCATCGTCGCGGGCGCCGTGCGGCGCGTCTTGAACGATGTTGCGCTCAGGCGCGGGCGTAGCGGGCGGGCGTGGTGCCGACCGCGCGCTTGAAGACGCGGGTGAGGTGCGGCTGGTCGCTGAAGCCGCAGGCCGCGGCGACCTGCGCGGGTGGCTCGCCGCGCGCCAGCAGCGTCCGGGCGTGGGCGATGCGCAGGTCGGTCTGGAAGGCGTGCGGCGTCAGGCCGATCTGGCGGTGGAAGCGGCGCACCAGCTCGAAGCGGCTCAGACCGGCGACCGCCGAGAGCTCCTGCAGGGAGACCGTCTGGTCGAACCGGGCCCGCAGGTGCTTACGGGCCCGGCGCACCGCGGCGTGCTCGGCCCGGCCCCGCTCGCGGACCGGCGGGCCGGGCCTCAGGTGCGGTCGCAGCCCGTCGACGGCGCCGAGGACCGCCTCCTCGAGCCCCAGCCCGGGGCTGCCGTGCGCCAGCTGGTGGTGGGCGCGCAGCAGCCGGTCGCGCAGCGCGACGTCCTCGAAGACGACCCATCTGGAGGCCTGCGGGGGCGCGCCGTCGTGCTCGTGGTAGGCGCCGAGGACGTGCGGGTCGAGGTAGAGCACCTTGTAGGCCCAGCCCTCCGGGACGGCGGCCATGCCGGTGTGGACGGACTCCGGCTCCAGCACGAACAGCTCGCCCCGGTCGGCACGCTGCTCGGTGTCGTCCAGCTCGAAGCGGGCGGCGCCGCGCTCGACGACCGCGACCGTCCACGTCGGGTGTGAGTGGGGCCGGTAGGCGTGGCTGACGAAGCTCGCGTGGAGCGCCTCGATGCCCGGCAGCGCCGCCGGGCGGAAGTACCTGGTGTGCTCGGACGCAGGCGTCCTGCGATCTTAGGACAGCTCGCGCACGACGCCGACCGCGGCGCGCTGGCCCGACGCGATGGCCTGCGCGACCGACGGGGCCGGCACGGCGAGGTCGCCCGCGGCGAAGACCCCGGGCACGCTCGTCATCCCGAAGTCGCCCACCTTCAGCAGCGGGCCGTTGCGCTCGAGGCCCAGGTGGGCGAACGCCGCGTCCCGCAGCCGGGGCGGCGCGGCGACGAACAGCACGTCGCGCTCGACCTCGCGGCCGTCGGCCGTGAGGACGCTGCGCAGCCGGCCGTCCGTGCTCGTGAGCGCGGTCGCGTCGGTGATGACCTCGACGTCGGCGCTCAGCCGCGCCAGCAGCGGGAGCAGATGGCCGGCGTGGTCGGCGTCGGCGGCCAGGAGCCCGATGCGCTGGTCGCGCGCCTCCCAGCCGTGGCAGAAGGGGCAGTGGATGACGGTGTCGCCCCAGAGCTGCTCCAGGCCGGGGATGTCCGGGCGGACGTAGTCGGCGCCAGTGGCCAGGACGACCGCGCGGGCCGCGATGGTGCCGTCGCGCGTCGTCACCGCGCCGGGATCGACGCGGGCCGCCTCGGCGTCGCTGAGCGTGACGCTGGGCAGCTCGGCCAGCTGCCGGCGACCCAGGCTCAGGAGGTCCAACGGGGCGCGATCGTGCTGGCCCAGCAGGCCGCCGATCGCGTGCGCGGGCGCGTTGCTGGGGCGGCCGGTGTCCAGCACGGTCACGGCGAGGCGCATGCGGCCCAGGGTGAGGGCGGCCTGCAGCCCGGCGCTGCCACCACCGACGATCACGACATCTTGCATGGGGCCGACGGTGGCAGGCGCAGCGGGCTGCTGGCAAGATCATTTGCCGAAATGGCAAAGACCTCCGAGGAGCTGATCCGCGCCCGGCTGCGGGCGCTGCGCGAGGAGCGCGGCCTGTCGCTGGAGACCGTCGCGGCCGCGGCGGGGATGGCGACGTCGACGCTGTCGCGGCTGGAGACCGGCAAGCGGCGGCTGGCCGTCGACCATCTGGCGCCGCTCGCCCGGGCGCTGGGGACCACCGTCGACGCGCTGCTGGCGCCGGAGCCGTCCGCCGACCCGCGCGTGCGCCGCAAGGCCGAGCGGGTCGGCGGAATGCGCGTCCTGCCGCTGTCGCAGGAGGGCACCAGCGGCCCGCACGCCTACCACCTGACGATCCCCGAACGGCGCGGCCGTCCCGACCTGCGCGTCCACGACGGGCACGAGTGGCTGTACGTCCTGCGCGGCCACCTGCGCCTGGTGCTCGGCGACGACGAGCATGAGCTCGGGCCGGGTGAGGCGGCCGAGTTCAGCACCCTGACCCCGCACTGGCTGGCGGGCGCCGGCGGCCCGGTCGAGGTGCTGATCCTCATGGGCCACCACGGCGAACGGACGCACCTGCGGGTCAGCGCCGAGCCGGCCGGTGGCTGACGGGAGGCGGCGACGGGCGGCCCGGGGCGCGGGTTAGGCTGCGTCGGGAGTGGCCGATCTCCAGGAACTCGTCGATGACCTCGCCGCCGAGCTCGGGCGACCGATCTCCGTCGAGGACCGCCGCTTCCGCCTGCTGGCCCACTCCTCCCACACCGGCGAGCTCGACCG
Organism: uncultured Conexibacter sp.; assembly: GCA_964443695.1. GTDB lineage: Bacteria > Actinomycetota > Thermoleophilia > Solirubrobacterales > Solirubrobacteraceae > Paraconexibacter. The sequence continues at coordinate 9,066 of CAYUDT010000077.1, read as the reverse complement.
GGTGCGGCGCGAGACGATCCTGACGCGCGAGGCCCCGGCCGACGTGCGCGAGTGGCTGGAGTCGCTGGGGCTGCTGCGCGCGGTCGGCGTCGTGGAGACGCCCGACAACGCCGCCGTCGGCATGACCAGGCGGACCTGCCTGCCGGTGCGCCACGCCGACGTCCTGCTGGGGTTCGTCTGGGTCGTCCTCGGCGAGCGGCCGCTCTCGCCGACCGAGCTCGGCGCCCTGGAGCGCACGGCGGCGGTGGTCGAGACCGAGCTCTGGCAGCGCCGCACCGCGACCGACGCCCACCAGCACCTCGTCCGCGCGTTGCTCTTCGACGCCGATGTGGTCGCGGCCCAGCACGCGTCGCTGGAGCTCGCCGCGCTGCTGCGCTGCGCCGAGGACGCCCCCGTGGTCGTCGCGGTCGGGGTCGCCGGCGAGGAGGCCGGTGAGGCCGTGCGCCGCCGTTGGCGGGCCGGCGGCGCGACCTGGGCGACGCACGGTCGCCTCGTCGTCGTCCTCGCCGCGGGCCTGGACGCCGGCGGCCTGGCGCAGGCCCTCACCGCGGCGGGCGCGCCCCACGCCGGAGCCGCCGCGAGCGCCCCGGGCCTCACGTCGGCCCGGGACGCCTACCGCGAGGCCGCCCTGACGCTCCACGTCCTGCAACGCGCCCCCGGCTTCGGCCCGTGGGCGGCCTGGCCGGACCTCGGCGGCTGGGGCGTCGTCGCCGACCTCTGGGACCGGGCCGGCCGACCCGCCCCGCCCGCCGTCGTTGCCCCGCTGCGGCACCATCCTGAGCTCCTCGAGGCGGCCGAGGCCGCCGCCGAGGCCGCCGGCGACCTCTCCGCCGCCGCGGAGGACATCCACGTCCATCGCGCCACGCTCTACCGCCGCCTGGCCCGCATCAAGGACCTCACGTCCCTCGACGTCCACACCGGCGACGACCGCCTAACCCTCCAGCTGGCCCTTCGCCTCACCCGCCTGGCCAGCTGAACCTGCGGCGGACGGCGCCGCACGGTCGGTGCGACATATGTCGCAGGGTTGGGGGTGAGGGTGCGACGGGGAGACACTCGTCGTGGGCGGTCCGGATCCCGATCCTTGGCGCATGGCCCCTGTTGCTGCTGTGGAGGAGACGCGCACCGACCTCGAGCCCGCCGTTCATGGTGTGGGCGAGGTCCTGGCCAAGGGCTTCCCGCGACCGTCGCGAACCCCGGCGGCGCTGGTCGAGCGGCGGATGATGCGCCGGCTGGTCGAGGACCCGGAGCTGCGCGCAGCGCTGTTCCGCTTCGTCGACGTCCGGCCCGCGTGTGCCTCGGCCGACGAGATGGTCCGCCACCTCGAGGAGCTGCTCGAGGACGCGCACGGCTCGGTCACCGCGACGCGCGTCGCCCGGCTCGTCGGTGCGCCCGCGCTGCGGCGCCCGACCGCCTTCGCGGCGTCACAGGGGGTCAAGCACATGGCCACGCGGTTCATCGTCGGTGCCGACGCGCAGGACAGCCTGAAGGAGCTCGAGCACCTCTGGCGCGACGGCGTCGCCACCACCGTGGACCTGCTCGGGGAGGCCACCGTCACCGAGGACGAGGCGGACGCCTACGCCGCGCGGTGCGAGCTCGTGCTGCGCACCCTCAGCGCCGCTGCGGCGCGCTGGCCCGCGCAGCCCCACCTCGAGCACGACGGCGCCGGCCCGCTGCCGCGCGTGAACCTCAGCGTCAAGGTGTCCGCGCTCACGCCGCTTTTGCGGCCCAACGCGCCGCAGCGCGGTGCCGACGGCGCCCGCGAGCGCCTGCGCCACCTGCTCCGCGTCGCCAAGGAGCTCGACGCCCACCTGCACATCGACATGGAGAGCTTCGACACGCGCGAGGCGATCACGCAGCTGACGACCGAGCTGCTGTCCGAGCCGGAGTTCGCCGAGGGCCCCTCGGCGGGCATCGTCCTGCAGGCCTACCTGACCGAGTCCGAGGAGCACCTCGATCACCTCGTCCGCTGGGCCGCCGAGCATCCGCGCCGGCACCCACTGACGATCCGCCTGGTCAAGGGCGCCTACTGGGACCACGAGGTCGTGCAGGCCACCCAGCACGGCTGGCCGATCCCGGTGTTCACCGACCGGAGGTCGTGCGACCGCCAGTTCGAGCTGCTGACCCGCAAGCTCCTGGACGCCGTCGCTCATTGTGGTCGGGTGCGCACCGCGATCGCCAGCCACAACCTCCGCAGCATCGCCCATGCGGCCGCCTACGCCGACAGCCTCGGCCTGCCGCAGGACGCGCTCGAGCTGCAGGTCCTGCGCGGCCTGGGCGACGAGACGCAGGCCGCCATCGCCAGGACCGGCCGCCGCGTGCGCACCTACTGCCCGGTGGGCGACCTCGTCGCCGGCATGGCCTACCTCGTGCGCCGCCTGCTGGAGAACACCTCCAACGACTCCTTCCTCGCCGCGCACGCCGCCGGCGCCGACCTCGACACCCTCCTGGAGAAGCCGTGATGTCCGACACCTTCAAGAACGAGCCGCTGCTGGAGCTGCGCCGCGCCGCGGTCCGCGAGCGGGCGACGCAGGCCCTGGAGGCGCTGGACGCGACGCTGCCCCTCGACGTGCCGATCCTGCTGGGTGACGACATCGTGCGCGGCGAGCCGTTTGACAGCGTCGACCCATGCCACCCCGGCACCGTCGTCGCGATCGCCCACGGCGCCACGGCGGCCCACGCCGACGCCGCCGTCGCCCTCGCGGCCGCGGGCTTTGCGCGCTGGAACGCCGAGACCGCCGAGCATCGCGCGACGGTCCTGCGCCGGGCGGCGTCGCTGCTGCGCGACCGCAAGCTGGAGCTGGCCGCGCTGGCCGTCCGCGAGGCCGGCAAGCCGTGGGCCGAGGCCGACGGCGACGTCTGCGAGGCCATCGACTTCCTCGAGTACTACGCGCTCGGCATCACCCAGCTCACCGACCGGCCGCTGATCCAGCTGCCCGGCGAGAAGAACACGCTGCACTACGGCGGCCGTGGCGTCACAGCCGTCATCGCCCCCTGGAACTTCCCGCTGGCCATCGCCGCGGGCATGACCAGCGCCGCACTGGCCGCGGGCAACGCGGTCATCCTGAAGCCGGCCGAGCAGGCACCCGCCTGCGCGAAGGCCGTCGTCGACGCGCTGCACGCCGCGGGCGTCCCCCACGACGCCCTGCACCTGCTGCCCGGCGGCGACGCACCGGCCAAGGCCCTCGTCGCCCACCCCGGTGTCCACACGATCGCCTTCACCGGCTCCTGCGCGGCCGGCCTGAACATCCTCGAGACGGCGGCGAGGCTCGCGCCCGGCCAGCGCCACATCAAGAAGGTCGTCGCCGAGATGGGCGGCAAGAACTGCATCATCGTCGACGCCGATGCCGACCTGGACGACGTCGTCCCGGCGATCGTCAAGAGCGCGTTCGGCTTCGCGGGCCAGAAGTGCAGCGCGGCCTCACGCGTCCTGGCGCACGCCGACGTCGCCGACGCGCTCGCCGAACGGCTCGCGGGGGCGATCAGCACCCTGCAGGTCGGCCCGGCGGAGGACTTCGCGACCGACGTCCCGGCCGTGATCGACCCCGAGTCGCAGGAGCGTGTGGCCCGCTACTGCGCGCAGGCGACCCCGCGCGCGACGGCGGCCACCCCGGACGCCGACGGCTACTACGCGGCGCCCGCGCTGTTCTGCGACCTGCCGGCGGACCACCCGATCGTCAACGAGGAGATCTTCGGGCCGGTGCTCAGCCTGGAGCGCGTCGGGTCGATCGACGAGGCCCTGCAGCGGCTGGACGACAGCCCGTTCGCGCTGACCGGCGGGCTGTTCAGCCGCTCGCCCCGGACCATCGACCACGTCAGCGCCCACACGCCCGTCGGCAACCTCTACGTCAACCGCGAGATCACCGGCGCGATGGTCGGGCGCCAGCCCTTCGGCGGCAGCCGCCTGTCCGGCACCGGCCCGAAGGCCGGTGGCCCCGACTACCTGCTGCAGTTCGTCGAGGCCCGCAGCGTCACCGAGAACACGGTGCGCCACGGCCTCGTCGTCTGACCCGGCCGTTCAGCCGATCGCCCTCGCGGCCAGGCGCGCCACGCCCTGCGCCGCCCGGGGCGAGATGCGCCGGATGATCCACATCGGCACGACGTGCAGGCGCGGGACGGTCCGGATCGGCGAGCCGGACCCCAGCGCGGAGACGACGGCGTCGGCGACGTCGTCGGCCGTGGCTCCGAACCGCTCGTAGAACTGGGCGATCCGCTCCTGGTTGCGGGCGGCCTCGCCGCTCATCTCCGTCGAGCGGGTGATCGGCGTGTTGATGATGCCCGGGCACAGCGCGGTGACCCGCACGCCCTGGGGCGACCACTCGGCGTTGAGGCCCTCGCTCAGCCCGACGACCGCGTGCTTGCTGGTGCCGTAGGGCAGCATCTTCGGCGTCGGCGACAGACCCGCGGCCGACGCCGTGTTGACGATGTGCCCGCCACCGGGCTGCCTGAGCATCCGCGGACCGAACGCGTGGACGCCGTGGACGACGCCCATCAGGTTGACCTCGATCACGCGGCGCCACACCGCCAGCGGCGTGTCCTCGGTCCGTCCCGCGTGGCCGATGCCGGCGTTGTTGTGCAGGACGTCGACGCGCCCCTCCGCGGCGAAGACGGCGTCCGCGAACGCCAGCACCGCATCGGCATCGGTGACGTCGACGGTGTACGCGGTGGCCCGTCCGCCCGCGCCGGTGATCGCCGCCGCCGTGGCCTCGACTCCAGCGGTGTCGCGGTCGCACAGGTGCACCGTGCACCCCTCCTGCGCCAGGCGCCTGGCCGTCGCCGCCCCGATGCCCGAGCCCGCGCCCGTGACCACCGCGATCCTCCCCTGCAAGGTCATGGGGCGGGAGTCTCTCCCACCGGCAGCGAACTGAACACGCCCGTCTTCGCGCCGGCCAGCGCGCCGACCATCTGGTTGCGCACGAACGGCAGCTTCGCGACGGGCGCGGCGAGCAGGTCGCGCGGCGGTGCGAGCAGGCCCAGGCGCGACTGGAAGACGGGTGTCAGCAGCCGCGAGGCCCAGCCGTAGAAGCGCAGGTGCCTGGCCCGCCGGGCCGTGTAGGCGGCCAACCCGGCGTCGAGGTCCGGGCCGCAGGCGCGCAGGCAGTCGGCCAGCACCCACGCGTCGACGAGCGCGAGGTTGGCCCCCTGCCCGAGCTGGGGGGACATCGCGTGCGCGGCGTCGCCGGCCAGCGCGACCCCGTGCGCGTGGCGCCGGCGCAGCACGATGTCGTGGTAGGACGCGAAGGTCAGCTGCTCCATCGACGTCAGCTGGTCCAGGATCGCGTCGGCGCGCGTGCCGACCAGCCCGCGCACGCGGGCCTTCAGCGCGTCCAGCCCGGCGGCGCGGGTCGCCGCGACGGTGGAGACCGGCTCGCTGATGAACAGCGAGACGCGGGGCACGCCGAGGTCCGGGCGGCCGGACGGCAGGAACCCCACCATCTCGCGCGTGGAGCGGTAGACCTGCGAGAGCGCGCCCGCGTAGCGCTCGTCGGGGTCGTCGACGATCGTCCACATCGCACCCCAGGGGTACTGCTTGACCCGCCGCGGCCCGAACGCCTCCAGCTGCTCGCCGCGCACCGCGCTGCGGGCGCCGTCGCAGCCCAGGACGAGGTCGAAGCCCGCGGGCGCGCCGGTCAGCGTCGCGCCGGTGTGGACGGTGATGCCGCGTGCGCCCACGGCGTCCCAGAGCGCGCTGAACAGCGCGTGCCGGTGGATGCCGCACCCGAACGCACCGGGCCGCCAGTCCTCGTAGGCCAGGTCCAGCACCACCCGGCCGGCGGCGGTCACCCCGTGCAGCCGGTCCACGCGCGAGCCGCGCGCCGCGACCTCCTCCAGCAGCCCCATCCCGCGCAGGACGGCCATGCCGGTCGGCTGCAGCAGGATGCCCGCGCCGACAGGGGCGGGAGCGTCGAAGCGCTCGAAGATCTCGACGTCGTGCCCCTGGTCGTGCAGCAGCGCCGCGGCGGCCGGGCCCGCCGTGCCGCAGCCGGCGACGGCGACCCTCACGCCGCGAGCACCACGGGGCCGGCCACTTCCGCGGCGGAGGACGCCCCGGGCCGGGCGACCGCCCGGAGGGTGGCGAGCGGGCCGGGGTCGCGCATGGAGGCGACCCTACCGCTCAGTCCCCTCGGCGCTCCGCGAAAGGACTCGGCCGCCCGGGCCGATCAGTCGCGCTCTGCGCGCAGCCGCTCGGTCTCCGCGGAGACCGGCGCGCCCAGCAGCGCGGTGACGAGGTCGATGAGGTGTGAGGTGTAGAGGCGGTGGTCGCTGCGGCGCCCCTCCCGCGCGCGCTGGGCCAGCGCGGTGTGCGTGAACTGCATCGCCGTGAACCGGCGGTGGAAGCGGTCGGCGCTGACGGTGAGCATCGGGCCGGCCAGCGCGCGCCAGCGGAAGGTGCTGTCGGAGGCGTCCTCGGCGGTGACCCAGACGACGGCGGGCTCGGGCCGGGTGACGATGTCGGCCAGCACCTGCAGGTAGCCCGGCGCATCGGACAGCTTGGCCGCGAGCGGGCGGACGTAGGCACCGGCGACATCGCGCAGCGTGACCTGCTCGCGCGACTCCAGCTCGTCGAGCAGCGCATGGCGACGGGCCTCGACCTCGGGACGGTGCCGGTCGAGCACCGCCTGGATCACCCCGGCGCGGTCGCCGAGGTGGTACTGGACCGCGCTGCCGTTCTTCGCGCCGGCCGCCGCGTTGATCTCCCGCAGCGACACGCCCTCCACCCCACGCCGGGCGAACAGCTCCTCCGCCGCGGTGATGAGTTGCTCGCGCACACCCCGAAATATATGAGCATTGACATGTAATACAAGTGCATTAATGTCCCGGTCCCGATGCGCGCGCTGACCTACCACGGCCCGAAGGACATCCGCTACGAGGACGTCGCCGACGCCACGCCCGATGCCGCCGACGGCGCCGTGGTGCAGATCAGCTGCTGCGGCATCTGCGGCAGCGACCTGCACATCTACAGCGGTCACGGCTTCAGCCAGAAGGTCGGCTACTGCGTCGGCCACGAGGCCGTCGGCGAGGTCGTCGAGGTCGGCAGCGGCGTCTCCCGCTTCCGGGTCGGCGACCGCGTCCTGGTCCCCGCATCGGCGGGGTGTGGCGCCTGCCCGGCCTGCCTCGCCGGCCGTGTCGCGTCGTGCGAGACCGGCGTCGGCGACTGCTACGGCATCGGCCACGAGCTGCCCGGCTGCCAGGCCCAAGCGGTGGCCGTCCCGCACGCCGACGGCAACCTGCTGCTGATCCCCGACGGCGTCAGCGACGAGGCGGCCGTCGTCCTCACCGACAACGCCGCCACCGCGTGGTACGGCGCCCGCCGCGCCCGCATCTCCCCCGGCGAGACCGTCGTCGTCATCGGCCTCGGCCCGGTCGGCCTGATGTGCGTGAAGGCCGCGCAGCTGATGGGCGCCGCCCGCGTCCTCGGCGTCGACCTCGTCGCCGAGCGCCGCGCGCAGGCCGCCGCCCTGGGCGCGGAGCCGATCGACGACGAGGACGTCCGCGCCGCCGTCGCCGCCGCGACGCACGGCATGGGCGCCGACGTGGTCCTGGAGGCCGTCGGCCCCGACCAGACGATCCAGCTCGCCTTCGACCTGGTCAAGAAGGCCGGCCGCGTCTCCGTGGTCGGCGTCAACCAGAACATGAAGTTCAGCTTCCCGATGCCGCTGATGCAGCTCAAGGAGCTGGAGTTCCACATCGGCCTCTGCTCGGTGCAGTACGAGCTGCCCGCGCTGCTGGCGCTGACCGCCGCCGGCCGGTTGCAGCCCGAGGTCGTGGTGTCGCACCGACTCAACCTGTCCGAAGGCCCTGAGGCCTACCGCCTGTATGACAGCCGTGAGGACGGCGTCTCGAAGGTCGTCCTCGACCCCCGCAACTAGGAGAGCAACACGATGGCTTGGGATTTCTCGACGGACCCGGAGTACCAGGAGAAGCTGGACTGGGCCCGCGACCTCGTCCGCAACGAGATCTGGCCGATCGAGCCGATCTACAAGGACCTCTCGCAGTCCGACCTCGACGCGATCTACCGCCCGTTGCAGGAGCAGGTGAAGGCGCAGGGCCTCTGGGCAGCCCACCTCGACCCCGAGCTGGGCGGGCAGGGCTACGGCCAGGTCAAGCTCGGCCTGTTGCACGAGATCCTCGGCACGTCGCCGTTCGCGCCCAACGCCTTCGGCTGCCAGGCGCCGGACTCCGGCAACTCCGAGATCCTCGCGCTGGCCGGCTCCCCGGAGCAGAAGGAGCGCTGGCTGGAGCCGCTGCTGGCCGGCGACCTGAAGTCGGCGTTCAGCATGACCGAGCCGGGCGCCGGCGCCGACCCGACGCTGCTCACCACGCGCGCCGAGCGAGACGGCGACGGCTGGGTCATCAACGGCCACAAGTGGTTCACGACCAATGCGTCGATCAGCGACTTCATGATCGTCATGGCGGTCACCGATCCCGACGCGCGGCCCCACCAGCGCGCGTCGATGTTCGTCGTCCCGACCGACACGCCGGGCGTGAACATCCTGCGCGACGTGCCGACCATGGAACACCCCGAGGACCACTTCGGCAAGCTCGGCGGGCACGCGGAGATCCTCTACGAGGACGTCCGCGTCGGGGCCGACGCGCTGCTCGGCGAGCTGGGCACCGGCTTCCTCATCGCCCAGCACCGCCTCGGGCCGGGCCGCATCCACCACTGCATGCGCTGGCTGGGCGTCGCCCAGCGGGCCTTCGACATGCTCTGCGAGCGCGCGACCTACCGCCAGGCGTTCGGCGGGGTGCTGGCCGAGAAGCAGACCGTGCAGAACTGGATCGCCGACAGCGCCGCCGAGATGCAGGCGGCGCGGCTGATGACGCTGCACGCCGCCTGGAAGATGGACACCGTCGGCGCAGCGGCTGCCCGCCAGGACATCGCGCTCATCAAGTTCTTCGGCGCGAAGGTGCTGCACGACGTGGTCGACCGCGCGCTGCAGATCCACGGGTCGCTGGGCTTCTCGACCGACATGCCCCTGGAGCAGATGTACCGCTACGCGCGCGCCGCGCGCATCTACGACGGCCCCGACGAGGTGCACCGCCAGTCGGTCGCCCGCCAGGTCCTGC
>CAYUDT010000076.1:0-23237 GCA_964443695.1 uncultured Conexibacter sp. | reverse complement strand
ACGCGCGGCCTATCGCTTAGGAGGCGATCGCTCTATCCAGCTGAGCTACCGGGGCCTGCGGCTCCGGAGGATAGGGAGAGTCGGCGCATTCCAGCGCATCGGCATGGCTGCCATGCGCTCCGGGCATAACGGTGTCGTAAGGCGTCAAGGCTGCGCACCGCCTTTCGGTCGAGCAATCTGTCCAGTCTGGGGACCGCGCGGCCAGCGAAATGGCATCAGATTGCGCGTACCGTCGCGCACGATGGCTAACACCGATGACGCGGTGGGTAACAGGGGTGTATGTTCGCCCCGCTTGCTTCCCGTGCAGGTGGGCGTCATACGCAGGCGCCGTTTTGAAGGACTGGGAGAGGGACCCATCACAACTGAGCTGACCATGACCGCGGAGGTCACGCCGTGAGCACCGGCATGCCGGAGCTGCTGGCCGAGGACCCGCTCTCCGAGAACGCTGCTGCGACGGCGGCTCCCGGGGAGATCGCCGCGCGTTCCCCACTTGAGCTCTTCACGCGCCGCCTGAAGAAGGACAAGGTCGCGCTCGTCGCGCTGAGCTTCATCGTCCTCATCGTGCTGGTCGCGATCTTCGCGCCGCTGATCACCAAGCTCGTCGGCACCGACGGGCCGAACATCCAGCACCCCGACGCCACCGACGACTTCGGCCAGGCGCTCGGCCCCAGCAGCGCGCACCCGTTCGGGGTCGACGGCAACGGCCTCGGCCGCGACGTCTTCAGCCGCGTCCTCTACGGCGCGCGCGCCAGCCTCCTCAGCGCCGTCCTCGCGACCACGCTGACGGTCATCATCGGCGTGATCGTCGGCATGATCGCCGGCTACTACCGCGGCTGGGTCGACAGCCTCCTCGGCCGCACGATGGACCTCATGCTCGCCTTCCCGGTGCTGGTCCTCGCCGTCGGCATCGGCGTCGCCTGCTCGGGCAAGGAGGGCTGCGCCGGCGGTCTCATCAAGCCCGGCCTCGGCGTCGTCGTCTTCGTCATCGTCCTCACGAGCTGGCCGTACATGGCCCGCATCGTCAGAGGTCAGGTGCTCAGCCTCCGAGAACGCGAGTTCGTCGAGGCGTCCCGATCGCTCGGTGCCAGCGACAGCCGGATCATCTTCAAGGAGATCCTGCCCAACCTCGCGGCGCCGATCATCGTCTACTCGACCGTCCTGATCCCGCAGAACATCCTCTACGAGGCCAGCCTCAGCTTCCTGGGCATCGGCTTCGACCCGGACACCGCGTCGTGGGGCCAGATGATCAGCGACTCGGTCAGCTACTTCCAGGACGCCTGGTGGACCATGACCTTCCCGGGCCTGGCGCTGCTGTTCACGGTCCTCGCCTTCAACCTCGTCGGCGACGGGCTCCAGGACGCGCTCAACCCGAAGACTTCGAAGTGACCAACCCCACTTCGCCCTCCCGTTCGTGCACTCGCAGGACGTTTCGCATCAGGGGCCACGCACCCCGCAAAGAAAGGACCAACCGATGACTTCCAAGTTGTCGCTGAAGCTGCTTCTGGCAGCTGCAGGAACGACGGTGGCGCTCGGCGTCGCCGCGTGTGGTGACGATGGCAACGACTCGGGCTCCGGCTCGTCGGCCACGCCCGCGAAGAAGGCCCCCGCCAAGCAGGAGCTGCCGGCCGGCAAGCAGGGCGGCGTGCTGGAGGTGTCCGGTGCTTCCGACGTCGACTACGTCGACCCGGGCCACACCTACTACACGACCGGCTACATGCTGGCCTACGCCATCGGCCGGCCGCTGTACTCCTACAAGCCCAACGAGGACACGCCGACCCCGGACCTCGCCGACGGCCAGCCCGAGATCTCGGCCGACAACAAGTCGATCACGGTCAAGATCAAGAAGGGCGTGAAGTTCGCCCCGCCGGTCAACCGCGAGATCACCTCCAAGGACGTCAAGTACGCCATCCAGCGGGCGTTCAGCGCCAACGTCGGCGGTCAGTACACGTTCTACTTCGGCGCCATCGAAGGTGCCCCGAGCAAGCCGAGCAAGGGCGTCAAGGACTTCAGTGGCCTGCAGACCCCGGACGACAACACGCTCGTCATCAAGCTGAGCAAGGCGGCGGCGCCCTCGGTCGCGCCCGCCCTGGTCATGCCGATCACGATCCCGGTGCCCGAGGAGTACGCCAAGCCGTTCGACGAGAAGAACCCCTCGACGTACAACACGCACGTCGTCGCGTCGGGCGCCTACATGGTCAAGAACGACGCCAAGGGCAACCTCGTTGGCTACAAGCAGGGCAAGTCCATCGAGCTCGTCCGCAACCCCAACTGGGACAAGGCGACCGACTACCGGCCGGCATACCTCGACGGGATCAAGTGGACGACCAACGACGCCAACGCGTCGGTCTCCGCGCGTCAGGTGCTCTCGGGCTCGCACAAGCTCCTGGAGGCCAACGCGCCCGCCGCGGAGCTGAAGCTCGCCGTCACCAAGTACAAGGACCAGTACGTCACGGTCCCGGCCGGTGGCTTCCGCTGGTTCCCCCTGAACACGACGATCAAGCCCCTGGACGACCTGAACGTCCGCAAGGCGATCCTCGCCGCGTTCGACCGCACGCAGGCCATCAAGGCGCGCGGTGGCAAGTTCGTCGGCATCCCCGGCACCCACTTCATCCCGCCGGGCATCCCCGGCTTCGATGAGGCGGGCGGCAACAACGGCGCCGGCGTCGACTACCTGGCCAACCCCAACGGCGACATGGCCGTGGCCGAGAAGTACATGAAGGCCGCCGGGTACGCCTCGGGCAAGTACGACGGCAACGAGAACCTGCTGATGGTCACCGCGAACGTCGACCCGGGCAAGGCCCAGGCGCAGGTCGCCAAGGCCCAGCTGGAGAAGCTCGGCTTCAAGGTCACGCTCCGCACGGTGCCGCAGGACGCGGTCTACACCGAGTGGTGCCAGCAGCCCAAGAAGAAGGTCGCCATCTGTGGCTCGGCCGGCTGGTTCAAGGATTTCAACGATCCTCAGTCGATGCTGGAGCCGACGTTCAAGGGCAGCGTCATCGCTCCCGACGGCGGCAACAACAACCTCGCCCAGCTCAACGACCCGGCCATCGACAAGGCGATGGACGCGGCCGCGCTGCTGACGGGCGAGGAGCGCTACAAGGCGTGGGCGGCCATCGACAAGATGATCGTCGAGCAGGCTCCGGCCGTGCCGTTCGTCTGGGACAACACGACGATCCTGGCGTCCAAGGACGTCAACAACGTCGTGTCGCGCTACTACACCGACCCCGACCTGACCTGGGTGTCGTTCAAGTAGGCATGCCGTAGACCGGTCCGGGGTGGGCGCCGACGGCGCCCACCCCGGATCCGATCGGAGCACTCGAGCACATGGCCAGGTACATCGTCCGGCGCGTCCTCTGGACCGTCGTCCTCCTCTTCCTCATCAGCGTGATCACGTTCGTGATCTTCAACGTGCTGCCGAGCGCCGACCCCGTGCGCCTCCGCGCCGGACGCAACGCCACGCCCGAGGCGCTGGCTGCCGTGCGCGCGCAGTTCGGGCTGGACGACCCGAAGATCGTGCAGTTCTGGCACTACATGAAGGACCTCGTCCTCCACTTCGACTTCGGGACGTCGATCGTCAACGACGCCAACGTCCGCAGCATCATCTTCGACCGACTGCCCAACACGCTGTGGCTCATCTCCGGCGCCGCCGTGATCTGGTTCATCACCGGCGTGGCCGTGGGCACGATCTCCGCCGTCAAGCGCGGGACGCTGCTGGACCGCTTCGCGATGGGCACCGCGCTGGTGCTGATCTCCGCGCCGGTCTACTGGCTGGGCCTCGTCGTGATCTACCTCTTCTCCGACGACATCGGCAAGTTCAAGCTCCTGCCGGGCGCGGGCGCCTACCAGGACGCCCACGGGGTCCTCGAGAAGATCCACACGCTGATCCTGCCCTGGTTCGTGCTGGCCTCCGCGTTCGCCGCGATCTACGCGCGACTGCTGCGGTCCAACCTGCTGGAGGTGATGAGCGAGGACTACGTGCGCACCGCGCGGGCGAAGGGCCTGCCGGAGCGCCAGGTCATCCGCCACGGCCTACGGTCGGCGATCACGCCGGTCATCACGGTCCTCGGCCTGGACATCGGCATCCTCGTCGGCGGCGCGATCCTCACCGAGTCGGTCTTCTCGATCCCCGGCATCGGCCGGTTGTCGTTCGACGCGATCAACCGCGGGGACCTCGTGACGATCCAGGGGACGACGATCTTCCTGGCGTTCGCGGTCTGCCTCATGTCGCTGATCGTCGACGTCCTGTACGCGTTCCTCGACCCGCGAGTGAGGTACTAGCCATGGCACCGGTTCTCGAGGTCAAGGACCTCACGGTCAAGTTCCACACCGAGGACGGCGTCGTCCACGCCGTGGACGGCGTCTCCTACGCGGTCGAGCAGGGCAAGGCGCTGGGCATCGTCGGTGAGTCCGGCTCGGGCAAGTCGGTGAGCTCGCTCACCGTGATGGGCCTGACCCGGTCCGGCCGGGCGGAGATCAGCGGCGAGGTCATCTTCGACGGCCAGAACCTGCTCACCGCCTCCGAGGACCAGATGCGCAAGGTGCGCGGCGGCCCGATCTCGATGATCTTCCAGGACCCGCTGAGCTCGCTGCATCCGCTCTACCGCATCGGCAAGCAGCTGGTGGAGGCGGTGATGATGCACCAGAACGTCTCCAAGGCGCAGGCGCGCGACCGCGCGATCGAGATGCTGGGCCTGGTCGGCATCCCGGACCCGCGCCGCCGCGTCGACGCCTACCCGCACGAGTTCTCCGGCGGCATGCGCCAGCGCGTGATGATCGCGATGGCGCTGTGCAACGACCCGCGGATCCTCATCGCCGACGAGCCGACGACCGCGCTGGACGTGACCGTCCAGGCGCAGATCCTCGAGCTCATCCAGAAGCTCCAGACCGAGCTGGGCACCGCCGTCGTGATGATCACGCACGACCTCGGCGTCGTGGCGGAGGTCACCGACGACATCGCGGTCATGTACTCCGGCCGCATCGTCGAGCGGGGCACCCGCGACCAGATCTTCACGGCGCCCGAGCACCCCTACACCTGGGGCCTGCTGCGCTCGATCCCCCGCCTGGACACGCCGCGCGGCCAGGACCTGGTGCCGATCTCCGGGCGCCCGCCGTCCCTGATCAACCGGCCGTCGGGGTGCCACTTCCATCCGCGCTGCCCCTACGTGCGCCCCGAGCACACGCAGACCGACCCGCAGCTCGTCACCGCCTCCGGTGACGGCCACGTCGTCCGCTGCCTGCTGCCCGGCGAGGAGCGCACGAGGCTCTGGGCGCAGCTGGCCACCGGCGCCGACCCGGCGGCCGCCGCGGCCGCGGCCGGGGTCGAGGCGCCGGCGCTGCAGCAGGAGGCCTCGGCATGAGGCGAGATCCTCGCCTGAAGGCCCGGATTCCGAGCGAGGGCTCGCCCGGCGGCTCGCCCTCGCGCTCCAGGAAGGGACAATCGTGAGCGACGTCCTGGTCGAGGTCCGCGACCTCGTCAAGCACTTCCCCATCCGCGGTGGGCTGTTCGGCAACTCGGTCGTCGGTGCGGTGCAGGCCGTCGACGGGGTGTCCTTCGACGTGATCAAGGGCGAGACGCTCGGCCTGGTCGGCGAGTCGGGTTGCGGCAAGTCGACCACCGCCCGGCTCATCACCCGCCTGCTGGACCCGACGTCCGGCTCGGTGAAGTTCGACGGCCAGGAGATCGCCGGCCTGTCGCGCAAGCAGCTCAAGCCGCTGCGCCGCGACATGCAGATGATCTTCCAGGACCCGTACTCCTCGCTGAACCCGCGCAAGACCGTGGGCTCGATCATCGCCGAGCCGTTCGTCATCCACGGGGCCGAGCCCGACGAGGACAAGCGCAAGGCGCGCGTCAAGGAGCTCATGGATCTGGTCGGGCTCAACCCCGAGCACTACAACCGGCTGCCCCACGAGTTCTCCGGCGGCCAGCGCCAGCGCATCGGCGTCGCGCGGGCCATCGCGCTGAAGCCGCGGCTGATCGTGGCCGACGAGCCGGTCTCCGCGCTGGACGTCTCCATCCAGGCCCAGATCCTCAACCTGCTGCGCGACCTGCAGCGCGACCTCGGCCTCACGCTCGTCTTCATCGCCCACGACCTCTCCGTCGTGCGCCACATGTGCGACCGCGTGGCCGTGATGTACCTCGGAAAGGTCGTCGAGCTGGCGACCGCGGAGCAGCTCTACGAGCACCCGCGCCACCCGTACACCGGCGCGCTGCTGTCGGCGGTGCCCGTCCCCGACCCGCGGCTGGCGCGCGCCAAGCAGCGCCAGATCCTCGGCGGCGACGTGCCGTCCCCGACCAACCCGCCTCCGGCCTGCCGCTTCCACACCCGGTGCCCGAAATTCGCGGCCGGCACCTGCGACGTCACCGAGCCGCTGCTGGAGGCCAAGGCCGGTGGCAACCTCGCCGCCTGCCACTTCCCGCTGGAGTCGGTGGAGATCGCCGACGCCGTCCCCACCGCCGCATCCTGAGGATCCCGCCGGCCGGCGAGGGCGCCGGCCGGTGTCAGTCGAGGAAGGTCGCGACGTCGGCGACCGGCGCACGGCCGGGCGCGTGCGCGTCCTGGCGCAGCGGGCCGAGGTGGATCAGCCCGAGCGTCGCCTCGCCCTCGGGGATGCCCAGCGCGGCGCGGCCGGCAGCGGTCTTGATCACGCCGGGCGTGCGCCAGTAGCCGGCGTACCCGCGGGCGTGCGCGGCCAGCAGCAGGATGTAGGCCGCGGCCGCGGCGGCGTCGCGGTCCTCCTCGGGGTCCTCGCCGGTGGTGTCGACGCTCACGGCCACGAGCGTCGGCGCGCGGTCGAGCTTGGCGCCGCTGCCGGCCTGCTGGGCGTCGGCGGCGTCCTTCAGCGCGGCCAGCGTCACGGGGCCGAGGACGCGGAAGCGCCACGGGTTGGTGAGGTGGTGGTTGGGCGCGTGGGTCGCGAGCTCGATGAGCTCGCCGAGCACGTCGCGCGGGATCGGCTCGGACCCGTAGACCTTGTGCGTCCGCCGGGTCCGGATGGCCTCCTCGACGGCGCTACTCGTCATCCTCGTCCACGTACAGCGACTCCCGCGCGAGCTCCCGCTTGTACTTGTCGAAGAGCTTGATGTCGAGGATGTCGCCGCGGTAGTTGTCCGGGGCGATCAGCGTGAAGCGGTCCTCGACGAGGTTGCACTGGTCGACCGCGAGGTCGGCGAGCTCGCCCGTCACGATCGCGCCTCCGCGGGTGACCGGCCGGCCCCACACGAGCGTCATCGCCGCGACCTTGCCGATCTCCCCGCGCCAGACGCCGATGACGTCCTCGCAGACGTCGATCGTCCAGTCGGGGTTGGCCTCGACCGTCTCGGCGGTGTAGTCGGCGGTGGCGACGAAGTCGGTCGGCTCGCCGCCCTCGGACGGCGGGACGAAGGAGACGTGCCCGTAGAGCTCGTAGCCCTCGCTGGTGCGCGCGGTCGCCGGGACGTAGGTCCGCCCGTTCCACGTGCGGTCCGGGTAGAAGATGACCTCGCCCGGCTCGCCGAGCGTCTCATCCTCCTCGGGCTCGATGCCCAGGCAGGCCGAGAGGAACTCGGCGGTGAGCGTCTCGGCCCAGCGGCCGTAGGGGAGGCTGTCCTGCGGCGGCTCGGCGGCGAAGCAGGCGACGAAGCGATCGGTCGGCGGCATGTCTGCCCGGATGCTTTCAGATGAGCCCACCCGACCCGATCATTTGGCTTGCTAACAATGGAGCGATGCAACGGACGTCTCGAGGTGGGGTCATCCTGGCGCTGTGCTGCCTGGCGCAGTTCATGGTGATCCTGGACGTGTCGATCGTGAACGTCGCGCTGCCGTCGATCCGCAACGACCTGCACTTCACGGCGGTGGAGCTGCAGTGGATCGTCAACGCCTACACGCTGGCGTTCGCGGGCTTCCTGTTGCTCGGCGGCCGCGCCGCGGACATCATCGGCCGCCGCGAGGTCTTCGCGTTCGGCCTGGCGCTGTTCGCGCTTGCGTCGCTGGCCGGTGGAGTGGCGCAGGGCAAGGAGACGCTCATCGCCGCACGCGCGGCGCAGGGCCTCGGCGGCGCGATTGTGGCGCCCGCGACGCTGTCGATCCTGATGACGACCTTCACCGAGGGCGCCGAGCGCAACCGCGCCATGGGGCTGTGGGGCGCGATGGGCGGCGCCGGCGGTGCGACGGGGGCGCTGCTCGGCGGCGTGCTCACCGAGTGGCTGTCGTGGCGCTGGATCCTGCTTATCAACATCCCGATCGGCCTCGGCGCCGCGTACGTGGCGCTGCGCGAGGTGCCGCGTGTCGCCCGCGACGTCCGGCAACGCCGCGACTTCGACCTGCTCGGCGCGCTGACCGTCACGGGCGGGCTCGTCGCGCTGACCTACGCGATCGTCGGCACCGAGCAGCACGGGTGGGGCTCGGCGCGCACGCTGATCATCGCCGGCGTGGGCTTCGCGCTCATCGCGGCGTTCCTGCTCATCGAGTCGCGCGTCGCCAACGCGCCGCTGATGCCGCTGCGGATCTTCGCGTCGCGCGCCCTGTCCGGGGCCAACGTCGTGGTGTTCTGCATGGGCGCCTCGGTGTTCGCCATGTGGTACTTCGTCTCGCTGTACCTCCAGCAGGTGCTGGGTTACTCGCCGCTGGAGGCGGGCGTCGCGTTCCTGCCGATGACCGGGGCGATCGTGATCTGCTCGCAGCTTGCGTCGAAGCTGTCCGGACGCGTCGGGCCGGGGCGCGTGCTGGCGTTCGGCATGGCGCTGATCACCGCGGGCATGGCGCTGTTCACCGGCGTCTCGGCGGGCGGGTCCTACGTCAGCGACATCCTCGCGGCGTCGATCCTGACCGCCGCCGGTCTGGGCTTCTCGTTCGTGCCGGTGACCATCGCGGCGACGACCGGCGTGCTGCCGCAGGAGGCCGGGCTGGCCTCGGGCATCGTCAACACCTCGCGCCAGATCGGCGGGTCGCTGGGGCTGGCGCTGCTGGCCACGGTCGCGACGCAGCGGACCGCGGACGTCGGGACCGGCCTCGACGCGCTGGCCGAGGGCTATGACCGCGCGTTCCTCGTCGGCGCCGGCCTGGCCGCGGTCGGCCTGGTCGCCTGCCTGGCGATGCTGGTGCGCGGCGTCGAGCGCCCGGTCACGTCTCCAGCAGCAGCGTCACCGGCCCGTCGTTGACCAGCGCAACGTCCATGTGCGCGCCGAACACGCCGCGCTGGGCGCCCAGGCGGTCGGCGAAGCGCTCGTAGAGCGGCTCGGCCAGCTCCGGTCGCGCGGCGGCGACGTAGGACGGGCGGGTGCCCTTGCGGGCGTCGCCGTACAGCGTGAACTGGCTGACGACGAGGACCTCGCGGTCCGGGCCGAGCGGCAGGTTCATCTTGCCTTCCGCGTCGCGGAAGACCCGCAGCGCGAGGACCTTGTCCGCGAGCTTGTCGGCCTTGGCCTCGTCGTCGTCGTGGGTGACGCCGAGCAGCACCAGCAGTCCGGCGCCGATGCGGCCGACGACCTCGCAGTCGACGGTGACCGACGCCGCGCTGACGCGCTGGATCAGCGCGCGCACGTCTTGTAGCGGCGGGTGTCGGTGTAGGTGCGCCCGTCGCTGCCGATGACCTTCACGCGGACGGTCACCGTCTTCTTGGGCGTGCCCTTCAGGTTGACCTTGGCGACGTAGCGGCCGCCCTTGCGCGTGACCTTCACGGTGCGGGTGCCGACCTTCACCGTCGCCTTCCTGATCGACACCCCACGGCGGGGCGCCTTCAGCCGGATCGTGAACGAGCGCCGCGATGTGCAGGTCCGCGTCGATGACGTCAGCGGACCGGCGATCTGCTCGCCGATGGTGAGGAAGCTCGGGTCGGCCGGGTCGATGTGGACACTGTCGACCGCGCCGACCTGGTTGACCGTGTCCGGGACCGTGGAGAGCAGGTGGGGCAGGTCGCCGTGCGTGAGGGTCAGGCGCACGCGGTGGCCCGGCTCGAAGACGGCGTGGGTGCCGAACAACTCGACGTTGAGGGTGTTGACCTCGCCGGACTTCACGGGCAGCAGCTTGTCCTGCGTGAACGGGTGGAACGGCACGACGAGGTCGCCGTCCTTGTCGCGCACCGAGCGGCTCTCGTCGATGGCCCGGCGGGACGGCATCAGCCAGCCGGAGGTGATCGGGTTGGACTTCCCGTCGGGGCCGACGTCGCTCAGCGTCGCGATCCAGGTGGTGTCCGACGCGGTCGTCGAGGCGCGCATCGTCAGCGACAGCGGGCCGACGATCCGCAGTTGCTCCTTCAGCGGGGCCGTCGTGTACGTCAGGCCGCTGGCCTCGTAGAGCCGCTGGTCGTCGGTGCACTGCGCGCCCGGCACGATGAGGCCCGCGGTCCACTGGGCCGTCGACCGGGTGCACAGGCCGTTGATCGGGTTGGCCAGGACGGTGTCGGTCTGCGCCTTGGCGGGCTTCTCGCTCGCCAGCGCCCTGCCCGGCTGCAGGTACAGGCGCTTGTAGTCGACCGGGCCGGGATAGGTGTCCTGGGACGCCCACTTGCCGCTGCCGATCTCGTAGAGGTTGACGGGCGAGAACTCCTCGATGTGGTTCTGCTTGCCCTTGACCCAGCGGTCGAACCAGGCCAGCGCGAGGTTGGACAGGTTCGGCGGCGCGCCCTGCGCGCCGAGGCCGTCGCCCGCGGTCAGGTGATACCACGGCCCCATGATCAGCTTCTTCTGCGACGGCGGTAGCTTCAGCCGCTGATACAGCCGCGGCTCGCCGCGCTGGAAGAGGTCCCACCAGCCGCCGGTGATGAACGTCGGGACGTTGATCTGGTTGACGACGTTCTCGGGGCTGCGGACCTTGAAGAACTCGCCGTCGAAGGCGAGGTCGCCCTTGGTGAGGAGGCTGCTGACCGCCGTGGTCTGGAACTCGGTGCCGGTGGTGACGCGCTGCAGCAGGACGTTCAGCGCCTCCATCGGGTCGGCCTGCAGCTCGTCGATCGGGGCGATGCCGAGCGCGGTGACCAGGCCCATCCACAGCGGGATGAAGCCGGCGTCGACGCTGCCGCCGTGCCAGACGACGTCGCGGTAGACGTCGGCGGCCGGGATGATCGGGAACATCGCTTTCAGCCCGGGCGGGTGGGTGGCGTTCAGCAGGAACTGGTTGATCGCCATGTACGACGGGCCATAGGTCGCGAACGTGCCGTCGCTCCACGGCTGCTTGTTCATCCAGGTGACGATCTCCTGGCTGTCCTTCTGCTCGCGCGGGCCGAAGCTGTCCCAGCTGCCCTGTGAGTTGCCCGTCCCGCGGACGTCGACGAAGACGCTCACGTAGCCGTGCCTGATGAGCATCGGCGGCACCCCGGCCAGGCCCGTGTACTGCCCCGTGCCCTTGTTGTACGGCGTCATCGTGAGGATGACCGGCAGCTTCTTGGCCGTGGGGACGCCGTTGGCGTCCGCCGGGCGCTGCACGGTCGCGCGCAGGACGATGCCGTCGTCCATCGGGATCGGCACCGTCGTCTCCGTGGCGACGTTGGGGTACTCGTCCGGGCCCGGGTCGGTGTTCGGGGTCGCTGCGGCGGCCGTGCCTGAGGACAGGAGGACCACCGCCAGCGCGAAGGGGACGGCGCGGCGCAGCATCCCGGCAGCGTAGTACGCGCGCGTACCGCAGGTCGGCGGTGGCTACCGTCTGCCGCAGGCGCCGTCGGCGCACGCCGCGCGGGTGTGCATGAGCCCGACCGCCCAGCAGGTCGGGCAGCCCCGCCAGGCGACCACGGTGGCGAGGAGCAACAGCAGGGCGCCCGGCGCGCCCAACGCGGCCCCGGTGACGGCGGCGATGAGCGCGAGCAGCCCGCAGGCGCCGCGCACGTAGTGGCGGGTCACCGAACGGCTGGCGAACGGGGAGGGCTGCATCCTGATGGTGTCAACGCACCGCAGCCGCCGGCGGATCACCGGCGCGGGCGGGTGGCCGCCGCCCGGAGGGTGAGGTAGTCGCGCTCGCGGGCGTTGGTCGCGCGCTCGGCGGCGTGGGCGAAGGCGGCGTGGGCGGCGGCGATCTCGCCGGCCTCCTCGAGGAGGTGGGCGCGGACGGCGTGCAAGCGCGGCAGGCCGGCGTCGAGGTCGTCCAGCGCGGCGAGGCCGGCACGGGCGCCGTCGGCCATCCCGACCGCGGCGGCGCGGTTGAGGCGGACCATCGGGTTGTCGGGGGCCAGCCCGACCAGGCGGTCGTAGACGGCGAGGACGCTGACCCAGTCGGTGTCCGCGTGCGACGGCGCCTGCGCGTGCAGCGCGGCGATCGCGGCCTGCGCGCGGTACTCGCCCATGTCGCCGTCGCCGATCACGGCGGTCAGCAGGTGCAGGCCCTCAGCGATCTGCGCGCGGTCCCAGCGCGTGCGGTCCTGTGACGCGAGCGGCACGAGCGCGCCGTCGGCGTCCACGCGGGCCGGGCGGCGGGCGTCGGTCAGCAGCATCAGCGCGAGCAGGCCGGTCAGCTCCCGGTCCTCCGGCAGGAAGGCGTGCAGCATCCGGGTCAGGCGGATCGCCTCCAGCGCGAGGTCGGCGCGGGTGAGGTCGGCCCCCGCGGTCGGCAGGTGGGCCTCGCTGAACATGACGTAGAGGACGTGGCGCACGCTGCGCATCCGCTCGTCGAAGGCGCGGCCCGCAGCGGGCAACGCGAAGCGCGCGCCCTCCAGCCGGGCCTTCGCGCGGGAGATGCGCTGGGCCAGCGTCGCCTCGGGCAGCAGGAAGGCGGCGGCGATCTGCCGCGTGGTGAGGCCGCCGACGGCACGGAGCGTCAGCGGTATCGCGGCGTCGGGCGTCAGCCGCTCGTGGCAGCAGAGCAGCATGAGCGTCAGCGTGTCGTCGTGGGAGGCCGAGGTGTCGGCGGGGACCGGCTCCAGCGCGGCGGCGCGCTCCTCCCGTGCCCGGCGCGCGGTGTCGCTGCGGTAGAGGTCGGTCAGCCGGTGCAGGGCGACCTTCACCAGCCAGGCACCGGGGTTGTCCGGCACCCCCTCGGCCGGCCAGCGCTCGGCCGCGAGGATCAGCGCCTCCTGCACCGCGTCGTCGGCGGACGCCAGGTCACCGGAGCGCCGGGCGACCACACCGAGGGCCCGCGGCGCGTGTTCGCGCAGCAGGCCTTCGACGTCGGTGGTCATCAGTCGACCGTCGCGGCGCCCAGCATCTCGCGGACCTCGATGGCCTGCTTGATCGGCCGGCCACCGTCGGCCGGGGCGGCCGACGCCTTGGCGGCGATCTCCAGCGCGCGCTCCACCGACGGGACGTCGACGATGCGGTAGCCGGCCAGCAACTCGCGCGCCTCGCCGTAGGGGCCGTCGGTCACGACCGGCGCGCTGACCCCGTCGCAGACGACGAACTTCGCCTGGTCGGGCGCGCCGAGACCGCCGGCGTCGACCCACTCGCCGTTGGCCTGCAGCTCGGCGTTCAGCGCATGCTGGAAGGCGATGTGCGCCGTGACGTCCTCCGGCGCCCACTCGGGCATCGGGCGGCAGTCGCCCTCGACGAGGCCGTAGTACTGGATGAGCATGAAGCGCATGGGAGGTGATCCTCTCTGGTTCTGGGTGACCCCTGTGGTCACCTGACACCCCATGACGAGGCTGGCGCCGCAGTTTCGACAGCGGCGCTCATCCTGGCGCGTCGGCGCTCAGACGAGCTCCCGCAGCGCGGTGGCGGCGTCCTCCGGTGCGACGGGGTTGAGGTTGAGCCCCGTCCCCAGCTCCAGGCCGGCCTGGGCGGCCAGGCGGGGGCGGATGTCGATGCGCCAGCAGAAGCGCTCGGCGCCGTCGGGCCGGGTGCGGACCCAGAGGTTCAACGGGGGTGAGGCGCCGTCGAAGAGCGCACGCAGGCCCTTGAGGGCGCGGTGCAGCAGGGCGACACCGGCGAGGTCGTCCTCGAAGCGGTCGGCGGGCCTGCGGGGGACGAGCATCAGCGCGTACGGCGACGGTGCGGCGTACGGGGTCAGCAGGACGCTGTCGTCGGCGATCGCGACGACGCGGTCGCGCAGGCGGACCTCCTCCTGCAGCAGGTCGGCGAGCAGGTTGCCGCCCATGGTCCGCGCCGCGTAGGCGGTGAAGCGCTCACGCTCGCGGGCGATCAGCGCCGGGACGAACGGCATCGCGGTGAGCTGCGCGTGGGTGTGCGCCAGCGACGCGCCGCCCTCGGGACGCTCGTTGACGTGCAGGTGCACGTAGGACGCGCTGCCCGCGTGCGCGCGCATCCGCGCGCGCCACAGGCCGACCGCCGCGGCGAAGCCGTCGTCGTCCAGGTCGGCCAGGCACTGCACCGGCAGCGGTGAGTTGACGATGACCTCGTGCGCGCCGCGCCCGGGCAGGGCCGTGAAGAGGTCGGGCCGGGCGGACGGCTCGGGCTCGGGCGCGTCCAACGACAGCGATGGGAACCTGTTGGGCACCGCACGCGCCAGCCAGCCGCTGCCGTCCGGCGCGTCGACGCGCTCGAGCTCCGGCGGCGTGCGCTCCTCATGGCCCGGCGCGAACGGGTCGGTCTCCACGTCGACGGGCGCCGGTGCGCCGTAGGTGTTCAGCGCGCCCGGCCGGGTCGCCCGCGACGGGGCGATGATCGACCGCAGCCCTGTCAGCGGGTCGACGCGGACCTCGCTCATGCCCCGTCCCCCGCGTGTCGGTCTGCACCCGAGGGGTGGGCGCAGACCGACACGCGCCCGCTCGACCGGCAGCGCGTGTCGGTTTGCATCCGAGGGGTGGGTGCAAACCGACACGCACCGGGGTGCGGCACGCTCATGAGGCGCCGAGCGCGTACTTGCGGACGTCGGCCTCGAAGGTCTCGACGTCCGTGTAGCCGCCGGCGTGCTGGTGGACCTTCTTGCCGGTCTTGTCGTAGAAGAGCGTGATCGGGTAGTTGGACCCGGCCCCGAGCGCCAGCGCCGCCTTCTCGTGGGGGTCGGTGTAGGACGGGTAGGCCACCGGATAGCGCGACAGGAACGACTGCGCGGGCTTGTCGTCGTCGCCGCTGTTGAGCCCGAGGAACGCCACCTGCTTGCCGAGGTCGGCGCCCGCGTGCTGCAGCACCGGGAACTCGGCGCGGCAGGGCCCGCACCAGGACGCCCACTTGTTGACGACGACCGGGGTGCCCTTCAGCGCGGCCAGGCGCGCCTCGACCGCGGAGCGCCCGCCACCGAGCAGCTGCGCGGCCTGCGCGTGGATGCCGGCCAGCGCCGGCGGCGCACCGGCGAGGGCCTTGCGCTGGTCGGTCAGCGAGAGCGGTTTGACGAGGTCTGACCCGTCGTCGGGACGCTGCGACAGGCCGATCACCAGCACGGCGATCAGGGCGGCAGCGCCGAGCAGCAGGGCGATCGTCCGGGTCTTCACCCTGCACAGGATGACAACCGGTTGCGGCGGGCGGCGGGATTCGGCGCGTTGTGCGGTATCTTCTTGGGCGACCAGTGCGGGTGGGGTCGCCGATGGGAGGTACACCCCGCCGAGTCTGATCCGGTTTGGTCCACCGGATTCCCCCTTGAGCCGTGGCTGCGCAGAACGCGCCTGGGCTCCTACCTATTTCGCATGGCCGAGACGACGTCGGCGGCCGCCAAGGTCGCGCCGATCCCGAGTGCCGCCCGCTTGAAGGCGGCGGAGCGCTTCACGCGCGAGCCCTTCGTCCACGACGGAGAGGATCCCGCGACCGCGCTCGCAGCCGGCACCCCCAGGCGCCGGGCGCTCGACCGTGCCCTCGCGGAGATCGACGAGGGCCTGAAGGTCCCCTCGACGAAGTGGCGCCGCCGCTACTCGCTGCTGCTCGGCCTGGAACGCGTGCTGTCACAGGACGAACCGCGCCTGGCCGACGGCACCCTGCTCAACCCGCACCAGGTCGACGCGCTCTCGGGCACGCTCGCCGCGCTGCTCACCGCGGCGCAGGGCAACGGCACCGCCGTGCCCACGTCCACGTCCGCTCCGGTCCTGGCGATCGACGAGACCAGCGCCTACGCGCAGCCCGCCGAGGCCGTTGCGCCGGAGCGCCCGGCCGACGAGGCCGAGCCCGAGGAGCCGGAGGACGATCTCGACGAGGACGACGAGGACGACGACGATGACGACCTCCCCGAGGTCGAGGTCGAGGTCGAGGCCGAGGCCGACGACGAGGACGAGGACGACGAGCCCGACGAGGCCGAGTCCTATGAGGACGACCGCGACGACGACCTCGACGAGGACGTCGCCCCCGAGGGGTTCGACGACCCCAACGCCCACAAGCGCTTCTGGTTCGAGCACGCGACCGGCGCCGGCAAGACCGTCGCGGCCATGGGCTTCGTCGACGCGTCGCGCACCGGCGGCACGCTGATCCTCACCCACCGCCGCAACCTCGTCGACCAGTTCAACGACGAGCTCACCACGCGCGGCTACGCCGACCGCATCTCCCCACCGCTGCTGGGCTCCGCGCACAACGATCGCGCCGACGGGCCGGTCACGGTCGAGACCTACCAGTGGTTCGTCCGCAACGCCGGCCAGATCTCCCCCTGCTACACGGTGGTCATCTGCGACGAGGCCCACACGGCCCTCGGCGAGAAGACCTCCGAGGCGATCCGCGAGTGGACCGGCCCGATCTTCGTCGGCATGACCGCGACGGGCGCGCTGATCGCCCGCCACGTCACCGACCTCTTCCCGACGCAGACGTCGCGCTTCGACCTCGCGCAGGCCGCGCGCCGTGGCGTCATCGCGCCGCTGCGCGGCATCCGCATCCCGCCGGGCGTGGGCGTCCGCTCCATCGCGAAGGTGCCGCTGCGCAAGGGCGAGGTCGACATGGAGTTCGACCAGGAGATGCTGGCCGAGCTGCTGGACCAGCTGCCGTTCAACCTGGCAATCGCCGACCTCTACAAGACGCGCTTCAACGGCGTCCCGGGCGTCGTCTATGCCGCCGGCGTCAAGCACGCCTACAACGTCGCCGAGGCGTTCCGCGAGATCGGCATCAAGGCGCAGGCCGTCTCCGGTGAGACCCCCAAGCGCGAGCTGGCCGAGATCCTGGCCGCCTACGAGCGCGGGGACGTCGACGTCCTCGTCAACGCGCAGCTGCTCGCCGAGGGCTGGAACTCGCCGCGCGCCACCGTCTGCATGCACCTGGCGCCGACGGCGTCCAAGCGCATCTACCAGCAGCGCGTCGGCCGCGTCACCCGTCGCCACCTCGGCAAGGAGGCGGGCGTCGTCGTCGACTTCGTCCACCCGGCGACCAAGAACGACGACCCGGTCGTGACGCTGCACTCGCTGCTGGACCGCGACGTCTACCGCGGTGGCGCGATCGTCGTCGGGCCGGTCCGTCGGGGCCGCGGCCGGCGGGTGCGCGTCGAGCGTCGGGTCATCCCCGTCACGCACGTCGAGGAGCGCCGCCACGAGGTCTTCGAGCGCGAGCTCTGGCGCATCGCCGTCGAGTTCCTCGACTGGGGCGAGCAGCACATGTGGTCCGCCCTGGCCGGCGCGCGCGTGGCCCCGTCGGGCTGGCGCCGCGCCCGCGCGATGCTGCACTTCGACCGGTCGGGCGAGCTGAAGCGCCGCTTCCTGCTCACCGCGCTGGAGCGCAACAAGAACGCGCAGCTGCGGATCCGCGCGCTGCAGGAGATCGCGCAGGCCAAGGACCCGGAGGCCTTCGAGGCCGCCGTCGACATCATCTCCCTGTGGCCGCGCGAGGAGAAGCGCGAGGGCGTGAAGGTCCTGCTGCTCGCGCTGGCCGAGAAGCGGATCGGCCGTCGCGACCAGGCGTCGCAGTGGATCTGGGACCTGGCCGACATGACGCGCGAGGTCCACGAGGAGTACGCGGTGCAGCGCTGGCCGGAGACCAAGCGGCTCCTCGGCCTCCTGGTCAACTCCTCCGGTGGTGCCCACGGCCGCAACGCGCGCCGGCTGGTGCACGCCTCCCGCAAGCAGGACCGCCGGCTGCAGGCCGCCGTCCTCGCCGCCGCGGTGCCGCACACGCCGGAGGGCATGGAGGTCATCCGCGGTGCCCGCACCCGGCTGGCCCGCAAGCCGTCGGCGCTGTCACGCGAGCTGCTGCGCAACTTCCCCAAGGGTCGCGGCCGCCGCGGCCGCCGCCGCAAGAAGAAGGGCGGCGGTCAGGGCGCCGAGGTCAACACGCCCGCGCCCGGCGTCGAGGAGACGACCGAGGTCACCGCCAACGGCGCCCCGCAGGAGTACGAGGCCTACTCGCCGGAGGTCACCGCGGCCGACAAGGACAAGGCGACGGTCGCGGCCGAGGAGGCCGCGCGCGCCGGCACCGGTCGCCGCTCGCGGGCCCGCCGCCGCAAGGCCGAGGCCAAGGCCGAGGCCGCTCGTGCCGCAGCTGCTGCCGGCAACAGCCGGACCCCGGCGGGCGACCGCGCCGCGGGTGACGATGCGTCCGCCGAGGCCCAGCCGTCGCCGGACACCGGCCGCGACGACGCGCCGCAGGCCGCCGCTGCCTCGGCGGCCGCGCCGACCGACGACGCCGGCCGGACGGAATCCAAGCCCGCCGCGCGCAGGCGGGCGGCCCGCAAGCCCGCCGCAACGGCGCCCGACGTGGACCCGGTCGAGGCGATCGCCGCGGCGGCCGCGTCGCTGGGCAAACCCGACGAGGCCTCGCCGGACGGCGGGACGGCGGCCGCCGAGCCCGCCGCGAAGAAGGCGGCCACGCGCAAGCCTGCCGCCAAGAAGGCCGCCGCGAAGAAGCCCGCGGCGAAGAAGCCCGCCGCGAAGAAGCCGGCGGCCAAGAAGGCCGCTGCGAAGAAGCCGGCCGCGCGCAAGCCCGCGGCCAAGAAGGCGCCGAGCGCCGGCGCCGACGCGCAGCTGTCGCTCGACGCCGACTGACGCGCTGGTCGCGCACGACCACGGACGCACCGTCCCGGTGGCGAACGGCGCGGCACCGCGGCGACCGCGCGGCACCGCGACGACCGTGCTGCACCGCGACGACCGCGCGGCTGCGCGGCTGCGCCCGGTCGGCGCGGCACCGCGACGCCGCGGCCGCGATCAGCGCGGCGAGCGCTTGGCGAGGCTGTGGGCGGTGAGCACCGGGCCGTTGTCGGTGCGGTACACGGCGCGGTAGACGCGGCCGGGGAAGTAGCGCAGCGTCCCCTTGAAGGTGGCGCCGTCGCTGCCCGCCGTCAGGCCCACGCGCTTGGCCAGGACGAACCGTCCGGCCGGGGTGCGGCGCTGGATCGAGATCACGCCGCTGAGCGTGCCGGGCCGCACGGTGCCGAACACGCGGACGAGGCGATGGCCCTTGACCTTGCGGACCCGCAACTGGATCCGCGGCACGACGCTGACGGTCAGCACCTGGCTCTGCGCACCCTTGATCGTCACCCGGAACTGCGTCGACGACGAGAACGGGGCCACGAGGAAGCGGGCCGCCCCCCGGCTGTCGGTCAGCACCGTCGAGCCGACGTTCCTGAACCCGCGGGTGTACGGGAACGGGTTGGACTGCAGCGTCACCGCCTGGCGGCTGACGCCGCTGCCGGTCAGCTGCACGTGGACACCCACGGTCTGGCCGTACTTCACCGGGTTGGGCCCGGCGCTGATGCCCACCGCGAGCGGCACCTTGGACGTCGTGAACGTCCGGTCGGCGCCGTAGGTCACCGCGCCGTTGACGCTGATCAGCAGGCGGTAGTGGTACTTCGTGTTGGGCAGCAGGCCGTTGAGCGGCAGCTCCACGCCCCGGGCGGACGTGCCGCTGCCCGCATCGGTGAACGGGCTGCGCGAGCCGTACCCGGTCGTGGTGCCGACGTCGAAGGACCACGAGGTCGGGTTGCCGTTGGGGTCGACCGTGCCGGTGACGGTCGCGCTGTCGCGGCTGACGTTCTTCGCGCCACCGGTGGACACCGTCGCCCGGGCCGGCGGAGCAGCCGTCTTGAACGTCTTGTCGGCACCCTCGGTGTGGCCTGCGGCGTTGGTCGCTATCAGCCGGTAGTGGTAGGTCGTGTTGCCGGTGAGCCCCGTCACCGGGGCCGTGACGGTCTGCGCGGTGGTCTCCGCGGGAAGCGTCTGCACCGGCGTCGTCAGGCCGTAGTTGGTCGACGTGCCGTACTTGAACTGCACCGTCGACTCGGCGCCGCCGGGGTTGACGGTGCCCGCGAGCTGCGCGGAGGTCGTCGCCACCGAGGACGCGCTGCCGGTCGTCACCGTCGGGGGTTCGGGGTTCGCGGCCAGCGCAGCGGTCACTCCGCCGAGCACCAGCGCGACCACCAGGACAAAGCCTCGCCGCATACTCGCCACCGACACGCGATACCCGCCGGAGTTTCGGTGCAGACCGTCCGCGTGGTCAGCACGCGACCGTCCGCCCGGGCCCGAGGGGGGTGGTGGGGATGGGTGACGCTCAGCGTCACCGAGGCCCACCACCTGGGCCGGGGTCAGCCCTGGGCGGGCTTGGTCGGCGGCGCGTCGGCGTCCTTGGCGCCCTTGGCGCCGGGGTCCTTCAGGGCGGCCGCGGCCTCCTTGGCCTTGTCGGCCATGGAGCCCTTGCTCTTGGCGATGTCCTTGAGCTCGTTGAGGTCCTTCTTGAGCGCGTCGGTGCCGCCGCGGTCGTCGACGACCTTCTTCGCCTTGCCGGCCAGCTTCTTGAAGTCCATGCCTACGACTCTACGACGCGCCGCACGTCCGCGACGAACGCATCGACGTCCGCCTCGGTCGTGTCCCAGGAGCACATCCAGCGCACCTCGCCGGTGACCTCGTCCCACACGTAGAAGCGCCAGTCCTCCTGCAGCTGGGCGGTGTGCGCCGGGTCCAGCGTGGCGAAGACGGCGTTGGCCGCCGGCGTGTTGGACAACGTGACGCCGCTGATGTCGCGCACGCCGTCGGCCAGCCGCGCGGCCATCGCGTTGGCGTGGGTCGCCAGCTGCAGCGCCAGGCCGTCCTGCAGCAGCGCGGAGACCTGCGCGCTGGAGAAGCGCTGCTTTGAGGCCAGCTGCATCAGCTGCTTGCGGATGTAGAGCACGTCGCGGCCGAGCTCGGGCTTCAGGAAGACGGCGACCTCGACGCCCAGGGCTCCGATCTTCGTCGCGCCCAGCGACAGCACGTCGACCCCGGTGTCGCGCAGCATCTGCGGCAGCGTCGCCCCGCAGGCGACCGCGCCGTTGAAGATGCGGGCGCCGTCGACGTGCAGGTACAGCCCGTGCGCGTGGGCGAAGTCCGCCAGCGCCGCGATCTCCTCGACGGTGTACACCGTCCCCAGTTCCGTGGACTGGGTGATCGAGATGACGCGCGGCTGGGCGGCGTGCTCGTCGCCGATCCGCACGACCTTCGTCGCCGCCAGCTCCGGCGTGAGCTTGCCGTCGGCCGCGGCGACCGTCTGCAGCTTCACCCGGGACACCGCCTCCGGGGACGTCGACTCGTCGACGTTGATGTGGGCCGACGCCACGCAGATGACGCTGTCCCACGAGCGGCACAGCGCCGACAGGCAGACGTTGTTGGCGCCGGTGCCGTTGAAGACCGGGAAGGCCAGCGCATCCGGCACGCCCAGCGCGTCGCGGATCGCCTCCTGCGCGCCGGCGGTCCAGGCATCCGCCCCGTAGGCCGGCGCGTGGTCGGCGTTGGCGGCCGCGATGGCGTCCATCACCAGCGGATGGACGCCGGCGTAGTTGTCCGACGCGAAGCCCCGGGGGTTCATCCGTGGAGCTTGAGACGGTGGCCGTTCATCTTGCGGCCCGGCTCCGACGCGAGGAACAGCAGCGCGTCCGCGATCTCGCGAGCGTCGGTGAACGTGCGGTAGGCGTTGTCGGGGTTCTCGGCCCGCATCTTCGCCGTCACGATCGCGTTGACCACCACGATGTTGGCCGTGGCGTCGGCCTTCAGCGCCCGGAAGCTGTCGGCCAGGGCCAGTGTCCACGCCTCGGCCGCCGCCTTCGCGGCCGCGTAGGCGGCGTTGTCGTGGGAGGGCGACTGGCCCTGCTTGGACGACACCAGCGCGAAGCTGCCGCGTTCGGAGGCGACCAGCGCGTCGTGGAACGCGCGCGACGTGTGCTGAACGGTGCGGATCAGGAGGTCGTGCAGCAGCGCCCAGTCGTCCGGGTCGGCGTCGCGCAGCGTCACGCCGCCCTTCCAGCCGCCGACGAGGTGGGCGACGTGGTCCACCGGCCCGATGTCCGCGGCCCACGCGCGCGTGGCGTCCTCGTCGAGCAGGTCCACGGCGTCACCGCGGGCGTCGGGGAACTCCTCCAGCAGCGGCGCCAGGCGGTCGCTGTCGCGGTCGGCCAGCACCAGGTCCCACCCGGCGCCCGCGAACGCGCGCGCGACCTCGGGCCCGAGCCCGCCGGACGCTCCGGCGATCACGGCCTTCATGACCGCGCCTCCAGGTCGCCCCATGCCGCGAGAGCGAGCCGCCCGGCGAGTTCTCGCACCGCTTGCGAGCGCGCAGCGCGAGTCATGCGGCGGCGACCGGCGCCGGCGTCACGGCGTCCTCGAGCTTGCGCTGCAGCGAGGTGTAGAAGATCGACAGCGGAAATTCATCCGGCAGGACCTCATCGATGTACGGGCGGGGATCGTCCACGTCCACATACTCGCGCACTCCGCGCACCCACTTCGAGGCGACCGCCGGGGAGACGTACTCCGCGATGAGGTCGTGGGCCGCGGCCCAGTGCTGCAGCTTGGTGCGGTCGATGCCGGCACGGTAGAGCTCCTCGACCCTCTCGCGCAGCTCCAGGACGCCGTCGGCGACGTGGTCCCACTCGATCGTCAGCTGGTTGTCGGTCCAGTGCAGCCGCCCGGTCTTGTGCAGGTAGGCGAACAGCAGCTGGCCGCCGAGGCCGTCGTAGTTGCGCACGCGCGGGCCGGTGATCGGGAAGCGGAAGAGGCGGTCGAAGAGGATCGCGTACTGGGAGTGCCGCGCGAACGCGAAGCCCTCCTCGCGCTCCAGGCGCACCGCCTCGCCGAACGCGGTGAGGTCGCAGCGCAGCTCCTCCAGCGAGTACATCCAGAACGGCATCCGCTGCTTGATCATGAACGGGTCGAACGGCAGGTCGCCGTGGGAGTGGGCCCGGTCGTGGACCAGGTCCCACAGCTCGAACGCGTCCCGCGACAGGGGCTCGGACGCCAGCAGCGCCGCGGCGTCCGGCGGCAGGTTCAGGCGCAGGGTCGACGCAGCCGCCCCGACGACGCGGCGGAAGCGCTCGGACTCGCGGTCGCAGAAGATGCCGCCGAAGTGGTTGGGCATCGGCCCGGCGGTGGTGACGGTCTCCGGGAAGAGCACCGCGCACTCGCTGTCGTAGCCGGAGGTGTTGTCGGTCAGCGTCACCGGCACGAACTTCGCGTTGTCGTACCAGCGCGACTCCAGCTCGGCCAGCCACTCGGGCCACGGCACGCGGACGAGCAGCGCCTCGAAG
>CAYUDT010000075.1:0-23401 GCA_964443695.1 uncultured Conexibacter sp. | reverse complement strand
CTGGACAACCTCTTCGTCTTCGTGATCCTGCTCGCGCACTTCAAGGTGCCCGCCGAGCAGCAGGCCCGCGTCCTGCACTTCGGCATCGCGGGCGCGATCGTCCTGCGCGCGATCTTCATCCTCGTCGGCTCGGCCGCGCTGGACGCGTTCCACGCGACGATCTACGTCTTCGGCGCGTTCCTGGTCTACACCGCCTTCAAGCTGGCCCGCCAGCACGACACGGGGGTGGACGTGGAGAACACGCGCATGATGAAGATGCTGCGCCGCGTCCGGCCCAACGCCTCGCCGGCGCTGGCCGCGCTGATCATGGTTGCCGCGTTCGACGTGCTCTTCGCCGTCGACAGCGTGCCCGCGATCTTCGCCGTGTCCCGGGACACCCTCGTCGTGCTGGCCGCCAACGCGTTCAGCCTGCTGGGCATGACGTCGCTGTACTTCCTGCTGCGCGGCATGCTCGACCGCTTCTGGGCGCTGCACTACGGCCTGGCCGCGATCCTCGGGTTCGTCGGCGTGAAGATGCTGCTGGCCGACGTCTGGCACATGCCGCCGTGGCTGTCGCTCAGCGTCATCGTCGGTGGCCTCGCCGCGACCGCTGCGGTGTCGATCTACCTGCCGCGGGCCGAGGACGCCGATCCGCGCGCCGCCTCGCGGTAGGCCAAGGGGGACATCCCCGCGTGCCGCTTGAAGGCGCGGGAGAAGTAGAGGGGGTCGCCGAACCCGACGTGGAAGGCGACCTCCCCGACGTTCTGGTCGGTGAAGCGCAGCAGCCGCTGCGCCTCGAGCATCACCCGGTCGGTGATCTGCTCCTTGGTGGTCTTGCCGGTCGCGGCCTGCAGCGCCTTGGACAGCGCGGTCAGCGGCACCGCCAGGGCGTCGGCGTAGTGCCGGGCGTCGTGGTGGGCCGCGAACTCGGCCTCCAGCCGCTGGACGAAGCGCCGGTAGAGCTGGAGGTCGCCGTCGTCGGCCTGCGGCCCCTCGGGAGCGGACTCCTGCACCCAGCGCTCCAGCCACAGCAGCAGCGTCGAGACCAGCGACGAGGTGATGTCGTCGCTGTAGGGATCCTGTGGCCGCGCGACCTCGTCGTGCAGCGCACCGACGACGGCCTTCAGCGATGCCGAGGCGCCCGGCGGGATGTGCACGACGCGGGCGGGGCCGGGCGCCAGCACGCACCCGGTGGCGACCCGCTGGCTGCCGCCGAGCAGCAGTTCGTCCTTCACGCGGATGACCGCGCCGTGGATGTCCTGCGCATCCCGGAAGACGTGGACCTGGCCGCGGCCGATGATGGTCAGCGTCTCCGGCTCCACCGGCACGGGCGCGCCGTCGATGAGGTGCTCACCTGAGCCGGACTCGACCCAGATGAGCTCGTGGTAGTCGTGGCGGTGCGGCTCGCGCGGGGCACCCTCCAGCGCGAAGTCCTCCACGAGGACGACCTCGACGGTCGCGCCCGGGGGCAGGCGGTCGACGTCGATGCGCGCTTCGGTCACGCCTGAAGCGTACGAACCTGCAGCTCGATGCCCCAGGGATCGGCCACCGCGAAGCCGTCGTCCAGGTCGCGCACGGCGTGGTCGTCCAGCCGGGCCCGGACCTCGTCGGGGTCCGGCACCGCGATGGTCCAGTGCCGCAGGCCGACCACGTCCGTCGGCTGCGCCGGAACGCCCTCGCCGCGCCACGTGTTGAACGCGAGGTGGTGGTGGTACCCGCCGGCGGCGACGAACGCCGCGGACGGGAGCGTCGCCCAGACGCCGAAGCCGATGGCGTCGCGGTAGAAGGCCAGCCCGCGCTCGACGTCGCCGACGTGCAGGTGGACGTGGCCGACCTTCAGGCCCGCGGCAACGGCCGGACCGGGCGGGGCCGGCAGCGCAGACAGCAACGAGCGGAAGTCCAGCGGGCGTGGCCCGCCGCTGCTGAACTCCTGCTCCGGCGTCGGCCACAGGGTCCGCTCGCGATCGGCGGCCAGCTCCAGACCCAGCCCGTCCGGGTCGGGCAGGTAGATGGCCTCATGGGTGCCGTGGTCGCTGGCGCCCTGGATCGGCGTCCGCGTGTCGGCCAGCCGCTGCGCGGCCTCGGCCAGCGCCGCCCGGCTCGGGTAGAGCAGGGCGACGTGGTAGAGGCCGGCGGTGCGACCGGGCGGCCGCGCGACCGGGCTCTCGTGCAGGACGACGGAGGTCGTGACCCCGTCGCCGAGCTCGGCCTCGGTCGCGTCGTGGCGGTGGACGCGCAGCCCGAGCGCGGTGCGGTACCACTCGACGGACCGGTCGAGCTGCGTCACCGTCAGCGCGACCGGGCCCATCTGCAGGCTGTCCGGCAACAGCGCGCCGTACGCGTCGCGGGTCCCGGGCTGGTTCGTCGTTGTCATCTGGTCTCCAATCGCCGGAGGTTGCGAGCGTCGGCGAACAACCTCGAGGCCGACGACGTCGGCCCTAGGCCTGCTTGACGGCGCTGATGTCCAGCGCGAGCTTGACCTTGTCGGAGACGAGCATGTTGCCGCTGCCGAGGGCCTGGTTGAACTTCATGCCGTAGTCGCTGCGGTCGAGCTTGCCGCTGATCTCCAGGCCGACGCGCTCGTTGCCCCACGGGTCGTTCTCGGTGCCCTGGACCTCGGCCTTCAGCGTGATCTCGTTGGTCACGCCGTGGATGCTCAGGTTGCCGGTGATCTCGAACGTCTCGTCGTCGATGGCCTTGATGGACGTCGACTCGAAGCGCAGCTGCGGGAACTGCTCGGCGTCGAAGAAGTCGGCGCTCTTGAGGTGCTCGTCGCGCTGCGGCTCGTTGGTGTTGACCGAGGCGACCTCGACGGTGCCGTAGGCCTTGGACTCCTCGAGCGTGGCGCCGGCTACGAACGTGCCCTCGAAGGTGCCGAAGTGGCCCTTCACGTTGGCGATGCCGAGATGCTTGACGGAGAACTCGACCCGGGAGTGGGACGGGTCGACGTTGTAGGTGCCGGTGGGGATGGAAACGGTGGTCGCGGTGCTCATGGTGGTCTCCTCTGGGGTGAAGATTGCTTGTGCAACTATCTTCGCCCTTCCGCGCCCTTCGCACCATGGGCTTCCCCGATCGTTGCATGGACAAACAGTTCCGACGGGGGGCCGGTCGAGCCGGTGACGGCCGCTGCTACCCAGCGCTGGCCGACGGCTCGCCGAAGCCGGTCCGGGGCATGGCGCCCCAGCCGCGGCCGCCGCGGAGCTGGGTCCACAGCGCCCGCACGCGCACGACCATGAGGTACTGGCGGTAGCCGAGGTTCTCGAGGAGGGTCATCGCGAGCAGGCGACCGAGGCAGCTCCAGCTGGGATAGCGCTGGAAGGCGCGCTCCTCCATCAGCAGCGTCAGCAGCGACAGCGCGAAGCCGGCCGAGATGGCGACGGTGAGGAAGAACAGCGCCGTGTCCGTCGCGAGCTGGCCGGTGGCCAGGGCGTAGACGACCGTGGCGTAGCCGAGCAGCTCCAGCACCGGGCCCAGCAGCTCGAAGACGATGAAGTAGGGCAGCGCGACGAGACCGACGGCGCCGTACTTCGGGCGCAGGGCCATGCCGCGATGGCGGGCGATCATCTCGATGAGTCCCCGCTGCCAGCGGTCGCGCTGACGCGTCAGCACGCGCAGGTCGGTCGGCGCCTCCGTCCAGCAGATCGGGTCGCAGAAGAAGGTGATGCGGCACGGCTTGCCCTGGTCGCGCTGGTGGCGGTGCAGGCGGAGCACCAGTTCGGCGTCCTCGCCGACCGTCGACGTGTCGTAGCCGCCGGCCTCGACCACGACGTCCCGGCGGAACAGCCCGAACGCGCCGGAGATGATCAGCAGCATGCCCAGGCGCGACCAGGCCAGGCGGCCGCCCAGGAAGGCCCGCAGGTACTCGAGGATCTGCAGGTTGGCCAGGATGCCCTTGGGCGTCTGGACGTGCAGGACCTGACCGTCGCGGACCAGCGAGCCGTTGACGATGCGGACGATGCCGCCGGTGGCGACCGTGTGCGGGTCGGCCTCGAACTCCCAGACCAGCCGGGACAGCGCGTCGCGGTCGAGCATCGTGTCGGCGTCGATGCAGCAGAACAGCGGCGTCCACGCGTAGCGCAGCCCGGCGTTCAGCGAGTCGGCCTTGCCGCCGTTCTCCTTGTCGATGACGGTCAGCCGCTGGTCGGCGCGCGAGCGGTACAGCGCGCGCACCGGCTGGGAGGTCAGGCTCGACCGCGGGACCCGATCGGCCGGCGCCAGGTCGAACTCCTCGAT
The DNA here is from genome assembly GCA_964443695.1 of uncultured Conexibacter sp. GTDB lineage: Bacteria > Actinomycetota > Thermoleophilia > Solirubrobacterales > Solirubrobacteraceae > Paraconexibacter. The sequence continues at coordinate 19,189 of CAYUDT010000075.1, read as the reverse complement.
CAGCGTGGTCAGCGTGCCGTCGGCGGAGCCGTCGTTGATGACCATCACCTCCAGCGCCGCGTAGCGGCACTGCAGCAGCGCCCGGACCGACGACGCGATCGTCGCCTGCTCGTTGAAGGCCGGGACGAGGATCGTGATCGGCGGGCTCAGGGGGGAGCGGGCCACGCGGTCGTAGTCGCGGATGGGCCGCCGCCGGACGTGGGTGTCGACCGCGTGCCAGCCGACCAGCGCCATCGACACGTAGATGACGTCGATGGCGATGAAGTAGGCGAACGTCGTGATGTTCAGGGCCTGCAGCATCAGGCGGCCTCGACGCGGGCGGTGACGTCGTCGGGCGCCAGCGCCTGCCGGGCGCGTTCGGCGGCGTAGCGGTCGGTCCCGTGGGCGACCCGCTGCAGCGCCGCGTACCCGGCCGGGCCGAGCCCGGCGAGCGCATCGGCGGCGTTGGAGCGCACCCACCAGTTGGCGTCGCTCACGCAATCGGCGAGGTCGTCGACGGCGGCGACATGGCCCAGCGCGCCCAGGGCGCGGGCGGCCTGCGCCCGGACCTCCCAGGCGCCATCGCGCAGCAGCGGGCGCAGCAGCGGTGCGGCGTCGGTGTCGCGCAGCTCGCCCAGCGCCCGGACCGCGGCGATCCGGATCTCGAGCTCCTCGTCGGCCAACAGCTTCCACAGCGCCAGCCCGCTGGTCAGGTCGCCCGACAGTCCGATCGCCCGGATCGCGCCGGCGCGCGCGTGCGTGTCCTCCAGCCGCGGCAGCAGCTCCGCCACCGTCGGCGCCGCCCAGGGAGCGGCGAGCTGCTCGACGATCCGGGCCGCGGCGATCGACGGGTGGTCCAAGGCGCCCACCAGGATGCGGGCGGCCTCGGGCGACCGGGCCATGCCCAGGGCCGAGCAGGCGGCCAGGCGGACGTCGCCGACCCGGTCCTGCAGCAGGACCCGGCCCAGCGACACGGCCTGCGAGCGGCGCAGCAGCGCCGACAGCAGCACGGCGCGCCCGCGGGCGCCGGCCTCCCGGGACTTCAGGGCCTGGCGCTCGAGGAGCCGGTCGGCGTCCCCGGACACCGCGAACCCCAACGCCTCGGGGTCACGCCGGGACAGCGCCACCATCAGGTCGGTCTGCACCCACGGGGACCCGCGCAGTGCCGCGGTGATGACGGCCGTCGCGTCGGGGCCGTCCAGGCCCTCGGCCAGCCGCGCGCGGCGTTCGATGGTGGCGCCCTCGACGAGGTCGCGCCGGGCCTTGCCGGCGACCACGGCCAGCGACAGACCGGCCAGGACGCAAGCGGTCGCCAGCAGCCAGGTCTCCGTCAGCGCCAGTCCGAGGGTGAACATCAGTCCGGGAGATCGGTCAAGGCCCGCCGAACTGCACCGGGAAAACTACGGAGCCCCTGGAGCGCCGACGCGTAGTTCCTCCCCTCAACCGAATTTCGGTTCGGCCGATTCCACGGGGCATGAGCCTTGTCCCACGCCGTGTGGAGAGGTGGTTGCCCAGGGGCAACACGCTCCCGTTGGATGAGTGGGACCGCCGCCACCGCGTGCTGCTCACGGTGCTGTGGGCCCATGTCGTGCTCCTCGAGACGCTCAGCGTCATGTTCGGGATGGGCGCGACGTGGGACCGCATCGTCGACGGCCTGGCCGCGCTGCCGTTCGCGCTGCTGGCCGGCAGCCATCGCCTGCCCCGCCGAGGCCGCCAGCTGATCGGCGCGATCGGCCTGCTCACCTGCTCGGCGGTGATCGTCCACATCTCGATGGGCGCGACCGAGGCGCACTTCCACTACTTCGCCGTCATCGCGCTGCTGTCCATGTACGAGGACTGGTCGCTCTTCGGCGTCGCCGTCGCCTACGTCCTCGTGCAGCACGGCGCGATGGGCGCGATGGACCCCAACATCTTCGACCACGGCGGCTCGGCCTGGATGTGGGCCGGCATCCACGCCGTCGCGGTGGCCCTGGCCGGCGCAGCGAACCTCGTGACCTGGCGCCTCAACGAGGACGTCCGCCGGGCCGAGGCGCGGACCCAGCGCCTGATGACCCATCAGGCACTGCACGACGAGCTGACGGGTCTGCCCAATCGCCGCTTCGTGATGGACGAGCTCGAGCGCCAGCTCGAGGTCGTGGCCCACCGCTCCTGCGCGGCCGTGCTGTTCGTCGACATCGACCACTTCAAGCGCATCAACGACGCGCTCGGCCACGACGGCGGCGACCGCGTCATGGCCGAGATCGCGCGGCGCCTGCGGGCCGCAATGCGGGCCACCGACTTCGTGGGGCGCACAGGCGGGGACGAGTTCGTCGTCATCGCCCGCCCGATCCACGACGAGCACGAGATGCGCGGGCTCGCCGAGCGGATCATCGGCGCGATGGCCGACCCGGTCCGGCTCGACGGTCACACACGTCGGGTGAGCGTCAGCGTCGGAGGCGCGCTCATGCACGCCGACGACCCGTCGGTCCGCGAGGTGCTGGCCCGCGCCGATGCCTCGATGTACCGCGCGAAGGCCGACGGACGGGGCCGCTACCAGCTCGCCGGCGACGAGGCGCTGGCCGCCGCCGACCGCGAGGACGCCGTGGAGACCGCGCTGAGCCTCGCGCCGCGGCATCACTTCCACCTGGTCTACCAGCCGATCGTCGACCTCGCCGACGGCGCGATCGTCGCGATCGAGGCCCTGATGCGCTGGTGCGACCCGGAGCTCGGCGACGTGCGACCCGACGAGTTCATCCCGGCCGCGATCCGGTCCGGGCGGGTCCTCGAGCTGGGCCGCTGGGCCTTGGAGGACGCCTGCCGCGAGGCGGTCCGCTGGGAGCAGGCCTACGGCACGATCACGAAGGTCTACGTCAACGTCGCCGCGACCCAGCTATCGCACCCAGGCTTCGGCAGCGTCGTCTCCCACGCCCTGAGCAGCGCCCGCGCCGACGGCCGCCATCTCGCGTTGGAGCTCACGGAGACGACCCTCATGGAGGGCATGATCGCGGACACCACGCTCGCGTCGCTGGCGCGCGCCGGCGTCGAGATCGTGCTCGACGACTTCGGCAGCGGCTACTCCTCGCTGGGCTACCTCTCGCGCTTCCCGGTGTCGCTGATCAAGCTCGACCGCTCCTTCATCGCCACCGCGGAGGTCGCCCATCGCACCGTCATCCTCGACGCGGTGGCCAACCTCGCGCACGGCCTGCGCCTGCCCGCGCTGGCCGAGGGCGTGGAGACCCCCGAGCAGCTACGGACCGTGAAGGCCCGCGGCTTCGACTACGCGCAGGGCTTCCTCTTCGACCGCCCGATGCCGGCGCCGGACATCCTGCGCCGGCTGGCGGGCACGCGGCCCTACGCCGCCCTGGTGGCGGCCGGCGCCTCCGGCGCGAGCGCCTCGGCGATCGCCTGATAGACCGCCGCGTTGGCGGCCATGCCGATGTGCGAGGCGTCGACCCGGACGTGGGTCGCATCCGGGTCGAGGCAGTTGCGCCAGCGCACGATGCCGTCGCGCGTGGAGTAGATCGAGGTGTAGGCGACCTCGTCGGGCACGCGCAGGTCCAGCTCGGCCCGCGGCTGCGCGCAGCAGTCGCCCTCGGCGCAGCCGTTGCTGAACAGCCCGGGGACGCCCAGGCGCCCGAGCAGCCCGACGGCGCGGATGTTCACGATCATCGCCGGGTGCACGTCGAGCGGGTCGCGCAGCGGGCTGCCGAGAGCGATCACGCGGTCGACGAGGTCGGGCCGGCGGATGGCCAGCGACCGCCCGCAGACACCGCCACGGGACTGGCCGACGATCGCGACCTTGCGGCCGTTGGCCTCGGCGATCTCCTCGAGCCGGCGCTCCAGGCGGGCGACGGTCTCGCCCTGGCAGCCGACGTTCCAGCGCAGGCCGGCCCGCGCGGGATGGTGGCCGATGCGCTGCAGCCAGCCGGCCATCGCGTTCAGCGAAGGGTCGCCGGTGAGATAGCCGCAGATCAGCAGCACCGGGCCGCCGTCGCCGTGGGGAACGCCCTTGCCGCGCCAGACGTCGCTGCGCAGCAGCTGGGCCAGCTCCAGCGACGTCGTCGACTCCAGCCACATCGGCGGGATGGGGAGCAGGGAACGCGACGCAGCTCCGGCGGCCATCGCCGGATGCTATCGCTATCGAAGTGCGGCTCTGGCCAGGCGCTGCAGGCCCTCGGCGATCTCGTGCGGCGGATGCGCCGTGAACGAGAAGCGCAGCGAGGCGTGATCCGGCTCGGCCGCGAAGAACGGGTAGCCGGGGACGAACGCGACGTCGTGCTCCAGCGCGGCCTTCAGCAGCGCGTCGGCGTCGTGGCCGTCGGGCAGGCGGGCCCAGACGAACATGCCGCCCTCGGGGTGGTTGTGCGTCGAGCCTGCGGGCAGCGCGTCGGCCAGCCCGGCCAGCAGCGCGTCGCGGCGGGCGCCGTACTCGCGGCGCAGGGTCGCCAGGTGCCCCTCGAGGTCGACATCGGCCAGCCAGCGTGCGGCGGCGGCCTGGTCGACGGTCGAGGAGTGCAGGTCGGCGGCCTGCTTGGCGATCGTCAGCGGGCGGCGCAGCTCCTGGGGCGTGCGCACCCAGCCGATGCGCAGCCCGGGCGCGGCGATCTTCGACAGCGTCGAGATCGCCAGCGTGCGGTCCTCGGCGCCGGGCAGCGTCGCCAGGGCGGGCAGCCGCTCGCCGGAGTAGCGCAGCTCGCCGTAGGGGTCGTCCTCCACGAGCCACAGGCCGACGCGCGCGGCCACCTCCGCCAGAGCCGTGCGGCGCTCCAGCGGCAACGTGCGGCCGGTCGGGTTGTGGAACGTCGGGATCGTGTAGAGCAGCTTGGCCCCGTGCTCGACGGCCAGCGCGCCGACGGCCTCGGGATCGAGGCCGTCGTCGTCGCAGGGCACCGGGACACAGCGCGCACCGGCCAGCGCGAAGACCTGCAGGGCCGCGAGGTAGGACGGCTCCTCGACGAGGATCGTGTCGCCCGGCTCCAGCAGGACGGTGGCCAGCAGCGTCAGCGCCTGCTGTGAGCCCGACGTGATGAGCAGGTCGTCGGGCCCGGTCGGCAGCCCGCGGGCGGTGAGCCGGTCGGCGACGGCGGCGCGCAGGGCCGGGTCCCCCTCGGTGGTCGAGTACTGCAGCGAGCGGCCGGCTGCGGCCGCGCTGCCGAGCACCGCGCTGTAGGCGTCGTGGAGCCCGGCGTGGTCGAACAGCTCCGGCGCGGGCAGGCCGCCTGCGAAGGAGATGACGCCCGGCCGCTCCGTGAGCGCGAGGATCTCGCGTACCGGCGAGCTGCGCACCCCACGCAGGCGGTTGGCGACGGGCAGCGAGTCGTTGGTCGGGGTGCTCACGGTCAGCGGACCTTACCGTTCACCCGCCCCTGGCGACGGGGCCAATCGCCCGCCGGTGGTCCCCGCGCGCTTGCCATACTGCGGGGTATGGAGGGACGTGTTGCGCCGCTGGCCGAGCCGTGGTCGGAGGAGGACGAGGCCGGCATCCGCGCCTGGGGACACCCCGAGGCGACCTACGACCCGCTGCTGCTGACGCGGTGCCTGCAACGCCACCCGCGGATGGCCGCCCGGACCCGGCAGCTGGGCGAGTCGATCTACGTCCACGGCAAGCTGCCCGGCCGTCTGCGCACGCTGGCGATCCTGCGGGCCTGCGCGCTCGTGCGCTGCGCGTATGAGTGGGGCGGGCAGGCCGCGTTCTGGGGGCCGATGACCGGGCTGTCGGGTGAGGACTGCGACGCGACGGTGCTCGCCGCCGCCGACGACCCGCGCTGGTCGGCCGAGGAGTCGGCGCTGTTGCGCGCCGTCGACGAGCTGGAGGCGACCGGCTCGCTGTCGGACCAGGTGTGGGCGGCGCTGTCGCTGGACGACGAGCAGCGGATGGAGCTGATGATCGTCGTGGGCTGGTACCGGACGATCTGCACGCTGTGCAACGGCATGGCGCTGCCCGTCGAGGGCTGGATGCGAGACTGGCCCGGATGAGCTCGCTGTTCGACCTCAGCGGCCGCACGGCGCTGATCACCGGAGGTTCCAGCGGCATCGGCCGCGCGGTTGCCGAGGCGTTCGCGGCGCACGGTGCCCGTGTCATCACCTGCGCGCGCACCCCGGACCCGGCGGTCCCGGGGGAGCACCTCGTGGCCGACCTCTCGACCAACGCCGGCACCCAGCAGCTCGCGGCTGACGTCGCCGCGATCGCGCCGGAGCTGCACGTGCTGGTCAACAACGCGGGCACGACGATGCAGGCGCCGATCGAGGCCGTGCCGGTGGAGGACTGGGACGCCGTCATCCAGCTGAACCTCACCTCGTTGCACTACCTCACGGCCGCCTGCCTGCCGCTGCTGCGGGCGGGCGCGTCCGCTGAGGACCCCTCGCGGATCATCAACATCGGGTCGGTCGACGGGCACAAGGCGTCGATGCTGGAGAGCTACGCGTACTCGGCGTCCAAGGCGGCGGTGCAGCAGCTGACCCGCCACTACGCGCGGCGCCTGGCGTCCGAGCACATCCTCGTCAACGCCATCTCACCGGGCATGTTCCCCAGCCGGCTCTCGCAGTTCATCAGCGACAACCCGGCGTTGCTGAAGGCGGCCGAGTCCGTCGTCCCCCTGCGCCGCATGGGGCGCCCCGAGGAGATCGGCGGGTCCGCCGTGTACCTCGCCTCGCGCGCGGGCGGGTACACGACGGGCGAGGTGCTCGTCGTCGACGGCGGCATCACCGGCGCTACGTGACGGCAGCGCTGACGCTGGCCAGCGCCGTGCGGAGGCGGTGGTAGGACGGTGGGGCGCCGGGGCTCAGCGGGCTGACCTCGCTGAGCTCGTCGGTGGTGCGCCGGCCGATGCGGCGGCGGACGAGCACGACGTCGGCGAGGAGCGCGCGGCGATCCTCCGGGCTGGCCGGCTGCAGTGGCGCGGCGGCAAGCGGGCCGTCCACCGCGTCCGCCGCCGCGGCACCCAACCTGAGCCTGCGGCGGGCGTGCAGCGCGGGCCGCTGCTGTCGCAGCTGCTGCAGTGGCACCGGTGCGTCATGTCCCTGGAGCTGCTCGGTGTACGCCTCCAGCGCGTCGGCGAACCTGCGGCGCAGGACGTCATGCGTGCGGATGGGGGCCACGAACCAGGCGGCGGCGACGCTGAGCGCCGCCCCCAGCGCGATCTGGTCCAGGCGGTCGGCGAGCAGGCCGATGTCGGTCTGGCCGAGGTAGCCGTAGAACAGCGCCAGCGCTGCGGTCATGCCCGCCGCCCAGGAGGCGTAGCTGCGCTCCCGCAGGACGCTGGCCAGGCCCAGCACGGCGAGGATCGCGACGACGGCCGCCGCGCTGCCCGGGGCAAGCGCGCCGACGAGCACCGTCGCGGCCGCAGTCCCCACGGCGGCGCCGGCGAGGCGCAGCGCGCCCCTGTAGAGCACGTCACCCCGGCCGCGCGTCCCCGTCTGCACGACATACGCGGTCAGCACCGTCCAGCTCCAGTGCTCCGGCGCCGTCCACCGTCCCACGGCGAACGCCGCTCCCAGCGCCACCGCCAACTGCAGCGCCATGCGATACGAGGCGTGTCGGTTTGATCGCACCCCCTGCGATGAGACCGACACGCCTTTTACGGGGACCGCTGCGACCCACGCCAGGGCGATGACGGCGATGAGCGCAGCCCAGCCGGGGGACGCCGTGCCGCTGCCCGGTAGCGCCGGGGTGACCAGCAGCGTGAGGAACGGCAGCGAGACGAGCACGCCGAGCTCGGCCGCCCGCGGGCCGAACCCGCGCGCGGCCACCGGCAGGCTGAGAGCGAGGACGAGCACGGCGCCGCCGAGGTCCGGGTGATCGATCAGCAGCCTGCCGGCCTGGCTGGCGGCAACCGCCGCGAGCGCCACGGCCCACCACCCAGCCGCCGAACAGGCGAATCCCCACGGAAACCCGTGGGGATTTGTCTGTTCGGCGCCCTGGGGGCGGGGGCGGCGGCTGAGCATCGAGGCGACGGCGACGGCGAGGACCAGGCCGCCGGGCGGGACATCGACCAGGTGCGACAGCCCGAGCACCGAGAGGTAGGTGCCGAGCACGGCGACGTACCCCACCGCTGCACTCCTCAGGTCTGCGGGCATCTGCGCCAGATACTACGCTTTGCGTACTAATGGACGATGAGGCCGCCAACCTGCGACGCGCCGTCACCCGGCTGAACCGCCGCATGCGCGCCGAGCGTCCCGCGGGTGCGCCGGGGGCGACGCAGCTCACCGTCCTCGGCCACCTCCACGCCCACGGGCCGTCGACGCCGTCGGCCGTGGCGGCCGCCGAGAGCCAGCACCTGCAGTCGCTGACCCGTGTGCTGCGGGCGCTGGAGCAGCAGCGGCTGATCACCCGCACGACACATCCCGACGACCGCCGCGCCGCGTTGCTGGCGCTGACCGCCAAGGGTCGTCGCGCCGTCGAGCGCGACATGGCCGCACGCGACGCCTGGCTGGCGACTGCGCTGGCCGACCTCGACGTCGCCGACCGTCGCCTGCTCACCCGTGCCGCAGCGATCATGGAACGCGTGGCCACGACATGAGCAAGCGCCGCCCGCTCAGCCACGCCGAGCTGGGCGCCATCGAGCCCGGCTACCCGCAGGAGCACGGGCGGATCATGCGCGACCCCGAGGAGATCGCCCGCTTCCACGACCGCTGCTCAGACCTCATGCGCGAGCTGCTCGACGGTCTGGCGCTCTACCCCGACCAGCCGCGCCCCTTCCCCGAGATCGAGGACCCGATCGGCTGGCCCCACCGCCGGATCTCCTCGGTGCTGGGCGGGGTCTCCCACCTCAGACACCACGAGTTCGCCGGTGCGCGGCCCTACCACTTCTTCGCGCCCCGGGTGGCGGCGTCCCGACGCTGGGAGCTGTGGATGGACGACGGCCAGGCGGCCGCCGTCCGCAGGCTCGCGCGCTAGAGGCCGAAGACGAACGCCTTGCCCACGTCGGGCCTGGCGTCCAGCAGCCCGACGCGGACGTCGAAGTCCGCCCATTCGTCGAGGACGGCGCGGTCCAGCTTCAGCGTCGCGTCGGTCACCGGGCGCAGCGCGTCGAACTGCGCCTTCAGCAGGCCGAGGTCGTTGCTGCCCGACTGCCTGCCGATCTCCCGGGCGGCGGCGTCCGGGTCGGCGAGCACCTCACGCGCCCCGTCGCGGATCGCGTCCAGCGCGCCGACGACGCGGTCACGGTGCTCGTCCAGCATCTTCTCCGTCGTGACGAGGACGACCTCCGGAAACGGCGGGGCGCCGTAGTCGTCGATGCGGAACTCGTTCACGTCGCGTCTCTTGCGCTTGAGGATGACGCCCTCGACGCTCCAGAACGCAGGCACGCCGGCGATGCGGTCGGCCAGCAGTGCGGTGACGCCGTTGAAGCCGATGGTCGACTGCTTGATCGTCTCGTAGTCCCCACCGTCGTGCTCGACGATGGCCTTGACGAACGGCGGGTCCGACGGCAGCCCGGACACGCCGACGGTCCTGCCGTTGAGGTCGCGCGGCCGCTTGACGTCGGGTTGGGTGATCAGCGCGCTCAGCGGCCGCTGCACCAGGGCGCCGATCGCGACGATCGGGCGGCCGGCGGCGCGGGCGATGGCCAGGTCCTGGATGTCCAGGACGCCGATGTCGGCGCGGCCGGAGAGCAGCGCCTTGACGCTGTCGGGCCGGCTGCCGGGCTGGTCGATGACCAGGCGCACACCGTGCTGCTTGTCCGCGCCGGTTCGCGCGGCGGCGAAGATCGGGGCGTGGACGGGGTTGGGGGTGAAGTCCAACGCGACGTGCAGCGTCGCGGTGGACTGTCCAGGTGAAGGGGTGTCGTCCCCGTCGCCGCAGCCCGCGGTCGAAACCGCGAGCAGCAGCGCCAGGCTGATGGCGAAGCGTCTCATTGGGCGGCCAGACTACGCGTCCGCGTGCGAGCATGGCGCTGTGATCGAGGAGGTCAGAGCCTCGTGCGCGGCGATCGCCGACACGGCGTCGCACGTCCGCATCGAGCTGTCGGCGCTCGACCACATCGAGGGCGGCGCGGCCCCGCCGCTGGACCCGGTCACGCACTTCGTGGACGGGTCGCCGGAGGACGTCGCGGCCTACGTCCTGACGCTCGACGCGATCAACTTCGGGTCGGGCTGGTTCCACGAGCTTCCCGCCGGCTTCGGCTACGAGACGGTGGCCGGCGGGCTGGCCGATGCGTGGCGCCGTGGCGAGCAGCCGCACCTGCGGACCATCGATGCGCAAGGCATCGGCGAGCTGCTGCAGGCAGACCCGTCCCACGAGCTGATCGGGCTGTTCGCCCGCGCGCTCAACGAGCTGGGCGAGTGGCTGGGCGACCGCACGCCCTTGGAGGTCGTGCGCGGCGCGGGCAGCGCCGACGCGCTGGTCGGGCAGCTGGCCGCCTTGGAGCTCTGGGCCGACACCGGTTTCCTCAAACGGGCGCAGATCGCGGTGAGCGACCTCGTCCTCGCCGGCGTCGTCGACTACCCCGACGCCGACCGGCTCACCGCCTTCGCCGACAACGCGCTGCCGCAGGTCCTCCGCGCCGAAGGGGCGCTCGTCGTCACCCCTGAGCTGGCCGCGCGCATCGAGCGCGGCGAGGAGCTGCCCGCGGGGTCACCGGAGGAGCGCGAGCTGCGCGCCTGCGCCGTCCATGCCACCGAGCTGATCGCTGCGCGCGTGGGCATGACCGCGCGCGAGCTGGACAACGTCCTCTGGAACCGGGCGCAGGTGCCCGGTCTGCAGCCGACCGCACACCGCACGAGGACCACGTATTACTGAGACACTGCCCCGATGGGAGAGGGTCGTCGCAGGGGCGCCGCCGCGGCCGCGCTGATCGTGTCGTTCGCCGCCGCGCCCGCGCACGCCGCCGCGCCGACGATCACCGTCGTGTCCAACCGCGCCGACCTCGTGTCCGCGGGCGACGCGCTGGTCCGCATCACGCTGCCGGCCAGGGCCAAGGGCAGGAAGGTCCGCGTCGTCCTGGGCCGGCGCAAGAGCGTGACGCGCCAGTTCCGGGGCGCCGGCGGCACCACGCTGGAGGGCGTCGTCACCGGCCTGAAGAACGGCAGGAACGTCCTCAGCGTCCGCATCCCCGGGATGACCGGTGCAGCGCTGACGATCACCAACCACCCGCAGGGCGGCCCGCTGTTCAGCGGCCCGCAGCCGCACCCGTGGCAGTGCCAGAAGACCGCGGTCGACGCCCAGTGCAACCAGCCCCCGGTCTTCACCTACGTGTACCGGTCGACGGACCCCAACAAGCGCGGCTTTCAGCCCTACGACCCGAAGAACCCGCCGGACGACGTCGCGACGACCACCGCGCAGGACGGCACGACGATGCCGTTCATCGTCCGCCAGGAGCTCGGCTACGTCGCCCGCGACCAGTACCGCGTCGCCACGCTGTTCGACCCGAGGAAGCCCTGGACGGCGATGGAGCCGCAGCAGCAGTTCAACCACAAGCTGCTGATCACGCACGGTGCCTCGTGCGACGTCGACTATGCGGTTGGCAACGCGCCGAGCGTCACGAGCTACAACCCGGCCGACCTGCTCGGCCTGCCCATCGACATCCCCGGTGGCGTCTTCGCCGACAGCGTGATGACCGCGCTGGGCCAGGGCTTCGTCGTCATGTCCACCGCACACGACAACAGCGGCCACAACTGCGACGTCGTCACCCAGGCCGAGTCGCTGGTGATGGCCAAGGAGCACGTCATCGACGCCTACGGCACGCTGCGCTACACGATCGGCACCGGCTGCTCGGGCGGCTCGCTGGCCCAGCAGTGGATCGCCAACGCCTATCCCGGCATCTACCAGGGCATCCTGCCGACCTGCTCCTTCCCGGACACCTGGTCCAGCGCGACGCAGGTCATGGACTACCACCTGCTGCGCCTGTACTTCGAGGATCCGTCGAAGTGGGGCAGCGGGGTCCTCTGGTCGCCGACGCAGTGGGGCGCCGTCGAGGGCAACCTGCTGCCGGTCGACGCGATCGTCTCGGACATCGGGTTCTTCAACGCGATCGTCCCGACCCACGACTGCGGCGGCACGACCGACCAGACGCGCTACAGCCAGACCAACATCACCGGCATCCGCTGCTCGATCGCCGACCTCAACATCAACGTCTTCGGACCGCGCGACAAGAGCGTCTGGAGCGAGAACGAGAAGAAGCTCGGCCGCGGGTTCGCCGGCGTCGCGGTCGACAACGTCGGCGTGCAGTACGGGCTGCAGGCGCTGCGGACCGCGCAGATCACGCCGCAGCAGTTCCTCGACCTCAACGAGCGCATCGGCGGCCTGTCCATCGACATCGTCCCCACGGCGGCGCGCATCAGCGCCGACCGCCCGGCGCTGGCCAACGCCTACCGCAGCGGCTCGATCAACGAGACCAACAACATGGGCGGCACCGCCATCATCGACTGTCGCGGCCCGGACCCGGGCGCCGCGCACGACTCCTACCGCGCCTTTGCCGTCCGCGCGCGGCTGGACCGCGAGCTCGGCGGGCACGGCAACCAGCTGATCTACGAGGGACCGGCGCCGATCGTCGGTGACACCCGCTGCAACGAGACGTCGCTGCTGGACATGGACCGCTGGCTGGCCGCGATCGAGAAGGACGACAGCGCCCGGCCGCTGGCCAAGAAGGTCGTCGACGACAGGCCCAAGGACCTCTCCGATGCCTGCTTCAGCGGCGCCGGCCAGCGGCTGTTCAGCGGGCTCTGCGGCGAGGCCGTCGTCCCCGTCTACGGCACACCGCGCACGGTGGCCGGCGACGCGATCACCACCGACAACAACAAGTGCCGGCTCAAGCCGCTGGACAAGGCCGACTACCTGCTGCCCTTCAGCGAGGCGGAGTGGGCACGGCTGCAGCGGATCTTCCCGACGGGCGTCTGCGACTTCTCCAGGCCGGGCGTCGACCAGCAGCGGACGATCCCCTGGCTGACCTACGCCGACAGCAAGGGACGGGTGGTCTACGGCGGACGCGAGATGCGGGCCGCGCCGCGGAGCCGTGCCGTCCCGGCGCCTACCGTGTCCCGGCGGTGAAGACCTTCGCCCTCCTCGGTGACCGCGACACGAGCTACCTCACCCACCGCGAGCTCGACGCCGCGCTGACGCTGTTCCCGGAGGGCACGCGCGGCGAGTGGGTGGCGACCGGCAGCGGAGCCGACCTCAGCGCCTACGACGGCGTCTGGGCGGTGCCCGGCACGCCCTACGCCGACGGCGACGCGGTGGACGCCGCCCTGGCCTCCGCGCGCGCGACCGGCCAGCCGCTGCTGGGGACCTGCGGCGGCTTCCAGCAGCTCGTCGTCGAGTTCGCGCGCAACGTCGCGGGCATCGACGGCGCCGCTCACGCCGAGACCGACCCCGACGCCGAGGCGCTCGTCGCCGCGCCGCTGGCCTGCTCGCTGGTGGGCGAGCTCCGGACGGTCACGGCAGTGCCGGGGACGCGGACGGCCGAGCTCTGCGGGACGCAGCCGTTCGACGGCTTCCACTTCTGCAACTTCGGCCTGGCCGATGCCTTCGTCACGCGGCTGGTCGACGCCGGCCTGGTGGTCGGCGCCCACGCGCCAGACGCGGGGGTCGAGGCGGTCGAGCTACCGTCGCACCCGTTCTACCTCGCGACGCTGTTCCAGCCGCAGATGGGGTCGCTCCAAGGACGCCCGCTGCACCCCCTCATCGGCAGCTTCCTCGCAACCTGAGTCGAGCGTCCGTCCAGCCTTCTGGACGGCTCGCTCAGGAACCCGGAGCGTCCTGCCGATCGCTGGGCCAGAGGCAGAGAGATGACTCCCACCGAACAACACCAGTACACCTACCCGCGCGTCCGTCAGGTCATCGCGGGCACCACGCACCCGGCGCAGCCGCCGGTCCCGGCGCCCGCCCCGAAGCCCGCCGCCTCGTAGCGCCGACGCCGGCGACGCCCGGCCCCGGCGGGCTCGCCCTCGCCGGCCAGGACGCACGCCCCCGGCGCCGACACGAGCGTCGTCTACGCTCCGGTCGTGCTCGACAAAGTCGACCTGGCGGCGGCGGCCGCCGAGCTCCACGACCACTGGCTGCCGCAGACGGTCGCCGCCTACAACGGCGACCATGTGCAGGTCGTCAAGGTCCACGGCGAGTACGTCTGGCACCACCACGACCGCACCGACGACCTCTTCATCGTCCTGCGTGGGCAGATCCGCATCGAGATGCGGGAGCGCGCCGTCGACCTGGGCGAGGGGCAGCTGTTCGTCGTCCCCGTCGGCGTCGAGCACCGCGTCTGCGCCGAGGAGGAGGCCCTTGTGATGGTGCTCGAGCACCTCGGTGACGTTCCGCTGCCCGACGAGCACCCGATGTTCATGGGCGCGCCCGAGGACGCCGCGTAGGCGTCGCGCGCCCGCGCCGCGGCGCCGGTCGGGGCTCAGCCCTGGGCGGCCCGGCGGACGACCGCGGCGACCATGCCGGGGTCGTCGTAGTAGGGCGTGTGGCCCAGGCCGCGCAGCGTGACGTGCTCAGCGGCCGGCAGGGCCGCGCGGGCCCGGGGTGCCTGGCGCCAGTAGGGCAGCAGGAAGTCGCGGCTTCCCCAGGCGACCGTGACGGGTGTGCCGTCGAGCTCGTCGCCGTTGCGGAAGTCGTACTCGTTGAAGGCCTCGAGGGCAGCGTCGAACGCCGGCGCGTTCCAGGCGTCGGTGAGCGTCGCCTGCAGCTCCTGCGCAGGCGTACGCCAGGGCCGGGAGAAGAGCTGCCAGGCCAGGGCGGTGGCGCCGGCCTTGGTGCCCGCGAGCCGCAGGACGGCCGGGCGCAGGCCCGCCGGCAGCTTGGCCAGGGCCGTCAGCGAGTGCTGGCACATCTCGCGCTCGCCCTTGGTCCAGAAGCCGACGGGGGAGATCGCGCAGGCCGACCGCACGGCCCCGCGGCGCGCCAGCTCCAGCGCGATGCCGCCGCCCATCGAGTTGCCCGCCACGTGGGGGCGGTCGAGGCCCAGCTCGGCGAACCAGGCGATGAACGCGTCGGTGTAGGCGTTGACGTCGGGACGGAGGTCCTCGGCGAGCGCGGCGGACTGCCCGAAGCCGGGGGAGTCGACCGCATACGTCGTGAAGCCGTCCTTGAGCAGGGCGACCACCGGGTCCCATCCCTGCAGGTGGTGGCCGATGCCGTGGATGAGGACCAGCGGCTCACCGCTGCCGGTGCGGACGTGGTTGAAGGGGACGCGCGTCATCGGGCTGATCCTTTCAGGCGGGCGCGGCGCGCCTTGCGGGCCTTGCGGTGCTTGGCCTGTGGCGCGCCCGGGTCGATGGTCACCGTGGCGGTGTGGAAGGTGGAGGTCGCGCCTGGCGCGTACTGCTGTCGGGCGTTGCCCGGGCCGAGGTCGACGCTGAAGATCAACCGGCCGCGGCCGTCCGCGCCGATCGTGCCGCTCGAGGTCCTGATCGGCCGCCGCGGGTCGAAGAACGGTGGCGTGGTGACGGTGGCCCTGCCGCTGCCGCTCAGCCTGAACCCGTGCGCGTCGGCGTCCCTCAGCGTGCTGAACTCCTTCGCCGGCCGGTCGAGCACGACGTGCCAGCCGTCGATCGCGTAGTCCGGCTCGATCGTCGTGTAGGTCGTCCGCGCCGGCCGCGCCGGCGGGTCGGCCAGGTACTTCATGAACGTCGGCAGCGTCTTCTGCAGGTCGCGCGCCCAGTAGGGCCAGGAGTGCGAGCCGGGGCCGTAGTCCTCGAGGAGGTGGTCGATCCTCAGGCTCGTCAGCTTGGCGTCCATGTTCAGCGTGGCCTGATGGACGGTGAGCTCGATCGGGTCGGGAGCGTTGTCGCCGCTGGTCTTCAGGTCACCGCCGGGCAGGCCGTTGCCGGTGCGCAGCTCGACCGGCATGCCACGCAGGTTCGCCGCGAGATCCCAGGGGTTGTGACCGCGCCAGACCACCTCGTCGGTGGCGCGCAGACCGAAGACGCTGCCGGGGGTGCCGCCGTCCAGTCCGCTCAACGCCTCGACCGCGAACGGGCCGGCGGGATCGTTGACGTTGGTGTCGGCCAGCCCGCTGAAGCTCGCGGCGGCGAGGAAGCGGTCGGGGTGCTGCGCGGCGTAGCTCAGCGCGCCGAAGCCGCCCATGCTGAGGCCCGCGATGATCCGGCCCTCGCGGTGCGGGATCGTCCGGAAGGTCTGGTCGACCCACGGCATCAGCTGGCCGAGGTGGTAGGTCTCCCAGTGCGGCAGCCCGCTGACCCAGTCGGTGTAGAAGCCGCCCTTGCCGCTGTCGGGCATGACCACGATGAGGTCGAGGCCCTTCGTCGTCGCCTCGACCTCGCCGTGGGTCGTCCAGGCCTGCGAGCCGTTGACGTCGAAGTCGCAGCAGCCGTGCAGGAGGTACAGGACGGGGTAGCGCCGCTGCGGGTGGTCGGCGTATCCGCCGGGCAGCAGCACCCGCAGGTTCGTCTCGCTCGCCAGCGCCGGTGTCGTCAGCCCGTACTCCGTCAGCCGTGGCGTGACCTGCGCCGTGCGCGTGACCGTCAGCTGCCGGGCGCCGGCGGGGTCCGGCTCGTCCGCGCGCGCGGGCGTGCCGGCAGCCAGCGCCGCGACCGCCAGCGCTCCGAGAACGACCCTGTTCACGGATGCGACCCTAACGGCCGCGGCGTCCTACTGCTGCTCGGCGCGCTTGATGGCGCTGCGGCGCATCGACCACATCTGGGCGCTGCGCTCGGCGTCGTGCGCAGCGGCCCAGGGCAGACCGGGCGGGCCGGCGCTCATGCGCAGGGAGCGGGTGGTGCGGCGGGCCAGGTCCGGGTCGGCCGCGGGGACGGCGGCAAGCTCGCGCGCCTTCGCCTCGACCTCGTCGGCGGGGACGGCCGCCCAGGCCAGCCCGAGCTCCACCGCGCGCCGGCCGTCGATGCGCTGGCCGAACAGCGCCAGGGCCGACGCGGCCTCGCGGGCGCCGGTGCGGGCGAGCAGCAGGGTGTGCCCGCCGCCGGGGTGCAGGCCGATGGGGAGGAAGCCGGACGCGATGACCGCGTCCTCGGCGACGACGCGGAGGTCGGTGGCCAGCGCCAGGTTCAGCCCGGCACCGACCGCACCGCCGCGAATCGCGGAGATCGTCGGTGCCTCCAGCTCGCCCACGCGCGTGAACGCGCGGTAGATGGCGCTCATGCCGTCGAAGGTGTCGGGGTTGGCGGGGTCCTCGCCGGCCTGCGCCAGCGTGGGCCGGTCCCCACCTGCGCAGAAGTACGGTCCCGCGCCGGTCACCACGACCGCACCGACCGTCCGGTCGGCGTCGAGCTCGTCACACGCGCGGACCATCGCCTGCGCCATGTCGACGGTCAGCGCGTTGCGGCTGGCCTGGTTGTCGAGGACGAGGACGGCGACGCCGCCGTCCCGCTCGACCCTGACGTTGGGGTGATCGCTCACCCGCCGCACCCTACCCGTGTCGGTTTGCGTTCAGGGGGTGAACGCAAACCGACACGGGTTGGTCAGCGGTGGAGCTTCAGCCTGACCGTCCTGGGCTTGCTGACGCCGGTGGCGGTGAGCTTCAGGGTCGCCGAGATCGCGGCCCTGCCCTTCAGCTTGCGCACGACCGAGGAGCGGACCTTGATCGTGTAGCGGGCGGTGGCGCCGGCGGGAAGCCGGTACCTGACGCGGCCCGCCACCCTGCGGGCGACGACCAGCGTCGCGGCACCGGCGCAGCCCCCGGCGCCGCGGCAGCCCAGCCGGACCCCCAGCGTGCCCTTCCTGGAGACGACGCCGTTGACCGCGACCGCCGACGGCAGCGCGTTCGCGGCGGGCGCGGGAGCGGGCGCGGGCGCGACGGGCGTCGGCGCCACGGGGACATCGTCGGCGTCGGGTTCGATCGTGGCGGTGCCGTCGTAGGTCGCCGCCACCGACAGCAGCGAGGACATCGTCACGACGTAGTCACCGGCGTCCGCCGACCAGGAGATCACGCCGTCGTTGGAGAGGCCGCTGCTCTCCTTGACCGGGTCTCCGGTCGGGACGCCGCCAGGACCGGCCTTGTACACCTGCGCGCCCAGCCACCCCTGCTGCACCGGCGACCTGGCCGACCACTTCACCTTCGCGGTGCCCGCGATCGGGAACTTCAGCAGCACGTCCTCACACCCCCGGGTCGGCCCGCACGGCTCGCCGGCGATGTTGGCCCCGGTCAGCGGCCCGCCGGACCATGTGAACTGCCGGTCGACGTTGCCGGCGTAGGTCGGCGCGGCGGCGGCCGGCGCAGCCGTGAGGAGCAGGACCAGGACACCGAGGGCCACACGCATCTCCGACCGGAACGACCGGCCGACGCCAAACCCGCGCCATTTGACACTGACACCCTGTCATGTAAATCTACCGGACCTATGGCGACCATCGTGTCAAGTGAAACGGGCGAGCCGCTGAACGTCGGAAGCTGGACGGACCACAAGCGCTACCTCTGGCTGCTGGGGCTCATCGTGCCCGCCGCGCCGTTCCTCGCGTTCGCGATCTGGAAGGCCACCGACATCGGAGCGATCTGGTGGATCGGGCCGTTCCTGGTCTACGTCTTCCTGCCGAGCCTGGACAACATCATCGGCAAGGACTCCGAGAATCCGCCGGACTCCGCGATCGCCTGGCTGGAGCAGGACAGGTACTACCGCTGGTGCGTCTACCTGTTCCTGCCGCTGCAGTTCGGCTCGCTGGTCCTGGCGTCCTGGCTGCTGACCGGTGACGACCTGGGCGCGGTCAGCAAGGTCGGCCTGACGATCACCATCGCGATGGTCGGCGGCATCGCCATCAACACCGCGCACGAACTGGGTCACAAGCGCAAGAACGCCGAGCGCTGGCTGTCGAAGGTCGCGCTGGCGCAGACCGGCTACGGCCACTTCTTCATCGAGCACAACCGCGGCCACCACGTCCGCGTGGCGACGCCGGAGGACCCGGCCAGCTCGAGGTTCGGTGAGTCCTTCTGGGCCTTCCTCCCGCGCACCGTCAAGGGCTCGTTCACGTCCAGCCTGCACCTCGAGAAGGAGCGCCTGGAGCGCTCGGGCAAGCCGTTCTGGACCCTCCAGAACGACGTCCTCAACGCGTGGGCGATGACCGTGGTGCTGTTCGGGGCGCTGACTGCGATCTTCGGCCTGGAGCTGCTGCCCTACCTCATCGTCCAGGCCGTCGTCGGCTTCAGCCTGCTGGAGGTCGTCAACTACCTCGAGCACTACGGCCTGCTGCGCGGCAAGCGCGAGGACGGCCGCTACGAGCGCACGCAGCCGTGCCACTCGTGGAACTCCAACAACGTGGCGTCCAACGTCCTGCTCTACCACCTGCAGCGCCACTCCGACCACCACGCCAACCCGGTCCGCCGCTTCC
>CAYUDT010000074.1:0-23645 GCA_964443695.1 uncultured Conexibacter sp. | reverse complement strand
GCGCGCGGTTGGCCTCGATGTGGCCGGCGACGTCGGTGAACGTGCGCCCGTGGCCGGGCAGGCACAGGCGGGCGTCGAGCTTCTCGACGACGCCCAGCGACGAGAGGAACTCGCCGGCCGGGTCGGGCGTGTAGCCGAAGTCGTAGTAGAGCGAGACGCGGCCCAGCAGGTGGTCACCGCTGATCAGCAGGCGCCGCTCGCGCTGGAACAGGCAGACGTGCGACGGCGCGTGGCCCGGGGTCTCGAAGACCTCCCAGGCGCCGAGGTCGGTGTCGACGAGCACGCCGGGGACGAGGTCCTTGTCCGGCTCGATGAGCCGCGCGATGCCGTAGGAGCGTCCCCGCGCAGACTCCGCGTACGCCTTCAACGGCGCGGCAGGAACACCCGACTGCAGCGCGACCTCCAGGCGCCGGTCCAGCGCGGCGTCCGGGTCGGCGGCGGCCTTGGTCATGTGCTCGTGGCGCGGGTGCATCCAGACCTCGCACCCGGTGCGGTCGGCGATGGTCGCCGCCTGCCCGTAGTGGTCGGAGTGCGCGTGCGTGCACACGACGAGGCGGACGTGGTCGACCTTCAGGTTGCACTGCGCCAGCGCGCGCTCGAGGTGCGCGAAC
Source organism: uncultured Conexibacter sp. (assembly GCA_964443695.1). Lineage (GTDB taxonomy): Bacteria > Actinomycetota > Thermoleophilia > Solirubrobacterales > Solirubrobacteraceae > Paraconexibacter. The sequence continues at coordinate 23,034 of CAYUDT010000074.1, read as the reverse complement.
GACCCGGGCTCGTGCATGCCGGTGTCGAACAGGACGACGCCGTCACCGCGGGCGATGGCCCAGGCGTTGCAGTGGGGCACGCCCGGCCACGGCAGTGGCAGGCGCAGGCGCCAGACGCCGGGGAGGACGCGCTCGCCACGTCCGACTTCGCGCTTGCGTTCGGGGGACGGCACGTGTTCCCGAGTCTATGGACCTCGTAGGGTTGGGGCATGCCCGTCGCCACCGCGAACGCCGTTGCCAAGCGCTACTTCGCCGCCCTGGCGGCCCGGGACGTCGACGAGATGGTCGCCTGCTGGGCGCCCGGCGGACGCGAGCACATCCGCGGGCAGCTGGACGGCACCGCACCGGACGACATCCGCGCGTTCTTCACCAACCTCTTCACGTGCATGCCCGACCTGGTGTTCGCCGTCGAGTCGATGACGACGAACAAGACCACGGCGGTCGTGCGCTGGACCGCGCGGGGCACCTTCGTAACGGGCGAGCTCGCCGGCTTCGCGGCCACCGGCGGGCCGGTCGTCCTGGAGGGCATCGACGAGCTGACCGTCATCGACGGCCTCATCACCGAGAACAACGCGTTCACCGACAACCTCGCCTTCGCCCGGCAGCTCGGCGCGGTGCCGCCCGAGGGCTCCAAGGCCGAGGCGCGGATGGCGAAGCTCGTCAACGCGAAGAACCGCCTCGCGCGCAAGATCCACTCCTCCGCGCCGGAGCAGGTGGCCGAGGGCGTGTGGATCGTCCGCGGCGGCTTCCCGCAGAAGGAGATGAACGTCTACCTCGTGCGCGACGGCGACGGCGTCCTGGCCTTCGACGCGGGCATCGAGCAGATGGTCGGGAGCATCGCCTCGGCGGCGGCCGAGCTGGGCGGGCTGACGCGCATCGTCCTGGGCCACGCCCACGAGGACCACCGCGGCGCGGCGCCGGGGCTGGGCGTGCCGGTCCACTGCCACGTCGACGAGAAGGCCGACGCCGAGGGCGACGGCGGGCACCACTACTTCGATCTCAGCCTGCTCCCCCGCCGGGGGCGCCTGGCGATGGGCAAGCTGCTGCCGCACTGGGACGGGGGGCCCTGCGAGATCGCCGGCACGCTGCAGGAGGGCGACGAGGTCGCCGGCTTCGAGGTCGTCCACCTGCCCGGCCACGCACCCGGCCTGATCGCGCTGTGGCGGGAGGCCGACGGCGTCGCCCTCACCACCGACTGCTTCTACACGCTCGACCCGCTGACCGCCAAGCGCGGCCACCCGCGCGTGCCCCACTCCGCGTTCAACAAGGACACCGAGCTGGCCCGCGAGTCGATCCGCAAGCTCGCGGCGCTGCGGCCGACCGCCGCGTTCCCGGGCCACGCGCTGCCGCTCACCGGCGACGTCGAGGCGCAGCTGACGACCGCGGCGGCGACGACCTGATGGGCAGGCGCTCCCGGGCCCGCGGCAAGGCCGACAAGCTCGAGGTCCCGACGGCGACCTACACCGCCGAGGACGGTGTCTCGCTGGAGCTGCGCGGCGTGCTGACGCCGAAGACGCGTCAGCAGTACGCCGCGGTGCTGGCCGGCACCGACCGTCCCGCCGCGACGATCGACGACGCCTGGCAGCGCGCGGTCGAGTTCCTCTTCGAGCGGCTGGCCGTGTCGTGGACGATCGGTGGCGTGGAGTGGACCGGGCAGAAGGACCTGCTCGCGCGCCTGCGCGCGGCGACGCAGGACGAACGGCGCTTCGTGCGCGACACCCTGCGCGAGCACTGCGCCGAATGGTTCCCAGACGTGACCGCACCATGATCCCCTCCCGCCTGCTGCTGGGCTCCGGCCCCTCCCCCGTCCCGGACCGCGTGCTGCGCGCGCTGGCCCAGCCGACGATCGGCCACCTCGACCCCGTCTTCGGCCGGATCATGGACCAGGTCGCGGCGATGCTGCGGATGGCGTTCCGCACGACCAACACCGTCGCCCTGCCGATCAGCGGCACCGGGTCGGCGGGCATGGACGCGATGGTCTGCAACCTCATCCGCCCGGGCGACCGCGTCGTCTGCGGCGTCCACGGCCTGTTCGGCGAGCGGATGGCCGACGCCCTGGGCCGCGCGGGTGCCGAGGTCGTGCGCGTCGAGGCCGAGTGGGGCCGGGCGATCCCCGTCGCGGACCTGATCGGCGCGATCACCCCCGGGACGGCCGCGGTGTTCGTCGTCCACGCGGAGACCTCGACGGGTGTGGCCCAGCCACTGGAGGGCCTGGCGGACGCGATCCACGCCGTCGGCGGCCTGCTGCTGATCGACTGCGTGACCTCGCTCGGCGGCCACCCGCTGGAGCTCGACGCCTGGGGCGTCGACGCCGCGTTCTCCGGGACGCAGAAGTGCCTGAACGTGCCGCCCGGACTGGCGCCGTTCACGCTGTCCGAGCGCGCGCGGGCGCGCGTGGACGGCTCCTCGCGCTCCTGGTACTTCGACCTGTCCCTCGTGCTCGGCTACTGGGACGGCGAAGGCGGCCGGGCCTACCACCACACCGCCCCGATCAACCTCATCTACGCCCTGCGCGAGGGTCTGGAGATCGTGCGCGAGGAGGGGCTGGAGGCGCGCTGGGCGCGGCACGCCACCGCGCACTCCGCGCTGCGCGACGCGCTGGCCGTCTACGGGCTGGAGCGCCTGGCCCCGGAGGGCGAGCAGGTCAACTCCCTGCTGGCGGTGCGGCTGCCCGACGGCGTCGAGGACACCGCGGTCCGCGTGCCGCTGCTGACCGAGGACGGCATCGAGATCAGCGGCGGGCTGGGCCCGCTGGCCGGCCGCGCGTGGCGGATCGGCGTGATGGGCGAGGGCGCGCGACCCGAGCCGCAGGAGCGGCTGGTCCGCGCGCTGGGTGCCCGCCTGGGCGGTGACGTCGAGGCCGCGGTGTCCGCGCTGCAGGCCGGGTGGGCGACATGAGTCCGGCCGCGGCGTGGCGGATCTCCCCTCGTATGCGACAGGTTTCCGACCCGCAGGAACAGCGATGACGGGCGACGACCTCGGCAAGCTCGATCCCGCGCTCTTCGCCGACCTGCTCGCGGGCTACTGCCTGGACGTGCAGTCCGGTGAGCAGGTGCTGGTGCGCTCCACCTCGCTGGCCGCGCCGCTGCTGCTGGAGCTCAACCGCGCGATCCTCGAGCGCGGCGGCTGGCCGATGATGCGCATCGACGTCCCGGGCCTGGGCCGCAGCTTCTACGAGCACGCCCGCGAGTGGCAGCTCGACGAGTTCGCCGACCTGTCGCTGCACGAGGCCAGGAAGTGCCAGAAGCAGCTCGGCATCCAGGCGCCGGAGGACATGCGCGCGCTGGTGGACATCGACCCGGCGAAGATCGCGCGCGCCGCCCGCGCGCGTCAGGTGATCCGCGAGGCGACGATGAAGAAGCGCTGGTGCTCGACCCTGTGGCCGACCGAGGCCAACGCCGCGCACGCGGGGCTCAGCGTCCACGAGTTCGCCGACTTCATCGCCGGCGCGCTGTTCCTCGACCGTCCCGCCGGGCCGGTCGCCGCGTGGGCCGAGCTCGGCGCGTTCCAGGAGCAGCTCATCGGCCGGCTCAAGAAGGTCCGCCAGATCCGCATCGAGTCCGCGGGCACGGACATCACGCTCGACGTGAAGGGCCGCACCTGGGTCAACAGCGACGGCAGGCGCAACATGCCCTCCGGCGAGGTCTTCACCGGTCCGCTGGAGACCAGCGCCTCCGGGCGCATCCACTTCGACATCCCGTCCTCCCCCGCGGGCGTGCAGGTGTCCGGCGTCGACCTGGAGTTCGTCGACGGCAAGGTCGTGTCGGCCTCCGCGGCGGAGGGCGAGGAGTACCTGCGCCACGCGATCGGCATCGACGAGGGCGCGTCGCTGCTCGGTGAGCTGGGCATCGGCACCAACTTCGGCATCGACCGTCCCGTCGGCGCGATCCTCTTCGACGAGAAGATCGGCGGCACCGTGCACCTGGCCCTCGGGCGCTCCTATCCGGAGACCGGCGGCAAGAACGTCAGCGCGCTGCACTGGGATCTCATCTGCGACCTGCGCAAGGGCGGCACGATGACCGCCGACGGGGTCGTCATCCAGCGCGACGGCACGTTCGTCTGACCCGATGATCGGAGCGGTCGGCGCCCGACCGACCCGGCGATATGGAGAAACGTTCTCCACTTTGTAGTCTGGGGGCCATGGCGTCCGCCCCCGCTCCCACGTCCGAGCCGAACCGCTGGGCGGTCCTCGGCCTCATCGCCATCGCGCAGCTGATGGTGGTGCTCGACTCGACCATCGTGAACATCGCGCTGCCGTCGGCCCAGGCCGACCTCGGGTTCTCCACGGAGAACCGCCAGTGGGTGGTCACCGCGTACGCGCTGGCGTTCGGCAGCCTGCTGCTCGTCGGCGGCAAGATCGGTGATCTGTTCGGCCGCAAGTGGACGTTCACCGGCGGCCTCATCGGCTTCGCCGTCGTGTCCTTCATCGGGGGCCTGGCGCCGTCGTTCGGCGTGCTCGTCGCGGCGCGCGCGCTGCAGGGCGTGTTCGGCGCGCTGCTGGCGCCCAGCGCGCTGAGCCTCATGACCGTGACGTTCGCGGACTCGCCGGACCGGCCCAAGGCGTTCGGCGTGTTCGCCGCGGTGGCGACGGCCGGTGCCTCCGTCGGGCTGCTGCTCGGCGGCGCGCTGACCGACGCGCTGTCCTGGCGCTGGTGCCTCTACGTCAACCTGGTCATCGCGATCCCGGCGGCGTTCTTCGCGATGCGGGTCCTCGTCAACGAGGTCAACCCGCACCGGCCCAAGATCGACTGGGCCGGCGTGGCGCTGGCGTGCACCGGCCTGTTCGGCATCGTGTTCGGCTTCTCGGAGGCGGAGACGAATTCGTGGACGGCGGCGTCGACGATCGTGTCGCTGGCCGGTGGCGTCGTTCTGCTCGTCGGCTTCGTGCTGACCGAGCGCCGCATCGAGCAGCCGCTGCTGCCGTTGCACATCGTCTGGGACCGCGCCCGCGGCGGCGCGTACTCGTCGATCATGATCGCGGGCGCCAGCGTGTTCGCGGTCTTCCTGTTCCTGACGTTCTTCATGCAGGAGAACCTCGGCTACTCGCCACTGAAGACCGGCGTCGCGTTCCTGCCGATGACGCTGATGATCTTCGTGATGGCACCGACGGTGCAGACCCAGCTCATCCCCCGGATCGGCGTGCGCCCCATAGTCATCACCGGCATGACGCTCGGCGTCCTGGCGATGGTGCTGTTCTTCATGCAGCTGGAGCCGGACTCCACCTACGCCCGCAACGTCCTGCCCGGGCTGATCCTCATGGGCATCGGCATGCCCTGCATCTTCGGCCCGGCGTTCGCGACCGCGACGCTCGGCGTCGACCGCTTCGAGGCCGGCGTCGCCTCGGCGATGGTGAACACCTGCCAGCAGGTCGGCGGCGCCGTCGGCACCGCGGTCCTTTCGACGATCTTCGCCCACGCCGCCACGAACTACGCCTCCGACCACGAAGCCGGTCCGGGTCTCGCCGCCGCGGCGTCGGTGCACGGCTACACCACGGCGTTCACGTTCGCCGCGATCCTGTTCGGCGTCGGCCTGGTCGTCGCGGCGCTGATCTTCCCGCGCGGCGTCGCCCCCGCCCAGCACGGCGCCCCGGCCGAGCCGGTGACCGACGCCGTCTGAGCCTCGGTCCTAGCCGCCGAAGAGCTTGTCGACGGCGGTCTGGAGGTCGGCGACGGCCTGCTTGGGCTTGCCGAGGTAGGCCGCGACCATCGCGCCGTCGCGGACCATGAAGAGCTGGCGGGCCGCGTCGGTCGGGTGGGAGTGCCCGGCGGCGGCGAAGAGGCCGCGCATGGTCCTGACGAACCAGACGCGGTGGGCGTCGATGGCGCGGCGGATGGGGTCGGCCGGGTCGGCGTACTCGGCGGCGGCGTTGATGAACGGGCAGCCCCGGAACTCGGGGCCGACCAGCAGGCCACAGAGATGCTCGACGAGCATCTTCAGCAGCGCCTCCGGCTCGGCACCGCTGGCCTGCGCAGCGGCGACGGCGTCGCGGATGGCGGCGTCCTCGCGCTCGACGTAGGCCAGCACCAGGTCCTCCTTGGAGGGGAAGTGCCGGTAGAAGGTCGCGCGCGTCACGCCGGCCTCGGCGACCAGGCGGTCGACGCCGACGGAGTGGATGCCCTCCGCGTAGAAGATCGCCGACGCCGTCCCGAGGAGACGCTCGCGCGCGGCGGAGACGCGGGGTGCGGACATGCACCGAACGTAGCAAGAACGATCGGTCTTGCCATGCTGTGACGGCGGGCGTGCCGTCGTCATCAGGCCCAACGGGAACGATCATGCTTTTTGACCCCAACCAGCGTCTACGCGCCAAGAACCCGGCAGCCTGTCGATCTTGACCACCCAGCCCCGTCGAGATGGGCGAACGTCGGGAACGCCGACACCGAAACCGAGAGGTCACGCCATGCAGTACGCACTCCTGATCTACGTCCCCGCCGACAACGCCCCGTCACCGGAGCAGCAGGCGGCGATGAGCACCGAGTGGTTCGACTACACCCAGGCGATGAAGGACGCGGGTGTCCACCGCGGCGGCGAGGCCCTGCACCCGGTCGAGTCCGCGACGACCGTCCAGTTGCGCGACGGCCAGACCATCACCGCCGACGGCCCGTTCGCCGAGACCAAGGAGATCCTCGCCGGCTTCTACCTGCTGGAGGTCGAGGACCTCGACGCCGCGCTGGCCTGGGGGGCGAGGTGCCCGGCCGCGCCGTACGGCACGATCGAGCTGCGTCCGGTCGTCGAGTTCGCGAGCATGCCGTCGGCTTGACGGACGACGCCGCCGCAGCCCTCGACCGCGCATTCCGGGAGGAGTGGGCGGTCGTGCTGGCCGCGCTGGCCCGCCACGTCGGCGTCAGCCTGGCCGAGGAGGCCACGGCCGACGCGTTCGCCGCCGCCGCGGCCACCTGGCCGCAGCAGGGCGTCCCGGCCCGTCCCGGCGCCTGGCTGAACACCGCCGCCCGCCGCAAGGCCATCGACCGCATCCGTGCCGACCGCACGCAGGCCACGCGCGCGCAGGCGCTCGCCGCGCTCGAGGCGCGGGGCGGGCCCGCCGACGACGACCCCGACGGGTTCCCCGTGCCGGACGACCGCCTCAAGCTCGTCTTCACCTGCTGCCATCCGGCGCTGAACGCCGAGGCCCGCGTGGCGCTGACACTCCGCGCGGTCGGCGGCCTCACGACCGCCCAGATCGCCCGCGCCTTCCTGGTCCCCGAGCCGACGCTGGCCCAGCGCCTGGTGCGGGCCAAGCGCAAGATCGTCGTGGCCGGCATCCCCTACGTCGTTCCCGCCGACCACGACCTGCCGGACCGGCTCAACAGCGTCCTGGACGTCCTCTACCTGATCTTCAACGAGGGCTACGAGGCCACCGACGGCGCCTTCGACCGCCCCGACCTGGCCGCCGAGGCGATCCGCCTGACCAAGCTCCTCGCGGTCCTGATGCCCGACGAGGCCGAGGTCTTCGGCCTGCTGGCGCTGATGCTGCTGACCGACGCGCGCCGCCCCGCGCGGGCCGGCCACGTCAGCCTGGAACACCAGGACCGCTCGCAATGGGACGCAGCCCGGCGCGACGAGGGACAGCGCATGCTCGAGCGCGCGATGCGCCGCCGCACGCCCGGCCGCTTCCAGATCCAGGCCGCGATCGCGGCCCTGCACACCACCGCGCGGACCTGGGAGGACACCGACTGGCCGCAGATCGCCGCGCTCTACACCGCGCTGCATCGCCTGACCCCCACGCCCGTCGTGCTGCTCAACCTCGCGGTGGCGACCGCGTTCGCGGGCGACGACGCGGCCGCGGGCCGGATGCTCGACAGCGTCCGCCCGGCGCTCGCCGACTACGTGCCCTTCCACGCCGCCGACGCCGAGCTGCACCGCCGCGCCGGCCGCACCGCCGAGGCCCACGCCGCCTACGACCGCGCGATCGCGCTGAGCAGCAACGCCGCCCAGCGCGCGGAGCTCCGGCGGCGCCGGAACGGTCAGGACCGGACCGATCTGGCGCCGTAGTGTGCGCGCCGCATGAGCGCGCTCACGGCCCGGCAGAAGCAGATGCTCAGCGGGACGGTCCTCGTGACCGCCCTGGCCGGAGCACTCCACTACGCGTCCCCGGGGGTCATGGCGTTCGTCGTGGCGACCGTCGCGCTGGGCGGTGTGGCCTGGACGGTCGGGTTCGGCACCGAGGAGCTGGGTGCGCGGATGTCACCGGGCGCGACGGGCGTCCTGCAGTCCACGCTCGGCAACCTGCCGGAGCTGTGCATCGTCTGCTTCGCGCTGGCCGACGGCGAGATCGAGGTGGCGCGGACGAGCATCATCGGCTCGCTCTTCGCCAACGCGCTGCTGATGCTGGGCATCGCCGTCTACATCGGGGCCAGCGTCGCCAAGGACAGGACGATGCGCTTCAACGTCGGCCTGCCCAACGACACGATGACGCTGGTGCTGCTGCCGATCTTCCTGATCGTCTGCCTGGACCTGGCGATCGGCTCGCACGCCAAGGCGGCCCAGCACCTCAACGCGATCTCGATCGTCGGCGCGATCGTCCTGCTGGTGGTCTACGTCGCGTTCCTGCGCGACTACCTCAGCGGCGAGGACAAGGCCGACGCGCGGGCTGAGGCCGCGGCGCAGAGCCACCACACCGGGTTGAGCACGGTGCACGCGCTGATCATCCTCGCGTGCGCCGGCGCGGGCGCGGCGTTCGTCAGCGACTGGTTCGTCTCCGGCCTCGACCCGTTCGTCGAGGAGGTCGGGATCTCCAAGGCCTTCGCGGGCCTGGTCATCGTCGCGATCGCCGGCAACGCGGCCGAGAACCTGGCCGGCCTGCAGATGGCGGCCAAGGGGCAGTCCGACCTCGCGATCTCGATCATCAAGAACTCGGTCGCCCAGATCGCCTGCTTCCTGTGGCCGGCGCTGATCCTCATCAGCCAGCTCTTCGACAGCCACCTCGACTTCACGCTGGAGCCCCTGTACGCCGGGGCCCTCGCGCTCTCAGCGGTTGCCGTCTGGCAGGTGACCACCGACGGCCGCGCCCGCCGGTTCGAGGGCCTCGCGCTCGTCGGCCTCTACGTCATGCTCGGCTTCCTCACGCTCTACCAATAGCTCCTTCCGGCGCCGGCGCCGGGGGCCCTTGACGCGGATCTCCTCGGCAAGCATGTAGGAGCCGATGACGAACACGAAGGCGGCGAGCTGGAAGCCGACGGTCTCCCAGGTCGGGTAGACGCCCAGCCACAGGCCGGCCCAGTTGGGGAACTCGGCGTCACCGATCGGCGTGATCGACAGCCAGCCGGTGCCCTGCATCGTGCGCACGGTCTGGCCGACCATCACGACGAGCACGAGGCTGATCATCACGCCGGTGACGATCAGCATCTTCTTGTAGGGCAGCTTGCGCTGCAGCACGAACATCACCGCGCCGACCGCGAACGTCAGCGCCAGGCCGAGCAGCATGCCCTCGACGACGGTGGCGGTGCCGGCCGACAGCTGCAGGGTCTGCACGAACAGCGCCGTCTCGAAGCCCTCGCGGTAGATCGAGGTGAGGCCCAGCAGCAGGAAGCCGACCGACTGCGCCGAGACGAACGACCAGCGCCCCTCGAGCTTCTCCAGCGTCTTGCGGCGCTTGTGGAACTTGCCGATCCACTCGCTCCAGTAGACCTTGTGGAAGAACCAGTTGGTGACCAGCAGCAGGACGCCGATGGCGACCAGGCCGGTGATGGCCTCGACCTTCTCGCCGTGGCGGTCCAGCGAGGAGATCAGCGTCGTGGCCAGGACCCAGGTGACGATCGAGGCCGCCAGGCCCAGCCACGCGCCGATGAAGATCGGGCGCCGCAGGCGCCGGCGCGCGCCGACCAGCGAGGCGGTGATCGCCGCCAGGATGAGGACGGCCTCCAGGCCCTCGCGGAAGACGAGGATCGCCGAGTTGACGACGACACCGGCCGACGAGGAGCTGTCGCCCAGCGTGGCGGCGGCGTCCTCCAGCTTGGCGTCGACCTCGTGCCGCGTGGCCCGCAGGTCGCGCACCGGGCGCTTGTCGGCGATGAGCTTGGCCAGGCCGTCGGTGCCGTGGTCGCCGTACCAGATGAGGTTCTCGATCTTGAAGCCCAGCGACGGGTCGAACGCCTTCAGGCGGCGCTCCGGGCCGAACTCGAAGAACGCGTAGGCCTCCAGGCGCGCCCGCTCGGCCTGCCCCCACTCACCGGCTCCGGCAGCGGCCTGCATGCGGTCGAGGGTGATCTTGATGAGGTCGTAGTCCGACGCCTCGGACTCCTTGAGCCAGGCCTTCGGCATCGCGGCCTTGAGGTCGCCCTCGGCCGCGTCGGTGACCTTCTCGACATCGCCGAGCGTCCTGACCGACTTGGGCGTGCGCGCCGCCTGGTCGATGAAGCCCGACAGCGTCTTCAGCTCGGCATCGGCCTGCGCGGTGCGCGCCGCGTCGAGCTTGGTCATCTGGTCGCGCAGGTCGTCGAACGCGGCACGGGCGCCCTGCTGGAAGGCGACGGCCTCCTGGATCTCGAAGTCCTTGGTGACCTTCGTGCCGTTGACCCCGCGGCCGTACTCGACCGGGACGAGGTTGAGGAAGCGCAGCAGCTGCTGGGCGCGACGGGCGGCCTCGGCGGGGGTGAAGGGCGCGGCGGTGAAGCCCTCCAGCGACGCCACCGCCGCCTTCTGCGCGGTGACGAACGCCGGGCCGCCGGCGACCGCCGCCCGCTGCAGCGCGACGAAGCCCTGCGCGGCGCGCTTCGCGGCGTCGGCGCCGCGGTCCTCGCCGTAGCGGGCGCGCAGGATCGCGAAGTAGCCGGCGGCCTGCGCGGCAGCCTCCGCACGGCGCACGGGCAGGTTGCGCTCCTGGCCGGCCAGCGCGTCGCCGAGCAGCTCACGCAGCCGCGCCTGGTAGGCGTCGAGGAGGTCCTTGGCCACGACCTTGCGCGCTGCCGCCGGGGTCAGCGTCCGGGCGGCGAGGCGGTCGACGGCGAGCGTCCCGTCGGCTCCGGGGCGCGTGAAGCGGGTGGCGGTGCGGAACTCGCGCAGCAGCAGCCAGCGGCGCGCCGTCACCGCGTCGCCGTTGCCGACGGCGTCGAGGATGACGGCGTAGGCGCCGCGCAGGACAGCGGCCCGCGCGCTGCCCCGGGACTCGGCCAGCGCGGCCTCGTCCCCTCCCCGGGCGGCGCGGCGGGCGGCGGCGAGCGCGCGGCGGACGTCCCGGTCGGCCACCGGGTCGGCCTGGGCGATGCGCCGGCGCAGCTCACCGGTGTAGCTGCCGGCACCCGCGGCGACCGCCTCCACGGCATCGGCGCGGGTGTCGAGGATCAGCGCCGTCTGCGCGCCGAACAGCCCGTCGCGGACGGCGTCGGCCGCCTTCCAGGGCGGCGTGGCCGCAGCGGCCGCCGTGGCCGTCGTGAGGACGGCCAGCAGCAGGGACATGCAGAACAGCAGACGGCGCATGGCGGCGACCCGCTACTCGGCGAGCTCGATGTTCAGACGCCCGGCGGCCTGGGAGACCTGGCCGGCGATCGCCTCCGCGCGGGTCTGCGCCTCGGTGCCCAGCGTGTCGGCGTCCTGCGCGCTGAAGCGCTTGCCGCCGGCCTCCTCCTTCTCCAGCTTGGAGGCGAACGCCAGCAGGTCCTTCAGGTCCTTGGCGGTCTGGGCGGCCTGCGCGTCGTCCGCCTGGGCGACCGTCGGCTGGATGTTGTCGTAGATGAGGTTGATGCCGCCGAGGATGTCGGCGATGTCCTGCAGGCGCGACGCGGCGACGAACGCCTTCTCGGTGGCCTTCTCGCCGGAGATCGCGCGGGAGTTCTTCCAGGCCTCGAAGTACTCCGACATCGTCGGAGTCATCACCACGACCGCGTTGAACGCGTCGTCCGGGGTGGGCTGCCACGCCTTGGCGGCGGTGTCCAGCTCGGCGGTCTGGGTCTTGAAGTCACGGGCCGCCGCGACCAGGAAGTCGGCGTCCGGCAGCGCCTCGCCGAAGCCGACCTTGCCGTCGCCGTCGAGGTCGGCCTCGACGCCCTTGGCCTGGAACCTGGGCTCGGTGCCGTAGACCGCGGTCTCGATGAGGAAGTTGAAGTTGCCGGGCTGCTTGAACGTCTTGCCGGCCGGCGTCCTGATGCTGAACGGGACGGCGTTCTCCGGATCGCTCGCGTCGCCGCCGGCGTCGATGATCACGTCGAAGTCGGCCAGCGACGGGACGCCGGCGACCACGCCCTCCATCTCCTCGTAGGCGGGGTTGGCCGTCTTGAAGTCGTCCTGCAGCTTCTTGACGAGCTCCCTGACCTCGGGACCCTTGGTCTCCATCAGCGTGGCGTAGTCGAAGCCCGCGCCCTTGGCGAGCGCGTAGTAGGCCTCCGCGTGGGTCTGGATCGTGGCGACGTCGGCGTCGAGGCGCTTGGTGTGCTCCAGCAGGTAGGCCTTGATGGCGCTGAGGTCGGTGCCCGGCGCGGCGGTGGCGGCAGCGGACTGCGTCTTGGCGGCGTCCTTCTTGTCGTCGCCGCAGCCGGCGAGGAGGACGACGGCGGTCGTGGCGAGGGCCGCGAGAAGCGGGGTGCGGGGCATGGAGAGATGCATCCTTCTTAGGGGAGCCTTATTAGGGGGTCCGAAACCTAGCACTAATCCGACTGGCGGCGTTGGTATTGACCCGACCGATCGCGGGGCGGGTACTGTGACGACGTGGCTGCCGAGCTGCACAGTCGAGAGGTCAAGACCCTGCGCGACGCGGTGCGCGTGCTGCTGGCCAAGCGCTCGCCGAAGATCATGCTCGCCATCGGGGTGACCGAGGTGCTGGTCCGCCTGCTGGCGGGCCCGCTCACCTCGCGCGACGCGATCATCGCCGGCGCGCTGATCGCGGTCTATCCGTTCGGGGAGTGGGCGATCCACATCCACCTGCTGCACCTCAAGCCGTTCCGGTGGCGCGGTCAGCGGGTCGAGTTGGCCGTCGCCAAGGGCCACCGCCAGCACCACGAGGCGCCCAACCGGTTGGACATGGTCTCCCTGGACGCCGTCGAGATCTCGCTGGTCCTGCTGGTCGCCGTGCCGTTCGTCCTGGGCCTCGCGTCGCTGGGGATGCTCGTGACGACGGGCGACGGCCCGGGCGCCGGGCCGTTCCTCACCGGGATGATCACCGGCACGCTGCTGCTGGCGATCTACGAGTGGACGCACTTCCTGATCCACACCGCCTACCGCCCGCGCTCGCGCTTCTACCGGGCGATCTGGCGCGGCCACCGGCTGCACCACTTCAAGAACGAGCACTACTGGCACGGCATCACGTCGACGATCGCCGACCGCGCGTTTAGGACGTCACCCGACGCGCGCGCCGTTCCCAAGTCGCGCACCGCGCGGACGCTGGGCGACTGACGTTCGTCCAGAAACCGCGCGATTCCGCGCGGCGCGCCGATACCCGGGGTGAGTGCCGCGCCGTGCCCTGCTCATCCTCGCGTTCACCGCGCTGCTGGTCTGCGCCTCCGGTGCGCGCGGCGCGTCGCTGACGCTGAAGCCCGTCACCTCGACACCGACGCAGCTGCGGTTCGTGGCGGCCGGAGTGCCGCTGGACGCGGTGCAGGGCGCGACGCTGCGGCTGGACCGCCGCCGCATCACCGTGACGGGCGCACGCGTGCGCGCGGGCGCGCGAGCGGGGGGACGCATCGTCCTGCGGGTGCGCGCGACGCGCAACGAGCGCCGGCGTGCGCGTCTGGTGCTGCGCGTGCGGCAGCCCCGGCCGGTGACGACGACCGGCGCGCAGGCCGTCCCCAGCACGTCGGTGGCGTCCGCGCCGGAGGTGACGCCCACGCCGGGGGCGAGGACGCCGGTGCCGGTGACGCCGACGGCGGTCGCACCCGCCGCCCCGCAGCAGCCCGCGGTCACCGCGCCGCCGGAGGCGGGGCCCGGTGCACCGGCGGCCCCGCCCGGCATCCCGGTCGGCATGCACGGCGTGCTGCGCTGGCGCTCCGGCGAGGACCTGAAGCGCACCGTCGACCTCATGGCCGACGCCGGCATCACCGTCGACCGCGAGGACATCGGCTGGTACCGCGTGCAGCCGACGGCCGGCGCGCCCTACGACTGGACCTTCGCCGACCGCATGGTCGGCGCGGCGGCCCGGCGCGGCATCCGCATCCTCGCGGTGCTCGACGATGCGCCGGACTGGGCGACCGGGGCCCGGAACGCCCCGCCGCTGGCCGACGGCGCGCTCACCGCATTCAGCGCCTTCGCCCACGCGGCGGTCGCCCGTTACGGCAGCGCCGGCAGCTACTGGTCCGCGCACCCCGAGGTCCCCAAGCTGCCGATCCTGCAGTGGGAGATCTGGAACGAGCCGTACTACACGTTCAGCTGGGCGACGGGCGCCCTGCCGGACCCGCTGGCCTACGGCCGGATGTTCAAGGCCGTCGCCACCGCCGCCGAGCCCGCCGATCCGCAGGCGCAGTTCCTGCTCGCCGCCAACACCGGGGTCGGCCAGGCGCCGTACCCCTACCCGCCCTACCTCGCAGCGATGCTGGACGGCGTCCCCGGACTGGCCGGCCACGTCGATGCGGTCGCCATCCACCCGTACGCGGTCGATCCGAGCACCTGCTCCTTCGGCGCGAACTGGATCACGACGATCTTCCAGTTCTGCAAGGTCCGCGACGTGCGGCGCATCCTCGACGACCACGGGTTGCAGCGCGCCGGCCTGTGGATCACCGAGACGGGCTGGAGCACCGCACCGGCCGCCGACGCGACGGTCACCGAGGCGCAGCAGGCGGCCAACGTCCACACGGCCTTCGCGAGCCTGCGGCAATGGCACGACGTCGACGGCCTGATCCTCTACACGCTGCACGACGCCGCAGGCGCCACGGACGACGACCGCGAGGGCCACTTCGGGTTCCTGCGCGCCGACGGCAGCCCCAAACCGGCCTGGGCAGCCCTGCGCAGCGAGCTGACCACCGGTGTGAGAAGTCCGTAAGGAGGGGTTGAGCCACCCCGCTCAGCTGCCGAAACAGACAACGGAGGCACCACCCCGACCGGTCTCCGCTCCGATGCGCCTTCCGACAGCTCTCCTTCCCGCAGCCGCCGCAGCGGCCCTGACCCTCGCCGTCGTCCCCTCGGCCCACGCGGCGGGCACGTTCAACTGCGACGCCAGCGCGCTGCGCCTCAGCGTCCTGGGTCAGGCCGCGATCGAGCCGATCACGGCCAACCGCTCCAAGACCGCCTGCGCCAACGACGCCGGCCCGACGAGCCTCAACCTCGCGCCGGTCGCGACCGTCGACGCGCTCGCCGCGCGCACGCTGGTCTCCGGCGCGAAGGACCAGCAGAAGGCGCTGGCCCTCGGCGGCGTGGCCAACCTGGACGTCGGCACCCTCTCGGCGCTGCCCCTTCCCGACCTCTCGGTGCTCATCCCCGACGCCGCGAAGACCGTCACGCTCAACATCTCCTCGCTGGCGGCCACCGCCAACCCCATCCTCGGCCTGGTCGGGCTGACGCTGCCATCGACGATCGACGTCGGCATCGGCGACGCGCTGAAGGACCTGCTCAACCCGCTGCCCGGCACCACGCTACTGCACGTCGGCACGGTCAACGCGTTCGCCGGCGGCTCGTGCAGCAACGGCCTGCCGGTCGCGACCGGCGTCCCCCAGGTCGCCAACGTCTCGATCCTCGGCCAGAGCATCAACCTCGACGACGTCCCCACGTCCATCGGCGCCATCGACACCCAGTCGCTGGACCTCTCCAAGCTCGACCTCAGCAAGATCGTCCTGCCCAAGGTCATCACCGACCTCGGCCTCAACGTCATCACCCAGCCGGTGCTGACGATGGTCAACCAGCTCGTCGGCACGCTCATCAAGGCGCTGCCGCCGGTGCAGGTCCCGGCCGCGCTGGCCAACGTCTCCCTGCAGGTCGGCAAGAAGACGCTGGAGGGCACGACGACCACGCAGCACGGTCTTGACCTCCACGTCTCCCTGCTGGGGCAGACGATCCTCGACGGCACCATCGGCGAGGCGCGCATGAACACCGCCGGTGTGGACTGCAGCGCCGACACGCCCGCGCCGACGGCCACGACGGAGGCGCTGCAGTGCACGACGCGCAAGCTCGTCCTGACCGACGTCTATGAGAGCAACGGCAAGGTCAGGCTGCTCGGCGCCGCCGACAAGAAGCTGGCCGGCCGCACGGTCACGATCAGGTTCGAGGGCGACAACTCCACCGCCGCGCAGACCGGCATCAACCCCGACGGCTCCTTCTCGACAACCGCGCCGCTTCCGTCGAAGAAGCTGCGCAGCTCCAACAAGGCGCGCTACGTGGCGATCGTCGGCAAGGAGCGGTCGCTCAACCTGAAGCTCGTCCGCCGGATGTACGTCACGAAGATGACGACCGCCGACGGCAAGGTCACGATCAGCGGCCGGGTGACCCGTCCGCTGGGCAACCCGCTGCAGCCGATCAAGGTCCAGCGGCGCGTGTCCTGCTCCAGGAACGAGACGGTCAAGACCTTCCTGCCCAAGTCCGACGGCACCTTCAAGGTCACCGTCGCCGCGCCCGACGGAGAGAGCGCGGCGGTCTACCGCCTGGCCACGAAGGTCCGCAAGACCACGTCCAACTCCAAGCTCTTCAGCACCTACACGCTGCCGCGCGGGATCAACCTGACGTAGGGAGTAACGTGCGCGGAAGTGAACCGCCGCACGAAGATCGTCGCCACCATCGGCCCCGCCTCTCGTGATCCGGAGGTGCTCGTGCGGATGGTGGAGGCGGGTATGGACGTCGCTCGGCTGAACTTCAGCCACGGGTCCCACGAGGAGCATGCGGAGACCGCCCAGCGCGTGCGGGCCGCGGCCTCCCGCGCCGGGCGCCCGGTCGCGATCCTGCAGGACCTGCCCGGGCCCAAGCTGCGCATCGGCCAGGTCCGCGACGGGTCGGTCGTCCTGCCGGCCCGGACCCAGGTCCGGGTCCAGTGCGGCGACGTCGAGGGCAAGGTCGGCGACGAGTCGCAGCTGTACATCGACTGGGAGGGGCTGGCCCGGGCGATCGTCCCGGACGAGGTCATCTACCTGGCTGACGGGCGGGTGCGCCTGCGCGTCGAGGACGTCAAGCCGGACCTCGGGCAGATCAACACGGTCGTCGAGGTCGGTGGCGCCGTCGCCTCCCGGCAGGGCTTCAACATCCCCGGCGAGGCGACCGAGCTTCCCGCGGTGCCCGAGGAGGACCTCGAGCACCTGAGGGCCGGGCTGAGCATCGGCGTCGACATGGTCGCGCTGTCGTTCGTGCGCCGTCCCGAGGACGTCGAGTTCGTGCGCGAGCACACGCGCGCGCCGCTCATCGCGAAGATCGAGAAGCCGCAGGCGGTCGCCCGCGCCGAGGAGATCCTGCGCGTCGCCGACTGCGTGATGGTCGCGCGCGGCGACCTCGGCGTCGAGCTGCCCATCGAGGAGGTGCCGATGGTGCAGAAGCGGCTGCTGTCGCTGGCCGGCCGGCTGGCCCGCCCGTCGATCACCGCGACGCAGATGCTGGACTCGATGATCACCTCCTCGCGCCCGACCCGTGCCGAGGTGGCCGACGTCGCCAACGCGATCCTCGACGGCAGCGACGCGATCATGCTGTCGCAGGAGACGGCCGTCGGCGAGCACCCGGTGCTGGCGATCGAGACGATGGCCTCGGTCGCCGTGGCCACCGAGCGCGAGGCCCCCTACCGACGCTGGAACGACGAGCGCGTCTCGCGCGACACGCGCGACCCGGCCTACACCGTCGCGCACTCGGCGGTCGCGGCCGCGCGTGACCTGTCGCTGGACGCGCTGGTGATCCCGACGCTGTCGGGCCGCTCGGTGCGGCTGGTCTCCGCCCACCGCCCGTCGGTGCCGATCTTCGCGCTGTCCCCGGGCCGCGAGACCGTCCGCCGGTGCGCGCTGATGTGGGGCGTGCAGGCGGAGTCGATGCCGCGCCACGAGGTCACCGAGGACCTCATCGCCGATGCCGCGCGCCGCGTCGTCGAGCTGGGGTGGCTGAAGCCGGGGCAGCGCGTCGGCATCACCGCGGGCCTGCCGTCCGGCCGCCCGCGCACGACGTCGATGTTCCAGATCCAGACGCTGCCCGCCCCCGGGCAGCGCTGGGTCGACTGAGGCCGGGAGTCAGCCGGCGGGCGCGGCCCGCTTGCGCCCGCGGGTGGTCGACCGCGCGGTGCCGCCGCTGCGCGACCGCGAGCTGCCGTTGGAGCGCGAACCGTTGGAGCGTGAGTTGCTCGAGCGCGAGCTCGAGCGGCGCGGGGAGGGCCGCTCCTCCTTGGGCACCTCGGTCTTGATGACCTCCTTGACGACCTTGGCCATCTCGCGCTCGAGGAGCTTCTGCATCTTCTCCTCGTCGCGCCGGTGCTGGCGCGCGAGCTTGGCGGTCTCGGTGTCCTTCAGCTCCTCGGCGAGAGACTCGATGAGCGCGTAGTGCGCGATCTCCTCCGCCTCGTTCCAGTAGCAGTCGCGGATGTTGCGCAGCTCGTTGTCCGCGTCGCTGGTGCCGCGCAGCGCCTGCACCGGCCCCTTGGCCACGGCCAGCGCCTTGTTGGCGGTGGACGTGACGACGTCGGCCGATTCGGCCTTGCCGCCGAGGGCGCGGATGCGGGACTTCAGCGCGCGGGACTGGGCCTTGGTCACCTTGAGGTGCTCCTGCAGGCCCTTCTTCAGCGTCGGCCGTTCGGCCAGTCCGATCTGCGCCTGCAGCGCGGTCTCGAGTTGGGTCTCCTTGCCGTAGGCCTCGTTGAGGTACTTCACGAGGACGGCATCACGTGCGGGGGTATCGCTCTTTGCCATGCCCGACGTCTAACCGTCCCGTCAGTGGCTGAACCCCGCGAACAACGGGATGGCCGACACGAGCGTCCGCACCGGCTCGGCGATCGCCGCCTCCGGGTCGATCGCGATCTCATAGCGCGCCGTCCTGCGGATGCCGGTGTGCATGGTCGCCTCGAACTCGCGAGCGCGCTCGTTGGGGCCGTGGTCGAGGACGACGTCATCCCAGAAGCTGTACGCGGTGAGCTTCATCTGCTGGCGGGTCAGCCGCGCGATCCGGCGGCCGTTCGTGTCGAGCACCTCCAACGGGTCGTCCTTGCCGTAGGCCACCGACGCGACGGGCGTGTCGCTGGCGTCGCAGATCGTCAGCACCTCGGCCTCGGCATCGTTGCTGGACGAGCCGCGCAGCGCGCCCTGCGGGTCGGTGAGCGCGACGGTGCGCGTGCCGGCCTTGGTGCGCCAGGCGCTGTGGACGCGGAGGACCTTCTCCTCCCCGTCGAAGACGTCGGCGTGGATGTCGTTGCCGCTGTCCAGGCCCGTGACCGTCACCAGGCGCATCGCCGGGTTCTTGTACGCGCGCCTGGTGTGGCCGATCCTCGCGTCCTCGGCGCCGGGGTCGACGAGGTCCCAGTGGTGGCCGAGCGGTGAGAGCCCCGGCCGGAAGACCGCGGCCCAGTGCGAGCGGGTGAGCAACATCATGGTGCGATCCTGACCGCCGCGCGCGACGGGCACATCGGGGTGGCGACCCCTATGTTTGGGCGCATGGCACTGGCCGAACCGTTCTGGCTGTCCCGCGGCGCGTGGACGGCGATCCGCGACGAGGCGATCGCGCCCGCGCTGGGCGATGCCGACGTCGCGCGGCTCGCGGCGGCGTGGGAGCAGACGACCGTCGAGGGCGACCGCATCGGCGTCTTCCTCGACGGGCCGCTGGCGCTGACCCTCGCCCGGCTGCTCGACGGCCGCCCCGAGCTTGCGGAGATCTGACACTCCGGTCGGGGCCTGACCCAATAGGGTCCGCCGCGCCGTGGAACACCTCACGCCCGCCGACCTGGACGCGATCGCCGCCGAGCTCGACGCCATCGGCGACCGCGTCCGCCGCGACCTCGGGACCCGCGACCGCGCCTACATCCGCAAGGTCATCGCGACCCAGCGCGCGTTGGAGGCCGGCGGCCGCCTGCTGCTCCTCGGCGCCCGCCACCGCCCGGCCCAGGTGGGCGGGGCGACGCTGCTGGCCATCGCGAAGTCCCTGGAAAACATGGAGATCGGGCACAACGTGATGCACGGTCAGTGGGACTGGATGCAGGACCCGGCGATCCACTCGACCACGTGGGAGTGGGACGCGGTGTCCACCGCGAAGTCCTGGAAGCACTCCCACAACTTCCAGCACCACACCTACACCAACGTCCTCGACATGGACCGTGACCTCGGCTACTCGGCGATGCGCGTGGACGCCGCACAGCCCTGGCACCCGATCCACCTGCTCCAGCCGCTCTACGGCATGGGCATGGCGCTGACGTTCCAGTGGGGCATCGCGCTGTACGACATGGAGCTCGACGCGGTCCGCAAGGGCACCAAGACCAGGTCGGCCGCTCGCGCGGAGGTCCTGGCGTTCCTGCGCAAGGCGCAGCGGATGCTGCTGAAGGACTACGTCGTGTTCCCGGCGCTCGCGGGCCGGCGCGGGTTCCGGCGCGCGTTCGCGGGGGTGCTCGCGGCCAACATGGCCCGCAACGTCTGGGTCCACACGGTCGTCTTCATGGGCCACATCCCCGAGCCGGCCACGACGTTCACGCGCGAGCAGTACGAGAACGAGACGCGCGGCGGCTGGTACGTGCGCCAGCTGATGGGCTCGTGCAACCTCGAGGGCACGCCGCTCTTCCACGTGATGACCGGCAACCTCTCCCACCAGATCGAGCATCACCTGTTCCCGGACATCCCGAGCAACCGCTACGCCGAGCTGGCGCCGCAGGTGCGCGAGGTCTGCGAGCGCCACGGCCTGCCCTACCACTCCGGCCGGCTGGGCCGGCAGTACCTCTCGGTCGCCAGGAAGATCCTGCGGCTGTCGTTCCCCGGCGGCAGGACCGCGTCTAGGTGAGGAGCGTCGCCTCCGCGAAGTAGTGGACGCGGACGTGGTCGCCGGCCTCGTTGAGGCCGATGAAGGCAAACGACGTCTGCGGCCAGATCGCCTGGTCGAGATGGGCGCGCAGGGCGACGTTCTCGACCTCGAAGAGCACGCCGGGAACCCCGGGCACGGCGCGCCGCTGCAGCTCGGCGCAGCAGGTCTGGACCAGCGCGACGGCGACATCGCCGAACCGGTGCTGAACGCCGACGAAGACCCGCTCGTGCCACATGTCACAGCGCAGGCGCGGGCTGGGCTGTAGGTAGGCGGTGGTGACACCCACTAGCGCGCCGCCGGCATCGTGCGCGGTGGCGACGACCTGCGCGGCGCGCTCGCGCGCGACCGCCTCGGGCAGCGCGCGCTCGGCGACCCAGAAGGCGATGAGGTCGTCGTCGCTGACGCTGCCGTCGTGGACCCTCACCGTCGGCTCAGACACGGATTCGTGCCCCGTCGAAGTAGGCGACGCGGATCTGGCGGCCGTCCTCGAGGTAGCCGGCGTAGAGGAACGGCGGGTCCTCCCAGACGACCTGCGGCCGCGCCTCGATCTCGGCGCGGTCGGCGATGGCCCGGACCAGGCCGATCGGCCCCTCGTCCGCGGCGGCCAGCGCGCGGTAGGTCGCGGCGACGAGCGCCGGCGTGGCGTCGCTGCCCAGCCCGCGGTAGAGCCAGAACAGCTGCCCGCCGAGGAACGGGACAGGTTCGGCGGACGCCGTGGCGGTGTCGATGATCGCGCCCTCGTCGTCGCGGGCGATGCAGACCACCTCGGGCAGGCGCGCCTGCGCCTCCTCGACGGTGAGGACGCCCGCGTCGACCCAGAAGGCGGTGACCTCCGCAGCGGACGCGGCGTCGAGGCGGCCGCGCACGGTCTCGATCATCGGCACGGATGCTACGCGTCCGGCCGGGCCGGACGGCGGCGCCGACCGGTCAGGCGCCCGACGGTGGCCACGAGCTCCTCGTCGCGCGCGGCCAGGACCACGCCGACCCCGGCCATGCCGATGAGGACGACCATCGCGACGACGAACTCGACGGAGTCGAAGCTGCCCAGCTGGCCGCCCAGCGCGGTATAGGCGAACGCTCGAGGAGCGCAGCCGATCGCGGTGGCCAGCGCGAAGACGCCCATCGGGACGTGCGTGAGGCCGACGCCGTAGTTGACCGCGTTGTAGGGGATGCCCGGCATCAGGCGCAGCAGCAGCACGCCGGTGAAGCCGCGGCGGCTGACCCAGTTGCGGATCGCCAGCACGCGCGGGCCGCCGACCTCGGCGACCGCGTCCCGGGCGATGAAGCGGGAGACCAGCGCCGCGAGCGTCGCTCCCAGCGTGGCCGCGACGATGGAGACCGGGGTGCCGAGCGCCGTGCCGAACAGCAGGCCCGACGCGCCCGACAGCAGCGGGCCGGGGAAGAACGCGACGGTCAGCAGCGCGCTGAGGACGATGAACACCAGCGGACCGGCCGCGCCGTAGCCGTCGGCCCAGCCCTGCACGCGCGACGCGCTGAGCGAGCCCGACGCGGCCACCGCCGCCAGCCCGCCCCCCACCAGCAGCACCAGCGCGACGACCCGGGCGATCGCGACGCGCCGCGTCATCCGTCCAGCCCGTGTCGGTTTGGGTTCGAGGGGTGAACGCAAACCGACACGGGTCACCCGGACGCGTGGGCCCGCTGGAGCTTGCCGAGCTCGGTGACCGGCTCGTCGCCGAAGACCCACTCCCGGGCGATGGCGTTCCAGTCGCCCGTCGCGCGGAGCTGGCCCAGGACGGCCAGCGTCAGCTGCTCCAGCCGGCGGCCGAAGAGGTGCTCGGGCGGCATGTGCTCGTGGCGCATGCGGGCGAAGTGCTGCCCGCGCGGGTCGCCCATCTCGATCATCACCTGCGTGGCGATCTCCGGGGTGAGCTCGCGGACGCCCGGCTCGGAGTACCACCACGACGCGAGCTTGGCGTAGTCCAGCAGCCGCTCGGGGTCCATGCGCTCCGGGTCGTTGAGGAAGCCGTGCTCGGCGAACCAGGCCTTCAGGCCGTCGGCGTCCTCGTTCATCACGTAGCGGATCGACTGCAGCTCGACCTCGCAGGCCTCCTCGCTGATGACCTTGAACAGGCCGAAGTCCAGGAAGCAGACCCGGCCGTCGTCCATCACCAGGAAGTTGCCCGGGTGCGGGTCCCCGCTGAACTGGCGGTGCACGTACATGCACTCGAAGTAGAAGCGGAAGATGATCTCGCCGATGCGGTCGCGCTC
>CAYUDT010000073.1:0-24232 GCA_964443695.1 uncultured Conexibacter sp. | reverse complement strand
CCGTGACGGGCCGGCCGCGGCGGCCGTTGTCGAACAGCGCGTCGACGGCCTCCTGCAGCATGCGCTTCTCGTTGTTGACGATGATCTCCGGCGCGCCGAGGTCGAGGAGACGCTTCAGCCGGTTGTTGCGGTTGATGACGCGGCGGTAGAGGTCGTTCAGGTCGGAGGTCGCAAAGCGGCCACCGTCGAGCTGGACCATCGGGCGCAGCTCCGGCGGGATGACCGGGACGGCCTCGAGCACCATGTGCTCGGGCTTGTTCTCGGAGTTCAGGAACGCGGACAGCACCTTCAGGCGCTTGACCGCGCGGGCCTGCTTCTGGCCCTTGCCGTTCTTGACCTGGTCCTCGAGGTCGATGCGCTCGTGCTCGAGCACGATGCCCGGCTGGTCCTGCGGACGCAGGTCGTCGCCGGGGATGCGGTCCTCGGAGGGCTTGCGCGGCGTGGCCTCGCGGTCGTACTCCTCCTTCTCGCGCAGCAGCTCGCGGATGTGCTCCGCGCCCATGCCGCCGGAGAAGTAGCGGCCGAAGCCGAACTCCGAGCCGAACTTGTGCTTCAGCTCACGGAAGAACGTCTCGTCGGCGATGATCAGCTTCGGCTTGAGCTCGTCCTTGGCGGCGTCGCGCTCCACGTAGGAGTTCAGCGGCCAGTCCTCGCCCTCGGCCGGCGGCTCGTCGGCCGGTTCGTCCTTGTTGGCGAAGAGCTTCCAGACGTCCTTCAGGCGCTCACGGGCGTCCTCGTAGTAGGCCTGGGTGTCGTCGATGTCGGTCGCGAACGTCTTCTTGATCTCGTTCGTGAGCTTCTTGCGCTCGTCGTCGGAGAGCTTCTTGACGTTGATGTCCAGCGACTCGGCCCAGAGGTAGTCCTCGTCGCCGAAGTTGCCCTGGCCACCGTTCTCGAGGTACTCCAGGCGGGCCTCACGTGAGTTGCGCAGCTCGCCGACGCGCTCGTTCTCCTCCGAGCGCAGGCGGTCGAGCTCCTCCTGCATCTGCTCCTCGAGCATCGGCAGGTCGCGCCAGCGGGCCTCCTGGTCCACCGACGTCACGATCGACGCGGCGAAGTACAGGATCTTCTCGAGCTCCTTGGGAGCCATGTCGAGGAGGTAGCCGATGCGGGACGGAACGCCCTTGAAGAACCAGATGTGGCTGACCGGGGCGGCCAGGTCGATGTGGCCCATGCGCTCACGGCGCACCTTGGACCGCGTGACCTCGACGCCGCAGCGCTCGCAGACGATGCCCTTGTAGCGGACACGCTTGTACTTGCCGCAGTAGCACTCCCAGTCCTTGGTGGGACCGAAGATGCGCTCGCAGAAGAGGCCGTCCTTCTCCGGCTTCAGCGTGCGGTAGTTGATCGTCTCCGGCTTGGTGACCTCACCCGAGGACCAACCGCGGATCTGCTTGGAGGACGCGAGTCCGATCTCGATCGCGTCGAAGTTGTTGATGTCGATCATGCGGTGGTCTCCCTACGCCTCGGTGGGCGGGGTCGAATCAATGTCGATCTCGGCGTCGATGTCCAGGTCATCGGCGTCCATGTCGTCGTCGTTGTCCTCGTCGCTGTCAGCGGCGTCCGTGTCGTCCTCGGAGTCGGTCGACTCGTCGGCGGCCTCGTCCGGCGCGCCGGCGCGGACGCCGGACAGGTCGATGCCGAGCTCCTCGGCGGCCCGCAGCAGGTCGTCGTCCTCGTCGCGCATCTCGGCGCGCTCGCCCTCCTCGGAGACGACGTTGACGTCGAGCGCCAGCGACTGCATCTCCTTGAGCAGGACCTTGAACGACTCGGGGATGCTCGGCTCGGCGATGTTCTCGCCCTTGACGATGGCCTCGTAGGCCTTCACGCGGCCGACGGTGTCGTCGGACTTGATCGTGAGCATCTCCTGCAGCGTGTAGGCGGCGCCGTACGCCTCCAGGGCCCACACCTCCATCTCGCCGAAGCGCTGACCGCCGAACTGCGCCTTGCCGCCGAGCGGCTGCTGGGTGACCAGCGAGTAGGGGCCGGTCGAGCGGGCGTGGATCTTGTCGTCGACGAGGTGGTGCAGCTTGAGGATGTACATGTAGCCGACGGTCACCTGCTGCTCGAACGGCTCGCCGGTGCGGCCGTTGAACAGCGTGAACTTGCCGGCGGCGCGGCGGCCCTCGACGCGGCTCTCGTCCACGTCCATCTTGATCGGGCCACCGTTGGCGGTGTGCTCCTTCTGCCACTGGACCAGCGCGTGGTCGACGTCGGCCACCGAGGCACCGTCGAAGACGGGCGTCGCGGTGTAGACCTTGCCCAGGCGGCCGTCCTTGCGACGGAACTCGCGGCTGTTCTTGAACGCGTCGGTGCCGTCGTCGTACCAGCCCTCGGCGGCGGCCCACCCGAGGTGGGTCTCCAGGATCTGGCCGACGTTCATGCGCGACGGGACGCCCAGCGGGTTGAGGATGACGTCGACCGCGGTGCCGTCCTCCATGAACGGCATGTCCTGCGTGTCGACGATCTTCGAGATGACGCCCTTGTTGCCGTGGCGTCCGGCGAGCTTGTCGCCCTCGGAGATCTTGCGCTTCTTGGCGACGAAGACGCGGACGAGGTCGTTGACCCCGGGCGGCAGGTCGTCGCCGTTCTCGCGGCTGAAGGTCATGACGTCGATGACGACGCCGCCCTCGCCGTGGGGCACCTTCAGCGAGGTGTCACGGACCTCACGCGCCTTCTCCTTGAAGATCGCGCGGATCAGCTTCTCCTCGGCGGTGAGCTCGGTCTCGCCCTTGGGCGTGACCTTGCCGACCAGCAGGTCGCCGGAGCCGACCTCGGCGCCGATGCGGACGATGCCGCGGTCGTCGAGGTTGCGCAGCGACTCCTCGGAGCGGTTGGGGATGTCGCGGGTGATCTCCTCGTCGCCCAGCTTGGTGGTGCGGGCGTCGATCTCGTACTCCTCGATGTGGATCGAGGTGAGCTCGTCCTCGGCGACGAGGCGGCGCGACAGGATGATCGCGTCCTCGAAGTTGTAGCCCTCCCAGGACATGAAGGCGACGCGCAGGTTCTTGCCCAGCGCCATCTCGCCGTGGTCCGTGGAGGAGCCGTCGGCGAGGACGTCGCCGGCCTTCACCGTGTCGCCGACGCGGACGCGCGGCTTCTGGTGGATGAGCGTGCCCTGGTTGGAGCGCGAGAACTTGTGGAGGTCGTACTCGTCACGGCCCTCCTTGTGCTCGACCACGATCTGCGTCGCGTCGACAAAGGCGATCGTGCCGGCGTTCAGGGCCAGGACGACGTCGCCGGTGTCCATCGCGGCGCGGCGCTCCATGCCGGTGCCGACGATCGGGGCGTCCGGGATGAGCAGCGGCACAGCCTGCCGCTGCATGTTGGAGCCCATGAGCGCGCGGTTGGCGTCGTCGTGCTCGAGGAACGGGATCATCGCCGTGGCGACCGACCAGATCTGCTGCGGCGAGACGTCCATCAGGTCGACGTCCTTGGGCGTCACCGTGACGTACTGGCCGGCCTGGGTCCGGCAGACGACGTCCGGGCCCTTGATCTTGTTCGTCTTGGGATCGACCTCGGCGTTGGCCTGGGCGATCAGCTTGGTCTCCTCCTGCGTGGCGTCCAGGTGGACGACCTCGTCGGTGACCACGCCGTCGTTGACCACGCGGTAGGGCGTGGTGACGAAGCCGTGCTCGGAGACCTCGGCGAAGCTCGAGAGCGAGCCGATCAGGCCGATGTTCGGGCCCTCGGGGGTCTCGATCGGGCACATCCGGCCGTAGTGGGTCGGGTGGACGTCGCGGACCTCGATGGGCGCGCGCTCACGCGTCAGGCCGCCGGCGCCGAGGGCGCTGAGGCGGCGGCGGTGCGTCAGACCGGACAGCGAGTTGGTCTGGTCCATGAACTGCGACAGCTGCGAGGAGCCGAAGAACTCCTTCTGCGCCGCGACGACCGGGCGGATGTTCACGATCGTCTGCGGCGTGATCGTGTCCTCGTCCTCGGTGGTCAGACGCTCGCGGACGACGCGCTCCATGCGGTAGAGGCCGATGCGGAAGGCCTCCTGGATGAGCTCGCCGACGGTGCGCAGGCGGCGGTTGCCGAAGTGCTCGTACTCGTCGAGGTGGTCGGCGACGGGCTCGCGCGGCATCGCGACGGCCTCGGCGGCGTAGTCCTTGATCTCGACCTCGCCGTCCTCGGGGATGCCGAGGATGTTCGGGAGCGAGACGAGCTCCTTGACGAGGGCGTGGATGTCGTCGTGCGTGAGCTGACGCGTGTCCAGGTCGATGTCGAGGTTCAGGCGGCTGTTGAGCTTGTAGCGACCGACGCGCGTGAGGTCGTAGCGCTTGGGGTCGAAGAAGAGCTGCTGCAACAGCGCGTAAGCGGCGTCGACGGACGGCGGCTCGCCCGGGCGCTGCTTCTTGAAGAGCTCGATGAGCGCGCCCTTCTTGGTCTTCGTGTTCTCCGGGTCGCCCTCGATCGTGTTGCGGATGTAGAGGGAGTTCTCGAAGAGCTCGAGCAGCTCGGCGTCGAGCTTGGCGATGTCGTCCTCGGTCTCCTCGACACCCCCGTCGGTCTCGGGGTTGTAGGTCATCGCGCGCAGCAGGACCGTGACCGGCAGCTTGCGCTTGCGGTCGATGCGGACGAAGACCTTGCCCTTCTTGTCGATCTCGAGCTCCAGCCAGGAGCCGCGGGCCGGCATGAGGTTGGCGATGAAGAC
Source organism: uncultured Conexibacter sp. (assembly GCA_964443695.1). Classification (GTDB taxonomy): domain Bacteria; phylum Actinomycetota; class Thermoleophilia; order Solirubrobacterales; family Solirubrobacteraceae; genus Paraconexibacter. The sequence continues at coordinate 19,575 of CAYUDT010000073.1, read as the reverse complement.
CTGCTTCTCGCGGTCCTTCGGCTCCATCAGGTAGGCACCCGGGGAGCGGACGAGCTGGGTGACGACGACGCGCTCGGTGCCGTTGATGATGAACGTGCCGCGCTCGGTCATCCACGGGAAGTCGCCCATGAAGACCGACTGCTCGCGGATCTCGCCCGTCTCGTGGTTGATGAAGGCGACGGTGACCGTCAGCGGGCGCGAGTAGGTCAGGTCCTTCTCGCGGCACTCGTCGATGGTCGCGGCGGGCTGGTCGAAGTGCAGCTCACCGAAGTTGACGGCCAGATGGCCGGTGTAGTCCTCGATGGGCGAGATGTCATCGATGGTCTCGCGCAGACCACCGCTCTCGGGATCAACGAGCCACTCGAACGAGCGGCGCTGGATGTCGATCAGGTTCGGGACATCGATGGCCTTGTCCAGGCGTGCGAAGGACCGGCGCACGCGAGGGGCGTCAACAGCAGGCACGAAGGCGACTCCTCAGAGGGTCGAAGCAGTTCAAAGCGGAGGGAGGGCGCGTCGAAAGACGCACGGCCAGCCAAGATAGCACAGCGGCGCGGACCCTCCCGAGAGGGCATGTCGATTCTCACGGACCCCACCCGTGCGACCCCCGTATGTGGCGGCGGCGCGTCCTGCTGGGTGGCTGCGTCTATTGATCGACCGCGGGCCAGTGTAGCGGTGGACCGGGCGATCCGCCACTGCGCCGCGGATCGGCCTCCGGGGCCACAATGGCGGTCCGCGATGCGCCACCCGTCCGGCCTCTCCACCGCAGTCATCATCGCCCGCCTGAGCCTGCGCGAGGCCGTGCGGGGCCGGCTGGTCCGGGCGATGGGCGGCTGCGCGCTGGTCCTGCTGGCGCTGTTCGCGCTGGCCTGCGGGCAGGCGATGGACGCTGCCCGGCAGTCGCCGGCGACCGCCCAGGAGGACCTCGTCGGGGCCACGCTGCTGGGGACCTCCGCGTTCACGGTGCTGCTGCTCGGCGCGTTCGTCGCGGTGTTCCTGACCCACGGAGCGCTCCGCGGCGACCTCGAGCGCGGGATGCTGCAGCCGCTGTTCGTCCGCCCGGTGTCGCGCGCGGCGGTCGTGCTGGGCCGTCTGGCCGCGGGCGCGGGCGTGGCCGCAGCCTGGACCGCCGGGATGTGGTTGCTGTCGGCGCTGATCATGCGCGTCTTCGGCGGCTGGTCGGCGCCGGCGGTGGTGGTCCCGGCGCTGGCGCTGGCGCTCGCGGCGGCGCTGGTCGCCGTGTGCGCCACCGCTGCGTCGAGCCTGGCCGGGCCAATGGCCGCCGGCGCAGGGACGCTGGCGCTCGTCGGCATCGGGTTCACGTTCGGGCTCGTGGCACAGCTCGGCGCGACGCTTGGGGTGGCCGACCTGCGCCGGGTCGCCGATGTCGCCTCGGCGGTGCTGCCGTTCGAGGCCCTGTACCGCCACGTGCTCCACGAGCTGGACGCCGGCCTGGGCGACCTGACGCGCCTGGGCATCTCCACCGGGCCGTTCGGCGGCGCGCACGCCGCCGGGCCGTGGCTGCTGCCGTGGGTGGGCGTCTGGACGGCGCTGCTGGTGCTCCTCGTGGTGCGCCGGGCGCGGTCGTCTGCTGGATGACAATCCGGTCAGGCCCTGACGAACCGCGTCAGAACCCTCTGGTACAAGGTGTCGCAGTTGTCCGGAAGCCGTGCCTTCGGCCGCCGGGCTTTACCCGTGATTCTCAGGAGGATCCCCGTGCACCTCGCGATTCCGCGACGACGTGTCGTCGTGTCGTTCGCTGCCGTCGTCGCCGCGCTCTCAGGCTGCGGCACCATCGACCTCTCCCAGACCCAGGAGGACGTCCCCGGCGGCGCCAAGCTGACCGTCGCGCCCAACGCCGTCGCCGGCCAGCCGGTCACCGTCGACTTCACCGGGTCCTCGCTGGGCGACACCGGCGCCTGCCCGTCGGTCGCCTACCTGTTCCTCGACGCCGCCGACGGCGTCGACACGACGCTCGACGAGCTGAAGACCACCAAGCAGGGCGACGTCTGCTCCGTCGTGGACGGCACCACCAAGGTGAAGCTGGGCGCCCCGGCCGGGGCCGCGCCGGGCAGCGCGCGCGACCAGGAGATCGGCATCCGCCTTGCCGGCGCGGAGGCCGGCCGTGGCTTTGAGTCCTCGGCCACGGCGTCCGTGCGCGTCACGGTGCCGGGGGCGCCCACCAAGACGACGCCCACCACCACCACGCCGGCGACGACCCCGCCGACGGGCGGCGGGCTCTCGCCCATCGCCGTCAACTGCGGCCCCGCGCCCGTCGAGCCGGCCGGCTTCACCTGGGGCTTCCACATCAACCCCAACGACGCCGTCGTCAACCATCCCGTCGAGTGGGACGCCCGCGCGACCACCGATAGCGCCGGGACGATCACCCGCTACGACTGGGACATCGACGGGGACGGCATGTCGGACAAGTTCTCGACGACGCCGATCCTGGAGTTCACCCCGACCGCCGAGGGCACGCTGAAGACCTGCCTGCAGGCGACCGACAGCGTCGGGCACGTCGCCACGCACCCGTACACCATCGCCGTCGGCCCGTCCTCCGCCGTGGCCGGCATGAAGTTCGCGGTCTCCCCCGCCAACCCCAAGGTCGGCGAGGAAGTGACGTTCACCGCGCCCGACGTGCCGGCCGACGTCACCTTCGCGTGCGTGGAGTTCCTCGGCGGCGGCCACCACGATCCCGGCGACTACGACTGCGGCGCCATCCCGGGCAAGGTGTTCAAGCACACCTACACGGCGGCAGGAACGTACGAGCCGGTGTACCAGCTGACCCGCTTCCCCGCCGGCGGAGGCGCCCCGGAGAGCAACTACTGGTACGACTACCTGACGGTGGGCGTGGCGCGCCGCGCGGCGATCCGCTCCGCGGGTCAGACGGCACCGCGGGCCACCGCGGCGGCGGCCAGGAAGAAGCCGGCCGGCAAGAAAGCGCTGACGCTGACCGCGCCGCTGAAGAGCACGAGCAAGCTCGTCAAGCCCGGCAAGGTCGCGCTGAAGGGCGCCGAGCTGCAGGTCACCGGTGCCGTGGCGACCGGGCGGCTGAAGAGCACGCTCAGCCCGGCCAAGCGCAGGCTCGTCCCGCCGGCGCTGAAGTTCATGCTCGACGCCGACTTCGTCGTGCAGATCAGCGGCAAGCGGGTCGACCTGACCCCGACGATCTTCGGCATCGCGGGCAAGGGCAAGATCCTGGCCCAGGCGCACAACGCCCCGAAGACGCGCGTCTGCATGTCCTTCACGACCGATGGCATGAGCCAGCCCAAGACGATCTGGAAGGTGCTCGGCGCGACCGGCACCGCGGCCGGGTACGTCGGTGGCGGCCTGGCGACGCCGCCGCTGTTCGGCAAGGGCGCGGCGGCGCGACCCAGCCAGGCCACGCTGGCGCTCAAGCCGGGTGCCCGCAAGCCGATCGCGGCGTGCGCGGCCCTCGTCAAGTCGCTGCCCAAGAAGCCGGTGGTCAAGAAGAAGAAGAAGAAGTGATCTGACGGCGGTGGGCGGCCCGGTCCTCAACGCGCGCGGCGTCGTCAAGCGCTACGGCCGTGCCACCGCCCTCGCCGGTGTCGACCTGACGGTCGGCGCCGGTGAGGTCGTCGGTCTGCTGGGCCCCAACGGCGCCGGCAAGTCGACCCTCGTGAAGGCCGCCTGCGGCCTGGTCCGCCCGGATGCCGGGACCGTCGAGGTGCTCGGCGCGCCGGCCGGTTCGCGCGCCGCGCTGGGTGGGCTGGGGTATCTCGCCGAGCTGTTCCGCTTCCCCGAGTTCCTCACCTGCCGGGAGGTCATGGCGCTGCACGGCCGCCTGGCCGGCGCGGTCGACGACGGGGACGCGCTGCTGGAGCTCGTCGGCATCGGCGACCTGGCCGAGCGCCGCGTCGGCGAGCTGTCCAAGGGCACCCAGCAGCGCCTGGGCCTGGCGCAGGCACTGCTCGGCGCGCCGCGGCTGGTGCTCCTCGACGAGCCGACCAGCGCGCTGGACCCGCTGGGCCGCCGGATGGTCCGCGAGCTGCTGGCGACGTTGCGCGGGCGGGGCACGGGCGTGCTGTTGAACTCCCACCAGCTGACCGACATCGAGGCGGTCTGCGATCGCGTGGTCGTCCTGCGGGCGGGTCGTGTCGTGCTGATGGGGCGCGTCGACGAGCTGACCGCCGGGGGACGTGACCTCGAGGACGCCTACGTCGCCGCCATGACCGAGTGATCCGCGCCGCGTCCCTGCCCGCCGCCGCGGGGCTGCTGGTCGCGCTGGCCTGCCCGCCCTTCGACCTGTGGCCGCTGCTGCTCGTGGCGGTCGGCCTCCTTGCGGTCTCGCTGGCCGAGGCCCCGACGGCGCGGGCCGCGGCGGGACGCGGGCTCGTGTGGGCGCTGGCCGCCCACCTCGTCGCGCTGCGCTTCGTGGTGGAGACCGTGGACCGCTTCACCGGGGCCGGGGCGGCCGGTGGTGCGGTCGCGCTGGTGGTGGCGTCGTTCGCGGCGTCGCTGCCGTTCGCGCTCGGCGGCGCGGTCGCCTGGTGGGCCCGCGAGCGCGCGCGGGTCCCGGCCCCGGCGGCGCTGGGGATCGGGTTGACCGCGGCGTCGCTGTGCCCGGCGATCTTCGGCTGGACGGTGGCGGCGCTGCTGAGCACCCGGCTGGAGCTCGTGCAGCTGGCCGAGTACGGCGGGCAGCGGGGCGCGTCGTTCGTGCTGGTCACGCTCGTCGCGGGTGCGGCCCTGGCGTTGCGGCAGCAGCGCCTGCAGGTCGCCCTGGCGTGCCTCGCCGCCCTGCTGGCCGTGGACCGCTTCGGCGCGTGGCGCATGGACGACGTCGCCGGTCGCGGCGGGGAGCAGGTCCGCGTCGCGCTGGTCAGCCAGGCCACGCCGGCGCGCTCGGCCCCGGACGCCGAGGCCAAGGACGTCGTGCTGGCCCGGCTGCTGCGGCTCTCGCGCGCGGCCGAGGCCCGTCGCCCCGACCTCGTGGTCTGGCCGGAGGCCGCCTACCCCTACCCGGCGATCCACGACGCGCCCGACATCTCCGGCACCGTCTCCCCCGTGGCCGGCGGCGCGCGCGTGCCGCGGCTGGTGGGCCTGACGACCCACACCTTCGCCCCGGGCGCGCGGCTCTACAACTCCGCGGTGATCGTCGAGCCCGACGGCACCCTGCAGCCGTCCTATGACAAGCAGCGGTTGCTGTGGTTCGGGGAGACCGTGCCGTTCGGCCTGTACGCGCTGTTCCCGAACGCCAGCCGGACCACGCCCGGCCGCGGGCCGCGCCTGCAGCTGCTGCGCCGTCCCGGCCGCGAGCCGGTCCGGGTCGGGGTGCTCATCTGCTACGAGGACATCAGCGGCGGCGTCGCACGGCGGTCGGCGCGCGCCGGCGCGCAGGTCCTCGCCAACGTCACCAACGACGCCTGGTTCGCGGGGACGTCGGGTCCGCTGTTCCAGGCCCGCCTGGCGACGCTGCGCAGCATCGAGCTGCGGACCGACCTCGTGCGGGCGGTCAACGGCGGGACCTCGCAGTGGCTGGATGCCGCGGGCCGGGTGCGAGCGGCCCGGGCGGGCGGGCGGCCGGGCGTGCTCGACGCCTTCCCCCGGCTGCACGACAGCGGCGCGACCCTCTACGCGCGGCTGGGCGACTGGCCGCTGGTCGCGCTGTGCCTGCTGCTCACGGCGCTCAGTAGTCGGCGTAGCCCTCGTTCTCGAACTGGACGATCCGCGGCTGGTTGAGCGTCGACGTCAGGTCGCCCGGCGGGGCCAGGCGGTCCGGCGGGAAGCTCGCGGCGGCCCGCAGCGTCGGCGCGTCGAGGAACCTCAGCCGCGCCGGCGGATGGACGGCCAGCGGCGGCCGGCGCCGGGCCGCCCAGCCCAGGTGAAAGCCCCAGTCGCCGAAGCTGGGGACGTCGACGTGATACGGGGTCGTGGCCAGTCCCGCCGCCCGCATCGACGCCGCGATGGACCAGAACGCCTTCTGGGCGAAGTAGGGCGAGCCCGACTGCACGACCAGCCGCCCCCCGGGCGCGAGGACGCGTTTGATGAGCCCGTAGATCTCGACCGAGTAGAGCTTGGCGACGGCGGCGTCGTCGGGATCGGGAAAGTCGGCGATGACCGCGTCGTAGCCGGCCGCAGGCTGCTTGCGCAGCCAGTTGAACGCGTCGGCGTTGACCGTCGTGACCCGGGGGTCGGCGAACGCGTGGTGGTTGAGGCGGGTGAGGCGGTCGTCGTCGTTGGCCAGCGCGAGCATCCGCCGGTCCAGCTCGACGAGCGTCGCGCGCTGGACGTCGCGGTACTTCAGGACCTCGCGCAGCGCCAGGCCGTCACCTCCGCCGAGGACCAGCACGCGCCCGTGCGAGCCGGCCATCGCCGGATGGACCAGGGACTCGTGGTAGCGGTACTCGTCCTTGGAGCTGAACTGCAGGTCGCCGTTGAGGAACAGCCGCAGGTCACCGCCGGTGAGCGACTGCGTCAGGACGATCTCCTGGTAGGGCGTGCGCTCGACGTGGACGATCGGGTCGTCGTAGAGCGCCTGCCGGGCCGAGACCTCGAAGTCGTCGGCCAGGACCGCGGTCGTGCCCAGCACGGCCAGCACGCCGGTGAGCCCCAGCAGCAGCCCGCGGCGCGCGGTCCGGCTCAGCTCGGCGCCGTGCAGCCACAGCACGAAGATGCCCGCCATCAGGTTCAGCGCCCCGACCGCCAGGGCCGTGTCGATCTGGCCCAGCAGCGGCAGCAGCGCCAGCGGGAACGCGACCCCGCCGACCACCGCACCCAGGTAGTCGGCGGCCAGCAGGTCGGCGACGCTCTCGCCGGTGTCCTGCCGGCGGACCCGCTGCAGCAACGTCACGAGCAGCGGGATCTCACAGCCGACGAGCAGCCCGACCGACGCGGCGAGCAGCAGCATCGCCGGCTGGTAGAGGTCCAGCCAGGCGAAGGCCGCGTACAGCGCGATGGCGCTCAGCCCGCCGATCAGCGCGATCGCCGCCTCCACCAGCGCGAAGGCGACCACCGGCGTCTTCAGCAGCGGCTTGGCGACCAGTGAGCCCAGGCCCATGCTCGAGACGAACGCCGCGAGCACCAGCGAGACCTGTTGCACGGAGTTCCCGAGCAGGTAGGTGCCCATCGCGACGATGACCAGCTCGTAGATGAAGCCGCAGACGGCGACGAGCAGGACGGTGCCCAGCAGCAGTGCCCGAGCGGGGCGCCACGGCAGGCGGCCGGCGGTCGTGTCCGCGACGGTCACCCCGGCGACGGTACTACACGCCGCTTCGCGCTCAGCGCGCCAGCGGGATGCCCACCAACGCTGCCGCGCGCGCCTTGCGCCTGGCCTTGGCGACCTTCACGGTGAGCTGCTTGGTGATCGCCCTGCCGCCCGCCTTGGGCCTGAAGGTCACGCGCAGCCTGTAGGTGCCGGGTCTGGTCCTCGCTGGCAGACGCGGCGCCAGCCGGACCGTGCCCGCCTTCGTCGCCCGCGCCGTCGCCCGGGCGGCAGTCCTCCCGGACCGCAGCAGGACGACGTCGACCCGGCCCGCCGCCGGCACCGTGACGGAGAGACCCAGCTTGGGACGGGCCGAGGAGAGCGTCAGCGTCTTCGGGGCCGTGACCTTCAGGGCCGCCGCGCTCGCAGCGCCGCTGCCGGTCGCGGTGGCACCCGCGCCGGAGCCGCCGCTCGGACCGCCGCCGGCGCCGCCGGTGCCGCCGGTGGTCGCCGCGCCGGGCGTCGTCGTCGTGCCGCCCGGCGTGGTCGTCGTGCCGGCGGGTGTGGTGGTCGTGCCGCCCGGGGTCGTCGTGGTGCCACCCGGCGTCGTGGTCGTGCCACCCGGCGTCGTCGTGGTGCCACCGCCGGGTGCCGGGGTCACCGTGATGTTCACGGCGTTGGTGCCGCTGTTGCCCGCCGCGTCGGTCGTGGTCGCGCGGGCTTCGTAGGTGCCCGGCTGCGTGTAGGTGTGGACCGGCGCGTTACCGCTGCCCGGCGTGGTGTTGTCGCCGAAGGTCCATGAGTAGGTGCCCGACGGACCCGACGTGGCATCGGTGGCGGACGCGGTGAACGAGACCTGCGTCCCGGCCGTCACCGAGGTCGCGCTCGCCCTGACCGTGACCGCCGGGGCGGCGCGGTCGACGACGACGTCGTCGCAGCTGACCGGCGAGATGTTGGCGTTGTTGGAGGTGGCGTTGACGAACTGGTTGGAGGAGGACGGGTTGTCCGGGACCGCCCCGTCGGCTGCCTTGGCGCAGACGTACCAGTGGCCGTCGCCGGTCACCTCCGCCGTGCACGTGAAGAAGGTCGTGCGGCTGGCGGCGTCCGCCGGCACGCTGCAGTTGGAGTTGGGCGAGCCGCCCGGGGAGCAGGCGGCGTTCTGCGCGCCGCAGACCCAGTTGGAGGCCCTGCCGCCGGCGCCCGCCCACGGTGGGCTCGTCGCGTCGCTGTAGTCGATGCGGACCGGCACCGGGACGGTGGAGGTGTACGCCGCGCCGCCGGCCAGCGAGACGGTGGCCGCCGGGGCGTTGCGATCGATGATCGTCCACGGGCAGGCCGAGGACTGGTCCCACTTCCAGATCACGAATGAGGCGTAGTAGCCGCCCGCGCACATGTCGTAGCGGTGGCCGTCCTGCAGGACGGTCCCCGTGGTGAACGGCGTGCCACCCCAGGTCCCGGTCATCGACCCGCCGCGCAGGTTGCCGGTGCAGTTGGAGCTGCCGGGGCCGTTGGCGCCGTTGCTGGTCTCCACCTCCGCCTGCGACCCGTTGGGCGACGTGTCGTAGGTGTGGAAGCAGAGGTACCAGGTGTTGTTGGCCGAGCCGTCCTGGTTGTAGCCCTGGATGGCGCTCCACGAGTACCAGAAGGCGTTGTTGCCGGCCGTCTTGGTGTAGGTCGGCTCGCTCACCGGCGCGACGCCCGCGACGGCGGGCGCCGCGGAGGCCAGGGTGAACACGCACGACAGCAGCAGCAGAGACGACCTCCACTGGGGGGTGGGGAGGCGCATGACCCGCGACGGTATGTCGCACCGGTCGCCACCCGCATCGGTGGAACCACGTATGTGGCCGGGAGCGGGCGCCTAGGAGATCGACGCGGCGACGATGGCACCCGCCGCGAGCATCGCCGTGGCGGTGACCCAGACCACCGGTTGCTCGCCCTCGTCGTCGACGACGAGATCACCGAGGCGGCCCGGGGTGATGAGGTCGACCACGATGAACGCGACGCCCTGCATGATGATGCCGACGCCGCCGTAGACCGCGGTCTCCGCCAGGCCGTCGCCCAGCGAGCCGTCCGCGCTGGCGATCGCGACCGTCACGATCGCGCCGATGGCCGCCAGGCCCGCCGACGTGACGATGGCGGCGGGCTTGTTGCGGTCGTGGCAGATCAGGTGCGCGAGCTTGCCCGGGGTCAGCAGGTCGATCATGAAGAACCCGATGGCCAGCAGCACCACCCCGACCGCTCCGAAGAGCAGGCCCGAGGCGATCTCGTTGACGACGTCATCCATCAGAGGGCTCCTGTGGTGGTGCTGGTGCAGTGGTCGCAGGTGCGACGGCCTTCGCGCGGCGGGCGCGGCGCTCGCGCGCGAGCTTCTGGCGCGCCTCCTCCTGCAGGGTGTAGCTCAGCCAGATGCCCCCGCCCAGCGCGAGCAGCAGCAGGGCCGACAGCGCCAGCCAGCGGTCCCGCAGCCAGTCGGGCAGGATCGGCGAACCGGTCGCGTGGTCGGTCGCGGGGATCGTGGAGGTCTGGACCGGTTCGGCCTGGATCGCGGGCGCCAGGCTCTTGGACGCCACGATCAGCGGCAACGCGCCGACCATGCTGGCCAGCCGGGCGTCGTTGTCGTTCTTCTCCAGGGCGTCGCCGCCGAAGCCGAGGTCCTTGAGGTCCTGGGCGCCCAGGCCGCTGAACGTCGACGAGACGCTCCAGGCCGAGGAGTCCTCCGACTCGCAGGAGTCGCAGGTGAAACTCACCGAGCCCGTCAGCAGCACGGCGTTCTGGCAGTCCTGCTGGTGGTTGTCCAGGGGCTCGCCGGGACCGAAGTTGGAACCGATGTCCTCGCCGCTGGGGCCGCCGGAGGCGTCGTCCACGTCGACGTCCCAGCCGTAGCAGACGTCCTGGTCCTCGTAGGCCTCGGCCAGGGTCTGGGCCAGCTCGGCGGCGTCGCCGTCGCCGAGGATCACGCCGGCCTGCGCCGCAGGGGCGACGACGAACGACAGCAGCAGCGCCAGGAGCAGCGCGCGGATCACTTGCCCCCTCCGCCGGGGCCGCCGCCGCGGAACGTCTCGCCCGGGCCGGAGTAGGTGCCCCACCAGCCGCCGATGAACGGGTAGAAGGCGTGGTAGCCGCGGTTCTCGTCGGCCACCTCGATGCTGGTGCCCTTGCCGCGCGCCAGGACGCCGATGAAGTCCTTGCGGTAGCGCAGGAACACGCCCTCGGAGGTGACGCGCCGATCGGCCGGCTTGTGGGCCTTCTCGATGTCCTTGGCCACCTGCAGCGGCGGCTTGGTCGAGGTGTAGACCAGGGCGCCGTTGCGCTCGCCCGCCCGCGTGTAGTGCTTCTTGACGTACTCGCGGGCCGATTCGCCGCTGGCGATCACCGCGACGATGCCGAAGATGCCGGCGGCGATCATGGCGATGGCCAGGCCCTTGGGCAGGTTCATCGCGCCATCAGCTCCCCGGTCGTGCGGACGAGCTCCTGCGTCTGCGGGTAGGCGTGCCAGGTCTCCCAGTGCACGCGGTCGGGCAGCAGGCGGGCCCGCAACGCGGTGAACGCGTCGGGGTTCCCGGCGAAGACGCCGACGATGCCGTTGGGGTCCTGCGCGATGTCGAAGACCAGCGACTGCGCGGTCGCGCGCTCCAGCGCCACGACCTCCGCGGTGAAGCTGTAGCGCCGTCCGTCGGCCAGGTGGGCCTCGTGTGTGGCGGGCAGGTCCCCCGGCCGACCGGGGACGCAGGCGAGGGTCTCGGTCAGCTCCCCCGCGATGATCTGGTGGGAGTGGCCGAGCACCCCGAGCGCGACCGGCAGACCGCCGAGGTCCAGCGTCAGCCCCTCCAGCGGCGGGGTCGGGGGTGCATCGAAGGCGAGGACGAGGTCGGCGGCGCGGACGTCGGCGTAGGGCGTGGAGAGGGCGACCCGCACGTGCGTGATCAGGCTCCCGCGGCGTCGGCGCGCAACGTCTCGACCACGGCCTCGTGGGCGCGCAGCGAGGCCCGCACCTCCTCGACCTCCCCGGCCAGCCGCTCCGACTGCGCGCGGTGTCGGTCGGCGAGCTGTTGCAGCGCCGGGTCGGCGTCGGGGCGCTGGGCCCGGGCGGAGAGCCGCTCTGCCTCGCCGGCCGCACGGGCCTTCGCGCCGATCAGGTCGCCCAGCTGCGCGCGCAGCGCGTCCTCGGTGGCCAGGGCGTCGGCGAGCGGGTCGGTCATGAGCCCGGGTAGATGTCGAGGCTGTGCTCGGAGATGTCCTGGCCGACGCTGATCTCCCAGCCCGACCCGTCGAACTTCTCGAAGCTGAGATAGCGACCGCCGTCGGCGTCGTAGTCGTAGTACTCGGCGACGCCCGAGCCGCCGGGGCCGTTGGCCTCCTCCAGGGTGTAGTCGGCTCGGCCCTTCTCGTCGAAGCTGTAGGTGACCCCGTCGAGCTCGATCGTCTGCGGCCCGGGTTCGAGGTCGGACAGCGGGTTGCGCGTCCAGATCTGGCAGTCGAGGCCCTCGTCGTCCTCCACCGACAGCCAGACCCGGAAGTCGCCATCGACCAGGAGGTGCTCCTCCCACCGCGACCCGCCTTCCCGGAAGCGGTAGGTGCGGTCCACGAGGCAGTCGTGACCGTCGTGGTTGACGACGTCCCCGACCCGCAGTCCGCGGACGGACGAGCGGACGGCCGCGGGCGGTGTGGCGCCCGGCAGGGCACCGGTGCCCGATGAGGTGCTGGGGACCGCGGCCTTCTCGCGGCTGCGCAGCAGCGACGCGACCCCCACCCCGATCAGCACCAGCAGGATCACGACGATCACCACGGTCATGCTCCGCGACGGTACTACAAACGCGAACGGCCGCCCCCGGGCGGGGCGGCCGTCGCCGATAGCGGTTGGTCAGATGGTGACCGTTACTTCACGGTGACGCTCGACGCGGCCGAGCCGAGCTTGAGCGTCGCGGACTTCAGGGCCTTGGACTTCAGGGCCTTCAGGCCGAGCTTGGTCGCCTTCAGCCGGACCTTGGCGCTCTTCCCGGCCTTCACGGCGAACGTGCCGGACGCCAGGACCGTGCCCTTCTTGATCACCTTGCCGCCGACCTTGATGGTCTTCATGGCGACGAGCCTGGCCGTGCCGGCGGCGGCGACCTTGCTGGTGATCGTGACGGTGGCCGTGCTGCCCTTGACCACCACGGCCGAGAGCGCGCGCGGGACCGAACGGGCGGTGCCGATCTGCGACTGGACCGTGTTGGTCGGGGTCACGTTGGGCGCCGACGGGGCCGGCGTCGAGGACGACGCCTGGCCCGTGCCGCCGCCGGTCGAGCCGCCGGCCGGAGCCGGCGCCGGGGCCGTCGCGTCGGCGCCGGTGGCCTGCAGGCCCGCCCAGTCGCTGTTGTTGGCCGTGTTGGCCTCCTGCGTGGTCGTGGAGACGTTCGCCGTGTTGACGATGTAGCTCACGCCGGCCTCGCCGCCCGTGCGGCCGTCGAGGCAGAGCAGGGACAGGTCCGCGTTCAGGTCATGGTCCGTTCGATTCATGAGCTTGAAGGCGCGGGTCTTCGGACGCGGGTCGTTGCCCAGCGAGATGAGGCCCGGGTCGAGGTCGAAGCCGCCGACGATGCCCTTGGCGTTGTCGTTGCAGGTCAACTGGACCTCGACGACCTGGCCGGCAGGCACGACGACGTGCTGCTGCAGGCGCTCGAGCTTCAGCTCATGCGTGTGGCCGTTCTCGGCGGAGACCTTCTTGCTGAGGCAGCGGATGCTGAACGTCGCGGTCGTGCCCTCCGGGACGTCGACGTCCCAGGTCCAGCCGTCGCCGCTCTCCTTGGACGTGAGGATGTCAAGGTCGCCCGAGCTGTTGAAGCCGGGGGCGATGGCCAGGGTGCCGGGGCCGCACGGCAGGGTCACCGTGTTGCGGCCGGCCATGAGGGTCTGGGTGACCGTGACGGGATCGCTGACGATCAGGTCGTGGTGGTGTCCGTCGGCGTCGCTGGTCTGCGCCTTGACGCAGACGGCGAAGATCTTGGCCTGGGCACGACCGGAGGCGTCGTTGCGGATCGTGCCGGTCCAGGTGCCCAGCGAGCTGGCGGAGGAGCGGTTGACCTGCGTGGACGCCAGCGTGCCGGTGCCCTGGTCGACCGCGTCGGTGCGGACCGAGCCGTCGGTGACGATGTAGCCCGTCGGGCAGTCGACCGAGAGGGTGCGGGTCTGGCCCGGATCGAGGTCGATCTGCGCCTCCACCTTCTGGACGTCGATGTCGTGGGTGCCCGTCGGGTTGCTGACCGCGATGGTGTCGACCTTGACCTTGACCTGGACGGTCTTGCTCGAACCGCCGGCGATCGAGCCGAGGTTGCAGGTGACCGTGCCGCCGGCCTCCGTGCACGGCGCGTCGGCCGAGACGAAGGTGACTCCCGCCGGCAGCGCGTCGGTGACGACGACGTTGTTGGCGGTCGCCGGACCGGCGTTGGCGGCCTTCAGCGTGTAGGTGACGACGTCACCGGTGTGCGGGTTGTCGTTGTCGACCGTCTTGGAGATGGAGACGTCGGCCACGTCGTTGACGGGGACGATGACGCTCGAGGTGTTGTTGGACGGGTCCGGATCGGGCTTGTTGAACGCCGAGGTGACGTTGGCCGTGTTCGTGATCGCGCCGTGGGTGTCAGCACCGACCTTCACCAGGAAGCTCGTCGTGATGAAGCCACCGGCCGCGATCGGGTGCAGGGTGCAGGTGACCTCCTGGCCGACGGCGCTGCACTGCGGCGGGCCGTCCACGTAGGTCACGCCGGCGGGCAGCGTGTCGTGGATGATCGGGCCGGTGTCGGCGCCGTCCGGGCCGAGGTTGTCGACGCGGAACTGGAACAGGAACGTGTCGCCCGGTGAGGTCGCCGCGACGCTGGCCGTCTTGATCAGCTTCAGGTCGGCGACGAGCGCGACGGGCGTGGTGACCTCGTCGGCGTTGTTGGACGAGTCCGGGTCGGACTCGGCGCCCTGCGCCGAGGCGCGGTTGGTGATCGTCGTCGCGCCGTTCTTGACGGTGCCGCTGACCTGGACGGTGTAGGAGGCACCGACGGCCAGCGTGCCGACCGGGCAGTCGACGGCGGTGCTGGTGACCACGCAGGCCGGCTTGTCGGCCGAGACGCCGGTCAGACCGGACGGCAGCGCGTCGTGCAGCACGACCGAGGTTGCCTTCGACGGGCCGTTGTTGCTGACGGTGAGCTCGTAGGTGACCGTGTCGCCCGTCGTGGGGGTGGCCGTCAGGAGCTTCTTGGTGACGGCCAGGTCGGCACCGGCGACCGAGACGTCGGCCGAGCTGGTGTTGTTGCCCGGCGTCGGGTCGGCCTCGTTGCCGGTGACGGTGGCGGTGTTGTGGATCGTCGCGCCACCGAGGACGCCGTCGGCGATGACGCTGACCGTGACGGTCCTCGTCGCGCCCGCCGCCAGCGTGGCGTAGGTGCATGACACCTTGCCGGCCGCGAAGGAGCAGTCGGAGCTGTCGTCGCTGACGTAGCTGACACCCGTGGGCAGCGTGTCGCTGACCGTGACGCCGGTCGCGTCGGACGGGCCGTTGTTCCTGACCGTCAGGACGTAGTTGAACGTGTCACCGGTGGCGATCGTCGGCTTCGACGCCGCCTTGGTGATCTGCAGGTCGGCCGACCTGGCGGCCGGGGACGTGTTGGTGGACGTGTTGTTGGCCGGGTTGCCGTCGCCGCCGCCGGAGACGGTGGCGGTGTTGAGGATGTCGCCGCTGACATCGCTGCCGAACGTCACGTTGATGACGATGTTCGGGTAGGCGGCGCCGGCTGCCAGCGCGTCGCTGCGGGTGCAGGTGACGCTCGTGGCGGGCATCGCGTTGCAGGACCAGCCCGTGGCCGAGACCGACGTGGCGGTGACGCCGGACGGCAGCGGGTCGCTCACGGTGACGGTGCCGACCGTGGCGCCCGCACCGACGTTGTCGATGGCCAGCGTGTACTGGCTGGTCGAGCCGGCCACCGGAGCGGCACCGGTCAGCGTCTTGCGGATGCGCAGGTCGGGCGCCTTGACGGTCTTCGTCGGCGCGTCGGAGACGGCGGTGAGCGGGGTGCCCGTCGTCTTGCTCAGGAAGCTCGCCGTCGCCGTGTTGTTGATGGCGGTGCCGGTCGCGACGTTGCCGACCTTCACCCGGAAGGTGACCTTGTAGCCGGTCGACGGCGCGACGTTGCCGCCGCTCGACGCGGTCGCGCCGGCGCCGAGGCGGGCCACGATGCGGCTGTTGACGCTGTCGTACTCGCCGAGGTCGTCAGCGGACGCGTCGGTGACCGCACCGGTCGTCGAGCCGTCGTTCTGGACGAGCTTGATCGAGCCCGGGACGTAGGTCGTGTTGGCCGGGATCGGGTCGCGCAGCACGAAGTTGCTGGTGCCGTCCAGGCCGTTGTTGACGCCGGAGATCGTGTAGGTGAGCGTGTCGCCCGGGAGGAGGTCGCCGCCGTTGTCGTCGGCGACCGTCTTGGTCTGGACGATCTTGGGCGCGTAGATCTCGGTGGCGAAGGTGATGACGCCCGGCAGGTACTGGTCGCCGGAGGTCGTGACGGTGATCGTGGCGCTGGTGGCGCTGTTGCCGAGGATGCCGTCGGCGTTGGTGAAGGCCGACTCGAAGCCGAGCGCGTTGGCGTAGCTCGGGTTGCGGTCGGTGTACATCACGCCGTCACGGCTGATGCGGGAGTCGAAGAAGTTGTTCGCCGGGTGCTGGGCGTCGGACAGGACGGTGCCGTTCAGCGAGGCGGAGTCGCCCACGATGCCGTGGTCGCCCTCCCAGGTGACGAAGCCGATCTCGGTCTTCACGGCACCGCTCGGCGGCGTGAGGAAGCCGGAGACCGGGATCGCGGTCGGCGGGTCGGTCGTGCGGATCGTCTTCAGCCCGTCGAAGACCGTGAGGTTGCGCGCGGGCTGGGTCGTGTCGCGGTAGGCGACGATGAGCGTCCAGCCGGCGTAGTGGTCGCCGCCCCGGCCCGCCTGCACGTTGGCGGCGGTGTAGGTGCCGTTGCCGGCGTTGGGGAGCGCCTTGATCAGGGAGGTGACGTCCCTGAACGCCTGGTAGCGACCGATGTTCAGCGTCGAGTCGTCGAGCGTGTCGGCCGTCAGGTTGAGGTAGCTGCTCGAGCCCGGAAGCTTGAACTTGATCGTGTTGCGCGCGCCGGCGTCGGGTGCCGCGGCGGTGCCGGTGCTGTAGTCGCCACCCCAGTAGAGGCCGGCGAAGAGGATCTCGGCGCCGGACGGAAGCGTCTGGTTGGCGGTCGAGGAGTTGAACGTCGAGCCGTCGGAGTCGACGTCGACGTAGGTCATGTCGTAGTTGTTGTTGTACGACGGGTTGGACGCCGTCGTGGCCGTGACCGACTGGGTGGCCGCGCACGACGTGGCGGGCGCGGCGCTCGAGGTGGACCCGGCCGGGCACGTCATCAACGTGTTGGCGATGCCGGCGATGTCGCCGGTGTCGTTGGTCGAGAAGCGGGTGGTGAAACCACGGTCGGCGCTGGCGGCGGCCGGGACCATGGCGATCAGCGTGCAGATCGTGAACACGCCGAGGATGAGCTTGCGGAACCCCTGCATGCTCGGATGGTCGGGAGATGTGGGGAGGTTCCCCATCCCCCGATCGGACAGTCGATCGGACAATTCCTCTCGTCGATTCGACAGCCGGTCCAGGTGGATCGCATCCCGAACCGGGTCAGCCCGGAACATCCCGGAGTTCGGCGCCGGTGCACCCGGGTAGCGCTCTGACATGTCCGAATCCCTCGACACCACCCGGAACCTGGTGGGCAGCGAGTTGCGCGGCCCCGGCGACGAGAAGATCGCCCCGATCACCCGCATCCTGCTCGACCCGATGACCGGCGAACCGGCGTTCGCCGAGGTGCGCGTCGGCCGTTTCGGCCGCAAGACGCGGTTCGTGCCGCTGGACGGCGTCCACGCGCATGAGGACCACGTCGACGGCCCCTGGTCCAAGCAGCAGGTCAAGGACGCGCCGGAGGTCGGCGACCAGGGCGGCGGGCTGACCCGCGCCCAGGAAGCCGTGATCCACGGCTACTTCGGGGTCTGAGCAGGCGTTCTCAGAACAGCGCGGGCTGCTCGGCGGGCAGGCGTGCGCCCTCGATCTCGAGCATGCGCCGCTTCGTCTTCAGCCCGCCGAACGCGCTGAACCCGTGCAGGCTGCCGTCGGCCGCCAGCACGCGGTGGCACGGCACGACGATCGGGCAGGGGTTGCGTCCCAGCGCCTGCCCGACGTCGCGGGCCAGGCGCCGGTCGCCCAGTTGCCCGGCGATGTCGCCGTAGGACAGCGTCCGCCCCGGCGGGATGCTGCGGGCGATGTCGTAGACGTTGCGGCTGAACTCCGGGACGTCCTGGAGATCGAGCGGGATGTCGCCCAGCTCCGGACGCCCACCGGCCAGCAGGTCCCGGATGCGGCCGATCGCGTCCTGGACGCCCGGCGGTGGAGCCGCCTCGCCGGCCAGCGGCTCGCGTTGGGCGATCCGCTCCAGGAGGTCCGGCTCGGGCAGCCACACGCCCGTGAGCCCGGCCCCGCTCCAAGCGACCGCGCACGTACCGAGCGTCGTCTCGAACGTCGCGAAGCCGGCTGCCGACATGTCCCCCACTATAGGAACGACAAAGGGCGCCTTTCGGCGCCCTTTGCACAATGATTCGGCGAGAGCCGCGAGCTACTTGAGCTCGACGGAGGCGCCGGCCTCCTCGAGCTCGGCCTTGAGCTTCTCGGCCTCGTCGCGCTCGATGCCCTCCTTGACGGCCTTGGGGGCCTCGTCGACGACGGCCTTGGCCTCCTTCAGGCCCAGGCCGGTCGCCGCGCGGACGACCTTGATGACCTGGATCTTCTTGTCGCCAGCGCCGGACAGGATGACGTCGACCGTCGACGACGCCTCGTCCTCGCCGCCGCCGTCGGCGGCCGCGCCGCCACCGCCGCCCGGGGCCACGGCGACAGCCGCGGCGGCCGAGACGCCGAACTCCTCCTCGAGCGCCTTGATGCGCTCGGACAGCTCAAGCACCGAGATGGCCTTGAGCTCGTCGATCCACTCCTGAGTGGTAGCCATGATGATTAGTCCTCCGTAGGGGTCTCGTTGTTATCGGAGCCCTCCACGGGGCCCTCCTGGTCCTGCGTGTCCTGCGCGGCCTCGGCGGCGGGAGCCTCCTCGGCGGTCTCTGCAACAGCCTCAGCGGCCGGCGCCTGGTCAGCGGCGGCCTCGGCCGGCGCCTCCTCGGCAGCGGCGGGCTCCTCGGCGGCCGGAGCCGCAGCGGGGGCCTCGCCGGACGGGATCTCGCCCTTCTCCTTCTTCTCGAGCACGCCACCCAGCGCGACGGCGACGCCGCCGATGAGCTGGTTGAGCGTCCGGGCCAGGCCGGTGAGCGGCGAGGCCACCAGGCCGACGAGCTGCGCGTTGAGCTGCTCGCGGGACGGGAGCTTGGAGAGCGCGGTGATCTGGGCAGGGTCGAGCGCGGCACCGTTCATGATGCCGCCCTTGAAGGCGAGCTTCTCGGTCGACTTCTGCGCATCCGCCAACGCCTTCGCGGCCGCAGCGACATCGCCGCGGACAAAGGTCAGCGCGGTCGGGCCGGTGAGGAGCTCCTTGAGCACCTCGGCCTCGGCCGCGTCGGCAGCACGCTCGGTGAGCGTGTTCTTGACGACCCGGAACGAGGTGTCCGCGTCACGCAGCTTGGTCCGCAACTCTGCGGCCTGCGCAACGGTGATGCCTCGGTAGTCGACCGCGAAAACGGCCTCGGACTCCCGGATCTGATCGGCGATCTCCGCGACCGCCGCAGCTTTTTCTTCTCTGTTCAACTGGCCTCCTCTCGTGGGCTTCCGGGCGCTCGATCAGCGCCCCGCCACGGGTCTTTGGTGGCCTCGAAGGGGTGTGGGCTTGAGCCTACGCCGCGGTTGACGCGGCCCCTTCGAGGAGATCCTTGGTGCGGGTCGGATCGACCTTCACACCAGGGCCCATGGTCGAAGCCATGGTGATCGACTTGATGTACTTGCCCTTCGCGGCGGAGGGCTTGGCGCGGATGATCTCGTCGATCACGGCGCCGTAGTTCTCGATGAGCTGCTCATCGGGGAAATCGGTCTTGCCGATGACGAGGTGCACGATCGCGGTGCGGTCGGTGCGGTACTCGACCTTGCCGGCCTTGGACTCCTCGATGGCCTTCTTGACGTCCATCGTGACGGTGCCGACCTTGGGGTTGGGCATCTTGCCCGACGGGCCGAGCACGCGGCCGAGGCGACCGACCAGCGGCATCAGGTCCGGCGTGGCGATGGCGACGTCGAAGTCGGTGAAGCCCTCCTCGACGCGCTTGGCGAGGTCCTCGGCGCCGACGATGTCCGCGCCGGCCTCCTCGGCCTCACGGGCCTTGTCGCCCTGCGCGAAGACGGCGATCGTCACTTCCTTGCCGAGGCCGTGCGGCAGCGCGATGGTGCCGCGCAGCTGCTC
>CAYUDT010000072.1:4938-24819 GCA_964443695.1 uncultured Conexibacter sp. | reverse complement strand
CCGTGCTCGGCGCAGAAGTCGAGCATCTCCTGGGTCTCGCGGATGCCGCCGATGGCCGAGCCCGCGAAGCTGCGTCGCCGGCCCAGCAGCGAGAACACCGGCACCTCCATCGGCTCGGCCGGGGCACCGACGTTGACCATCGTGCCGTCCGTCCGCAGCAGGTTGAGGAACTTCCACATCTTCAGCGGCGCGCTGACGGTGTTGATGATGAGGTCGAAGTGCCCGGCCAGCTCCTTGAAGGTCTCCTTCTCGGCCGTCGCGTGGTGGGCCTTCGCGCCCAGGCGCAGGCTGTCGGCCTGCTTGGAGAGCGTCTGGGAGAGCACCGTCACCTCCGCGCCCATGGCGACCGCGAACTTCACGGCCATGTGGCCCAGGCCGCCCAGGCCGACGACCGCCACGCGCGTGCCGGGGCCGGCGTTCCAGTGGCGCAGGGGCGAGTAGGTCGTGATGCCCGCGCACAGCAGCGGCGCGGCGACATCGAGGCCCACGGCATCGGGCACCCGGACGACGAAGTCCTCGTCCACGACGACATGGGTGGAGTAGCCGCCGCGCGTGATCGTGCCGTCACGGTCGGTGCCGCCATAGGTCTGGACGTTGCCCTTCAGGCAGTACTGCTCCTCGCCGGCCTCGCAGTTCTCACACTCGCGGCAGGAGTTGACCAGGCAGCCGACACCGACGCGGTCGCCGACCGCGTGCTTGGTCACCTCGTCACCGACCGCCGAGACGATGCCCGCGATCTCGTGGCCGGGCACGGCCGGGTAGGGGACGGGTCCCCAGTCGCCGCGGCAGTAGTGGATGTCGGAGTGGCAGACGCCGCAGAACTTGATGTCGATGAGGACATCCTTGGGGCCCACGTCCCGGCGGTCGATCTGCAGGGGCACCAGCGGATCGGTGGCTGAGGTGGCGCCGAAGGCGTTGACCGTGCTCATGCCCAGCAGCCTATGACGACTGATCCGTCGGCTGTCGACGCACGTAGGTTGCGCTTGTGCGAGCGCTCCCGCTCATCCTCGCCGCGGCGCTGTTGCTCAGCGGCTGCGGCAGTGGCTCCGAGGCCAGGCCGTCCGCAGCGGCCGCCGGGCTGCGCTACGCGGTGCTGGGCGACAGCTACTCCAACGGCGAGTCCGTCGGGGAGGACGCCGCGTGGCCGACGGTGATGGCCAAGCTGCTCACCGCGGACGGGCTGCGCACCACCGTCGTCGCCAACCCGTCGGTGACCGGGGCGAGCACCGCCCGGATGCTGGACACCGGCCTGCCACCGATCGACGCCGCCCACCCGGACGTCATGACCGTGATGCTCGGCGTCAACGACCAGGTCCAGGGCCACGACCTGGACGAGTTCGCCGCCGACTACGACCGCGCGATCACGCAGGCGGTGCGCATCACCGGCGACGCCCGGCGGGTCATCGCCGTCGACATCCCCGACTACTCGGTCGCCCCGGTCGCCGAGCAGTTCGGCGACCGCGGTGCCATCGCCGAGCAGCTCGATGCGTTCAACACGGTCGTGCGCCGGGTCGCGGCCCGGCACCGCGTCACCGTGATGAGCGTCATCGACATCAGCCGCCGGTTGGGCGCGCGGGGCATCGCCGGCGACGGCCTGCACCCATCGGCGGCCCAGCTGCGCGCGTGGGCCCAGCGCATCGCCCCGGTCGCCCGGCGCCAGTGGCGTCAGCTGCGGAAGCCGCGCTCCTGAAGCAGCTGCTGCACGCGGCCGTTGTGCTCGTAGAAGCGCTGCCGCACCTGCTCCTCCTGCTCGGGCGTGGCGCCGGCGGGGAAGACCATCGTCGTGTGCTCGTTCTCGAGCTCCTCGACGTGGCCGTTGTCGTGCACGGCGTAGTGCTCGGGCCCGGCCATCCGCGAGTCCTCCAGCACCTCCAGCACCGCGCCGTCGGGCGTGCGGTCCAGGCGCGCGTCCAGCAGCCAGCCGAACGGCCCACCGCCGACGAGCCGCAGCACGACGCCCTCCTCGACGGCTTCCGGCAGGGCGGCGATGACCGCGTCCGGGTCGCGATCGGCCATCCGCTGGCGGATCAGCCCCTCCAGATAGGACCGGATCGCTTCGGGAATCGCGAGCACGACCACATGGTGACGTGTCACGATCGTCGCGATGGGCGACGAGAGCGCCGAGAGCCTCGAGGGCCTTGCGGTCCAGCGCTGGTGGGCCGATGACGTCGACGCGGCGATCGCCCTGCGCGAGCGCGCCTACGTCCTGCGCCGCGAGGCGGGGCAGACCATCGAGGCCGCGCGCGTCGCCGGGTTCCTCGCGTGGGACCACGGTGCGATGCGCGGTGCCGGCGCGGTGGCCAACGGCTGGTTGCAGCGGGCGCGGCATCTCATCGCCGCGCTGCCGTCGTCGGCCGAGCACGCCTGGCTGCCGCTGATCGAGGCGTCCTTCCACCTCGACACCGACCACGCGAAGGTCCTGCAGCTCAGCCGCGAATCGGCCGCCCTGGCCCGGCGCCACGGCGCGCTGGACATCGAGATGACCGCGCGCACGCTGGAGGGCCTGGCCCTGGTGAGCACCGGCCATCTCCAGGAGGGCACGCGGCTGCTCGACGAGGGCACCGCGGCTGCGACCGCCGGTGAGCTCCACGACCCGATCGCGATCGGCAGCTGCTGCTGCAACATGATCATCGCCTGCGAGCGGTCCCGCGACTTCGACCGTGCCGCGCAGTGGTGCACGCAGCTGGAGGCCTACGCCGAGCGGACGGGACAGCGGCCGATGCTGGCCCTGTGCCGCGCCCACCACGGCACCGTCCAGATGCACCGTGGCGCCTGGCCGGAGGCCGAGGCCGACCTCACCTGGGCCGCCGACGAGCTGACGCGGCTGCGTCCGCCGCTGGCGGGCTATGCGCGCTGCCGCCTGGCGCAGCTGCGGATCCGCCAGGGGCGCGAGGACGAGGCCCGCGCGGCGCTCGAGCAGGCCGGGGCCCATGTCCTGGTCGCCCTGGTGCAGGCGCAGCTGGCGCTCGCGCACGGTGACGCGATCACCGCCGCCGACCACGCCGAGCGCCACCTCCGCGCGCTGGGTGCCGACCAGCCGATCCAGGCCGCGGCGGGCCTGGAGGTCCTCGTGGCCGCCAACCACGACCGGGCGGCGGGGGCGCGGCTGCAGGAGATCGCCGACATCGTCCAGACCCCGGCGCTGCAGGCGGCCGCCGCCACTGCGCGCGGCCGGCTCGCCCTGGCCGACAACGACGCCGCCGACGCGCGCCGCGCCTTCGAGGACGCGGTCGACGCCCACGCCCGGAGCGCCGCCGCGTTCGACGAGGCCCAGGCCCGGTTGTTGCTGGCCGAGGCGCTCACCGCCGAGGGCCGGCCCGCCAGCGCGGCCGAGGAGATCCAGCGCGCCCGCGACGCGCTACGGGCGCTGGGCGCCACCACGGCCGCTCGCCACGCCGATGCGGCGCTCGGCCGCCCGGCGGGGCTGACCCGCCGGGAGGCGGAGGTGCTGGCACTCGTCGCCGACGGCCTCTCCAACCGGCAGATCGCCGAGCGGCTCATCGTCAGCGAGCACACGGTGCATCGCCACATGGCCAACATCTACGCGCGGCTGGGGGTCTCCTCGCGCGCCGCGGCGGTGGCGGCCATGGCCCGCAAGATGGCCTGAACGGGCGATGACGGCGCCAGGCCGGCGGCGCAGGCTGTGGGACATGAGCACCACCCACCGTCATCTCACCGAGCAGAAGAACTTCGCCGACGCCGACGAGGTCCGCGAGTTCCCCCACGGTCGAGTCGAGATCCTCAACATCGGCGGCGGCGAGGTCGGCCGCATCGTCGCCCAGCCGGGCTGGCGCTGGAGCGACCACGTCAAGCCGATCGCCGGCACCGACAGCTGCGAGGCGCCGCACTTCCAGTACCACGTCAGCGGCACCCTGGCCGTGCGTATGGACGACGGCACCGAGATCCTCGCCGGACCGGGCGACATCACCTCGCTGCCCAGCGGCCACGACGCGTGGGTCGTGGGCGACGAGCCGGTCGTGGTGATCGACTTCCACGGCGCCTCGCACTACGCCAAGGGCGAGGAGCGCGAGAGCTAACGCGTCTCGCGCCGGACCATCTCCGGCGTGAGCCGCCGGACGTGGTCCAGCAGCCGCTCCGTCGTCGCCGACTCCGGGTCGCTGAGGCGCAGGCGCAGCAGCTCGTCACCGGCTGCGTTGAGGATGCGCGCGGTGTACTCGGGGTCGGGGATGTCCGGGTTGAGGTCCAGCAGCACCTGCTGGAAGTAGCCGCGGACCACCGTCTGCGCGTGGGCCAGGCGCTCGTGCAGCTCCGGCGGGGCGCCCTGGGGCGGGAACAGGAACAGCCGCCAGGTCGCGGGGTTGGCGTCGGCTGCGCGCAGCACGTTGGCGAAGGCCTCGGTGAACGCGCCCTCGTCGTCGCCGATGGATGCCGCCTCGCGCTGCTCGGCCAGCGCCGCCGCGAACTGCGCCCCGGCGCGGGCCGCCTCGCGGTCGACGAGCGCGACGAAGAGCCCGGGCAGGTCCCCGAACTGCTGGTAGATGACCGTCCGGGTGACGCCCGCCTCGGTGGCGATGCGGTTCAGCGTCGCGGCGTGGAAGCCCTCCGCGTCGACGATGGCGTGGGTGATGTCGAGGATCTGCTCGCGCCGGTCCTCGGCGGTCATCCGGCGGCGGTGCTGTGCGGAGGGGACGGGCATCCTTGACGCGGCTACTTATAACACGTAAGTTCGGACTTGCAACCTGTAAGTCCGGCACCCGGGAAGACGATGCACCAGAGCCTGCACTACCCACACCTCGCCGAGCGCGTCCACCTCCAGCAGGAGCTGCAGCCCAGGCTCTACGGCGACGTCGACTTCACGATCCACCCGTACCGCCTGGCCACCGGACCCGACGACGTGTCCTCGCTGCCGGGCTGGGTCGCCGACCGCGCGGCGATCCTCCAGGACGAGAAGGTCGTCGAGCTGATGAGCACCGCCACGATGCTCGGTGACGTCGTCGCCGATCCGTACGCGTCGCTCATGGCCGAGCGCAGCTTCAAGGGCCTCATCGACATGCTCAAGACGGCCTGCCGCGAGGGCCTGGAGGCGGTGCCCGACGCGCCGCCGGAGCTGCACGCGTTCATCGGCGCGATGGAGGCCACGCCGGCCTGGCTGGACATGGACCTCGTGCGCGAGGGGCAGCGCCACTCGCGGATCCCGATGGCCTACCTCTCGCCCTACGTCACGCGAGGCGCGTTCGTGGCGACGTTCCTGAACACCTACGCGGCGCTGCCCATGGCCCTGACCGGCACGCTCGGCGGGCGCAAGGCCGCGCGCCGCGTCAACGAGACGTCGTCGTTCTTCACCGCGACGACGCTGCCGGGAGCGATGGAGCGCAACGGCGCGGGCTTCGAGGCGGCGGCGATGGTCCGGCTCATGCACTCGATGGTCCGCTACAACGCGCTGAAGCGGTCGGGCCAGTGGGACCTCGAGGTCTACGGCATCCCGGTGCCGCAGGTCGACCAGATGCCGGCGGGGCTGATCAACATCTACCTCCTCGCCGCGAACCTGCTCCGCAAGGGACGCACGGAGTACGACGATCGTGAACGGGCCGTCGTGGAGTTCGGCCGCTACCGTTGCTTCCTGCTCGGGCTGCCGGAGGAGCTGCTGCCGGCCGAGCCCGAGGAGCTCGTCCACGTCATGCACGCCCGCGCGGCCCTGCTGCGCGACGGCTTCGACGACGCGACATGCGGCGAGCTGGTCCGCGCGACGATGGGCTCCTACCTGCGCGCCGACGACACGCCGCTGGACCGCTTGGCCGACGAGGTGGAGAAGAGCTGGTCCAAGGCGTTCTTCATCCGCACGTTCCTGAAGGGCGACCGCAAGGCCGGCAAGGAGATGGGCGTGCCGTTCGGGGTCGGGGACGCCGTCCGCATCGCCGCCACCGCGCCGCTGGTCATCGGCCGCTTCGCCGCCGCCACCGCCGCCAGCCACATCCCGGTCGTGCGCGACATCGTCGACCACTACACGATCGGCGTGCTGAAGCGGCACCTGCGCAACTACGGCAAGCCGGAGTACACCAGCGACGCCACGAAGTACCAGCCGACGGTCAAGCCGCGGCTCGCGACAGCCAGCTGACGCAGTCGCGGGCCACCGCCTGCTCGTAACCGCGGAAGAAGTGGTCGCTGCCCGGGAGGACGTTGTGCGTCACTGCCTCCCAGTCGGCGGTGGCCACGTGCAGCGTCTCCGGGGCGAAGAACTGGTCCTCCGCGGCTGACAGCACGTACTTGGCGCGTGGGTCCGGGCCGATCACCGGGTGGACCATCGGGAGCGCCGGAGCGATCAGGACCCAGCCCAGCACGCGCGGGTCGTCGACGAGCGACGCGATGCCGCCGCCGAAGGAGTAGCCGACCAGCCACGCGGGACCGTCCGCCAGGTGCTCGAGCACCTGGCCCTTGGCGACGTCGGCGTCCGACGAGACGAAGTCGAAGCGCACCGGGTCCTCCAGCGCGGCGTACAGCGCGCTGATCACGCTGTTGTGCTGGTTGCCGCCCATCCCGGGGTGTGGGTGCAGGAGCACGGTCCGCATGACCCCCTGGTTCTATCGAACCGGCGGCGCTGTGATGTCCTGCGGTGTCCCGAGAGACTCGTAGGAGATGGTGCGCGTCACGTCCCCGTAGGCGACCTTCAGCGCGCTGATGACGTCGTCCTTGAGGGTCAGCGTCACCTCGACGTCGCCGACGTCGTGGATCGCCCCGATGTCGAACGGCGGCTTGCGAAGGGTGCGGACCGTCTGAGCCGTGAGCGTCGCGCGGAAGGTGTCGCCGGCGCGCTGCACGTCGTCGGCGTTCTCCAGGACGCTGCGCAGGTCGCGGTCGGAGCTGATGGCCCGCGCCTCGTCGGCGAACGCGTCGGTCCGGACGTCGGGGACCGTCTGCCAGGCGCCACCGGGCCTGCGCAGGTACGCGTGTCCGTCGACCAGCCGCCAGACGGCGCCGTCGAGCTCGGAGCCCGCGGTCGGGGTGCCCGGCGCCGCACGCTGCGTCAGCTCCGAGGCTCCCGGGGCGAAGCGGACCCGCTGGGTGGCGTCGATGGAGATGCCGCCCCGCGGGTCCAGGACGACCGTGTGGATGCTGGCGACACCGGAGGCGAACGCCGCGGTCCGGTCGACGGCCTGGGCCAGTGCCTCCTGCGGGCCCAGCGCGTCGGTGCCGGATCCGGTCAGCGTCACGGCGGCGGCGGCGACGGCACAGGCCCCCGCCACCGCGGCCGGGACGACGGCACGGCGGCGCGGGCGCGCGGCCGCCGGCGAAGCGGCCAGCGCGCGGGCCAGGACGCGGTCGGCGATGGGACCGTCGGCGTCGAAGGTCTCCTCGCGGGTGGGGTCGAGCTGCTCGAGCACGGCTGGGTCCTTTCAGGTGGTGGTGGAGAGGGCGGAGGACGACGGGGTTGCCCCGGGTTCCAGCGCGGCGGCCAGGCGCCTGCGGGCGCGGTGCAGGCGCCGCGAGACGACCGGCGCGGGCACGCTGAGCACTGTCGCGATCTCCGCGACGCTGAGGCCGTCCCAGGCCGTCATCACGAGCAGCTCGCGCTGCGCGGCGGGAAGCGACCGCAACGCGGCCGCGACCTCGGCGAAGTGGCCGTCGGGAGCCGGCACGTGCGGGGCGGCGACGCGCGACAGGCGCTCGTGCAGCCGCAGCCGCCGGGCGCGGGCGCGCTGCTGGTTGGCCAACACCTTGCGGGCCACCCCGAACAGCCACGGCCGCGCGGCGTCGCCGGGCGGGATCGCGTCCCGGCGCCGCCAGGCGATGGCGAACGTCTCGGTCGCCGCGTCCTCGGCATCGGCCGCGCTCTCGCAGCGTCGCGCGCAGAAGCGGGCGACGTCGGCGTAGTGCTCGCGGAACCAGGCCGCGAAGTCCTCCTGGTGGGTCATCACATCCGACATGTCCGGTCAGCCGCGATTCTCCCGGCCGCGCAACACTGTGTGGACATGGACGACCTGCTCATCCCGCTCTGGCCGCCGCAATGGCTGGAGGACCACGAGATCTCCGACGAGCAGCTGGTGGCCGCCGGCGACGACGTGAAGCTGATGAGCGCCGTACGCGACGACGAACGCGTCCTGCTGTCGGTGTGGTGGCCGGGTGGCCGTCGCTACCTGATGGTCGACGTCAACGGCGAGCAGCCCGCGGAGGCGTTCCGCGCCGGCGCCGTCTCCGACGACATCGACATGGCCCGCGGCATCGACGCCATGTGGTCACAGGCGTTGCGCATCGCCAAGCAGATCATGGACGGCGAGATCAGCGGCGTCCTGGAGGAGCCACAGCCCAAGAAGCGGCGCTGGGGCAGACGCGACTGACCCTGGGCGGTAGGTTCGTGCGCGCGTGACCGACGACGCGCTCCGTGCAGAGCTGGAGGAGACCCGGGCCAGGCTGGCCGCGGCCGAGGATGCCGTGGCGCGCGCCGAGGAGGCGAAGTCCGCGTTCCTGGCGAACATCAGCCACGAGATCCGCACGCCGATGAACGCGATCCTCGGGATGGCCCGTCTGGCGCTGAAGACCGACCTCGACGACCGTCAGCGCGACTACGTCAGCAAGATCGACCGGGCGGCCGGCAACCTGCTGGACATCCTCAACGACATCCTCGACTTCTCCCGGCTCGAGGCCGGCGAGCTTGCGGTCGAGCGCACCGACTTCGACCTGTCCGACGTGCTGGATCACGTCGTGCAGCTCACCGCGGTGAAGGCGGAGGCCAAGGGCCTGCAACTGGTGGTCGACGTTGAGGAGGGCCTCCCGCTCGCGCTGGTCGGCGACCCCACGCGGACCGGCCAGATCCTCGTCAACCTCGTCGGCAACGCCGTGAAGTTCACCGAGCGCGGGCAGATCGAGATCGCGGCCGGCCTGCGCAAGGACGACGGCGACGACCTGCTCGTCCGCTTCGAGGTCACCGACACCGGCATCGGGATGACCGACGAGCAGCTGGCCGGGCTGTTCACGGGCTTCAGCCAGGCCGACGGGTCCCACGCACGGAGATTCGGTGGCACCGGCCTGGGGCTGGCGATCA
Organism: uncultured Conexibacter sp.; assembly: GCA_964443695.1. Lineage (GTDB taxonomy): Bacteria > Actinomycetota > Thermoleophilia > Solirubrobacterales > Solirubrobacteraceae > Paraconexibacter. The sequence goes on along the minus strand of CAYUDT010000072.1, from coordinate 15,821 downwards.
GCCACCGGCTCGCGTCCCTGCTCGGCGGCCGTGTCGGGGCGCAGAGCACGCCGGGGGCAGGGTCCACGTTCTGGGTGGACCTGCCGTTCACGCGGGCCGCGAGACCGGTGCCCAAGGGGGCGGGCGAGCAGCTGCTGCGCGGCATGCGCGTGCTCGTGGTGGACGACAGCCACGTGCCGCGCGAGATCCACTCGCGCTACCTGCGCAGCTTCGGCTGCGAGGTGGTGGCCGCCGCCGGCGGCGCCGAGGCGATCGCGCTGGTCCGCGGCGGGGCGTCGTTCCGGCTGGTCGTCGTCGACCTGCTCATGGACGGGATGGACGGCCTGGAGACCTACCGGCAGCTGACGCAGCTGGCGCCCGGCCTGCTGGCGATCATGCTCACCGGCATGGGGGACTCGCGCACCGAGCAGCGTGCCCGCGCCGCCGGCATCGACGCCTTCATGACCAAGCCGGTCCGGGCCGGCGAGCTGCTGAACACCATCGTCGACCTCGTCCGCCCGTCGGCGCCGCGTGGACTCGACGCGCGGGCCCGCGCGGCGCTGGCCGGTGCACGGGTGTTGCTGGTGGAGGACAACGAGATCAACCAGCAGGTCGCACAGGGCCTGCTGGAGGATGTCGGCATCGCGCTGGCCGTCGCCGGCGACGGCGCGGTCGCCGTGCGGATGGTCGCCGAGGCCCACGAGGACGGCACGCCGTTCGCGGCCGTCCTGATGGACCTGCAGATGCCCGAGATGGACGGGCTGGAGGCGACGCGCCGCATCCGCGCCGACGCCCGCAACGCCGACCTGCCGATCCTGGCCATGACCGCCAACACGATGGCCGCCGACCGTGAGGCGTGCCTGGCCGCGGGGATGAACGACCATCTCGCCAAGCCGTTGGACGTCGAGCGGGTCTACACGGCGCTGCTGGGCTGGATCGCGCCGAAGCAGCGCCCGGCGGCGCCGCCGGCCGCTGCCGCACGGCCGGCACCGCCGCCGGCGCAGGACACGGCACTGCCGCAGATCAGCGGCCTGGACACCGCCGCCGGGTTGCGGCAGGTGGGTGGGCGCCCCGACCGCTACGCGGCGCTGCTGCGGGCGTTCGCCTCCGGCCATCGCGGGGCGGTGGGTGCGATCAGCGACGCGGTCACCGGCGGTGAGCCCATGCACGCCGCGCGCATCGCGCACACGCTGAGGGGCACGTCGGCGACGATCGGCGCCAAAGAGCTGGCCGGCCTCGCGGTGCCGCTGGAGCAGGCGCTGAAGGACGGCGCTCCGGGGTGGGAGATGCACCTCGCGGCGGTCGCGGGCGCGCTGCGAGAACTGGTCCGCGGGCTGGACGCCTGGTCGGGCACACCGGCGCCGGTGTCGCCTGCGCCGGCGCAGCCTCCGCCTGGCGGCAGCGTCGATCCGGCGGTGCTGGACGAGCTCGACGCGCTGGTCGACTCCTACGACTCCCGCGCGCTGGAGGTCGTCGCGGACCTGCTGCGCGAGCTCGGCCCGGGCGCGCCGGAGCCTGCGCGGGCTCTGGAGCACGCGCTGCTGGCGTTCGACTTCGCCGAGGCCGCCGTCATCCTGCCGCGGCTGCGCGGTGCGCTGACGCGGGCCGCGTAGGCTGCGCGCATGCGCCGCCCTCCGTCGACGAGCAGCTGAGCTTGGCCGCGCCGCTGCGCCAGGTGGTCCGGGAGTTCCTGACCACCGACGAGGACCGTCAGAGCGGGGAGGACCTCGCCCGCGCGGTGACGGCGGTGATGATGTTCGGCGTCGTCGTGGCCAACCTGATCGGTGCGGTGGCGGTCCTGGCTGTGATCTACCTCGTCCTGCCGCTGCCGTCGCTGCCGGACGTCGGGGCGGTGCGCCAGACCAACGCGATCACCGCGGGGGTCTACATCGTCGCGGCGGTGGTGGTCGGGGCCACCGTCGGCCGGCGCCTGCTGGCCGGGCTGGTCACCTGGATCCGCAGCGAGCAGCCGGCGGACGCGCGCATCCAGCGGCTGGTGATCGTCGCGCCGCTGCTGCTGTTCCGGCTGCAGGTCGGCCTCTGGTTCACCGCCGCCGTGCTGTTCGGCGCGATCAACGCCGGCACGTCGACGCCGCTGGCCGCCGTCGTGACGTTCACCGTGGCGGTGACGGGGGTGACGACCGGGGCGTGCGCCTATCTCGTGGCCGAGCGGATCCTGCGCAAGCCGGCCTCTCGCGCGCTCGCCGAGGCCGTGCCGGACCGGCTCGCGGTGCCCGGTGTCACGACCCGGGCCGTGCTGGCGTGGGCGTTCGGCTCCGGCGTCCCCGTCCTGGGCCTGGTCGGCGTGGGCATCGTCGCGCTGGCCGGCGGGCCGGACGACACCCGCCAGTTGCAGGTGACGATGGTCGCGCTGGGCGGCATCGCGGTGGTCATCGGCCTGCTCGCGGTCGTGCTCGCGGCCCGCGCCACCGGCGACCCGATCGAGGGCGTGCGCCGGGCGCTGGAGCAGGTCCAGGGCGGCGACACCAGCGTCCACGTGCCCGTCTACGACGGCACGCAGATCGGCAAGCTCCAGCTCGGCTTCAACCGCATGGTCGACGGCCTGGCCGAGCGCGAGAGGATCCGCCAGGCGCTGGGCACCTACGTCGACCCGGACGTGGCCGAGCGGATCCTCGCCGAGGGCGTGCAGCTCGAGGGTGAGGAGGTCGACGTGACCGTGATGTTCCTCGACGTCCGCGGCTTCACCGCATTTGCGGAGCGGACGCCGGCGCCCCAGGTCGTCGCGACGATCAACGCGCTGTTCGAGGACGTCATCCCGATCGTGCACGCCCACGGAGGCCGGGTCGACAAGTTCGTGGGGGACGGGCTTCTGGCCGTGTTCGGGGCGCCGCGGCGGCTGGAGCACCACGCCGACGCGGGGTTGGCGGCGGCGCGCGAGATCGCGCAGGCGGCAGTGTCGTCCCCGCTGGACATCGGGCTGGGGCTCAACTCCGGCACCGTCGTCGCCGGCAACGTCGGCGGCGCCGGACGGCTGGAGTTCAGCGTCATCGGGGACACGGTCAACGTCGCCGCCCGGGTCGAGTCGGCCACGCGCACGACCGGCGACACGATCCTGCTGTCCGAGCACACCCGGGCCCGGCTGCACGACGTGCCCGAGCTGGTCGAGCGGACCGGTCTGACGCTGAAGGGCAAGAGTGATCCGGTCCGGGTCTTCGGGGTGTCGGCATCCTGAATTCTGCGGAGGATGCGGGATCATCCGTCCAGCGCGCTTGCGTGGTTCCGGGCCCCGGCGTACCTCGGATCCAGACGCGGAAACGAGCCGCGAAGAGCGAGGTCAGGTCCCTCTCGGGGGACCACCCGGGAACGACCTTCGGGTCCAACCGGAGAGATGGTGTGACGACCGCGCCACCTGAGACTCGAGCGCGCCCTCACGGGCTGCGATCGGGAGGAAGGTTCCATCGAGTGGCTCGGTTCCGCGTCGCCTTGCGTTCCGGGACGGGCCCGTGCGCAAGAACGGTTCACCGCGTGCGTTGTCGGTTGCATGGGTCGGGTCATCGCCGTGGTCGCAGCGCTTGCTGCGATGTTGTGTGCCGCGCCTGCCGAGGCCGGGCGCCTGTCGGTCGAGGTGCTCTCCGGACGTGCCGACCTGGTCTCCGGAGGCGACGCGCTGCTGGCCGTCGGCGGTGTCAGCGACACGCGCGGGCTGAAGGTCAGCGTCGCCGGTCGCGATCGCACCAGCGCGTTCTCGGCCGGCGTCGACGGCAAGATCGCCGGCTACGTCGACGGCCTGGCGCCCGGGCGCAACACGGTCGTCGTACGCCGCGGCAGGCAGGCCGCGCGGCTGGTCCTCATGAACCACGCGATCGGTGGTCCCGTCCTGGCCGGCCCGCAGATCCAGCCGTGGACCTGCCAGGCCGGCGCGCTGGACAAGCAGTGCAACGCCAAGCCCGTGGTGACCTACCACTACGTCCCGGCGGGTGCCGGTGCCAATGGCGTCAGCGCCGCGGGCTCGTCGGTGGTCACGCCGTTTCAGGACTACGACCCGAAGGATCCGCCGGCCGCCTCGCAGATCGCCACGACCAAGACCGACACGGGCGAGACGGTGCCGTTCATCGTCCGCCAGGAGGTCGGCTACCTCGACCGCGATCAGTACGCCATCGCGGTGCTGGTGCAGCCGGACAAGCCGTGGTCGCCGGTGCACCCGCAGCCCCAGTTCAACCGCCGGCTGGTGCTCATGCACGGGGCGTCCTGCGACACGGCCTACGAGACCGCCACGGCGCCGGACGTCATGGACGCCAAGGTGCTGGGGCACGGCTTCGCGATCGCCTCCCATGCGCTCGACAACGCCGGCCACAACTGCAACCTGCTCACGCAGGCCGAGTCGCTGATCATGACCAAGGAGCGGGTGGCCGAGGAGCTCGGCCCGATCCGCTGGACCATCGGCAGCGGCTGCTCGGGTGGCTCGCTGGTGCAGCAGCAGGTCGCCAACGCCTACCCCGGCGTCTACCAGGCGATCACGCCGCAGTGCTCGTTCACCGACGCCTGGTCGTCGGCCATGCAGTACGAGGACTACGTGATGCTGCTGGCCTACTTCGAGGACCCGACGGCGTGGGCGCCCGGCACCGCGTGGGGCCCGCTGGAGATCGCGGGGGTGCTGGATCACCCGAACATCGCCAACCCGCTGTCGTTCACGAGCGTCATCCCCAACAGCGGTGACCCGTCGCGCTCCTGCCCCGGTGTCCCCGCATCCGACGTCTTCGACCCGGCCAAGAACCCGGGCGGGGTGAAGTGCACGCTGCAGGACTACATGGTCAACGCCTTCGGCCGACGGGCCGACGGCTTCGCCAACCGCGCCTTCGGCAACGACGGCATCCAGTACGGGCTCAACGCGCTGCGCAGCGGCACCATCACCCCCGCGCAGTTCGTCGACATCAACGCGAAGGTCGGGGGCCTGGACTACAACGGCAACCGCCAGGCCAAGCGCGTCGTCGCCGACGACATCGCCGTGGAGCGCGCCTACCGCACCGGGGCGGTCGACTCCGCCAACAACCTCGACAAGGTCGCGATCATCGACCTGCGCGGGCCCGACCCGGGCGCCTTCCACGACGTCTACCGCACCTACGCGATGCGGGCCCGCCTGCTGCGTAATTTCGGCACCGCCGCCAACCAGGTGCTGTGGCGCGGCCTCGTCCCGCTGCTCGGCGACGTCAACTACGCCGACGACGCCGTCCTGGCCGCCGACGCGTGGATCGCCCGCGTGCAGGCCGACAGGCGGCGCGTGCCGCTGGCGCAGAAGATCCGCGAGGACAGGCCGGGAACCGTCGCCGACCGCTGCACCGACGGCGCGGGCAAGGACATCTCGCCGATCGTCTGCGACGAGGTCGTCTCCGCCTACGGCACCCCGCGCCTGGCGGCCGGCTCGCCGTTGACCGACGACGTCCTGGACTGCGCCCACAAACCCCTGCGGCGCGAGGACTACAACGTCACGTTCACCGAGGCCGAGTGGCTGACGCTGCAGGAGACCTTCCCGCGGGGCGTCTGCGACTACACCAAGCCCGGCAACCACCAGCACGGCGCGACGAGTTGGCTCACCTACCAGCGCGCCGACGGCTCGGTCATCTACGGCGGCCGCGCCCTGAGCGACCCGCCGCGCTCGCGTGCCCTGCCGGTGCGCCGCCGGTGAGGCGCAGCCCGCTCGTCGCCGGAGCCGCGGCTCGTCGCTCGCGCCGCTGATCAAGGGGGCTGTCGGCTTTCGCGGCAAGCACCCACGCGGGCGCCGTCCCGGACGGGGGTGGTGGGAATGGGTGACGCTGAGCGTCACTTTCGTGCACCACCCAGCGGCAGCCGCGATCTCGAGGCGGGGGCGGTGGGGCTCGGTGACGCTGAGTGTCGCTCAGCCCCACCACCGCTGCGTGTCGCTCGGTGACGAACGCAAGAGTCGCGCTCGACCGCAAACCGCCGGTCTTTGCTTCGCGGAAACCGCGACACAGTTCAGTCAGGTACGCGCATGACTTTCGGGCTCTGTCGCGATCGGTGCGCCTATCGCCGGTAGACCGCCACCCGGGTGATGCGACCCTCGGGGTCGACATCGAAGACGTCGACGATGGGAACGCTCCCGTGCTCAGGATGCTCAACGACGAACTCGACGACGCAGCGGTGGTCGTCCGCCACGTAGACGTCGTCGACGATGGGGGCGTTCATCTCCTTGACCTCGGTCACGTAGCGCTCCCGGATCGCCGAGCGGCCACGGCGAGGTTCGATCGGCGAGATCGGGATCCATTCCGCGTCGTCGGCGAAGAGCGCCGCCATGGCTTCTTGATCGTTGCGGTTCGATGCCGCGATGTAGTCGCGGGCCACGCGCTCCGGACCGGTCACCGGCGAAGCATGCCAACTCTCACCTTCGTCGAAAGCCTGTTCCGGACAGTTGCTTTCGTCACGAACTGAGTGAGCCGGCGATTCCGCGGAATCGCCGAAGCGGGAGCCTGCGGTCGAGTTGAGGCAGAAGCGACTGTCGCCCTGTGGCGCGTGAAGAGTGCAGGTCGACTGTCCGTGTGCTCACGCAGGAGCTTCAGTACGGCTGAGCGCGAGTCAGACCTACTGCTGCAAGCCGCGGAAGAACGACGTCGGTAAACGCTCTGATCAACCGGTCCTCGGCGTCGACTGGTGTCTCGGGCAGAGCAAGCGGATCGTCTGGCAACTCGGCCAACTCGTCGGCCCAGGAAGCCCCCCGATCGCCGAGGTCAAGTTCGCCGGCGACGGCGTAGGCAAGGTGGCCCATGTCGCTGATCTGCGCGGCAAACGGCACCGAGATTGCGGTGACCATTCGATCGAGCAGGCATACCCAGACATCTGCGTGCGTCGACGGGCCGGTCAAGTCCACGAGCTCGCGCAGGCGGTCGGCGATGTCCTGCTCTGACGCTTCCTGGTTGATGCCGAGAGCTTCGAGAACGCGATCGCGAGCGCCGTTTTCGGGCACGGAGCCAACGTACCAGCGACGCAGAGCGCTCACCGCTGTCATCGCAGAGTGCACGAGGAGACGGTGGTTTTGCCTGGTAGCGACCGTCGTTCTACCGGCGTCGGATTTGGAGGTCAGACTCTCGGTCGTCCTGCGGGCCCGGTAGTCCGCCGTTTGGCGGGTGCGTCGGCGTCGGCGTGTCTTCGGTGAGCGTCGTCGCGATGATGGTGTTCGCGGCGTCGACGCTAAGCGAGTTAGACGAGCTGCGAATGTCGGAGCGGCTCGGGCATTCGGTCCCAGTGGAGCGTCCAAACATCAGCCGAGCGGTCGTACTGCCACCAGCCGTTCTCGACTGCTTCGCTCCACCACGACACCATCTGCCCGATCGATTCGGCCCGGACGATGGTGCCGCTGTCGGGGGTGTCCCAGTCAACACGGACGACAGGACTGAGGACGGCGTTCGGGTCGCTTGCGTCAACAGCGATGGTGCCGCCGCGTTCGGCGAAGGGGATGAGCCATGGGCGCCACGCGGTGGCCTGTAGACCGTCTTCGCCTTCGGCGTCCAGGGTGGTGCGATCGATCATTACTGCCGAGTCGTAGGAGCGGATCGCGTGCTCGATCGGCAATGCCACGATCCCTCAAAACGTCACCCAGAGCCGCCCGTCGGGTCTGACGCGGACGCCGTCGTGCCACTCCCACAACGTCCGCAGCTCGTCGGGGACCGGGCGGCCAAAGGCAAGCTCGGCGCGTTCAAACTGTGCCGCAGTAGCTCCCGGGCACCAAACCTGTCCGACGGGCACGCCCACCGCGGCGAGTTGCCGTTCAAACGGACTGAGGTCCGCAGGACTGACCATGCCCCATTGTCCCCTGCTCGGTTCAATCACAACCCAGAACAGAACGCGACATCAGAAGGTCGCACGGGTTCTAGCTGGACTCGCTCGGCGGACCAACCGCCCGGTAGAGGGAACAGTCACGTCACGGAGCGGCTATCGGATCGCGGTGAATGTGAAGGTCGGCGTCGTCGGGCGTATGTCGATGCCCGCACAGGCGTGCGTGCGGAAATCGACGCACGTGCCGGCGCTGAGAGCGAGTCGCTGACGTGCGTGGACTGCTGTCGCAGCGGTGCGACACGAGTCCACACACGTGCCGGTCGGCGCGGGCGGACTGTTGGGATCCCTGAAACCTGACGGTTCCACACCGCTTCTCTGCGTGGTGCATAGGGGCGACTGGCCAGGGCGCCGTCGGCACCCGAGACCGCAGCCGTCAGGGCGTGCCGCCGTCGAGGCGCAACGTCGCGCCGGTGCAGTACGAGGACGCGCCCGACGCGAAGTAGAGCGCGGCGCCGACGACCTCGTCCGGCTCGCCGACGCGCTGCAGGGCGAACATCGCCTTGGCCTGCTGGTCGACCGCATCACGGTCCCAGGCGTTGGCGATGTCGGTGGCGAACATGCCGCAGAGGATCGTGTTGGTGCGGACGGTGGGGCCGAAGGCGTGGGCGAAGCCCTCGGTCAGGGTGTTGAGCCCCGCCTTCGCCGCGGCGTAGGGCAGGAAGGCCGGGTTGGGGCGGATCGCGCCGACGCTGGAGACGTTGATGATCGAGCCACCGTCGCCCTCGGCCATCCGCGTGCCGATGAGCGACGCCAGTCGGAACGGGCCCTTGAGGTTGATCGCGATGACCTTGTCGAAGAGCGACTCCTCGACTTCCGGCAGGGACGGGTACAGCGGTGACAGGCCGGCGTTGTTGACCAGCACGTCGACGTGGCCGAACGTGTCGTAGGCCTGCGCGACCAGGGCGTCGCACTGGCCCCAGTCGGAGACGTTGACGCCGATGGCCTCGGCCCGCACGCCGTGGCGCACGTTGACCTCGTTGGCGACGCTGACGCAGTTCTCGAGCTTGCGGCTGGCGACGATGACGTCCGCGCCGCGCTCGGCGAACGCGTGCACCATCTGGCGACCGAGGCCGCGGCTGCCACCGGTGACCAGGCAGACCTTGCCGCTGAGATCGAACAGGTCGGTCGTCATGCGGTGGCCATGACCTCGTGCGCGCCGTTGAATAGGCCGACCGCGATCGCGTGGAGCATGTCCCCGACGTTCTTGTCTGCCTTGCCGGCGCAGGCGCGGGCGTGGGTGCCCTCGAGGATGATGCCGAGCTTGAAGCAAGCCGCGACCGTGTACCAGGGCACATGCGTGAGGTCGCGCGTGGAGTTGGCGGCGTAGCGCTCGACGAGCTCGTCGGTCGTCGGCAGGCCACTCAGCGCGGCGCCGGTCGCGGCACCACCGGCCTTGCCGCCGTTGGGCCACAGCGCCATGAGCCAGCCGAGGTCCAGCAGCGGGTCGCCGATGGTGCACATCTCCCAGTCGACGATCGCCGCCAGCCGCGGTTCGTCCCGCCGGAACATGAGGTTGGCCATGTGGTAATCGCCATGGACGATGCCGGGGGTGAACGCCGGCGGCACGTTGGCGCTGAGCCACCCGGCCACGTCGTCGACCCCAGGCAGGTCCGGCCCGTCGTACCCGTCGTTGCTGGAGTAGCCCTCCAGCTCCGACAGCCAGCGTGGCGCCTGGCGCTCCAGGAAGCCCTCGGGCTTGCCGAAGTCACCGAGGCCGACGGCGAGGTGGTCGACGTTGGCCAGCGTGGTCAGCGCGTCGACGACGTCGAGACCCATCTCGTGGCGCCACGACTCGTTCTCGGCGTACGCGTCGGGCAGTTCCACCGACGCGTTGAAGCCGTCCACCGGCTCCATGAGGTAGAGGACGGCCCCGCCGGGGATGCGGGTCTCGTCGGGGCATGCGGCGACGATCCGCGGGCAGCGCACGTCGGTGTCGCGCAGCGCGGTCAGCGCGGTGATCTCGCGCCGCAGGTTGTCGTTGGTCTTGGGGCGCAGGTGCTTGGGGCCACGGCGGAGGATCAGCTCGCGGCCGCCGCGCCTGAAGCGCAGCATGAGGTTCTGGGTGCCGCCCCCGACGGGACTGACGTCCTCGATCGGGCCCTTGGGGATGTCGTCCTGCTCGTCCATCCAGGCGGCGACCGCGTCGAGGTCGATGCCGTGCGCGTGCTCTGTCATCGCGCGGAACCCTCTCAGACGAGCGGGAGGGCGGCGACCTCGATGTCGCGGCTCACCTTCGCGATCTCTTCGGGCAGCGCGGTGAGGTTGACGTTGGTCGTGAAACCGAGCTTGGCGCCGAACGGGCGGAAGAAGTCGTCGAAGTGCCCGGCGACGACCGTGTGCGGCTGCAGACGGCGCAGGATGCGGCCCCAGTAGTCCTCGGTGAAGCTCCGGCCGGCGATGCCCGCGAGGAAGATGTCGACCGGCTCGCGCGGGATGACGTCGTCGATGAGGTTGGCGCTGCCCTGGTGGTAGAGCGTGGTGCCGTCGACCTCGATGCGGATGCCATACACCTCGCCGCAGCGGTAGGCGCTGGGGCAGAGCCCGTCGAGGTGGTCGCAGGTCAGCGCGCCGTCGTAGGGGACGCGATAGCCGAGGACGAGCTTGGAGTGCAGGCTCGGGACGAAGGTCACCGTGAACGGGCCCAGCTCGTAGGGCTTCAGCGGCTCGACGGTGACGGCGCGCTCGGTCAGCCCGTGGACGCGCATGAGCTGCGCCAGCGACGGCGAGCCGTAGGCGGTGGTGTCGTGGCGCCGGGTCAGGCGCGGGATGTCGATGGCGTGGTCGAAGTGGGTGTGCCCGGCCAGGATGCCGACGACGTCGAGATCGGGCGCGAGGTACCGGTCGTGCAGCTCCGGGTCGCCCAGGACCGCGTCGCGCCGGAAGGTCTGCGCCAGCGGGACGCGCGTGAGGTAGGGGTCGATCAGCAACGTCCTGCCGTGGGCGGTGAGCCGGTAGCCGGCGGTGCCCAGCCACTGCACCTCCAGCCCGGCCGGCCAGGGCACGGCCACCCGGGTGAGGTCGGCGAACGTCGCGGTGTCCGCGGCCTCCCGGGCGTCACGGCGCACGACGAAGCGGGCGAAGCTCGCAAGCTGCTCTGC
>CAYUDT010000072.1:0-4838 GCA_964443695.1 uncultured Conexibacter sp. | reverse complement strand
GCACGGGCGTGCGTGCGGGGATCGACACGGCCACCCCCGGCGGCGGGTGCGCCGGCCGCGGACCCCGCGCCGTCCACCATGACGTGGCGCCTCGCGTAGGGTCCGGCGCCGTGGAGATCACGGCCGCCGTCCTGCGCGACCCGCAGGCCCCGTACGCGCTGGAGCGCCTGACGCTACCGCCGCTGCGCGCCCACGAGGTGCTGGTGCGGATCGCGGCCGTCGGCATGTGCCACACCGACGCGCTGCTGCGCACGGCTCCCTTCGCGCGCGAGCTGCCGATCGTTCCGGGCCACGAGGGTGCGGGCGTGGTGGAGGAGACCGGCGCGGAGGTCACCCACCTGCAGCCGGGCGACCACGTCGTCCTCAGCTTCGACAGCTGCGGCGGATGCGCTGCCTGCGCCGACGACCGCCCGTTCCACTGCGACACGATGACCCCGCGCAACCTCAGCGGGCGCGACGTCGAGGGCGACGCGCACGCCACGGACGCCCACGGGCAGCGGGTGGCCAACCGCTGGTTCGGGCAGTCGTCGTTCGCCACCCACGCCATCGCGACCGCACGCAACGCGGTGAAGGTGGACGCGGCGCTGCCCTTCGAGCTCGCCGCGCCGCTGGGTTGCGGGCTGATGACGGGTGCCGGCACCGTTCTCTCGACGCTGCGCACAGCGCCCACCGATCGCATCGCGATCTTCGGCGCGGGTGCCGTCGGCCTCGCCTCGGTGATGGCGGCCCACATCGCCGGCGCGGAGCGCATCATTGCCATCGACCTCGACGCCGGCCGCCGGGAGCTGGCCCGCGAGCTCGGCGCCACGCACGCCATCGACGGCCGCGACCCCGGCCTGCTCAAAGAGCTGCGCGCCCACGGCGTCACCCAGTCGGTCGAGGCCACCGGCGTGCCGCAGGTCGCGGCCACCGCGGTGGCCTGCGTCAGGCAGGGCGGCACCTGCGCGCAGGTCGGTGTCCTCAGCGGCCCGCTGGAGCTGCCGCCGCTGACGATCCTGGGGCGCCGGATCACCGGGGTGCAGGAGGGCGACGTCGATCCCCATGTCTTCCTGCCGCGGCTCATCACCCTGCACCGGGAGGGCCGCTTCCCGATCGAGCGGCTGGTCACGACCTACCCGCTGGCCGACATCGACCGCGCCGAGCGCGAGCACCGCGTCAAGCCGGTGCTGTTGCCGCCCGGACGCGGGTCGTGAGCGCTCAGCCGAACCCGCCCAGGAAGCCCACTGCGCCCATCGCGGCCAGCAGCACGAACACCACCAGCGCGAACGTGAAGCTCGTCCACGCCCACACGACGACCACGAGCGCGATGCTGCAGAGCGCGAGGAAGACGTAGGAGAAGAGGTGCAGGGCCCGCGCCAGCGGGCCCTCGTTGCTGATCGCGTCGGGGGAGCGTGCGAGCCGCCCGCGCTGGGCCGGGGTGGTCACGCAGCGCAGGCAGAAGCCACGCAACGCAGGACGCAGGGGCCGGCCGCAGTTGGAGCACACGGGCATTCGCATTGGACCCTAACCCCGGCCGCGGGTAAGACTGCCCACCAATGGCGTTCACCACCCGGCAGCGCGCTGCGCTCGAGCTGATCTGCGACACGTTCATCCCCGGTGACGACGAGCTGCCGCCGGCCAGCCAGGCCGGCACGGTCGGGACCATCGAGACCCTCCTCGAACGCAACCCGCGCCCCAGCGAGGCGAAGCTGCTGGCCCGCACGATCGGCCTGTTCGACACGCGCGTGGTGGGCGTCCTCGGAGGGGTCGGGCCCAAGCGCTTCTCGCAGCTGACCGAGCAGGAGCGGGTGCGGCTGCTGCTGAACCTCGCCGACAGCCGCAGCGCCGCCAAGCGCGGGCTGTTCCACGGGCTGCGCCAGCTGGCCACGACGGGCTACTACGTGACGCCGCAGCCGGGCGGTGGCAGCCCGGTGTGGGACGTCATCGGCTACCCGGGCCCGGTGGGGACGAAGGCCGACGCCGCGCCGCCCGCGCTGACGCCGATCCGGCCCACGCAGGACACCGACCTGGAGTGCGACGTCGTCATCGTCGGCTCCGGGGCGGGCGGAGGCACGGCCGCCGGTGTTCTCACGGAGGCGGGCTACGACGTCGTCGTCCTGGAGGCCGGCGAGTACTACGACGATCGCGACTTCGACGGCGGCGAGCTGTCGGCGATGACCCGGATGTACGCGGCGGGCCCGGGTGCGTCCGCAGACGGGCAGGTCGGCATGGGCGCGGGGGCGTGTCTGGGCGGCGGCACCGTCGTCAACTACTCCACCAGCTTCCGCACGCCTGAGCGCGTGCGCGAGGAGTGGGCCGGCCTCGCGGGAGAGCAGTTCACCGCCGCCGAGTACGCCGAGTCCCTGGACGCGGTGGTCGAGCGCCTGGGCGTCAACCGCGAGCACCACGTCGCCGCGTCGCGCGACGCGGTGATGGAGCGCGGTCTGCGCGAGCTGGGCTGGCACGTCGACAACATGCCGCGCAACGTCAAGGGATGCGACATGGGCGAGGAGTGCGGCCGCTGCGGCTTCGGCTGCCGCATCGGCGCCAAGCAGTCGGTCACCAAGACGTGGCTGCTGGACGCCGCGTCGCGCGGCGCCCGGCTGGTGGTGAACACCAAGGCCCGGCGGATCACGATGACCTACGGCACCGCCGACGGGGTGGACGCGGTGACCGGCAACGGCCACCGGGTGACCGTCAAGGCCAGGGCCGTTGTCGTCGCCTGCGGCGCCATCCAGACGCCGGCGCTGCTGAAGCGCTCCGGCTTCACCAACCCCAACATCGGCAGGTACCTGCGCCTGCACCCGGTGACCGTCGTGCAGGGCGTGATGGACGAGCCGGTCAACGGGTGGGAGGGCGGCATGCAGACCCGCTACTCCGACGAGTTCGCCGACCTCGACGGCGACGGCTACGGCGTGCTGTTCGAGACCGGCCCGGTGACGCCGACGCTGGCGCTGCCGTTCACGCCCTGGCGCAACGCGCGCCAGCACGCCGACCACATGCGCAAGCTCGGCCACATCGTGCCCATCGCGGTGCTCGTCCGCGACAAGGACGGCGGTGAGGTCACGATCGCCCGCGACGGCGAGGCGCAGGTGAGGTACAAGGTCTCCGCGCACGACCTCGCCCACGCGCACACCGGCGTGGACCGCGCGGCGCGCGTCCTGGAGGCCGCCGGCGCGCAGGAGGTCCTGAGCAGCCACACGCGCCACGTGAGCTACCGGCCCGGGGTCGAGGGCTCGCACGCCCAGTTCGTGGCCGCGTGCGCCGACGCCGGCTACGCGCCCGGGCGGTGCACGTTCGGCTCGTTGCACATCATGGGCTCGGCGCGGATGCACGTCAGCCCCGAGCACGGCGCCACGCGGCCCGACGGGTCCACCTGGGACGTCCCCAACGTCGTCGTCGCCGACGGCTCCTGCTTCCCGACCGCCAGCGGCGTCAACCCGATGATCTCGATCGAGGCGATCGCGCACATGAACGCGCGGGCGCTGGCGCAGCGGCTGGCCTAGAAGGTCCAGTGGCGGGCGATGAGGCGCGCGCCGTCCCACTCGAGCTTGTAGCGGTGCTGCGGGCCGGTGAAGATCGCCGGCTCGGCCGACGCATCGGTGTTGGCCGCCGTCGCGGGGTCGGGCATGTCGACGAACTGCCCCTCGCGGTACAGCGACGGCAGGGCCATGTCGGCCCCGTCGTAGGGACCGCCGATCCAACAGACGTCCACGAAGCCCGGGTCGACCACGCGGCAAGCCTGTCACAGCTGGGTATGGTCGGACACGATGTCCGTCCGTTCCCCGCTCCTGGCGGCGCTGCTGCTCCTCGCTGCCGCCGTCCCTGCCTCCGCGCAGACCTCCGCCTATCGCGCGACCAGCCCGTCGATCCCGGTCAACGCGCCGGCGATGCCGCCGGGCGCGCAGGAGCTGAAGTACCGCTTCGGGCCGATGACGATCGCCCCCGGGCAGAACATCATCAACATCGACCTGCAGAAGGAGCGGCCGTCGGTGGACGGCTGGATCGTCAGCTTCCGGCCCGGCCTGGTCTACGCGAACAACGGCAGGAGCCCGAGCGTGAAGATCGTCCACCTGCACCACGCGGTGTGGCTCACGGGCGATTCGCTGCTGGGCGGCCTGAACCCGACGTTCGCGGCGGGGGAGGAGAAGACCTACTTCAACGCACCGCAGGGTTTCGGCTGGCGCTACACCACCAAGCAGGCCTGGGTCATCAACCACATGATCCACAACCTCACCGGGACCGAGCGCAAGGTCTACCTGACCTACACGCTGTGGTTCATCCCCGACAGCGCGCCGCAGGCGGCGGACATCACCGCCGTCCACACCCAGTGGCTGGACGTGCAGGGCATCAAGCCCTATCCGGTGTTCGATGCGCGGCGCGGGCAGGGCAGGGCAGGCCGGTTCACCTACCCCGACGACGACCCGCAGGCCTACGCGAAGGACGGCGTGGTGCGCAACCGCTGGGTCGCGGACCACGACGGGACGATGGTGCAGACCGCCGGCCACCTGCATCCCGGTGGGCTCTACACCGACCTCAACATCACGCGGGACGGCCAGACCCGGCGGATCTTCCGCAGCCGGGCCAACTACTTCGAGCCGGTCGGCTCGGTGTCCTGGGACGTGGCGATGAGCGCCACCCAGGGCAACTGGCGCGTGAACTTCAAGAAGGGGGACGTCGTCAGCACCACCGCGACCTACGACACGTCCAAGGCGTCCTGGTATGAGGTCATGGGGATCATGCCGATCGCGGTCACCGACGCGCCCGTGGCCGGCGGGGTCGACCCGTTCGCGCCCGGCGCGCAGATCGACCAGACCGACGCGCTGACCCACCCGCGCCTGCCGGAGAACATCGACGGC
>CAYUDT010000071.1:0-25557 GCA_964443695.1 uncultured Conexibacter sp. | reverse complement strand
GACGCGGTGCTGTTCAGCATCTGCGTCGGGTTCTGGATCTGGCGCGCGATGCTCTAGCTCCACGTACGGGTTCTGCGTCATCTTTTCGCAGTTCGGGTGTGTTGGACGCTGACGCATCCGTAGGGTGGTCCCGTGATTCGTCCCGGTCTGGCTTCCACGCTCTCGGTCCTGGCGCTCGTCGGGGCGGTGTGCCCGAGCGCGTATGCCGCCCCGTCCGTCGCGCCGTTGCCTGGGTCCCCGGTGGTCGATCTCACCGGCCCGAACGAGCCATTCGGACCGGTTGCCGTCGCCCGCATCGACGGCAACCCGCTCAACGACGTCGTCGTGCGGCGGCCCAGCGACACGCTGCGCACGCTGCTCGCCCCGGCCGATCCGCTGACGCAGCCCTTCACGGTCGGCAGCACCTTCGCGGCCGGTTCGCTGTCGTCCAACCTATTCGCGGGCGACGTCGACGGCGACGGGGACAGCGACCTCACCGTGAACGGCAGCGGCCAGCTCCGGGCGCTGACCAACGACGGCGCCGGGGCGTTCACGCAGAGCCCGATGTTGCTCATCAGCGGCTCCGGGGCGCTGGCGCTGGCCGCGGGCGACATCAACGCTGACGGGCGGCAGGACGTCGTCTACCGCGATATCGGCGGTCCCTACCCGCGCACCTACCGGCTGGGCCTGGCCGGCGGCACCTACGACGGCGGCCATGCGCTCTCGAACCTGCAGGCGATCGTCCAAGGGATCGGGGACGTCGACGGCGACGGCGACGGCGACGTCGTGGCGGTGACGCCGGCCAACACGATCCGCGTCTCTCGCAACGACGGGGGGACGTTCAGCGATCTGCCGACCGTTGCCAGTGCGGCCAACGCCAAGGCGCTGGCGGTCCGCGACCTGGACGGCAACGGCCGGGCCGAGATCGTGGTCCTGTCGACGGCCCCGAGCCAGGTGACCGTCCACGCGACGGACGCCACCGGCGCACCGCAGGCCGCGCAGTCCGTCGCGGCGGGCCTCAACGGCGGAGCCACGACGAACGCGCTGGCCCTGGCCGACCTGGATGGCGACGGACGCCTGGACGCGCTGGTCGGTGACGAGACCACTGCGGACCTCAAGGTGCTCGTGGGCATTCCCGGCCCGGGCCTGGCGTCCGGTGTCGCGCTGGGTGGTCCGGCGCTGACCGCCGCCACGGGCGTCGCCGTGGGTGACCTGACCGGGGACGGTCGCGCCGACGTGGTGATCGCCAGCCAGTCCGGCAAGTCCGTCGACCTGCTGCGCAACACCACGCCGTGGGCGCCGCGCGCGACGACCTCGTCCGCCACCGCCACCGGCAAGGACGGCGCACACGTCAGCGGCAGCGCCGACCCGCGCGGCATCGCGGGCACCGTCGCCGTCGAGTTCGGGCCCACCGCGGCCTACGGCAGCACGACATCCGCGACGGCGCTGACGCCAGGCGGCGTGCAGCCGGTCGAGGTCGACCTCGCCGGCCTGACACCGGGTCGCGCCTACCACGCGCGTGTCGTCGTGACCACGGCCGACGGCAGCACCCCTGGCGAGGACCGCACGTTCACCACGGCGGTCGACGCACCGCCGCCGCCGGCGAACGCAGGCCCTGTCGCTGCCCTGTCCGGCCCTGGCAGCGTCGTGCCGGGCGGTGTCGAGGTGCCGTTCGACGCCGGAGGCTCCGCGGGGGATGGCCTGCGGTTCACGTGGGACGTCGACGGCGACGGCTTCACCACCGACACAGGCACCACGCCGACCCTCGCCCGTGCGTTCACCGGGGTGGGCAGCCATCGGGTCACGGTGCGCGTGCGCGATGCCGCCGGGCGGACCGACCAGGCGACCGCCACGGTCACCGTGCCGGATCCGGCGCAGACGAAGGTGACGACGGTCGCCCGTGGTGCACAGGTCAAGCGCGACGTCGCGATCAAGGTCACGCGCCCGGGCCGCGGGCTGGACCGCTTCCTGGTCGGGGGCGTCAACCTCGGGCGCACGACGGCGCCGCTGAACGGCACCGGCCCCGAGGTGGACCTCGCCGGCGAGGTGACCCGCGACGGGCGCAGCGGCAAGGTGTCCTATCCGTCGGCGGGCGCCTACGCGCTGGTCGCCGACACCGGGGCGACCGAGGCCGCCACCGGCCTGCGCTTCGTGATGGGCATCACGGCCGGACAGGGCACCACCCGGAAGGCCCGCGCGGCGTTCGCGTACAAGCCCAACGTCCCGAACTCCGCCAACGCCGCCTACGTGGCGAGCGGTCCGCGCAACACCCGCGACGGCTGGACGATCGCGACGGCGTTCGACGACGACCCGGGACTTGGGCAGTTCGTGACGTTCAGCGACGCCAGCCGCTTCAGCAAGCAGGGGGACCCCGTCACCTACACGACGAGCGCCGACCGGCGGCCGCATTCGCTCGTCTACGACTGGGGCGACGGCACCACGAGCACGTCGACCAATGGGCAGGCGGTGACGCACCGATGGCTCAAGGCGGGCACCTACAACGTGTCGTTGACCCTCTACGACCCCAAGCTGTCAGGCCCGGGCGGCCTGCAGGGCAAGGTCACCGTGCCGGTGAAGGTCTCCACGGCCGGGGCGATCTGCGCGGCGGTCAAGAACAAGTACGGCGTGCGGATCTCACCGCACCTCGGCTGCTTCTACCCGGCCGGCACCGCGTACGCGTCCACACCCGGAACCGGGGTGTTCATCAACGGCCTGCGGATCACCGGCGACGGCCTGTTGCTGACCCAGGAGAACACGCGCCTGGCGGGCACCAACCTGACGTTGCAGACCGCCAATGGCCCGGTGCCGATCCCGAAGACGCTGGCGACGTCGCTGCTGCTGTCGCCGGGTGCCAACCTCGACCTGCCCGGGACGACCTACCAGGGCCGCAAGATCGGCCAGGGTCGCTTCAACGTCAACACCGATCCGGCCAACCCGTTCCTCATTACGCAGTTGACGTTCCCGCCGCCCGCCGTCGGCTCCGTCTCGGCCTACCTCAACCTGGTGACGGGTGTGGCGGTGCCGCGCAGCTCCGGCGGTGGCAGCGGTGGTGGCGGCAGCACAGGCTTCTCGCTCGGCTTCCTCGACTTCGCGAACCTCACGATCACCAACCGCCCGGGCAACGTCGTCACATACGGCGGCCGGGCGAGCTTCGGTCCGTACTCGCTGAACGCGACCGACAACTACGCCGCCAGTTCGGTGAACCCGGCCGTGCCGCCGAGTGGCGTGTGGTTCCGCAACGACAGCTTCCTCGCGGCCGGTGCCACCGCGGACGTCCCCGTGCCGGTGGCACCCGGGCTGGAGCTCGGGAACTTCAAGGTCGGGGTGCAGGTGGCCCCGAGCTTCGCGGTCAGCGGCGGTGCGCAGCTGCGTACGACCGGCTCGGTGTTCGGGCGGCGTATCGCAACGGTCGACGGGTGCTTCATCGCGTTCCACGCCCCGGCCGGCCAGGCCGGCAAGCCGACCCCCGGCTGTGCGCCGAACGTGTTCTTCCAGCCGACCGTGCCCGCGGGCGGCCAGTACGGCGTGCGCGTCAACGGCAAGGTCTCCGTGCTGGGGATCGACCTGGCCAGCGGCTCGGTGTCGGCCCTGTCGCCCGGCGGCGTGCTCGTCGAGGGCAACTACAAGAACGCGATCCTGCCGTTCGACCTGCTCTACATCGAGGTCGGGGTCGGCGTCGGGTTCGACCCGGCGCGCGCGGCGCTGTACGGGCAGATCAAGGCCCGGGCCTGCACGGACCTCGGGGACGTCCTGAAGGGCTGCTTCGGCGGGGCGGACTTCGTGCTGTCGACCGTCGGCATCGGCGCCTGCATCAACACGCGGGTGGTCAGCCCGGGCGTCTGGTACCGCTGGGGTCAGCCGCTGACCTTCTCGACCATCTGGGACCAGTCCTACTTCTGGGGCTGCACGGTGCAGAAGCTCGGCAAGAACCTGATGCCGCGGTCCGTTCCGCCCGCCGGGCTGCGCGCGACGCTGCGTCAGGACAGCCCGACGCTCGGCGCCACGTCCTCGGTGCAGATCAAGGTGGCCAAGCAGCTGCCCCAGACGGTCTTCGCGGTCAACGGCGAGGGTGGTGCTCCGCGCGTGCGCGTCACCGACGCGTCGGGGGCGGTCGTCGCCGAGGACACGACGCCCGACGGCCGTCAGAACGGGCGGCTCGTCTTCGCCCATGCGACGAAGGGGTTCCAGACCGGCGTCTTCCTGCCGAAGGCCAAGCCCGGCGTCTACACGGTGACCGCGTTGCCGAGCTCGGTGCCGATTGTTTCCGCCAACCTGCAGCAGTCGATCGTCCTGAAGCCGGTGCGAGCCAACGTCCGGCGCAAGGGCGGCGGCTATGTCCTGGACTACGTCGCACCGCGCGAGGCCGGGCAGAAGGTCACCTTCCAGGAGAAGGCCGGCACCACGGAACTGGGCTACCTGCCGGCGCTGCCTGCCGCCGCGCAGGGCGTCCTGCCGTTCACCCCGTCCGGCGGCGCGTACGGCACCCGCACCGTCCTGGCCCGCATCGAGCAGGACGGCCGGCTGATCGACACCTACAAGGTCGCGACCTACACGCTGCCCAAGCCCAAGCCGCCGGTGGCGCCGGCGGGCGTGTCGCTCCGGCGCTCCGGGACGTCGCTGGTGGTCAGCTGGCGGGCCGTGACGGGAGCAAAGGGCTACCGCGTCGTCGTCCGCGCGAGCGACGGCACCGTCGTCGCGCGCGTGCTGGGCCCGAACCAGCGGCGCCTGACCGTCCGGGTGCTCAGTCGGCTCAGCGGGGCGACCGTGACCGTCCAGACCCGGACGGCGGACTACCGTGAGAGCCGGGCGGCGACGGCGCGCCTCAAGCCCGGCAAGCCCGCGAAGCCCAAGCCGCTGCGCCTGTAAGCGGCGATTCAGCGCCGGTTGAGGTGCGGCTGCCATCATGGGCGCGTGGCTCGCCGCATCCTCATCCTCGGCTCGACCGGGTCCATTGGCACGCAGGCGCTCGACGTCGTCGCCCGCTCCGACGGGGAGCTGGAGGTCCTCGGGCTGAGCGCGCAGCGCAACTGGGAACCGCTGGTCGCGCAGGCCCGCGAGTTCGGTGTCACGCGCATCGCGATCACCGACGAGATCGCCGCCGCGCGGGCCGCCGAGGCGTGGACCGACGGCGAGGTCTACGTCGGCGCCGAGGGCCTGGTCCGGCTGATCCTGGAGTCCGGCCCCGACATGGTGCTCAACGCCCTGGTCGGCAGCGCGGGCCTGGGTCCGACCGTCGCGACGCTGGGTGAGGGCATCGACCTGGCGCTGGCCAACAAGGAGTCGCTCGTCGTGGGCGGCGAGCTGGTCATGGCGCTGGCCGAGGCGACGGGTGGGCACATCATCCCGGTCGATTCCGAGCACTCCGCGCTGTTCCAGCTGCTGGCCGGCGAGACCGCGGGCGTCGTCGACAAGCTCGTCGTCACGGCGTCCGGTGGCCCGTTCCGCGGCAGGACGCGCGGTGACCTCAGCGAGGTCACCGTCGAGCAGGCCCTGAACCACCCGACGTGGGCGATGGGGGGCAAGATCACGATCGACAGCGCCACGCTCATGAACAAGGGCCTTGAGGTGATCGAGGCCCACCACCTCTTCGGGACGCCGTACGAGCGCATCGACGTCGTCGTGCACCCACAGTCGATCGTCCACTCCTACGTGCAGCTCTGCGACGGCTCCTCGCTGGCGCACCTCGGCTATCCGGACATGCGGGTGCCGATCAGCTACGCGCTGCACCACCCGCAGCGCATCGACGTGCCGCTGCGCGCCCTGGACCTGGCCGAGGTCGGTGCGCTCACGTTCGAACCCGTCGACACCGACACGTTCGCGTGCCTGCGCCTGGCCCGTGAGGCCGGGCAGGCCGGCGGCACCGCGCCCTGCGTCCTGAATGCGGCCAACGAGATCGCGGTGCACGCGTTCCTGGAGGGGCAGCTCGGGTTCCTCGGCATCGCCGCCGTCGTCGAGGGGACGCTGGACGAGCTCGGCTCCGAGCCCGTCCGCGCGTTCGAGACGCTGTACGAGGCCGACCGCGAGGCCCGTGCCGTCGCCGCTGAACTGGTGGCGGTCAGCGCTTGAGCGCCGAAGGCCACGGCCAGAGGCCTCGCCGTCGGAGCGAGGGCTCGCCTGACGGCTCGCTCTCGCGGTCGGCGAGGGGTCCGGCGTGAGCTGGTTCGCGGCGTTCGCCGGGTTCGCGGCGCTGATCATCCTGCATGAGCTCGGCCACTTCGCGGCGGCCAAGGCCGTCGGGATGCGCGTCGAGCGCTTCGCGCTGTTCTTCCCGCCCCTGATCTGGAAGATCCGGCGCGGCGAGACGGAGTACGGCATCGGCGCGATCCCGCTGGGCGGCTACGTGCGCATCACCGGGATGAACCCCAACGAGGAGCTCTCACCGGAGGTCTCCCCGCGGGCCTACTACAACCAGCCGGCGTGGAAGCGGATCGTCGTCATCGCCGCCGGCCCGGTCACGAACCTCGTCGTCGCCTTCCTGATCCTGCTGGGCCTGTTCATGTTCAAGGGCGAGGCGACGGCGACGAACACCGCCGTGATCGATCAGGTCACCAAGGGGTCGCCCGCTGCGACCACGATCCTGCCCGGCGACAAGGTCGTCGCCGTCGACGGCGTCAGCGGCACCTTCGCGTCGATCCGGCGGCAGATCGGCAGCCACCGCTGCGCCGGCAACGCGAAGACCGACGGCTGCCGCGCGACCGAGCCCGTGAAGTTCACCGTCCGGCGCGCGGGACAGCTGAAGGACCTGAGCGTGACGCCCGTGTACGACGCCGCGGCCAAGCGGATGCGCGTCGGCATCGTCTTCGCTGCGGACGTGACCTACGACCGCAGCGGCCCGGTCACCGGGTCCGGCCAGGCGTTGAGCGCGATGTGGCGCGTCACGCGCGGCACGGTCTCGGCGCTGGTGCGGCTGGTCTACGACAAGGAGAGCCGCAAGGAGGTCAGCGGCGTCGTGGGCAACTACGAGGTGACCCGCCAGGTCATCAAGCACTACGGCTTCGTCGACGCCATGAACATCATCGCGATCATCTCGCTGTCGCTGGCGATCGTGAACCTGTTCCCGTTCCTGCCGCTGGACGGCGGGCACATCTTCTGGGCGGTCGCCGAGCGCATCCGCGGGCGGGCGATCCCGTTCAGCGTGATGGAGCGGGCGAGCGTCTTCGGCTTCCTCCTGGTGATCGCGCTGTTCGCGCTCGGCCTCACCAACGACATCGACCGCCTGCGCGGCGACGGCTTCGGCGTGCCCTAGAAAACATTGACGCCTGCGTCACGATAGATTCGCGCGTATGGAGAGCAGTGTCATGCGCGGGGTCGACGCAGCAACGATCGCGGGTGCTTTCGCGATCACGTCGAAGAACAAGGGGTCCGAGGTCGCGCTGCGCACCAAGGACGACGAGATCTCGATCACCTGGGAGCAGTGGCGCGAGCGCTCCACGGCCCTCGCCGGTGGTCTGGCCGGGCTCGGGCTGCAGAAGGGCCAGTGCATCGCGCTGATGCTGGGCAACCGGCCGGAGTTCCACCTCTGCGACGTCGCCGCGATGCTCGTCGGCGCCACGCCCTTCTCGATCTACCAGACGTACGCGCCCAACCAGATCGAGTACGTCGTCTCGGACTCCGAGGCGCGGATCATCATCACCGAGCAGCAGTTCCTGCCCAACGTGCTCGAGGCGTCCAAGTCGCTGCCCAACCTGGAGCACATCGTCGTCCTGGACGGCGACCTGCCCGAAGGTGCGATCTCCTTCGCGCAGCTCGAGGAGGACGGGGCCGCCGCCGGCTTCGACCTCGAGGCCGCCGTCGCCGACCTGGACCCGGAGACGGTCCTCACGCTCATCTACACGTCGGGCACCACCGGCCCGCCGAAGGGCGTGCAGCTGGCCCACCGCAACCTGCTGGCCGCCGTGCAGGGCATCGAGGCCCTGGTCGACTTCCCCGAGGACGGCGGCAAGGTCATCTCCTGGCTGCCGAGCGCGCACATCGCCGAGCGCGCCGCCCACCACTACCTGCCGATCGTCTTCGGCTTCCAGATCACGACCTGCCCGGACCCGAGGCAGGTGCTGTCCTACCTGCCGGCCGTGCAGCCGTCGTGGTTCTTCGCGGTGCCGCGCATCTGGGAGAAGCTGAAGAGCGGCCTGGAGGGGATGCTCGCCGGCATGCCCGAGGACCAGCGCGCCAACGCGCAGGCGGCCATCGAGGCGGCCACCAAGAAGGTGCAGCTCGAGCAGGCCGGCCAGGAGGTCCCCGAGGAGCTGGCCGCCGCGGTCGCCAAGGCCGACGCGGAGCTGTTCTCCGGGTTGCGCCAGATGCTCGGCTTCGCGGAGATCAAGGCCGTCAACGTCGGCGCCGCGCCGACCCCGGTGCCGGTCATCGAGTTCTTCCACGCCATCGGCGTCCCGCTCGCCGAGCTGTGGGGCATGAGCGAGACCTGCGGCGCCGGCACCGCCAACCCGTCGCACAAGATCAAGATCGGCACGGTCGGCCCGGCCGCCCCCGGCGTCGAGATCAAGCTGGGCGAGGACGGCGAGGTCCTCGTCAAGAGCGACGTCGTGATGCTCGGGTACCGCAACATGCCCGACAAGACCGCGGAGACGATCGACGCCGACGGCTGGTTGCACACCGGTGACATCGGCGAGATCGACGAGGACGGCTACCTGAAGATCGTCGACCGCAAGAAGGAGATCATCATCAACGCGGCCGGCAAGAACATGTCGCCTGCGCACATCGAGGCGGAGATCAAGTCCTCCTCGCCGCTGATCGGCCAGGCCGTCTGCATCGGCGACGCCCGCTCCTACAACACCGCGCTGATCGTCCTCGATGCCGACTTCGCGCCCGTCTGGGCCGCGCAGCAGGGCAAGGAGGGCGCGACGCTGGAGTCCCTGGCCACCGACGAGGACATGCTCGCCGAGGTGCAGAAGGGCGTCGACGCCGCCAACGCCAAGCTGGCCCGCGTCGAGCAGATCAAGAAGTTCACGATCATCCCCGGAGACTGGGTGCCCGGTGGCGACGAGCTGACGCCGACGATGAAGCTGAAGCGCAAGCCGATCGACGCGAAGTACACCGAGCAGATCGAGGGGATGTACGCATAGGTCTGCGACGCGTCACCGCGACCCGGTACGTCGCCCCGCTCCGTGAGGGCGGGTCGCTGCCGGGTCTGGTCGAGGCCGACGACGACGGCCTCTACGTCGTGAAGTTCCGGGGCGCCGGGCAGGGGCCGTTGGCGCTGGTGGCCGAGGTCATCGGCGGCGAGCTGGCCCGTGCGCTGGGCCTGCGGATGCCGGAGCTTGTGCTGGTGGACGTCGATCCGCGCATGGCGGCGGCCGAGCCCGACCCGGAGATCCAGGAGCTGATCGCCGCATCGGACGGCGTCAACCTCGGCGTGGACTTCCTGCCGGGGTCGCTGCCGCTCAGCGGCGAGGTCGATGCGGAGTTCGCGGCCGATGTCGTCTGGCTGGACGCGTTCGTGACCAACGTCGACCGCACGCCGCGCAACCCCAACCTGCTGCGCTGGCACGGCGACCCCTGGCTCATCGACCACGGCGCCGCGCTCTACGCGCAACACGGGGCGGACTCGCTGGTCGCGACCGCCGCGGCCCGGTTCGCGATGATCAGCCAGCACGTGCTGCTGTCGCAGGCCTCGTCGATCCGGGAGGCCCACGCGCGCCTGGCGCCCGTCGTCACCCCGGAGCTGCTGGAGGGCATCGCCGGGCTGGTCCCCGATGCGTGGTTCACCCGTGCGCCGCGGGAGGACTACGTCGATCTCCTGCAGGCCCGGCTGGGCCTGGACGACGTGTGGGTCGCGGTAGCGGAGGCGGCACGTGTCGGTTGAGCCGTACTCCTACGCGCTGTGGCGCGTCGTACCGCGTCTGGACCGAGGCGAGCAGGTCAACGTCGGCCTGGTGCTCTACTCACGGCGCCACCGGTTCCTGGACGCGCTGACGCACGTCGCGCCGGAGCGGTTGGCGCTGCTGGGCGACGTCGACGTCGAGGCGGTGTCGGCGAACCTCGCGATGCGGGTCGCGGTCGCACACGGTGACGCTGCCGCGGGCGGAGCGGTCGCGCACATGGACGCGTCGGACCGTTTCGGGTTCCTCGTCGCGCCGGCCTCGACGATCGTGCAGCCGTCCCAGGTCCACACGGGCCTGACGGACGATCCGCAGGCCTGCCTGGAACGGTTGTTCACGGATCTCGTCCGCTGAATGGGCCCGGCGGGGTCCGGGTATGCACCCGGACATGACCACTCGCAATGCCAGCCAGGGGATCCTGGCCGATGAGCAGACCGAGGAGCGCGAGCACATCGTCGGGCTCCTGACCAAGGCGTACTGGATGGAGATGGAGACGGTCATGAGCTACATGGCCAACTCGATCAACCCGGACGGCGTCCGGGCGCAGGAGATCATCGAGTCGCTCAAGACCGACATCCAGGAGGAGCTCGGCCACGCCGAGCAGTTCGCCACCCGGATCAAGGAGCTCTACGGGGTCGTGCCCGGCTCCATGGACTTCGCGGCCGAGCAGAGCTTCCTGCAGCCGCCGTCGGAGCAGACCGACATCGTCCACGTCATCAAGGGCGTGATCGAGGCCGAGACCGGCGCGATCGAGCACTACAACCTGATCATCGACGAGACCGAGGGCAAGGACCCCGTCACCCAGGACATGGTCATCGCGATCCTGCGCGACGAGGAGGGCCACCGCCGCCTCTTCGAGGGCTTCCTGCGTGAGTACGAGGTGGAGGGCAAGGCATAGCCTTACGCCCCATGGATCTGACGCGCCGCCGGTTTCTCGTTCTCTCCGGCGGCGCGGCAGCAGGTGGGCTGCTGCTCGGGCGCCCGCACGTCCCGCAGGCGCTGGCCGCCGGCGTGCCCACCTGGGAGTCGATGTACGGCTACGCGCTCGGCTCCCGCCAGGCCACCGCGGAGGAGATCGACACGTACCTCGTTGCGCTGGCCCGGGCATCGGACCGGGTGCAGACGCAGACCCTCCGTCCGCTGACCGTCAAGGGCAGCGTCCTGCGCTATGCGCTGGTCTCCACGCCGGAGAACCTGGAGCGGGTGCCGCAGCTGTCGCGCAAGGTGCGCGCGTTGCGGCTGAAGCCGCCGCAGGCCTCGGTGGCGGCCGCGTACGCCGCGCGCGAGCCCGCGTTCGTGCAGCTGATGGCCAACGTGCACGGCAACGAGCCGTCGGGGTCGGATGCGCTGGTGAAGCTGCTCTACAACCTCGCGGCCGGGGAGGACGAGGAGACCGCGCGCCGGCTGCGCAACTGCGTGTTCGTCGTGCTGCCGGTGCAGAACCCCGACGGTCGCAACGCATCTCGGCGCGTCAACGCCAACGGCTTCGACCTGAACCGCGACTGGTTCGCCTTCACCCAGCCGGAGACCGTCGGCAAGCTCGGCCTCTACGCCGACTACACGCCGATCGTCGGCCTCGACGAGCACGAGCAGTTCCTCAGCGCGCCGGACACGTTCTTCTTCCCGCCCGACAACGACCCCGTGCACCACGAGCACAGCCCGTCGGGCCTGGCCGCGTCGGACCGGTTCCTGACGCCGGCGATGGAGAAGGCCTTCACCGCCAAGGGCTACACGTGGGAGCACTACGGGCTCTACGACCACTACTACCCCGGCTACGGCGACGTCTCGCCCAACCAGATCTGGGGCGCGGCCGGGCTGATCTTCGAGCAGGAGAACAACGAGATCTACGCGCGCAAGGTCGACCGCCAGTTCACGGCGACCGACGCGCTGGTCGGTGCCACCGCGGCGAACAAGACCGCGATGTTCCAGGCGTGGGCGGCGCAGTGGCCGGCCGTGAAGGCCGACGGCGCGAAGGGCCGCCTGCAGCCCAACGTCCGCCACAACCCGGCCAACCCCGAGCCGCGCAAGGTCCCCGGCGATCGCATCTACGGCTATGCGTTGCGCACCACCACGCGGGCGGCCGACGTCGCGCACCTGGTCGACCGCCTGCGCAAGGCCGACGTGGAGGTGCACGTGCTGCGCCGCGCGGTGACGGTGAGGCGGCTGCGGCGCTTCGGGGAGACGACGTGGGGCCGGGCGACGCTGGGACGCGGGACGGTGATCATCACCGCCGCGCAGCCGATGAAGCGCTGGGTGCACATCCTGCTGGCCGACCAGCCCTACCCCTCGAACCCGTACTTCTACGACGTCGCAGGGTGGAGCAACCCGGCGCTGATGGCGCTGGACGGCGGCGCGATCGGGGAGTCGCTGACCCCGCTGGTGCGGCGCCCGAAGCGGACGAAGAAGCAGCTCGCGGCCCAGCGCCGGCCCCGGGCGGCCACGCTGAAGGCCGTGTCGCGCGGCAGCGACCTGCTGGGGCACGTCGGGCGCTCAGGCGCCTACCGGTTCGCGCTGGATGCGGCGCACGCGCAGGCCGCGGCGTTCGCGCTGATCAAGGACGGCGTGACGCTCACGCCGGAGGTCCGCACCGGCTACGCGGTGACCGGGGCGAAGAACCTGCCCAAGCTTCAGGCGGCCGCGAAGCGGTACGGCATCCGCCTGATGCCGGCGGGGGACACGATCAGCGAGGCGGCCGCCCTGCGGCGGCCGAAGGTCGCGCTCATGCACGACCTCGGTGCCGACGTGACCGAGATCCTGTTCGCGTCGTCGCCCGGCTTCGCGCTGTGGCTGCTGCGCGACCGCTTCGGGCTGGACGTGACCCGGGTGACGACATCCGACGTCGACGGCGGCATCCTCGCCTCCGGTGGCTTTGACGTCCTGGTCGTCCCCGACGGCCTGGCGACCGTGATCCCCGGTGGCGGGCAGATCGCCCCGAACGTCTCGCTGGCGCTGCCCAACGGTGGCCTGACGCCGCTGGGCCTGACCAACATCCAGATGTTCGTCAACGGCGGCGGGACGTTCATCGGCTACCGCAACCAGGGCGTCGCGGTGGCCAAGGCCGCCGGCATCGCGGGCGACCTCGACACGAAGGCCGCGCCCTCGGGCTTCGTCGTGCCGGGCGGGCCGGTGCAGATCGACCTCGTCTCCGAGGACCTCGCCGTGAAGGGCATCGGCCCGCGGGCGTTCGCGTTCAACGTGACCGACCCGATCCTCAAGGGCGGCGGCACCACGATCGCGCGGTACCCGGCGACGCTCAACGCGCTGTTCTACAACGAGGGGCTGGAGGCGGTGAACGGCAGCGTCGCGGGAACGATGGTGGCGTCCGGGAAGGGGCGCGCCTACGTCTTCAGCTTCGACCCGGCCTACCGCGGCTTCGTGGAGGGCGTGCAGGCCATCGTCGGCAACATCCTGCTGCGGCCCGCGCCGCCGGCGGCGGCCCCGCCCGCGCGCGGGGTGGACCTGCTCGCGGCCGCACGCCTGCAGGCGCCGGTCCGCCACCACCACGTCCGCGTCGCACCGCAGCACGCGGGGGCCCTGCGCGACGCGCTGACCGCGATCGCGGGCAAGCTGCCCGACGTCCTGCACGTCGAGCCGCTGCAGGTCCGCGCGCCGGACCTCGACCCGCTGTCCGGGCACCCGGCCCACTGGGTGAGGTCGCTCATCGGCGAGCTCGTCGCCCGCGGTGCCGCGCCCGAGCTGATCGTCGCGTAGAAGGCGTGTCGGTCTCATCGCACGAGCGGCGATGAAACCGACACGCCTTTTATGCGAGGTGCTCGGTGGCGACGTCGGCGACGGTCGGCGCGCCGAGCAGCGTCATCGCCAGCTCCAGCTCGTCGCGCAACAGCTGCAGCACGTGACGGGCGCCCGCCTCGCCGCCGACGGCCAGGCCGTAGAGCGCCGGGCGGCCGACGAGGACGGCCTGCGCCCCGAGCGCCAGCGCCGCGCAGACGTCGGTCCCGCGGCGGATGCCGCCGTCGACGAGCACCTCGCAACGTCCCTCGACGGCGTCGACGACCGGGCCGAGCATGTCGGCCGTCGCCGGGACGTTGTCCAGCTGGCGGCCGCCGTGGTTGGAGACGACGAGGCCGGCGACGCCGAGCTCGCAGGCGATCCGGGCGTCCTCGGGGTGGTGGACGCCCTTGAGCACGACGGGGACGGGGCTGTCGGCGATGAGCTCCTCCAGGTCGCCCCATCGCAACGAGCGGTCCATCAGGTCGAAGAACCCGGCCGGCGTGATGCCGGCGCTGGTGCCGACCGCCTCCGAGACGGCGGGCATGTCGATGCCCTGGGGCACGGCGAAGCCGGTGCGCAGGTCGCGCTCGCGACGGCCGGCGCGGGGCGCGTCGACCGTCAGCGCCAGCGCGCGGTAGCCGTGCGCGACCGCCTCGTCGACCAGCGCCTTCGTGACCGCGCGGTCCTTCAGGACGTAGACCTGAAACCAGCGAGGCGCGTCGGGCGCGGCGGCAGCGACGTCCGCCGGGCGGGTGGTCGCGATGGTCGACAGCACCATGATCGTCCCGGCGTCCTGCGCGGCGCGCGCCATGCCGCACTCGCCGTCGGGGTGGGCCACGCGCTGCAGCGCGACCGGCGCGACCAGGACCGGCATCGAGACGGGCACGCCGAGGACCGTCGTGGCGGTCGAGACACTGCTCACGTCGACCAGGCCGCGGGGCAGCAGCTTGTGGCGGGCCCAGGCCGCGACGTTGTCCGCGAGGGTCCGCTCGTCGCCCGCGCCGCCCTGGTAGTAGCCCAGCGGCCCGGCCTGCAGCGCACCGTCGGCCAGGCGCTCGTAGTCGGCGAGATTGATCGGCAACGGGTCGTTCACGACGGGGTCTTTACCATGTAGGCATGGCTTCTGAGCGGCAGATCCACGTCGGCGCCGTCCCCATCGGGGGCGGGGCGCCCGTGGCCGTGCAGACGATGACCAAGACGGAGACGGCCAACCTGGCCGAGACGATGGCCCAGATCCGCCGCGTCGCGGAGGCCGGAGCCGACATCGTCCGCGTCGCCGTCCCGCGCGAGCAGGACGTCGAGGCGCTGAAGACGATCGTCGTCGAGTCGCCGATCCCGGTCATCGCCGACATCCACTTCAACCACACGCTGGCGCTGAAGGCCATCGAGGCCGGCGCCCACTGCGTGCGCCTCAACCCCGGCAACATCGGCGGCCCGGACAAGGTCGCGGAGGTCGTCGCCAAGGCCAAGGAGCACGGCACGCCGATGCGCATCGGCGTCAACTCCGGATCGTTGCCCAAGCACCTCCACGACCTGGAGTTCGAGAACCCCGTCGAGGCGCTGGTCACCGCGGCCGTCGAGTTCGTCGAGCTGATGGAGCGCCTGGACTTCACGAACTTCAAGGTCTCGATGAAGTCGACGAGCGTCCCCAACACGATCGCGTCCAACCGCCTGCTCAGCCAGAAGATCCCCTACCCGCTGCACCTGGGCATCACCGAGGCCGGGACGAAGTGGAGCGGCTCGCTGAAGTCCGCCGTCGGCCTCGGCACGCTGCTGGCCGACAACATCGGCGACACCATCCGGATCAGCCTCTCGACGTTCCACGCCGAGGAGGAGGTCAAGGTCGCCTGGGAGATCCTCAAGGCGCTCAAGCTGCGCGAGCGCGGCCCGGTGCTGATCGCCTGCCCGACCTGCGGGCGCCTGCAGTTCGACATGGACTCCGTCGTCGCCGAGGTCGAGCGGCGCCTGGAGGAGTACGTGGACCCGCTGGAGATCTCCATCCTCGGCTGCGCGGTCAACGGCATCGGTGAGGCGCGCCACGCGGACTTCGGCATCACCGGCGCCAAGGACGCCGGGATGATCTACAGCAAGGGCCAGCCGCTGAAGAAGGTCGCCACCGAGAACCTGGTCGACGAGCTGTTCGCCGAGATCGACAAGTACTACGCCGCGGGCAAGAAGGTCGTCACCAACGACGCCGACGTCGCCGCGGCGCAGGCGTGGCTGGCCGAGAACGAGGACGACACGGCGATGACGCCGGAGCGCCTCGCGGCCCTGGAGGCCGAGGCCAACGAGAAGGCCGGTGGCGGCGATGACCTGCTGCTGGTCGACGAGGTCGCCTCGCCCACCGCGGGTCGCCGCTTCAACCGCTGAACCGCTGGATCCTGGCCACGGGAAACCGTGGCGACCCATGCGTCGAGACCCGCAAGGCGCGGGGGCTCGACAACCCATACGCTGCCGTACGTGAGGGTCACGCACGTCACGGACGGACCGCTGTTTGCCGACGACTCCTCGGGTGGGCAGCGCAGGATCCGCCGGCTTCGCGGCATCGCCGCCGAGGTCACCGCCTTCCTCATCGTCACGCCGCTGCTGCCGCTGCTGCTGGTGGCCGGCCTGATCGTCGATCTCGCCCTGTGGCTGACGCGCCGCAAGCCCCTCGTGGCGATCCGCCTGATCGCGTTTCTCTGGTGGTTCCTCTTCGCGGAGATGCGGGGCCTGGCGACGCTGCTCTACATCAAGCTGACGTCGAAGGCCGGCTCCGAGCGACGGCGCAAGCTCGTCTACGGGCTGCGGATCCACTGGGCACGCAGCCACATCGCCGGGGTCCGCGTGCTGTTCGGGCTGACGTTCGAGATCGAGGGGCTCGAGCTCGCCGGCCCCGGCCCGCAGATCGTCCTGATCCGCCACGCCAGCATCATCGACAACATGCTGCCGGACGCCATCATCGGCCGGCACCACGGCGTCGGCCTGCGCTTCGTGCTCAAGCGCGAGCTGAACATGATCCCCGTCATCGACATCGGTGGCCGCTGGGTGCCGACGATCTTCGTACGCCGCGGGTCCAAGGACCCCGCCGGCGAGGTGGCCAAGCTGCGCCGCCTCGCGGACGACCTCGGCCCGGGGGAGGGCGTGCTGATCTATCCCGAGGGCACGCGCCACACGCCGGCCAAGCTGGCTCGGGCGCAGGAGATCCTGCGCGAGCAGAACCCCGAGGTCGCGCTGCTGGCCGACCGGCTGCAGAACCTCCTGCCGCCGCGCCTGGGCGGCGCGCCCGCGCTGCTGGCACAGGCCCCGCACGCGGACGTCGTCGTCTTCGGCCACGTCGGCCTCGACGGGTTCGAGTACATCTCCGACATCTGGAAGGGCCGCCTGGTCGGCGGCACCGTCAAGATGAAGTTCTGGCGCCACGACGCGGCGTCGATCCCGGAGGACGAGCAAGGGCGGATCGCCTGGCTCTATGACCGCTGGCAGGAGCTCGACGACTGGGTCGGCGAGCAGCTGCCGAGCGTCACCGCTTCTTCGACACGGGCCTGACCGTCTGCTCGGCCGAGTGCACGACACCGGCCGGCGTCACGTAGCTGAAGCGGTAGGTCGTCCTCGCGGTGAGCCTGAAGCGCTGGGAGAAGAAGCCGTTGTCGTCGGTCCGGACCTTCTTGACCTGGGCAAAGGAGCCGCCGGCGGTCCGCCGCTCGATGGTGACCTCCCACGAGGTGCCGGGGCGGACCTGGCCCCAGACGCGCGCGGTGCGCGCGCCGGGCCTCACGTCGACGTACATCGGGTTGGTGAACGCCTTGAGTGCGGGCTTGGCCCGCCCGTCGACGAAATGCAGGCCCGACTGCCAGGAGGCGTAGTTGTTGCCGCCCGAGACCGACTTGATCGGCTCATCGACCCACTCGTACTGGGTGATGTTGTGGACGCGCGGGTCGGCCCAGGCCTTGTACCAGGACTCCTGCAGCCAGGCGGCCTGTTGGGCCGGGGTGACGCCGGAGTCCGCATCGGGCGGGTTGGTCTGGTAGCCGAACTCGGTGAGGTACAGCGGAAACCGCGCCGCGCCGATCGGCTTGAGGATGCCGTTGGCCGACGCCTTGTCGAGCACCGCCTCGAAGTGGGGCAGGTCGGCGATCGCCGCGTTGTCGGGGTTGACGGCCTTCGTGTCCGGCGAGAAGCGGACCGGGTGGGGGTGGTAGGCGAACCCGTCGGCCTTCAGCGCCGCCTGGCCCTTGCAGGCGCCCGTCCTGATCCGCTTCAGCCGCTTGTCGTCCACGCACGACAGCGCGCGGATGAACTGCAGCGGGCGCATGACGACGTTGCGGGCCTTCGGGTCGCGGCCACTGGGCGAGAGCGTCCCGATGAAGACCTTCGCGCCGGCATCGACGGACTTGATCGCGCGCGAGGACGCCCGGAACAGGTCGCGGTACATCGCCGGCGCGGCGGGCTTGCACGAGCTGCCCTTGCAGACGAACTGGGGCTGCAGCCAGGCGGGCTGGTTGGGCTCGTTCCAGATCAGGTACCGGCTCACCTGCGGGCCGTAGCGCTTGGCGACGGCGAACGCGAAGTCGCCGAAGGCCTGCGGATCCGGATCCCACCGCGGGTTGCCGCGCGAGGGCTGGCGCGAGGTCCACAGCGGCCCGGAGCCGGTGATCGCCAGCATCGGCTTGATGCCCGCCGCGGTCAGCAGCTTGATGGCGTTGTCCATCGGCGCCCAGTGGTACAGCGGGTCGTCGGGGTTGCGCGCGTCGAACCCCGCGGGCCGGGTGACGGCGTCGTCGCCGGGGGCGATCTCGACCCAGCGGGCATGGATGCGGACCCAGTCGACCCCCAGCCTCTGCCAGTCGGCCACCGCGTCGGCCGCCTTCTGGCCGCCCCCGAGGAGCACGGCGTCGTCGGCGATGCCGGTCTCGAGGTCACCCGCGGCGTGGGCGGGGGTCACGAGGACCAGCGTGGCCAACAGCGCCGCGACGTGCGCGGCGCGGCGCTTCACTTGCCGACCTCCGCAACGCGGCTGGTGACCGCGGACCCTCCGTCCTTGGGCGTCCAGCGCAGGCGCCAGTACTTGATCGCGCCTGGGTTGATCGACGTCTCGACGAAGCCCTTGGTGTTGGTGGTCTGCAACGTCGTCTGCGTCTCGAAGCTCGATCCGTCGGTGGAGCCCTGCACCTCGACGTCCTCCAGCGCGCCGTCGGCGGCGGGGCGGACCTGGCCCCAGACCTTCACGCCGGCACCGCCCTTGGAGACCCAGATCGGCAGGCGGTAGGCGTCGAAGGACGGCTTCTCGGTGCCGTCGACGAAGCGCAGACCGGTCTGGAAGGCCGACAGCGCCGCCTCGTCACGCAACTCGTACTGCGCGACGGACCGGACCTGCTTGTCGCGGTAGACGATCCAGTCGCTCTGGTTGATGTAGGCCGCCTGCTTGACCAGCGGGACGCCGGTGAGGCTGTCCGGCGGGTCGGTCTGGAAGCCGTACTCGGTGTAGAAGATGTCCAGGCCCCTGGGGATGCGGCTGTGCGACGCGCCCTGCTTGAGGATCGTCTTCAGCCGCGAGATCGAGCTGATCGTAATCTCGTTGGAGGACCCCTTGGTGGTGGGGGGCCGCGAGCCGCCGCGCGTGTACGGGTGGTGGCTGATGCCCGTCACGGGCAGCTTGCGGAAGCCCGAGCAGTCCAGCGCCTTGGCCCGTGAGCCCTTCAGGGCCTTGCCCTTGTCGTCGATGCACAGCACGGCGCGGATGAACTTGCCCGGCGGGATGGGGCGTGTCGCCGGCGAACCGGTCTCCCGGCCGATCGGCGCGGTCTCGCCCATGAGGACGTCGTCGTCGCTGTGGCCGGAGGCGTTGAGGCCCTTGATGGCCGCGCGGACCAGGTCGCGGTAGATGACGGGGGAGGCGGGGACGGACCTGCCGCCCTGCTTCTCGTACTGCGGCTGCAGCCAGCCGCCCTGGTTGGGCTCGTTCCAGATCGACCACTTCGAGACCCGCGGCAGGACCGTGTGGTTCTCGTTCTCGTCGGTGTACTCGCCCGAGTAGCGCTTGCCGAGCGCCTGCACGAAGCGCTTGAACTGCGTGAGGTTGGGCTTGCAGACGCGCCGCACCTTGCGCGGGCCGCTGCACGACGAGGCCCAGGCCGGCATCGGCGAGGAGGGCGACAGGATGAGGTCCATGCCCCGGGCGGTCGCGCCGCGGACCAGGCCGTCGTAGGCGTCCCACAGCTCCGGCGGGTAGGACGCGGGGTCGCCGCCGTTGAAGGTCGGCCGCGTGTTGCTGAACGGGGCAGGCGCGACCTTGTGCCAGAACACGACGGAGTGGATCGTGTCCGCGCCGAGCTCCTGGACGTCGTCGAGCGTGC
This sequence comes from uncultured Conexibacter sp., assembly GCA_964443695.1. Classification (GTDB taxonomy): domain Bacteria; phylum Actinomycetota; class Thermoleophilia; order Solirubrobacterales; family Solirubrobacteraceae; genus Paraconexibacter. Next base: position 5,675 of record CAYUDT010000071.1, on the reverse strand, counting down.
GCTCCCGGGCGGACTTGCCCGAGAGGACGAGCTGCTCGTCGTCCTGGAAGATCGAGAGCTGCGAGCGGTTGGCCGCCGCCGGAGCTGCCGGAATCACGGCCGCGCTGATCAGCGCGGCCGCCGCAAGTCGACGGGGCACGGGCATGGGAGCTAGGAAACCGCCTGGGCGAGGGTCTTGAGGTCGAACGGCGTCTGCGACGCGCTGGCCCAGTGCAGCCGGACGAGACCCGGGCCGGGGAGCGTGATGTTGTTCGCGGCGAAGTAGCCGAACTGGTTGGTCACCGCGATCGGCTGCAGGTCGACGAAGTCCGGCGTCGAGCCGTCGGCCGCCTTCCACTGCAGCACCACCTGGTCGGGCGCGGTGTCGCTGAGGACGTTGGCCCGGAAGCGGATCTGGCCCCAGATGTTGATGACCGGCTGCGTCGGGACGTTGGGGTCGTGCCCGATCGGGATCGCGAAGAACGGGAACGGGTAGACCGTGGCGGCCGGCTTGGCCGTGCCGGTCGAGCCGAACAGGCCCGACTGGTAGGTGCTCCAGTAGTTGCGCGAGCCGGAGGAGTACTTCTTGTTCGGCTTGACGTCCTGCAGCAGGAACTGCGTGTTGCCGATGATGCGCGGGTCCGACGAGGTCATGTACTCGCCGATCGCGAGGTACAGCGCCTGCTGCTCCAGCGTCGTCTGGGCGAACGGGTCCGGCGGGTTGGTCTCGTAGCCGAACTCCGTGGAGATCAGCGGCATGTTCGCCTGCACGTGCCCGGTGCTGGCGGCCAGGCCGTCGAGCTGCGTGCCGAGGTCCTTGAAGTTCGCCAGCGTCACCGCGTTGGGATCCGGGTCGGGCTGGTTGGGCGCGAGCTTCTTGGTGTACGGATGGTGGGCCCACGCGTAGGCCTGCAGCTGCGGCTTCTTCTTGAAGTAGTCGCAGCCCGTGCCGACCGAGCCCTGGCCGCAGAACAGCTCGTTGATGAAGATCTTGGGACCCATCGCCGACGTGGTCGTCTTGCGGGCCACGTTGATCGGCGCGGTCTCGCCCATGAGGATGACGTCGCCGTTGGGGTTGGCCGGCGAGCGCAGCGTGTGGCCGGTGCTGGCCAGGGCGCGGAAGCCGAAGTCGTAGAGCTCGCGGTAGATCGACGGCGAGACCGGCTTGCCGTCGAGGTACTGCGGACGCAGCCAACCGCCCTGGTTGGGCTCGTTCCAGATCGCCCACATGTGGACGGGCGGGAGGATCGTCCGGCCCTCGTCGTTGTCGCGGTACTTGCCGTTGTAGCGCTTGCCGACGGCCTGGACGAACTTGTAGAACTCCTTGGGCTTGGGCTTCCACCACCTGGCGTCCTTGGCGTGGGACTTCGGCGGCTTGTTGTGGCCCCAGGACGGGCCAGGGCCCGTGAGGTCGAGGTAGCAGATGATCTGCAGTGTCTTGCAGGCGCGGACCAGGCCGTCGAAGCGGTTCCAGTTCAGCGGCGGGTAGGCCCGCGGGTCCGCGGCGCCGTACTTCTTGAAGCGCTTCTTGTTGGCCTCGAGCTTGGCCTTCTGCTTCTTGTTCTTGGCCTTGCCCTCGATGCCGTCGGCGAGGACCGACCAGAGGACGGTGACGCGGACCGCGTCCACGCCGAGCGTCTTCATGCGGCGCATCGCGGTGTCGCGCGTCGTGTCGTCGCGATAGACGAGCAGGTCGTCGTCCATCATGATCGAGAGCTGGCTGGTCGAGGCCTGCGCAGCGTGGGCGGGGATCATGACGGCGGCCATCAGCGTCGTGATGACGGCGAGGCGCAGCTTGTGGCGGATCGGCGGCATAGGTCGAAGAAGTCCCATGATGGGGGTGTTGGGGTGGGGAAAGACCGGAGGCGGTCAGTGACCGCCTCCAGGGGAGAAACGCGAGGGTAGCGAGGAAGTTTCGCTCAGGTCGCGGCGGCGAACCGCTCGGCGACCTTGCCCCAATCCACGACCGCCCACCACTTGGAGAGGTACTCCGGGCGCCGGTTGCGGTAGCTGATGTAGTACGCGTGCTCCCAGACGTCGTTGCCGAGCAGCGGGGTCTTGCCGTCGGTGATCGGGTTGTCCTGGTTGGCGGTGCTGGTGATGGCCAGCTCGCCGCCGTCGAGGACGAGCCACACCCAGCCGGAGCCGAACTGGCCGACGCCGGCCGCCTCGAACTGCTCCTTGAAGGCGTCGAAGGAGCCGAACTTCGCGGTGATCGCCTCACCGAGCGGGCCGTCGGGCTCGCCGCCGCCGTCGGGGCTCATGGACTCCCAGAACAGCGTGTGGTTGTAGTGACCGCCGCCGTTGTTGCGCACCGGGCCGACCTTGTCGGCGGGCAGGCTGCTCAGGTTGGCCACGACCTCCTCGATGGGCTTGTCGGCCCACTCGGTGCCCTCCAGGGCGGCGTTGGCCTTGTCCACGTACGCCTGATGGTGCTTGTCGTGATGGAGCTCCATCGTCTCCTGGTCGATGGTCGGCGCCAGCGCGTCGTACGCGTAGGGCAGTGCCGGAACCTCGTATGCCATGCGGTATCTCCTCGAGAGGGGTTGTGTTCCTGGGGAAACGACTCCCGTGAGCCTATTACCCGGGGGACCGCCGCAGCCGTCGGGAGGGTTTGGCACGATGACGCCCGCTGTGCGACGCGTGTGGACCACCCCCGTCGCGGTGGCCGTGGTGGTGACGTGCCTGTGGGGCGCACCGGGGGCCTCCGCCGCGATGACCTTCGGCGCAACGAGCCTGGCGGCGACGCCGGCCGTGGGTAGCGCCTGCCCTGCCGCGCAGGCGGTGTGCACGAGCCTGCTGGCCGCCACCGCGGCGCAGTCGCCCTCCGACGGCGTGATCGTCGCGTGGAGGATCCGGGCCGCGAGCGCCGCCGCGCTGGCGCTCCAGGTGGCCCGCGACGGCGTCTCCGGCTGGAAGGCGCTGCGCCGCGGCGACGTCGAGCAGGTGCAGGGCACCGGCGCGGCCGAGACCTTCACGACGCGCCTCGCGGTGGCCAAGGGCGACGCGATCGGGCTGACCGGCGGCGCGGTGCCCGACGCGCTGGACGCCACGGTCGCCGGACCCGTCGACGTGCTCAGCGGAGACTTCCTGCCCGCGGACGCCGCCCGTCCCGCCGACACGGCGCTGACACAGGGCCTGCTGCTCCAGGCCGTGCTCGAGCCCGACGCCGACAAGGACGGCTACGGCGACGAGACCCAGGACGCCTGCCCGGCCGAGCCCGCCGTCCACGTCACGCCGTGCCACGTCGCGTTGCGGGTGACCCTTGCCTCCGCGCCGCAGTACGCCGTCATCGACCAGACCGTCGCGCACGTCTACCGCGTGACCAACAGCGGCCCGTCCGCCGCGGCCGGCGTCGTCGCGGACGTCGGCACCGTCGGGCGCCTGTCCAGCCTCGGCAGCAGCGCGGGCAGTTGCACCGGCTCGACCTGCCGGCTGGGCACGCTGAAGGCCGGTGACTCCGTCGAGGTCACCGCGGGCGTGGCCCTGGGCACCACCGGCGCGCTGACCTCGGCGATCGCGGTGAGCAGCGACAGCACGGACGCCGACGGCTCCGACGACGGCACCAGCGCGGGCACGACCGTCACACCGCCCAGCGTCGCGCCCCCGGTGACCGTGTTCCCGCGCCCTGCCTGCGCCAACGTCCGCCAGGGCACGCACGACGACGAGCTGATGGACGGCACCGAGTTCGGCGACCGGCTCATCGGCCGCGAGGGGCGCGACCTGATCCGCGGCGACGGCGGCGACGACTGCCTCGAGGGCGGTGATGGCAACGACGTCGTCTCCGGCGGCGACGGCAACGACCGCCTGTCTGGGGGCCGCGGCAACGACAGCCTCTACGGGGACGGCGGTGACGACCAGGTCAAGGGCGGCCTGGGCAACGACCTGCTCTACGGCGGCAACGGCAACGACACGCTGACGCCCGAGCGCGGCCGCGATCGCGTCTACGGCGGCCCGGGCAGCGACACCATCAGCTCGCGGGACGACGCCCGCGACGTCATCGACTGCGGGGCCGGGCGCGACGTCGTCAGGGCCGATCGCCGCGACGTCGTGAAGGGATGCGAGAGCATCAGCAGGCGATGAGCCTGCCCTCGACGATCCCGCACGGCCGGCGCCGCCTCACCGGCCGCGACCCCGGCGAGGCACACCGGGCGTCGACACCGCTGGAGCTGCTGTACGACCTGACGATCGTCGTCGCGATCGGCACCGCCGCCGACGAGCTGGCCCACTACCTCGGCGAGGGCCACTTCAAGGCCGGGATCATCGGCTTCGTCTTCTCGTCCTTCGCGATCACCTGGGCCTGGCTGCAGTACACGTGGTTCGCGTCGGCCTACGACACCGACGACTGGATGTTCCGCCTGGCCACGCTGGTGCAGATGGCGGGCGTGATCGTGATCGCCCTGGGCCTCGAGGAGTTGTTCAGCTCGCTCGACCAGAACGGGTCGACGTTGGACAACGGGGTGCTCGTCGCCGGGTACGTCGTCATGCGCGTCTCGCTGCTGACGCTGTGGTGGACGGCGTCACGCCACGACCCGGCGCGCCGCCGCAACGCCCACCTGTACATGAGGTGGCTCGGCCTGACCCAGTCCGGCTGGATCGCCCTGATCTTCCTCGACTTCTCGGTGACGACGACGCTCGTGTTCACCACCTGCCTGACGGCGATCGAGATGCTCGGGCCCTGGTTCGCCGAGACGCGGGGCGGCAACGGGGGCACCCCCTGGCACCCGCACCACGTCGCCGAGCGCTACGGCCTGCTCATCATCATCACGCTCGGCGAGGGCGTCATCGGCACGATCGCGGCGATGAACGCGGTCGTCCACGCCGAGGAGGGCTGGACGATCGGCGCGGTCCTCGTGCTCATCGCCGGCCTGGGGCTGACGTTCGGGAGCTGGTGGATGTACTTCGCCGTCGAATGGGGCGAGGCGCTCGCCCGTCGTCGTGATCGCGGATTCGTGTTCGGCTACGGCCATCTCGTGCTGTTCGGCGCGCTGGCCGCGCTGGGTGCCGGCCTGCACGTCGCCGCCTACGCGCTGGAGCACAAGACCGAGATCAGCGATACCGCCACCGTGCTCTGCGTCGTCGTCCCCTTCGCCGTGTTCGCGTTCGGCTACTACCTCGTCTACGCGTTCGTGATGCGCACGTTCGACCCGTTGCACATCGGGCTGCTCGCGGGCACGACGCTGGTGATGGTGCTGGCGGTCGCGGCGGTCTCCTTGGGGTCGAGCGTGCCCGTTGCGCTCGTGGTCCTGATGGTCGCCCCGATCGTCACCGTCGTCGGCTACGAGACCGTCGGGCACCGCCACGTGCGGGCCGCGGTCGAGCGGCTCTGACCGCGGTTCGGGTCCGTGCCGTCCGGACGTTTAGTCTGCACGGCGCATGCGTCAGTCCGAGCTGTTCCTGCCCACCGAGCGCCAGCCCCCCGCGGATGCCGAGGCGCTCTCGCACAAGCTGATGGTGCGGGCCGGGCTGGTCCGCCAGCTCGGGGCCGGCCTCTACTCCTGGCTGCCGGCCGGCTGGCGCGTGCACCAGAAGATCGTCCAGATCGTGCGCGAGGAGATGGACGCGGTCGGCGGCCAGGAGCTGCTGATGCCCGTGCTGCATCCCCGCGAGCTGTGGCGCAAGACCGGCCGCGACGGCATCGAGGAGCTGTTCAAGCTCGAGGACCGCAAGGGCGCCGAGATGGTGCTGGCGATGAC
>CAYUDT010000070.1:0-25657 GCA_964443695.1 uncultured Conexibacter sp. | reverse complement strand
GCGCCACGGACCGTCGCACCGCCGCCACCGCCGCCGGCCGGACCGGCCCGGCCACCGGCCCCGCTGATCACCTTCTCCGGCGACGTCCACCTCCGCGGCCGCAGGCTCATCACCGGGCTGCGGTTCACCTGCCCCGGCAGCGCCCCGTCGGCGTGCATCGCCACCCTGCACGCCACCCGGACGGTCAGGGGACGCCCGCGCACCGTCGGCCGCACGACGCTGAACGCCCGGCCGGGCCGGACGATCGCGGTCACGGTCACGCTGTCCGCCGTGAACCTGAAGATCGTCCGGCGGACGGCGAAGCTGCTGCTGAAGATGACGGTCTCACCCAGGGGCGCGCTGCCCAGGACGTTCACCGTAAAGCTGACGAAGGGCAGGTCATGAGCACCATCGAAGAGCAGGCACAGGCCGCGGTCGCAGCGGTCGACCACTCCTTCGGCAGGCACGACGGGCATCGCGTCGTCCACGCCAAGGGCGTGCTCTGCAAGGGCAGCTTCGTCGCGACCGACGCCGCGAGGCAGCTGACGACGGCCGCGCACATGCAGGGCGGCGAGATCCCCGTGACGGTGCGCTTCTCCAACGCCTCGAGCGTCCCTGACGCCGACGATCGCGAGCGCGACGGGCGCGGCATGGCGGTGGCGTTCTACCTGCCCGACGGCAGCGGCACCGACATCCTCGCGATCAACCTGCCGGCCTTCGTCGTCCGCACGCCCGAGGACTTCGTCGCGTTCACCCGCGCCGCCAAGCCGTTCGCCGGCGGTCTGCCCGGCCCGGCGCTGTTGTGGTTCCTGGCCACCCACCGCAGCGCGCTCCCCGCCGCGCAGGCCGCGATGAAGCTGAAGCCGCCGGTGAGCTTTGCCACCCAGCGCTACAACGCGCTGCACGCCTACCGCTGGACCGCGCCGGACGGCACGGTGCGCAACGTCCGCTACACGTGGCGACCGGCCGCGGGCGAGCAGACGCTGTCGGACACCAGGGACAGGTCGCGCGACTACCTCATGGAGGAGATCCACGAGCGGCTGGCCGGCGGCCCGGTCACGTTCACGCTGGAGGTGCAGGTCGCCGGGCCCGGCGATCCGCTGGACGACGCGACGAAGGCCTGGCCGGAGGACCGCGAGCGGATCACCGTGGGGACGCTCACGCTCACCGGCCCGGACACCGAGCGCGAGACCGGCGACGACATCCTCGTCTTCGACCCGACCCGCGTGACCGACGGCATCGAGCCGGCCGGTGACCCGCTGCCGGCGCTGCGCTCGCACGCGTACTCGATCTCCGTCGAGCGGCGCACCGGCGCACACCGCCCGTCGGACCTGTGAGCGGAGTGCCGTTCAGCGCCGTCGTGGTCACCTACGACTCGCGTGCGGACCTTCCCGGGCTGCTGGACGGCGTGACCGGCGACGTGGAGTGGGTGTTCGTCGACAACGGCTCGACCGACGGGACGGCGCAGGAGCTGCGGTCACGTGGTCTGGACCCCATCGTCCTGCCCGGCAACCCGGGCTTCGGCGCCGCCTGCAACGCGGGCGTCCAGGCCGCCACCCGCGACGTCGTCGTGCTGCTCAACCCCGACACCTCCGCCCATCGCGGGCTGGAGGATCTGGCCGCGGCCGCGCTGGCCTCGCGGGTGCTGCTCGGTCCGCGGCTGCTCAACCCGGACGGCACGCTGCAGCCGTCGGCCAACGCCCGTCCCGCCGGCGTTGCCGCGGCGATCTCCGTGCTGTGGCCGGGCGCGCTGATGCCCCGCGCCCTGCAGGCGCACTGCGAGCCGTGGCGGCTGACGCAGCGGACCACCGTCGGCTGGCTCACCGGCGCCTGCGTCGCCGCGCGGCGCGACCTGCTGCTGGAGCTCGGCCCCTTCGACGAGCGACTGCACCTCTACGGCGAGGACATGGACCTCGGGCTGCGCGCTGCCGCGGCGGGCGTCGCGTCGGTGTTCGACCCGCAGGTCGCCTCGCTGGTCCACGCGGCCGGCCTGTCGCGGGCCACGCCCGCGTCGCTGCGCGCCCGGGCCGACAGCCGCCGCTGGGTCATCGAGCAGCGGCTCGGCCGTGGACACGCGCGCTACGACACGCTCACGGTGCGCGCCGCCCTGCGCACCCGCATCGTCCTGAAGACGCTGCTGCGGCGCGACGCGGCGAAGGAGCGCAACCTGCTCGCGGCGACCCTCTAGCCTGCGCTGCGATGGCCCACGACGAAGACCTCGCGGTTGCGCGGACCCGCCGGCGAAGCGCTGTCGCTCGGCGGGGGACGGGGCGCCTGGCCCCGCTGGTGCTCGCGCTGCTGATCGCCGGCTGCGGGGGTGGCTCGGGGACCGAGAAGGCCGACGGCAGGTTCGAGCCGGCGTCCAAGGGCGACGCGGCCGAGATGGAGCACGTCATGCGCACCTTCGACGGCAAGGAGGCGTGCCAGAAGCTCATGACCCCTGCGTTCGTCCGCGCCGTCTTTGGGACCCGGGCCGCGTGCGAGCGCCAGGTCGGCGACAGCGACCGCGAGGACAGGAGCACCGAGCTCGTCGGTGCCGAGACCGACGGGGACGACGGCCGCGCCCAGGTCACGGTCGACCTCGACGGGGGCAGGGCCCGCGGCACCGTCCTCTTCACCCACACCTCCGGCCACTGGCAGGTGAAGGACTTCGGTGGGGACTTCTTCCGCTCGCTGCTCTCCGGCGGGCTGGGCGCGGGCATCGACCAGGCCTTCGGCGGACTGGCCGACGACGACGTCCGCGGCTGCGTCAGCGGCTCGGTGAAGGAGCTGCCCGACGCGAAGCTGCGCGAGCTCGGCTACGCGGCCTTCCGCCGTGACAAGGCGGCGATCGCGCCGCTGCAGGTGCTGCTGTTCGAGTGCCTCGGGGCGTCACCGACCGGTCGCGAGTCGCTGCGCAAGGCCTTCGAGCAGGGCATCAAGGAGTCCGCCGATGCCGACGACAAGAGCGGCAGGCTGGCCACCTGCGTCCTGGCCCGCCTGCGCAAGACGCTCAGGTCGCAGACCATCGCCGAGGCGATGATCAAGCGGACCAAGGACGGCTCGCAGGTCGGCCCCGAGATCACCGCCCCGATCGCCGACGCGCAGCGCCGCTGTCTCCAGCGTCACGTGCGCGGCGCGCGGGCAGCCGGGTGACCGCGACGCCGAGCAGGCACAGCCCGCCGCCGACGAGCGCCAGCGCGGCGGGCGCCTCGCTGAGGATGGCCCACGACAGCAGCGTGGCCACGGCCGGGACGAGGTAGGTCGTCGCCCCGAGCTTGCCGGCCTCGGTGCGGGCCAGCGCGAAGCCCCAGGTGCTGAAGCCGATCGCGGTCGGGAAGACGCCGAGGTAGACGAGGCCCGCGATCGCGTTGCCGGAGGCGTCGGCCGTCTGGCCGGCGAGCTGCGGGGCGAAGGGCAGGCACGCGAGCGACCCGATCGCGCAGCCGAGGAACGCGCACTGCAGCGCGGGGACCCGTGCGAGCACCGGCTTCTGGATGAGCACCGCGGCGGCGTAGAGCGCGGCGGCGAGCAGGCACAGCAGCACGCCGCGGACGCTGGTGTGCCCGTCGCCGCCGGCGCTGAGGCCGATCACCACCGCGCCCGCCGCCGCGATCGCGCTGCCGCCGAGCAGCTTGCGGGGAAAGCCCTCGCCCAGCAGCGAGCCGGCACCGAGCGCGATGAGGATCGGGCCGACGTTGGTGAGCATCGCGGCCGTGCCCGCGTCGACGTGCTGCTCGCCCGCGTTGAGCGCCACGTTGTAGGCGCCCAGCCAGAGGACGCCGTAGGCGACGATGCGCCTGAGGTCGTGGCCGCGCGGCAGCGGCAGCGCGCGGCCGCGCAGGATCACGCCGAGGACGATGGTCGCGACGAGGATGCGGCCGAGCGCCAGCGCCCCTGGCGAGTAGGTGTGGCCGACCGAGCGGATGCCGACGAACGCCGACGCCCACAGCAGGACGGTGACGCCGGCGGCAATCAGCGGCAGGGCGGCGACAGGACGGCTCAGGGGCACGGCCCGGAGGCTAGGCGCAGGACTGTTCACGATTGGTTGAACCGTGCGCGCGCGTCATCCGTGAGATGCGAGAAGGGACCGGTCGCGCGGGGAAACCGCTGTGGATCCTCCCCCGCGCGCCCGCCGGTCGCCGTGTCGTAGGGTCGTCGCCGTGACGGCGACCACCTGGACGAACTTCGCCGGCGACCAGACGTGCACGCCGGCGGTGTTCGCGCAGCCCACGACGCGTGACGGCGTCCGCCATGCCATCCGCGGCGCTGCCTCGGTGCGGGTGGCGGGCGGCGGCCACTCCTTCACCGACGCGGTCCTGACCGACGGCACGCTGCTGTCGCTGCGCCGCCTGTCGCGGGTGCTGGACATCGACACCGCGTCGGGTCTGGTGCGCTGCGAGGCGGGCATCACGCTGGGCGCGCTGAGCGCGGTGATGTGGGACGCCGGGCTGGCGTTCGCCAACCTCGGCGACATCGACGTGCAGTCGGTGGCCGGGGCCTGCGCGACCGCGACGCACGGCACGGGCGCCGCGCTGGGCAACCTGTCGACCGGGCTGCGGTCGGTGGAGCTCGTGCTGGCCTCCGGCGACGTCGTCGAGCTCGACGGCGGTGACGCGTTGCGGGCCGCCCGCGTGTCGATCGGCGCGCTGGGCGTCGTGACCGCGGTGACGTTGCAGGCCGTACCGGCCTTCACGCTCTCGGGGGTGGACACGACCGAGCCGGTGGAGGACGTGCTGGCCTCGCTGGAGCAGCGGACGACCGCGCACGACCACTTCGGGTTCTTCACGTTCGGCCACTCACCGCTGGCGATGACCAAGACATGGGACCGCGTCGACGCGCCGCCGGCCCCGCCGTCGCGCGCGGTCGAGTGGCTGGAGGACGTCGTGCTGACCAACTACGCCTACTGGGGCGCGTGCCGGGTGGCGCGGGCGCGTCCCGCGTGGATCCCGGCCATCAACCGCCTCTGCTCACGGCTGTCGGGGACGACGCGGCGGGTGGACCGCTCCTACCGGATCTTCGCCACGCCGCGGCGGGTGCCGATCACCGAGATGGAGTACGCGATACCGCGAGCTGCCGCCGCGGAGGCCGTGCGCGCGGTGCGGGCCGTGGCCGCGCGCCACCCGGTGCCGGTGCCGATCGAGGTCCGCTTCGTCGCGCCCGACGACGCGTTCCTGTCCCCCGCGGGCGGACGGGACACCTGCTACATCGCCGTCCACCAGTTCGCGGGCCTGCAGTGGGACGCCTACTTCCGCGAGGTCGAGGCGCTGCTGGTGGCCCTGGGCGGCCGGCCGCACTGGGGCAAGCGCCACTTCCGCCGCTCAGCGGACCTCGCGCCGGCCTACCCGGAGTGGGATCGCTTCCAGGCGGTGCGCGACGAGCTGGACCCGTCGCGGGTCTTCACCAACGCCTACGTCGCGCGGGTGCTCGGCGCATGAGCCGCGACGAGCCTGCGCTGCACGAGGCGTTCGGCGCGCTGCGGACGACCTTGCCGTTCCGGTCGCTGCACGCGGGCGGGCCGACGCCGGTCTTCGCGCTGGCGGACGGCCTGTGGGTCAAGGACGAGCTGGGGTTCGGCGACGGCGGCTGGGGTGGCAACAAGGTCCGCAAGCTGGAGTGGCTGCTGCCCGACGCGGCCCGCCGGGGCAAGCGGACGATCCTCACGGTCGGCGGGCTGGGCACCAACTGGGGCCTGGCCACGGCGCTGTACGGGCAGGAGGCCGGACTGCAGGTGGCGCTGGCGCTGGTCGACCAGCCGGTCGACGACCACGTCCGCGAGCAGCTTGCCCGCTTGCGCGCGTCGGGGGCGGCGCTGCACTTCACGCGGTCCAAGGCCCGGACGATCGCGCTGGCGCCGTGGCTGCTGGCGCGCCACCGGCTGCCCTACTACCTGCCCGCCGGCGGGTCCTCCGACGTCGGCGTGCTGGGCTACGTGGAGGCCGCGTTCGAGATCGCCGCGCAGGTGCGCGACGGCGCCCTGCCGGAGCCGTCGCACGTCGTCTGCGCCGTGGGCTCCGGCGGGACGGTCGCGGGGCTGCTGCTCGGGCTGCGCCTGGCGGGGCTGGGGTCCGTGCCGGTCGGCGTCGTCGTCAACGACACGCTGCCGCTCTCGGCGAAGACGCTGCGCGGGCTGGCGGGGCGCGGGGCGGCGCTGCTGCGCTCCCGCGGCGCCAACCTGCCGGGCGACGCGTGCGCGGGCGAGCTGCTCGTCGTCGACGGCTTCATGGGCGACGGCTACGGCCATCCGACCGCGGCGGCCGCGGCCGCCGCGGCGCGCTACGGCGACCGCCTGGAGCTCGACCCGGTCTACACCGCCAAGGCGATGGCGGCGACGCTCGCGCTCATGCAGGACGGGACGCTCGGCGGCCCCGTCCTGTTTCTGCAGACCAACGGCCCGCGCCCAACCTCGGCCTGAACGTCTGAATCACCACGGTCTTCCGTGGCAACTCATACGTTCAGCCTGAGGATCAGGCGACCGGCCCGAGGATCTCCTCGAAGACGTGGTCCTCGCGCTGGGCCTTGCGCTCCGCGACGAGCGCCTTGAAGCGGGCGTACTCCTCGGTGGGCGGGAGGATGCCGTAGCGCTCGCGCGCCTCGGCGATGGTCAGCGTGCGCGGGTCCTTCGGGGCGATGCCGAACAGCGCCGGCGCGGCGACCGGGTAGGTCGACGGGGTCAGGAACGCCAGCAGCGCCAGCTCGACGCGGCGGTTGAGCGTCGCCAGCCGGAAGCTGACCTTCATGAGCGGCGTGACGAGCGCATCGACGATCTTCGGCTGCGGCGTGCCGCCCATCTTGCGCATCCAGGCCGGCATCGTCGCGATCGTCGCGGCGCGCAGGACCCGGCTGACGACCCACGCCCCGGGCCGGAACACCTTGGGCATCGGCGGCAGCATGATCTGCGCCGAGAGCAGGTGGTCCATCATGCTCTGCGCCGCCTCCGAGCCGGCGAGCTTGGGCCGCATCTCCTCGAAGTACCGGCGAATGCCGTCGCGGGTGCGGGGCACGTCGTCGGGGCTGCAGGTCTGCAGCTCCGCGGCGATCGCGCACTCCTCCCAGTACTGGGCCTCCTCCTGCGGCGTGAGCCGGCCGGGGCCGTACTTCTCGTAGGCGTAGAGGATCGAGTGCCAGGCGGTGAGGTGGATCCACAGCTGGGAGTGCGGATCGTTCGCGTCGTAGGGATTGCCCGACAGCGGCTCGGTGCCGACGGCCTTGGCGTGGACCTTCACCAGGACGTCGGAGGCGGTCATCGCGCTGCGCGAGTCGCCGAGGGAGATCGTGGCGAAGTAGCGCATCGTGCGGTCGTAGCGGGTGCGCGGGCGGTAGCGGACCGCGTCGGTCTGGTCGACGGCGGCGATGAGCGCCGGGTCGAGCTCCTCGATCACCACCGAACGCTGGAACCCGACGGTCAGCGACGTCGGGTAGGTCCAGACCTTCCAGGTCACCGAGTCCGGGCCGAAGAAGCCGTGGTCCTCGTGCGGCGTGACCCGGTCGGGGTGGGGCAGCTTGAGCATGATGCGCATTACTACACCACCGTAGCTTTTTGTCAACACCCTGTCGGGTGGCCGATCGGAATACGCACGTGTATTTTGAACGCCATGGGTCGAGGCGTGCGGGGCGTGGTGGCCGCGCTGGCGGTGGGACTGGTGGGCTGCGGCAGTGCTGCCGGGGCGTCGCTGCCGTCGGTGGCGTCCGGCCACCGGCCCGGGCCGGACGCGCTCTACGCGCCGCCCTTCGACGCCCCGCAGTTGCAGAACGTCGCGCCGTTCACGGCACCGCCGATCCTCGTGTCGGGCGCACACGCCTACCGCGACGGCGAGTTCCTCTACCAGGACTTCCTGCACGACGATCGCGGCGCGCAGGGCACGCCGGACCCCACCGACCCGATGTCCCCGCTGAGGCTGTCGTTCAAGGGCCGGGCGGGCACGCTCACCTACCCCACGGCGGCGCGCTTCGCCAACAACGCGGCCGACCTCGTCGAGCTCCGGGTCCGGCCGGTGCCGGGCGGCACGGCCTTCCGCGTGACGCTGAACACGCTGCTGGACCCGGCGGTGCCGGCGGTCACGGTGGCGCTGGGCGACGGGGACGGGTCGGTGCGCGCCTGGCCGCACGGCGCCGGTGTGGCCTCCCCCGCGTCGCTGTTCCTCACCGTCCACGGCGGGGTCGCGGAGCTGCTCGACGCCCCCACCGGAAGGCCGCTGGCACCCGCCCCGGTCGCCACGGTGGACGTCCCCCGCCGGCAGCTGACGGTGACCGTCGCGGCCGCCGCGTGGGACCCGGGGCGCGACGTCGTGCGCATGGCGGCGGGCGTGGGCCTGTGGGACGGGTCCGGCTACGCGCAGCCAGGGTCGTCCGCCACGGCGACCGCTCCGGGCGGGGCGGCCGCGAGCGGCGCGGCGCTGTTCAACCTGGCCTTCCGCGACGGCGAGGCCGCGCCGACCGGCCCCGCTCCGGGTGTGACGATCGTCGACACCTCGGTGCTCAGTTCCGTGAACGCAGCCTGGTGGCGCGACCTCGGCCAGGCCGGCGCGCTGGCCGCCGGCGACGCGTCGCGCTTCCGGCAGCCCGTCGACTTCGGGAAGCTGCGTGACCGGATCGACGACGACAGCGCGGTGCCGCGCACGGGCGCGATCACCCGCATCTTCGCCGGCCACGACGAGTTCGCTCAGGGCATCGACGTCGGGCGGCTCTGCGCGCGGGAGCCCGTGCACTGCGACGGGGCGCTGAGCGGGCGCCTGCAGGCCTACACCGTCTACGTCCCGGTCGACCGGCCGGCGCCCGCCGGGGGCTACGGCATGACGCTGCTGCTCCATGCCCTCGTCGAGAACCAGAACCAGTACATCGGCAGCAACTACCAGCGGCAGCTGGGCGAGCGCGGCGCGGGCTACCTCGTCGTGACGCCGAGCGGCCGCGGGCCGGACGGCGACTACACCGATGCGGGTGAGGCCAACGTGTTCGAGACGTGGGCGGACGTCGCGCGCTGGTATCGCCTGGACCCGACGCGGGTGACGCTGTCGGGGTTCTCGATGGGCGGTGGCGGCACGTACCGCCTGCTGTCGCGCTGGCCGGACCTGTTCGCCCGGGGCGCGGCGGTCGGGGCCGCCGCGCTGGAGGACCAGGTCGGGTCGCTGCTGGGGCTGCGCAACACGCCGCTGCTGTCGTGGGTCGCCTCGGGAGACGAGGGGACCAACCCGGTCCTCCAGGAGCAGGCGATCGCCCGGCAGACCGAGCTGGGCCTGGACTGGACCTTCGACCAGTTCCCCACCGGCGACCACCTGACGATCCCGACCTCTGACGAGTTCGGGCCGTTCGCGGACTTCCTCGGGGACGCCGTGGTCGACCGTTCCCCGCCGCACGTCTCCTTCGGCGTCGTCCCCGCGCACGACTTCGCGCGCGTCGGCGTCGTCGCCGACCACGCCTACTGGCTGTCGGGGCTGCGCGTCGCCGACGGCGCGGCCCTGGGCACGATCGACGCGCGCAGCGAGGGCTTCGGGCTCGGCGACCCACCCGTCCTGCCGGTGCGGTCCGGCGCGGGCGTCGTCACCGGGCGCTACCCGCTCGCCTACCTCGAGCGCCGCCAGGGCCGCGGCCCCGCTCCGCGGACGCCGGTCCGCGACCGGCTCGTCGTCACCACGACCAACCTCACGTCGGCGGTCGTCGACGCCCGGCGCGCCCGGCTGTCCTGCACCCCGCAGCTCGAGCTGCACACCGACCGCCCGCTGAACCTCACGATCGACTGCGCCACCCCCGTCCGCGCCTGCGCCCGCTCCGTCACGCTGAGGTTGCCGCACGTCGAGGGGCGGCGCTTCACCCGCGTCACCGCCACGCGCAAGGGCCGGACGCTGAAGGTCCGCATCGGCCGCGACCTCCGCTCGATCACCCTCAAGCGCCCGACCGGCCACGCCCTCTCGATCCGCCTCACGGCCCGCACCCACTCAGGTCTCAAGGTCACCACCACCCGCCGCCTCCCCGCCTGCGGGGTCTGACCCCTTCACTTCTGACCGTCGCGGCGTCCGACCATCCGAACACCGCACTTTGCGGGCACTTCGGCACTTTCCAACCTAAACGCCAGATAAAGGGTCTGACCCCTTCAGGGGCGGAGAGTGGCCTGGCCGGTGCGCAGCGCGAGGGCGGCGACCGCCTCGGCGCGGGGCGGGCGGCGCTTTGTGAGGGCGGCGCCGAGAGTGGCGCGGAGGGCGCCCATGATGGCCGCGGCGGCGAGGTCGGCGTCGACGGAGCGATCGAGCTCTCCCCGCCGCTGGCCGGCGCGGATGTTGCGGGCGGCGGCGGCGATGTGGGCCTGCAGGCGGGCCGCGTCGGCGCGCGTGGCGGCGGCCTCGTGGAGCAGGCCCGCGGCGACCGCGCGGCCCAGGGGGTGGGCGTAGAAGAAGTCGACCTCGGCGCGCAGGCGGATCGCCTCGCGCTCCAGCCAGGAGGCACCCGGGGCGACGTCGCGGTCCATGACGACCTCGTCGTACTCGTCGTAGAAGCGGTCGACGACGGCGGCGACCAGGCCGTCCTTGGAGCCGAAGTAGCGGTAGAGGACGCTCGTGGCGACACCCGCGCTCGCCGCGACGGCGGCCAGCTCCAGCCGCCCGTCGTCCGCCAACTCCGCCGCCGCGGCGTCCAGCAGTCGCTCGCGCGTCGCCCGACCCTTGCGGGTCAGCGGCGCGGTCACGGGACGATGACGTGGTCCGGGTTGGGCTGCCGCTCCCGCGGCGCGGAGGAGTAGTCGCCGAACGGGCCGTCACGCTCGGTGACCATGGCCTTGACGCCCTCGCGCTCGGCCAGGTCGATGAAGCGCCTGGCGTCCGGCGTGTTGCGCATCAGCCCGTCGAGCATCACGCCGATGGTCTGGGTCGTGGTCAGGCCCATGTTCTCGTAGGCCTGGTTGACGACGAGCTTCATCGCAGCCAGTTGCGACGACGGGATCGAGGCCAGTTGCGCCGCCCAGCGGGCGACCGTCGTCTCCAACTCGGCGAACGGCACGGCCTCGTTGATGAGCTCGACATCCGCCGCTTCGCGGCCGGTGAACGGCTTGCCGGTCAGCGCATGCTCCTTGGCCTTCGTCAGCCCCAGCCGGTAGAGCCACATGCCGCTCAGGTAGGCACCCCACATGCGGCTGTAGGGCGTGCCGATCACCGCGTCCTCGGAGGCGACGACGATGTCGGCGCACAGCGCGAAGTCGCTGCCGCCGCCGACGCAGTACCCGTGCACCTGCGCGATGACGGGCTTGGGCGTGTGCCAGATCGCCATGAACTGCTTCGTCGGCCCGTAGTCCGGCGACACCGACATCGCGAAGTCCTTGCCCGGGTCCCACGCGCCGTCGGTGGTCATGTAGTCGTCCCAGTGGTGGAAGCCCCCGGCGAAGTCGTAGCCGGCGCAGAAGGAGCGACCGGCACCGCGGACGACGATGACCTTCACGGCCTCGTCCCGGGTCGCCCGCACCACCGCGTCCCGGAGCTCCGTGGGCATCGGGGGGACGATCGTGTTGAGCCGCTCGGGACGGTTCAGCGTGATGGTCGCGACCGCGCCGTCGACCGTGTACAGCAGCGTCTCGTAGCTCATGGCGACGACCGTAACAGAAGTGACTTCACTTCTTCTAGTTCCACGTCCTGCCGCCTTCGATCATGCGACCAGCGCCAGGACGCTCGGGCTGAGCGCGATGCCCGGACGCAGCCCGGGGGAGGCGACCGGCTCACCGAAGGACGTCACGATCGGGATCTCGCCCGCCCACGTGTCCAGCGTGGCCGCGTCCTCGGAGGCGTCATCGCTCGGGCCGCCGGTGCGGCGCTTCACCGAGACGGACCCGCCGATCGGCATCGCCAGGATCTGCGTCGCCTTCAGCTCCTGCACGCTCGGCGGGCGGACCTCCGGCCAGCGCCCGGGCAGCAGCTTCTCGGTGAACGCCTCATAGCCGGCCAGCCGCGCGTCAGGGTCACGGACGACGCCGAACGCGCCGTGCAGGACGACGGCCTCATAGTTGGCGGAGTGGTCGAACACCGAGCGCGCGAGCACCAGGCCGGTGACCGTGGTGATCGACACGCATGCGGGGGCGCCGCCGCCCAGGGTCCGCATCAGGCGACTGGCGGTGGACCCGTGGATCAGGAGGTCGTCGCCGACCCGCGCGTGCAGCATCGGGATGCAGAACGGACGGTCGTCCTCGATGAACGAGATGTGGGCGATCATGCTCGCGTCGAGCACGGCGTCGACGCTCGCGCGGTCGTAGGACGCGTTCTTGGGCACCCGGCGGATGCGGTGTACGGGCTTCGGGGCGGCGGTCATGGCCTGGCCATTGTGCGGTGACCCTGGCACCATGGGTAGAGCCACGATGACCCGAGTTGATGAGGCCAGCTGGTTGCAGTTCCGGCCCGCTCAGGGCGAGACGCTGCGCGCCGCGCTGGAGCGCACCCTGCGCGACGCCATCGTGGAGGGGTCGCTCCGCGCCGGCACGCAACTGCCCTCCTCGCGCGAGCTCGCGCAGGCCCTCGGCGTCTCGCGCGGGGTCACCAGCGACACCTACGCCCAGCTGGAGGCGCAGGGGTACCTGCTCATCGCGCCGCGGCAGGCGCCCTCCGTGGCCGCCGTTCCCAGCCTCGACACCGGGCGGGCGGACGAGCCGGTCACGCCCGCCCCGCGGATCACGCACGACTTCGCCCCGACGACCCCGGACGTCAGCCTCTTCCCGCGCCGGGACTGGAGCGCCGCCGAGGCCCACGCGATCAAGACCGTCAGCGATGCCGAGCTGGACTACGGCGACACCCGCGGCAACGCGCGGCTGCGTGAGGCGCTGGCCTCGCACCTGGGCCGCACCCGCGGCGTCGTCGCCGACCCGGCGCGCATCGTGATCGTGCAGGGCACCGCGCAGGGCATCGACCTGATGCTGCTGTTGCTCGCCTCCCGTGGCGCGCGCGAGGTCTCCGTCGAGAACCCGTCGCTGACCTCCCAGCACCAGCGCGTCTTCGCGCACGGGCTGAGGCTCTACGGTGTGCCGGTGGACGACGAGGGCGTCGACGTCCGTCGCGTCCGGGGCGACGCGGTCATCGTCACCCCGGCCCACCAGTTCCCGACGGGCGTCGTCCTCAGCGGCGCCCGCCGGCGTGCGCTGCTGAACTGGGCGGCGGCGCACGACGGCTGGGTCATCGAGGACGACTACGACGGTGAGTTCCGCTACGACCGTGAGCCCGTCCGCGCGCTGCAGGGACTCGACCCGGCGCGGGTCGTCCACATCGGCACGCTGTCGAAGTCCCTGGCGCCGGCGCTACGGCTCGGCTGGATGGTACTGCCGGAGCCGCTGGCGCAGGAGGCCGCCGCGATGAAGCGGCTGCTGGACGGCGGCTCGCCCGTGCTGCCCCAGCTGGCGTTCCTGCGCATGCTCGAGACCGGGGCCTACGACCGCCACGTCCGCCGGGTCCGGGCCGAGTACCGCCGCCGCCGCGACGCGCTGTCCGCCGCGTTGACCCAGGAGCTTCCCGGCTTCCACTTCGAGGGCGTGGCCGCCGGCGTCCACGCCCGCCTGGACCTGCCCGGCCTGGACGACGCCGACGTGGCGCGCCGCTGCCGCGAGAGCGGACTCGCGGTGGAGACGCTGGGCCAGTACGCCATCGGCGACGTCCCGCCGGGGCTGGTGCTCGGCTACGGCCGCCTGCACGTCAGCGCGATACCGCGCGCGGTCAGGGCGCTGGCGGCGGTGGTGCTGCAGCGAGGCTGAACAGCTCCAGCAGCGCGGCCCACTCCCGGGGTTGCTGGCCGGGCAGGTTCGCGGGCCACGGCAGCTGCTCGAGGCGGTGGTGCGGCGTCGCACCCGGGACCTGCGCCAACCGCTCGGCTGCCGTGTCCTCCCCCGCACGCACGATCAGCACCAGGGCACCGCGCGACGCGAGCAGGGGCGCGGCGACGGCGGCCGCCTCACCGGCGGCCAGCAGGAGCGTCGGCCCGGTGAGCGCCGTAGGCAGGTAGAGCGTCGCGGCCAGCCCCTTCTCGCGCCAGCGCCGGACGCGCACGCCGGCGGCGACGAGCAGGCGGGTGAAGGTCCGCGCGGCGGTGCGGCCGTCCTCGAGCTCGGCCCGCACGTCGATGCGCAGCGGGTGCAGCGACGCGAACGCCCCGTGCGTGGGCGACTGCTTGGCCGACCATGTCGCCGCCAGGTCCAGGGGCGTCGCCGCCTGCGCGCGCCAGACGCGGTCGTCGTCGTCGCGCACCCGCGCACGCCACAGCGCCGCTGCCCCGCCCGACCCCTTGAGGTCGAACGCGAACGGCTCGTCGACCAAACCCTGCGCCGACCCACGGATCTCGACTGCGGACACCGCCCGCATCCTCGCACCGGCCGCAAGAACGGGGGCGGACCCCGTGCCGTCAGCGGGTCAGCGCGGCGGCGAGGCGGCGGAGCTGATGCTCGAGGGCGGCCCCCGGGTCGCCGCCTTCGCCGCGGGCGACGTGGGCCAGCAGGAGGCCGTCAATCGTGGCGGTCAGCAGCTCGGCGTCGGTCTCCGGCTGCGGCGAGCCCGCCCGGCGCAGCAGCGCGGCCAGGGCGTCGGTGTAGGCGCCCGTCCACTCGGCCTCGATGCCGCGCAGCTCCGGGCGGCGGGCCGCCTCCAGCCACAACGTGAACCCTGCGAGCAGGCCGGTCTGGCCGTCGGCGAGTTCCGCGCGCATCAGGCCGACGAGGACCCCACCCAGGTCGGCGGCATCCGCCGCTGCGGCGACCGCCCGGACCCGGGCGATGTCACGGTCGGCCGCGCGGCGGTAGGCCTGCGCCAGCAGGTCATCCTTGGACGCGAACCAGTATGTCGTCGCCGCGACCGGCAGCCCGGCCTCCGACGCGACGCGGCGGTGGGTCAGCCCGCTCGGGCCCTCCACCGCAAGGACGCGGATGGCCGCGTCGAGAATCAGCTCACGCCGGGCCTCGCCGCGGATCGCCCGCTCGGCGCTCAATGCGCCCCGCCGAGGTTGAGCCCGACGACGCCGACGATGATCAGCGCGATCGAGGCCACCTTCACCACCGACACCGGCTCGCCCAGCGTGGTCATGCCGATCAGCGCGATCACGGCGGTGCCGGCGCCCGCCCACACCGCGTAGGCCAGCGAGACGTCCATGCGCTTGAGCACCCAGAGCAGCAGGCCCAGCGAGCCGGCGTAGCCGACGACGGAGAACAGCAACGCGGGCACGGACCCTTCGCCGGCGGGCTTCAGCGCGAGCGTCGCGCCGACCTCCACGGCGATGGCTACGGCTAGGACGAACCAGGCAAGGACCATGACCGGAACAACTGTACCAAAATCGGAACAGATGTACCGATCCCCGCTCGAGGGCGACGCGCTGGGCGACCGCGGCACGCCGCCCGACGACCTCACTCCACCCGCAGCGCGTCGGGCCGCATGAGCCGGTGGAGCACCGGCAGCGACAGGACGGTCACGCCGATCACCACCAGGGCTCCTGCCCCGGCCAGGCCGGCCGTGGCGCCCCAGTCGATGATGACGTCGGCGCCGACGATGCCCAGCAGCAGGACCGCCAGGACGAGGCCGGTGGCGATCGCCAGCAGCAGCCCCAGCACCATGGGCACGGCGGTCTGCCACGCGACCGACAGCGCCATCGTCCGCCGGCGCGTGCCGAACGCGGCGAGCACCGCCAGCACCCGGCGCCGCTCGCGCAGCTGCTCGATCGCGGCGACCAGCAGGGCCGCGCCGATCATCAACAGGACCGCCACGGCGCCCAGGAACAGCGCGCGGCGCAGGCTGGCCAGCTGCGTCGGTTCGATGGTGTCCGTCAGCCGCGAGGCGTCGGCCAGCGGGTCGAGCTTCAGGACCGCCGTGCGCACCTGGTCGGCGGCATCGGCGCGGTCACCGAACAGCACGTACGCCTGCGTCAGCGCGCCCGGCAGGCGCCTGCCCCTCACGAGCGCCGGCGTCAGCACGAGCGCGTCGCCGCCGGAGCCGACCGGCAGGGACAGCTGCTGCGCGTCGCCGGGGACGCGGACGACCGGGCCGCGTCGGCCGTCGTCACCGATGCCGAGGTGCACCTTCACCCCACGGGCGAGGGCGCCGGCACCGGCCGGCAGGAAGGCGTCGCCGTCGCGGCAGCGCGCCACGCCCGTCGCCCGCCGGATCGTGGCGCAGTCGGCGATGTAGGCCTGCAGGAACCGGTCGTCACCGGTGTCGACGCGGGTGACCGCCACGGAGCGCTCCACCCCGGGGGTCCGCCGCAACGTCGCATCCAGCCGGCCCGGCGCGACGGTGGTCCGGACGACCATGTTCGCCTCGTCGACGTTCACGCCCGTGCTGACCGTGCCCTCGCGGGACGCGGCGGCGAAGCTCGTCTGCAGCGCGATCGCACCCGCGACCGCGACCGCGATGCCGCTCACGACCCGCCCGGTCGTCCCGGCGTCCAGCTGCAGGCGGCGCACCGCGAGCTGCACCGACAGCGGTCCCGTGGGCGCCCGCCGGACGACCGACTCGACGGCCCAGGGCAGCAGCGTCACCACGCCGACGAGGATGAGCAGGACGCCGGCGGACGCCAGGAACTGCCCGCTCGTGCTGCTCAGCTGCCGGCCGTTGCCGGCCAGCGACCAGAGGCATCCCACGCCGAGCACCGTCGGGATGGTGCGCCAGGCGATCCGGCGCCGTGGTGGACGCCCGCGCCGCGAGACGCCGAGCGGCTCGATGACCGCGCCCCGCAGCGAGACGAGCGTTGCACCGACCGCCATGGCCGGCACCAGGACCGCGACGAGCGCCGCGAGGGCGCCGCCGGGACGGAGGTACTCGGGATAGACCGCCAACCCGGAGACCGTCACGTGGCCGGCCAGCGGGCGCCCCAGCCAGAACAGCAGCGCACCTGCGGCAAGACCGGCGAGCGCGCCGAGCAGCGTCTCGCCCGCGGCGACGAGGCGGGCGGTCGAGCGCGACGCGCCGACGAGCCGCAGCGCCGCCAGCCGGCGGTCGCGGTCCTCACCGCCGAAGCGCACGGCGACGCCGACGAAGACGCCGACGGGCACCAGCAGCGCGACGACCATGACGATCACCAGCAGGGTCAGGAACACGCCGAGCGGCTGGTGCTCGTGATGGGCGCCCCAGCCCCGGATGTCCTGGGCCCGCGGATCGTCACGCAACCGGTCGCTGCCCAGGACGAACGCCGCGTCGGCCGGGCTGTCCAGCCCGGCGTGCGTGATGGTGCCGGCGATGCGCGCCGGCAGCCGCTCCCGCAGCAGGGGTTCGTCGTGCAGGAGCTTCGCCAGCGCCGGGGAGACGTACATCTCCCCAGGGCGGGGCAGGCGCGGGATGCCCGGAGGCGGCACCGCGCCGGGCCGTAGCTGTTGCAGCGCGTCGCCGCGGATGCCGCGGCCCTCGAAGTTGGTGTCGGCGAACGCCCACCGCATCGTCGCCTGGTCCGGCCGGGCGGTGTAGACCTGCGCCCGTGCATCGCGCTTGGCGTCGAACTGGTCGACGATGTTCGGCACCGACGACGCCGCCAGCAGCAGCGCGACGCCGAGCGCGACGCCGACCGCGGTCAGCACGGCCCGCAGCCGGGGCCCGCTGCCGCCGGTGACGGCCAGCCGCAGCCCGAGCGCCAGGTCACGCAGGATCATCGTGCGGGGGTGCGGCCGTCGCGGACGACGACCTCACGGTCGGCGTAGGCCGCGACGCGTGCCTCGTGGGTGACCAGGACGACGGCGGCCGCCGTCTCGCGCGCGGCGGCGATGAGCAGCTGCATCACCCGCTCGCCGTTGAGCGAGTCCAGCGCGCCGGTCGGCTCGTCGGCGAACAGCACGCGCGGGCGGGTCACCAGCGCCCGCGCGACCGCGACCCGCTGGCCCTGGCCGCCGGAGATCTCACCGGGCGTGTGGCGGGCGACATCGGCCACCTCCAGCCGCTCCAGCCATTCGCGCGAGCGCGTCTCGGCCTCCCGCCGCCGGGCGCCGGCCAGCCGCAGCGGCAGCGCGACGTTCTCCAGGCACGACAGCTCGGGCACGAGCCGCCCGAACTGGAAGACGAAGCCGAACTCGCCGCGGCGCAGCTCCGAGCGGCGTGCGTCGCTGAGCGACCCGACGTCGGCGCCGTCGTAGACGACGGTGCCCCCGTCCGGCGCGACGATGCCCGCCGCGCAGTGCAGCAGCGTCGACTTGCCCGAGCCCGAGGACCCCATGACCGCGACGACCTCGCCCCCGGCGACCGACAGCGAGGCGCCGTCCAGCGCGACGGTCGACCCGTAGGCCTTGCGCAACCCGTCGCAGACCAGCAGCGCGTCCCGGACCGGCGCGGCCATCACCGCATCATCGACGACGGTGGCGGTCATGCCGCCTCCGCACGGGGCGCGGCGGGCGCGGGAGCGAGCCATCGCACGGCAGGCGAGCGCGCAGCGCGACTCATGCCGCCACCTCCTGCGCGAGGTCGTCCAGCCGGGCGGCGGTCAGCTCCAGCCAGCGCAGGTCGGCCTCGAGGTGGAAGATCGCGTGGTCGCAGACGAGCTGGTCGGCGAGGTCGCCGTCGAGCTTGCGCTGGGTCAGCGCGCGCATGGTCTGCAGGTGCTCGGTGCGCTGCACGTCGAGCACCTCGTTCGCCGAGCGGCCGCTGCGCAGCGCCAGGACGACCTTCGCGTAGAGGGTGCTGTGCAAGTAGAGCTCCGGCTTCTCGGGCAGCGCCAGCCACGTCTCGACGTCGGCGACGCCCGCCTCGGTGATGGCGTAGCGCTTGCGCTCCGGTCCCTCCCCGGGCACGCCCGCCTCGACGGTGACGAAGCCGTTCTTCAGCAGGCGCGAGAGCGTCGCGTACACCTGGCCGTAGGCGACGGGCTTGCCCTGGCCGAAGTGCGCGTCGTACTCACGCTTGAGGTCGTACCCGTGCGACGGGCCGCCCTCCAGCAGCCCGAGGAACGCTTTTCCGATCGACATACGCCGAGAGTATACACACGGTGTATACGCCGGGTGACTACCCGCTGCGTCGGGCCGCCTCGACGAGGGCGTCGAGGCCGGCGCGCAGCTCGTCCTCCGTCGGCCAGCCGAATCCCAGCCGGAAGGACCGCCGGGGCTGGCCGAACCAGTGGCCCGGCCCGACGTAGGTGCCCAGCTCGCCCAGCAGCACGTCGTAGAAGCGGTCCTCGTCGAGAGGCACGCCGTCACGCACCCGCGGGAAGCAGACGACGCCCGCCTCCGGCGCGACGTACTCGAAGGTGCCCTGCGCGCCGATCCACGCCGCGACGATGTCGCGGTGCGCCGCGATCTTGGCCCTGATCGGCGGGAGGATCCGCTCGCGCGCCTCCAGCACGCGCGCCGACAGCTCCTCGTCGATGATCGACCCGGCCAGCAGGATCTGCTCCTTGGCCGCGAGGAACGTCGTCGACAGCGCCGGATCGGTGTTGACGATCCAGCCGGTCCGCAGCCCCGGAAGGCCGTAGGTCTTCGACAGCGACGAGACCGAGATGACCCGCGGTGACAGCGACGCCGCGATCGGCAGCGGCTCGGCGTAGGCCATCTCCCGATAGGTCTCGTCGACCAGCAACCGGGCCTGCGGATGGGCCTCGACCAGCGCCACGAAGGCCTGCAGCTCCTCGGCCGAGACCGTCGTCCCCGTGGGGTTGTGCGGCAGCGTGATCGACACGAGCCTCGTCTCGGGACGCAGCGCGGCGGCGATGCG
This sequence comes from uncultured Conexibacter sp., assembly GCA_964443695.1. Classification (GTDB taxonomy): domain Bacteria; phylum Actinomycetota; class Thermoleophilia; order Solirubrobacterales; family Solirubrobacteraceae; genus Paraconexibacter. The sequence goes on along the minus strand of CAYUDT010000070.1, from coordinate 6,080 downwards.
CTCGACGTCCAGCCGCCACCCGTCCGCGAACGTCAGGTCCAGGTGCGTGACGTCGGCACCCAGCGCCCGCGGCGTCTCCAGGTTCGTGGCGTAGTTGGGCCGCACGACGACGAGGTGATCACCGGCCCCGAGCAGCGACGTGGCGACGATGAACAGCGCCGGCGCCGCCCCCGACGCCACGACGACGTCGTCCGCCGACAGGCCCGCGGACCCCAGCACGATCTGCTCGCGCAACCGCGGCAGACCCTTGTGGTCGCCGTACTGCAGCAGCAGCGATCCCACGTCGCCGGACAGCCCCAGCGCGTCCAGCGTCATGTCGCTGCAGGAGCTCTCAGACAGGTTGTTGGTGATCGTGTCGTAGCCGAGCTCCTCCGGCGACTCGACCTCGATCGGCATGCGCTGGTAGTCCACAGGCGCGAGTCTCGCAGTCGCCGGGTACCGTCGTGGAGGTGCGTCGTGTCCTGCTCTGCAGCCTCCTCCTCGCCACCACGGCGACCGTCCCGGCCCACGCCCAGGACAGCTACTCGCGCTGCCCGACGGCCGACGGGACCCTGCTGACGATGCAGGCCCGCAGCGACTGCGCGACCGCGGCCGCCGTCGCCGCCGAGGTCACGACGACGAGCAACGCACCCGGCTGGACGCCGATCCGCGCGACGCCGGGCACGCAGTCCTACGACATCACGCTGCGCCAGGGCAACGCGGTCGTGCGCCTGCGCCTGGCCGGCGACGCGCCGGACATCGACGGCTGGAGCGCGGGCCGCGAGCTGATCTTCGCCCGCCGCAAGCTCACCCCGGGCGGGCGCGTCAGGGGCGCCGCCGCGCTGTGCACCTCCGCCTTCCTGGTCCGCTGGAACCACCGCACCGCGGGCCTGTCGGCCGCGCACTGCGCGGGCCTGAAGCAGGACCGCACGGCCGACCTCGGCAACAGCGCGCTGCGCCGGCGCCCGCAGCCGGGCATCGTCCTCGGCCGCGTGCTCCGCGTCCTGACCCGCACCCAGCCGTTGGACGCGCTGCTGCTCCCCGTCCCCACGGCCGTCAACCGGCCCGCCAACCCGACGATATACCGGGGCGACCGCCGCCCGCCGTTCGTGGTGAAGGGCATCGGCAAGCTCACGGGCGGACGGCGGATCTGCTTCAGCGGCCGCACCAGTGGTCCCGACCAGTGCGGCACGCTGGCCGGCCGGCGCGCCCGGCTGGCCGAGAGCTACCTCTCGCTCGCCACCGGCGTGCGGGTGCGCTGCAGCAACATCCGCGCGCGCGAGGGCGACAGCGGTGGCCCCGTCTACACCGCACCCCGCCAGGACGGCAGCGTCTACGCGCTGGGCATCGTCACGCTCGTCTTCGGCCCGTACGGGTCGATGTGCTTCACGCCGCTGGCCCCGGTGCTGGACAAGCTCAACGCCACGCTCGTGACCGGGTAGCGCTGACACCGCCCCCGCTGTGTGTCGAGAACAGCACGCGCCGACGAGCGCGCGCGGGTAGCCTCCCGGACATCTCGACCACACGTGATGACATCCAGCCCGTCGCCAACGAGACGCTCGACCGCTTCGCGACGGGCCTGGTGACGGCGTTGCCGATCCTGGCGCTGTTCGTCGCCGGCTGGCAGCTCTGGAACAGCCTGCTGCACTGGAGCGACCTGGCGGTCCTGGTGATCATGTATTCGCTCACCGGCCTGGGCGTGACGGTCGGCTTCCACCGCCTGCTGACCCACCGCAGCTTCAAGACCACCGACTGGCTGCGCGGCACGTTCGCCGTCCTGGGGACGATGGCCATCGAGGGCCCGGTGATCTCCTGGGTCTCCGACCATCGCAAGCACCACGCGTTCGCCGACGTCGAAGGTGACCCGCACAGCCCGCACGTCGATCACGGTCACGGGTTCAAGGGCGCCTTCAAGGGCCTCCTGCACGCGCACGTCGGCTGGCTGTTCCTGCACACCCAGCGTGGCTCGCACGAGCGCTACGCCCCGGACCTGAAGGCCGACCCGGTCGTCTCGTGGGTCCACAAGACGTTCCTGTACTGGGTGCTGTTCGGCCTGGCGCTGTCCTTCGGGCTGGGCTGGCTCATCGGCGGCTCGGTGAAGACCGGGCTCACCGGCCTGCTGTGGGGCGGTGCGATCCGCATGCTCCTGCTGCACCACGTCACCTACTCGATCAACTCGCTGTGCCACTTCTTCGGCCGGCGCAGCTACGACACCGAGGACGAGTCGACCAACGTGTTCTGGCTGGCGCTCCCGTCCTTCGGCGAGTCCTGGCACAACAACCATCACGCCTTTCCGACGTCGGCGGCACACGGCCTGCGCTGGTATCAGGTCGACCTCAGCGCGCTGCTGATCCGCGGGCTCGAGAAGGTCGGGCTGGCGTGGGACGTCGTCCGGGTGCCGCCGGACAAGCTCGCCGGCAAGGCGCTCGGGTCCTCCTAGTCCTCAGGCCGCGGCCCGAGGACGTGCCCCGGTCCGGGCGTTCGGCCGGACCCGATCATCCGGCGCCTCACGCGCCGGACTGCACGTGCAGCGCGACGGCGATCTCCAGCCGTGCGACCGGGTCGTCCAGGTCCTCGTCGTAGAGGTCGCGCAGACCGGACAGGCGGTAGCGCACCGTCTGCGGGTGGACGTGAAGCGCGACCGCGGTGGCGCTGACGTCACCGTGGGCGTCCAGCCACGCCCGCAACGTCTGCACCGCCCGGGCCCGCGGGCCGGGCTTCAGCGCGCCGAGCGGGCCCAGCCGCCGCGCGACGAGGTCCGCCGCCAGCGCCGGGTCCAGCCCCAGCAGCAGGTCGAGGAGATGGTCCTCGGTGTCCACGAGCCCCGCGCCGAGCCTGCCCCGGCGCTGCAGCGCGGCGCCGAGCCGAGCGCGCTCCGCGGAGAGGTACGCGCGCGTCCAGGGCACCGCGGGGCCGATGACGGCCCGGTGCGTCGCCAGGGCGAGGACCAGCGCGCGGCGCCGCCCCGGGCCGTCAGGGTCGCCGACGACCAGCAGCGCGCCGTCCTCCACCCGTGCCCCGATGGTGCCCGACGGCGCTCGGCGCGCCAGCGTGACCGCGTCGTCCTCCGCGCCCAGGGCCACCACGAGCAACTGCTTGGGCACGTCCCACCCGGCGCGCAGCGCCGCTTCGCGCAGCGCGTCCTCGTCGGCCACGGGACCGCTGAGCAGGTCCTCGACGAGCGCCTGCCGGCGCGCCTGCGCAAACCCCTCACGAGCGGACTGCTCGGCCGCGTAGCCCGCGACCGACGCGTCGGCCAGCCGGTCGATGAAGGCGAAGATCGCCTCGGCCAGCACGTACATGACCTCAGGCGGCAGGCGATCGCCGGCATCGCGGACGACGCGCCGCCAGGCCACCCGCGCGCCCGTGCGGTAGGCCGACTGCAGCGCGTCGAGCGTCCGCCCGGCCTCGACCTCGGCCCTGCCCATCGCCTCGTAGATCGCGGTGTCCGGCTGCCCGCTGTCGCTGCCGAGCAGGTCGACGAACTGATCGAGCGCCAGCGCGACGCCGTCGGAGATGAGCCGGCCGAACTCGCCCTCCAGCGGCTGGTCGTACTCCGGGACCTCGGCGCGGACGGCCGCGATGATCTCGTCGACCGTTGCCGCCAGTTCGGGTCGCAACAACTCCGCCAGTTCCACCGGAACCTCGCGCCACGGCTTGGGCTCGTTCTGTTGCATTTGCAACAGGATTACATCAGACGATGTGACATATGGGTCGAGAAGCGCGCGGGATTCCCGGGCATTCTTGCTCCATGACCCTGTTGGACCGCACCGTGCGCGCCGCCGCGCTGCTCACCACGCCGTTGCTGCCCGACGACTACCTCGGCTACGTCAACCCGTTGTGGTCGACGCGCGAGCCGCGCGGCCGCGTCGACGCCGTCCTGCCCGAGACCGCCGACAGCGCGACCCTGTGGATCCGCCCCGGCCTGGGCCTCTCCAACGACTTCGTCCCCGGGCAGTACGTGCGCGTCGGCGTCGAGATCGACGGGGTGCGCCACTGGCGCACCTACTCGCTGACCAGCGTGCCCGGGCGCGCCGACGGGCGCTTCAGCATCACCGTCAAGGCAACGTCCGACGGCTTCGTCTCGCGACATCTCGTCCATGCCACGCGACCGGGCACCATCGTCCGCCTGGCCCCGCCGGCCGGGGAGTTCGTGCTGGACACGACCACGCGCAACCGGCGGCTGCTGTTCGTCACCGCCGGCTCGGGCATCACGCCGGTCATGGCGATGCTGCGCGCCGGCGGGCTCGCCGACGCCTTCCACGTCCACATCGCGCCGTCCGCCGCCGACACGATCTTCGGCGCCGAGCTGCGCCGCCGCCATGCGCAGAGCCGCGGGGCCTACGTCCTGCACGAGCATCACGACGACACCGCAGGCTTCTTCGACTGCGCCCAACTCGACACGCTGGTGCCCGACTGGCGCGAGCGCGCCGTCCACGTCTGCGGACCGGCCGGGTTGCTCGACGCGCTGCAGCAGCGCTGCGACGACGCCGGCGTCGACTTGCACACCGAGAGCTTTCGCCCGGTCCTGGCCCAGGTCAGCGCCGAGGGCGGCACCGTCACCTTCACCGCCTCCGGCAAGACCGTCGAGGCGGACGGCGCGACCCCGATCCTCACCGCCGGGGAGGACGCGGGAGCGCTGCTGCCCAGCGGTTGCCGCATGGGCATCTGCCACACCTGCGTCGGGCGCCTGTGCTCCGGCGCGGTGCGCGACCTGCGCACCGGCGAGCTGCACGACACCGAAGGGGAGCTGGTCCGCACGTGCGTCTCCGCCGCGGCCGGCCCCGTCTCCATCGACCTCTGAGAGCACCCCATGAGCAACCCCATCGCCCACCTCACCCCTGAAGACCTCGACGCCATCGGCGCCGAGCTGGACGCCATCCGCGACGAGGTCCTGGCCGACCTCGGGGAGTCCGACGCCCAGTACATCCGCAACGTCATCAAGGCGCAGCGCGGATTGGAGGCCGGCGGCCGCGTCGCGCTGCTGGCCGGGCTCTTCCCGCCCGTCTGGGTGGCGGGCACCGCGATGCTGAGCGTCGCCAAGATCCTCGAGAACATGGAGATCGGGCACAACGTCCTGCACGGCCAGTGGGACTGGATGCGCGACCCGGAGATCCACTCGACGACGTGGGAGTGGGACTCCGCCTCGACCTCCGAGGCGTGGAAGCACTCCCACAACTACATGCACCACACGTTCACGAACGTCGTGGGCAAGGACCGCGACCTCGGCTACGACGTCCTGCGGCTGGACCCCGAGCAGCCGTGGTCGCCGTACTACCTGGCCCAGCCGGCCTACAACGTCGTCCTGGCGCTGCTGTTCCAGTGGGCCGTGGCCCTGCACGACCTGGAGCTGGGTGAGGCGCGCACGGGCCGCAAGCCGTGGAGCGCGGTCAAGCAGGAGCTCGGTGGCGTGCTGCGCAAGGCGCGCTCGCAGTTCACCAAGGACTACGTGGTCTGGCCGCTGCTGTCGGGCCCGTCGGCCATCCCGGCGTTCGCCGGCAACCTCACGGCCAACCTCGCGCGCAACGTCTGGTCGCACACGGTCATCTTCTGCGGGCACTTCCCCGACGGCGCGGAGACCTTCGACTACGAGGAGTCCGACCTGGACACCGAGACGCGGGGCGGCTGGTACGTCCGCCAGCTGCTGGGCTCGTGCAACATCGACGGCTCACCGCTGATGCACCTCATGAGCGGCAACCTCAGCTTCCAGATCGAGCACCACCTGTTCCCCGACGTGCCCAGCAACCGGTACTCCGAGATCGCCCCGCGGGTGCGTGAGCTGTGCGAGCGCTACGACCTGCCCTACACGTCCGGCCCGCTGCTGCAGCAGTACGGCCAGGTCTGGCGCAAGATCCTGCGCCTGTCCCTCCCGGGCGGTGAGGTGCCGCCGGTGCCCGCGCCCGGGACGGCGCGCCACCTGCAGGCCGTCGCCGCCTGACACGCACTCCGTGACTGCGCGTGTCGGTCTCGGTTCAGGCGGTGAACGCAAACCGACACGGACCGCTCGACACGGACTGCGCGTGTCGGTCTCGGTTCAGGCGGTGAGCGCAAACCGACACGGACCGCTCGACACGGACTGCGCGTGTCGGTCTCGGTTCAGG
>CAYUDT010000069.1:0-26286 GCA_964443695.1 uncultured Conexibacter sp. | reverse complement strand
GACCTGCGACTCCGCGCGGGCGGCCCGGCGCTCGGCGTCGGCCGCGCGCGCCTCGGCGGCGGCCAGTGCCGCACGCAGCGCGCCGACCTCGTCCTCCAGGCGCTCGACGGCGGTGACGGGGGCCTCCTGCCGCGCCGCGCGGGCAGGACGCGCGGCACCGGCGGCGCGCGGTGGCCCGGGCCGGGCCGGTTCGAAGCCGGCCTCGCGCACGGCGTCGGCGAAGGACCCGCCGAAGCGGCGCTTGACGGCGTTCAGCGACGGCCAGGGGGCGCCTCCGTCCGGGTCACCGGCGCGGTAGCGCGCAATGCGCCACTCCTGGGCGCGCCAGCGCGCCACCGACGGGTTCCAGTCGGCGGTGACCGGGGGCTCGCCGAACAGCTCCACCCAGCGGCGGATGGCGTCGATGATCTCTTCGCGGGTGAGAGGCCGAGCAACCCGACCCCGTTCCGCGATGCTCGCGGACGGGGTCATTGCTGAGCCGTCCGCTACGCGCCGCGCTTGGCGTTCGTCGTCTGCTTGTTCGTCTTCGTGAACGCCTGGCGGCCCGCGGCAGAGGCGGGCACGGCAGCGGTGGCGGTCAGGGCGGCGACGAACACTCTTCCTCCAAAGTAGCGGGTGGACGCGGCATCTGTCCACAGCCGGTCAGCACAAGGCGCGGCCCGGATTTCGCCGTGGGCTCGAACCCACTCAGGGCGCTACTCTCGTCTGCTGTGCCGCAGGTCCTCGACATCGAGCAATCGCTGCTCCTCCTGGAGCTCGAGCCCCCCTTCGGCAAGCGCGAGGTCCAGCTGGCCCGCCGCAAGCTCGCGAAGGTCTGGCACCCGGACCTCGCCCCGCCCGGCCGCCAGTTCGAGCACGAGCGCCACCTGAAGGCGATCAACGAGGCCGCCGACCAGCTCGAGCGCCTGGCCGAGGGATCGCGCGGCGGGCACGTCACCCGCAACGCGGTGAAGGTCTCCGCCGCGGCCGCGCGCAAGGAGCGCGAGGAGGCCGGCCGCCGCGCCTACGAGGCCGAGCAGCGCGCCCGTGCGGAGGCGAAGGACCGCAGGCAGAACGACCCGTTCGGCTCCCGCGTCCCCGACCACTCCGTCGTCCACCGCTACGCCCGCTGCCTGGCCTACCCCGAGTGGGGCGTGGGCAGCGTCACCGGCATCTACTTCACCGGCGAGGGGGACGACGTCCAGCAGTGGGCGCGCGTGAAGTTCCAGGTCGGCGTCCGCACGATCCCGGCCGGCTCGCTGCAGTTCGTCGACTTCTCCAAGCCGGACCCCGGCGCCGAGCGCGTGCAGCGGTTCGTCACCGCCGCGCAGCACGCGATGGCCGAGGGCGACTACAAGCTGGCCGCCCAGCGGCTGATCTACGCCCGTGACGCCGAGCCGGACAACGTCTCGGTGCTGCGGCTGATGACCCTGGCGTTCTGGCAGGCCGGCAACCTGCCCGCCGCCGCGCGCTCGGTCCGCGACTGGATCCGCCGTGAGGACGCCTCGCGCCCGGCGCCGCACCGCTTCGCCGCGCGCATCTACGAGGACCAGGGCTCGATCATGCTGGCGGTCGAGGCCGCCCTCCAGGCCGCGCTGCGCGCGCCCAACGACGCGTCGGAGTGGGAGCGCGTGGGCCGCCTGCGGCTCAGGCTCATGCAGCGCGAGCAGGCGATCGAGGCGCTCGAGAAGGCCCGCGCGCTGGGCCCGTCCGTCGAGGGCCTGCTCGACCTGGCCCTGGCCTACCACCTGGCCGGCGACCTCGGCGGCGAGGTCACCGCCACCGAGCAGGCGACCTTCCTGGAGCCCGAGAACGGCACCGCCTGGACGCGCCATGCGCACGCCCTGGCCCGCACCGATCGCATCACCGACGCGATCGCCGCGGCCGAGAAGGCGCACAAGCTCAGCCCGCACGACGAGGAGATCACGCATCTGCTCGAGCGACTGCGCGCGGCCGAGCAGCGCGTCCTGCCCGCCGCCTGAGAGTTGCCGCGCGTCCGGTCGCGCAGGCATCCTTCCCGGCCATGCACAACTCGACGACCTTCTTCCTGATGCTGCACATCCTTGCGGCAGTGCTGTGGGTCGGTGGCGGGGTCACCCTGCACGTCCTCGGCAGGGTCGCGCTCGCGTCGGGTGACCGCCAGCGGATGCTGCAGTTCTCGCGCGACGCCAACCACATCGGCCCGCGCTTCTACGCACCGCTGTCCATCGTCCTCCTCATCTGCGGCTTCGTGCTGGTCAACAAGGAGAACTGGGACATGTCCGAGCCGTTCGTGTCGATCGCGATGGCCGGCTGGGTCATCTCGTTCCTGATCGGCGTCGGCTACTACGCGCGGGCCGGCAAGCAGCAGGAGGCGATCGTCGAGAAGGGCGGTCTGGACTCGCCCGAGTTCCTCGCGCTCTACAAGCAGGTCGCCAACGTCAACGCGATCGAGACGCTCATCCTCGTGCTCATCGTGCTCGACATGACCTGGAAGCCGTTCGTCTGACCGGTGCCGACGCACTGGTGGCCGCTCTGCGCGCCCTCGGCGTGCAGGTCGTCTTCGGCCTTCCGGGCGTCCACAACATGGCCGCCTGGCGGGCGCTCGAGGCCGCCGACGACATCAGGCTCGTCTGCGTCCGCCATGAGCAGGCCGCCGCGTACGCCGCCGACGGCTACGCCCGCGCGACGGGCCGTCTCGGCGTCGCGCTGGTGACCACGGGGCCAGGGGCGGCCAACACGCTCGGCGCGGTGGGGGAGGCCCACGCCTGCCACAGCCCGATCCTCGTCATCGCCACCGCGACGCCGCAGGCCCTGCGCATCGACGGCGTCAACCGCGGGGCGCTGCACGAGACGCCGGACCAGCTCGCGCTGTTCGCCCCCCTCACCGTCGCGCGGGCACGTGTGGAGGATGCGGCGAAGCTCGCGCCCGTCGTGACGACGCTGGCCGCCCGGCCCCAGGGTCCGGTCTACCTGGAGATCCCCACCGACCTGCTGACCGCAAGCGTGCCCTCGGCACAGCCCGCCCCGCCGCGCGGCGGCAGCCACACCGCGGGGCCGTCGGTCGACCCGCTCATCGCGCAGGCACGGCGACCGCTGATCTGGGCCGGCGGCGGGGCCATCGACGCAGGTGCCGAGGTCGCCGCGCTGGCCGACCGCCTGGGCGCGCCGATCCTCACGACGTTCGGCGCCCGCGGCATCGCCCACACCAGCCCGCACCTCGTCGGCGTGCCACCGCACACCCCGCAGGCCGGCGCGCTCTGGGACACGGCGGATCTCGTCATCAGCGTCGGCTCCGACCTCGACGGCGTGGACACCCAGAACTGGCGCCAGCCCCAGCCGCCGGTGCTCATCGCGGTCAACCGCGATGCGGCGGACGCGACCAAGAACTACCGCGCCGATGCGGTGCTCGTCGGCGACGCGGCGACCGGGTGCCGGGTGCTCGCCCGCGGCGAGGCGCGCGCGCCGTGGGCCGACGCCCAGCAGGTGACCGCACAGGCGCGGGCCGAGATCCCCCCGCCGGAGCGCGAGTTCCTCGACAGCTTCGCCCACGCGATCCCCGACGAGGCGATCGTCGTGTGCGACATGTGCATCCCCGGTTACTGGCTGGCGGGCTTCCATCCCGTCCCGGGGCCGCGGCGCCTGCAGGTGCCGCTGGGCTGGGGGACGCTGGGCTACGCGTTCCCGGCCTCGCTCGGCGCCGCACAGGCCGGCCCGACCATCGCGGTCTGCGGCGACGGCGGCTTCCTGTTCGCGGCGGGCGAGCTGGCCACGGTGGCCCAGGAGCAGCCGGACCTCACGATCCTCGTCGTCGACGACGGCGGGTACGGGATGCTGGGGACGCCGCTCACCGGCGTCCCCGACTTCGTCGCGCTGGCCGCCTCGTTCGGCATCGAGGGCGAGTACGTCGACGGGCTGGGCGCCGCGTTCGAGCAGGCGCTGGCGCGGCAGGTCGCCGCCAGGGGGCCGTCGCTCATCCACGCGCGGGCGAAGCTCACCCCGCCGCCGACGACCTCACCGCACTGGTACCGGCCGGCTCCCTAGTCCCAGTCGAGCGCGAAGCCCAGGTCGGCCGGGACGTCCTCGATGTCCATCTGCGCCTTCTGCAGCTTGCCCGCGTAGTCCCAGTTCATCGACTGCCAGCGCGTGAACTGGTCCAGCACCCAGACGCCGGACTGGCGGGAGCCGTTGCCGCTGCGGCCGTTGCCACCGAAGGGCAGGTGCGCCTCCGCGCCGGACGTCGAGTTGTTGACGCTGACCATCCCGGCACCCACCCGTGAGCGGAACCGCAGCGCGTGCGTGGGGGACGTCGTGTAGATCGCGCTCGACAGCCCGTACCCGTGGGAGTTGGCCAGCTCGACGGCCTCGTCGAAGGAGTTGAACCGCGCGACGCCGACGAGCGGCCCGAACGTCTCGGTGTTGGCCAGGTCGTCGTCCCCGCGCACGCCGACGGCGATCGTCGGGTGGCGGAAGACGCCCGCGTCGGGGTCGCCGACGAAGTGCGGCCACGGTGCCGATGAGGTGATGGCGCCGGTGTGGTCGGAGCCCAGCAGCGTGTGGTGGTCGCGCAGCAGCTCCAGCGATCGGTCGAAGCCGGTCCCGAACCGCTCCGAGAGCATCGGGCCGTAGAGCACGTCCGCGAACGGATCGCCGATGCGCGACGCCCGCAGGGCCGCGTCCAGCCGCCGCACGAACTCGTCGTGGACGTCGGCGTGCACGATCGCGGTGCCGAGCGACGTGCAGCGTTGGCCGGCCGTGCCGAAGCCCGCGAACAGGGCGCCCTCGACGGCGAGGTCCAGGTCGCAGTCGTCCATCACGACCATCGGGTTCTTGCCGCCGAGCTCCAGGCAGGGCGACTGCAGGTGGCGTCCGCACAGCGCGCCGATCTCGCGGCCGACGTCGCTGGACCCCGTGAAGCCGACCTTGTCCACGGTGCCCTCCTCCAGCGCGGCCTGCAGGCCCGCGAACGTCGTCGGCCCGTCGGCCTGCACCACCTGCAGCACGCCGTCGGGAAGACCGCCCGCGAGGAACAGCCGCGCCATCGCGTCGCCCAGCGCCGGGGTGTAGTCGGCCGGCTTCCAGACCACGGCGTTGCCGCACAGCAGCGCCGGGACGAGGTACCAGGACGGGACGGCGACCGGGAAGTTGCCCGCGGTGATGATCGCCGCCACGCCCACCGGCACCCGGAAGGTGAACAGCTGCTTGTCGGGCATCTCCGAGGGGACGGTCTGGCCGTAGAGCCGCCGGCCCTCGCCGAGGAAGAAGTCGCAGGTGTCGACGATCTCCTGCACCTCCCCCAGCGCCTCGGGGTAGGGCTTGCCGATCTCGCGCGTGACCAGCCGGGCCAGGGCCTCCTTGTTGGCCTCGACGATCCGGCCGATCTGCTGGATCGCGCGACCGCGGCGCGGGGCCGGCGTGGCCGCCCACGCCGCCTGCGCGGCGCGGGCACTGCGGCAGGCTGCGGCGAAGCCCGCGGCATCGCTCAGCTGCGCCTCGCAGACCACGTCGGCGAGGTCGGCGGGGTTGCGGGAGACGAGCGTTGCGGCGGCACCCGCCGTCGCTCCACCGCCCAGGATCGAGGTCACCGTGCGCGCCATCTGGTCAGCGTATGCCCTCAAGCCGCGACGGACGGGCGCAAATCGCCTTAGGCTTCACGGTCCCGTGCCTCTTCGTCTTCGCTCTGCCCTGGCGATCGTCGCCGCCACCCTCGTCCCGGCCGCCGGCGCGTCGGCGGCCGCTCCCGGATTGAACGTCCTCGGTGACGTCGGCGATCCGGCGCACATCACCAAGGCGCTCTCGACGGACGCCAAGGAGATCCGGATCTTCGCGAACTGGGCGCAGTTCGAGCCGAACGACGCCGGCGATTTCACCACGACCTCCCACGAGCACGAGCCGGGCAGCGCGACCTACAAGTACTTCGCCTCGATCAAGCAGATCAAGGACGCCGGTCGCAAGGTCATGGTCGTCATCACCGGCGCGCCGTCCTGGGCCAACGGCAGCAACGACACCCGGGTCCCGCCGAGCGCCGACCACGTCGCCGACTTCAGGACGTTCGTCGGCGAGTTCGTCGCCCGTGCGGCCGCCAACGGCTCGCCGATCGACGAGGTCGAGATCTGGAACGAGCCCGACGGCGGCGAGTACTGGCAGCCCGGACCGGACCCGGGCCGCTACGTCCAGCTGCTGAAGGCCGCCTACGAGGGCGTAAAGAGCCCGACGGGCTCCGGCGACGCCCGCGTGCAGGTGTTCACCGGCCCGACCGCCGGCAGCAGCTACGCGTGGATCCAGTCGCTCTACGACAACGGCGCGCAGGGGTTCTTCGACGGCGTCTCGGTGCACAGCGACACGGCCTGCCTGGTCGCGGGGCCGGACGAGTACTACCGCGACTCCACCGGGCGCATCGGCTTCACGAGCTTCCTCGCCTTCCGCGAGGTCCACGACGTGATGGCCGCCCACGGCGACGGCAACAAGCCGATCGCGATGAGCGAGATCGGCTGGAGCTCCACCGGCGGCGGCCCGACCTCGTGCGCGCGCGGGAGCGGCACCGGCATCAAGGCCAACGGCGTCTCGGCCGACACGCAGGCCCAGTTCCTCGCGGCGGGATACCGCTGCCTGGCGAACTACCCGTACGTCACGCAGGCCAACTGGTTCCAGCTGGCGGACGAGAGCACCGACCCGGGCAACGAGCTCGGCCACTACGGCCTGTTCGACACCGCGGGCAACGAGAAGCCGGCGCTGGCCGCGTTCAAGGCCGTCGCGCAGGCCAACGGCGGGGCGGGGGGCCCGTGCGGTGACTTCGATCCACCGGCGCTGACGGTGCTGTCGCCGACGGCCAACCAGACCTACGACGACAAGCTCAACCTGCAGGCGACCGCGACGGACGCGGGCGTCGGCGTGTCGCGCATCCAGTTCTTCGTCGACGGCGCCACGAAGGCCGTCAGCAGCTTCAGCGACGGCTTCGCCGGCGGCGCCCCGGTCGGGCTGACCCCGTGGTACGGCTCGGCGCAGCTGGCGCTGGGCCCGCACGTCATCAAGGTCGTCGCGACCGACAAGGCCGGCAACGCCGCCAGCCAGACGGTCACCGTCACGAAGGTCGTGCCCAAGCCGGCCAACGGGTCGCTCGCGGCGAAGCTGTCGATCCCGAAGAAGCCGGTCGGCTGCAAGAAATTCAAGAAGGGCTCGGCGTCCTGCGTCTTCACGCTCGGCAAGCTGACGCCGCCGGCGCTGACCAACGGCGCCGTGGCGCCCGTGATCGCCGGTCGCGTGCAGATCGAGTGGCAGCTTCGCGGCAAGAAGGGCAAGTACAAGAAGGTCGCCGGCGGCGTGAGGCTCGTGCGCGGAACGGTGAAGTTCTCGACCAAGCTCAGGCGCAAGGGCGCCTACCGCGTGCGCGTGAAGTACCTCGGTCAGGGCGCGTACAAGCCGTTCACCACCCGGTTCTTCAGCTTTACGGTCAGATGAACCGGCGCGTTGCTCCGCAGACAAAGCCGAGCGGCAACGCGCCAGATACTCTCACTTTGAGGTTTGGGACGCCGATGCTCCAGGGTGGAAGTGGTGTTCCGATCCCGGCACACCGTCACCCGTCCACCTCCTAGGCTCCACCCCTGCCCGTGCTCTCACGTCGAGTCTCACTCCTCCTTGCCCTCATCACCTGCGCCGTCGCCCTGCCTGCGACCAGCGCCCAGGCCGCCTCGCCGGGCGTCAACCTGCGCGGCGCCCTCGGTGACCGGGCCCTCGTCCAGCGCGCCATCGACACCGGCGCCCAACAGGTCCGCATCTTCGTCAGCTGGGCCGCGTTCGAGCCCAACCACGCCGGCGAGATGCCCGTGGCGCCGGCCGGTCCGGCCAACGTCGTCGACGGCACCTACAACGCGATCAAGCAGATCAAGGACGCCGGCCGCAAGATCATGGTCGCGCTCACCGACGCGCCGCCGTGGGCCAACGGCGGGCAGGGCGGCGTCTACGCCCCCACGCCCGACCACTACGACGACTACGCGTCGTTCGCGCAGCGCTTCGTCAAGCGCGCGGCCAACGCGGGCATCAACATCGACCAGCTCGAGGTCTGGAACGAGCCTGACGGCGGCGAGTACTGGAAGCCGTCCCCCAACCCGGGGGGCTACACGGCGCTGCTGAAGAAGGCCTACGCCGCGATCAAGGACCCGACCAACGGCGACCCCACCGTCGCCGTGTACACCGGCCCCACCGCCGGCAACAACTACAACTGGATCCAGTCGCTCTACGACAACGGCGCCAAGGGCTCCTTCGACGGCGTCTCGGTCCACACCGACACCGCCTGCCTGGTCGCCGCGCCCGACGAGTTCTACCGCGACCCCGCCAGCGGCAACCGCATCGGCTTCACCTCCTTCGTCGGCTACCGCGAGGTCCGCGCGGTGATGCTCGGCAACGGCGACGACAAGCCGATCTCCGTGAGCGAGATCGGGTGGTCGTCCACCAACGGCGGCCCGAAGTCCTGCGCGCGCGGTGCCGGCAACGGCATCAAGCCCAACGGCGTGTCCGAGAGCGTCCAGGCCCAGTACCTCACGGGCGGCTACCGCTGCCTGATGAACGACGCGTACGTGACGACGGCCAACTGGTTCCAGCTCGAGGACGAGAGCACGTCGCCCAACGACGAGCTCGGGCACTACGGGCTGCTCGACACGGCGGCCAAGCCCAAGCCCTCGCTCGCGGCGTTCAAGGCGATCGTGTCGCAGGGCGGCGGCACGCCGGGCTCGTGCGGCGACTTCGACCCGCCGAGCATCAACGTCGTCAGCCCGCAGCCCAACCAGCAGTACGTCGACACGCTGGAGATCAAGGCCTCCGGCAACGACAGCGGCGTCGGCCTGGCCCGCATCAGCGTCCTCATCGACGGCTCCAACGACCCGATCTCCAACTTCGGCGAGCTCAGCAACGGCAAGGTCGTGGGCCTGACGCCGTGGTACGGCTCGTCCAAGCTGGCGCTCGGCGCGCACACGATCACGATCCGCGCGCTGGACAAGAACGGCAACACCAGCGAGCAGAAGGTCGTCGTGCAGAAGGTCGCGGCCGGGGCGATCAAGGGCTCGTTCACGCCCAAGCTGACGATGAAGTCCAAGAAGGTCAGCTGCCGCGGACGGACCTGCTCGATCCTGGCGTCGTTGAGCAAGAACGGCAACACCGCCGCCCCGGCCATCACCGGCAAGGTCGCGGTCGAGTGGCAGTTCCTGAACCGCAAGAAGCAGTGGCGCAAGCTGTCCGGCGGTCTGGTCCGCGCCAACAAGCCGATCAAGTTCACCGCCAAGCTGACCAAGAAGGGCCGCTGGCGTGTGCGCGTCGTCTACGCGGGGGTCGCCCCGTGGAAGAAGGCGTCGTCCAAGTTCCTCTACTTCCGCCTGAAGTAGGCAGTCGTGGCCGGCTCGGCGGTCATCGTCGGTGCCGGCGTCTTCGGCGCGGCGCTGGCGGACCGCCTGGCCGGGACGGGCTGGGACGTCGCGCTGGTGGAGGCCGTCGCGCCTGGATGGGTCGGGGCCGGCTCAGGTGGGGAGTCGCGGCTGATCCGCTGCGCGCACGGCGCCGATGAGTGGCACGCGACCTCGGCCCGCCGGGCTCGCACCCTCTGGAACGACCTGGACCCGTCGCTCATCGCGGAGGCCGGCGTGGCCTGGTTCGCGCGTCGGGCCGACGGCTGGGAGGCGCAGTCCGAGGTCGTCCTGCGGCGGCTGGACATCCCGGTCGAGCGGCTGACGGCGTGGGACGCAGGCTCGCTGTTCCCGTCGCTGCGCGTCGACGATCTCGAGTTCGTGCTGTTCGAGCCGGAGGCGGGCGTCCTGCACGCGCGGCGGGCGACGCAGGCGCTGGTGGCGCGGGCGCGCTCGCGCGGCGCGACGCTCATCGGGTCGCGGGCGCGACCGGACGGCGCCGGCGTGCGACTGGAGGACGGCCGCGTGCTGACCGCCGACCGCGTGGTCTGGGCCTGCGGCGCCTGGATGCCCTCGCTGTTCGGCGACCTCGTGTCGCTGCGGGTCACCCAGCAGGACGTCTTCTTCTTCCAGGCCACCGCCGACTGGTGCACCCCGGGCGTCCCGGGCTGGGTCGACTACGACGGCGCGGCCTACGGCGTCGGTGACCTCGACGGTCGCGGGGTGAAGGTGGCGCCCGACGTGGAGGGTCCGCCCGCCCGGCTGGACGAGGACCGCGTCGTCCTGCCCGAGCACTACGCCGCGGCGCGCGCCTACCTGGAGCACCGCTTCCCGGCGCTGGCCGGGGCGCCCCTGTGCGGCACGCGCGTCTGCCAGTACGAGATCACGCCGGACACCCGGTTCCTCGCCGCGCCGCACCCGGACCACGAGGGGCGCGTCTGGCTGCTCGGCGGCGGCTCCGGTCACGCCTTCAAGCACGGGCCGGCGTTCGCGGAGCACGTCGAGGCCTGGCTGGACGGCTCGGTGGCGCCGGACGCGCGCTTCGCGCTGGGCCTGCGGGACGCCGACGGCGCGCTGCGGACGGCCGGCGGTCCTACACCTGCTTGACGTGGATCGCGCAGGCCTCGTCGCCGCGCAGCATGCAGGTGGTCTGGGTGATGGCGAACGTCGCGCCGTACTGGCCGGCGATGCCCGTGGCGATGCCCTCGGCGACCGCGCACATGCGGCGCTCGGAACGGTAGTCCACGACCAGCTCGTCCGTTGCCGTGCGCGTGACGCTCAGCGCCGGTGGCCGCGCGCCGGGCTGCTGCAGCCGTACCGCCGTGTGGATCACGGCCTCCGTCTGCTCGATGAGGTCCAGCGCGCTCCACTCACCTGTGACCAGCGGGCGGTAGTGGTCCAGCAGCGCGGGGACCAGGAACTCGCCGAAGTCCCGCAGCACGTCCTGGACGTCGGCGCCGAGGGCGCCGGCAGCCTTCACGATGACCGCAACGACGTCCGCGTCGGGGTGCACGGCCTTCGGATCGGCCGCCTGCAGCGGCGCCGGAGCGTCCGCCGTCAGGCCCTCCCAGGCGCCGTCTCCTGCGCGAGCAGCGACAAACCGTTGCAGCTCTCCGACGATCAGTCCGTGCACGAGCCGACCATAGCGCCGCGAGCACGCTCCGGCTTGTGGAGCACTGCGACCAGCAGCAGCAGCCCGCCCTCCGGAGTCAGACGAACAGGGTGAGCTCGGGCTCCTTGACGCCGCGGACGACGTCGAGGTCGACCTCGGCGCAGGCGATGCCCCGCGACTCGGCCAGCACCCGGGCCTGAGGCTTGATGACCTGGGCGGCGAGGACGCCACGGCACCCGGCCATCGCCGGGTCCTCCTGGATGCGGGCCAGGTAGCGCGTCAGCTGCTCGACCGCGTCGATCGTGCCGATGCGCTTGATCTCGACGGCGATCCAGCCGTCCTCCTCGTCGCGGCACATGAGGTCCACCGGGCCGATGTCGGTCGGCCACTCGCGGCGCACCAGGCGAAAGCCCTCGCCGCAGAAGTGCGGCGCGTCGGCCAGCGCCTCCTGCAGGTCGCGCTCGACGCCCTCCTTCTCCAGCGCGGCCGCCTCACCCATGTCGTGCGCGATGTCGGAGACGACCTCGACGATCCGGATGTCCAGCCGGTCCTCGCTCTTGCCGGCGAACTTGCGGACGACGATGTGCTCGTCGCTCTCCTCGATGACGGTGGGCGGGGTCATCCAGTTCTGCGGCTTGTAGCCACCGGTGTCCGCGTGGACCATCACGCTGCCGTCGCTCTTGATCATCAGCAGCCGCAATGCCTCGGGCAGGCGGGCCTGCAGCAGACGGCCGGTGTAGGTCACTTCACAACGGGCGACGATCAAGCGCATCGACCCCAGCCTACGAATCCCCGCGGACGTCCGCCGTGCGTTTCGCCGCTGTTTGCGGGGTTTGTGCCGCGAGCTGGGCCATGACGTCCGGGAGGTCCCAGAAGGCACGCAGCGAGGCGATCGCGCCGGTGTCGTCGAGGGCGTAGAGGAAGGCGCCGTCGTAGGCTGCGCCGGTGCTGCCGTCGACGTCGATGGTCACGGTGGCGGTGATGAGCACCTCGCCAGCGGTCTCCCACCGCCGCGTCGGTGCGAAGTGCACCGACGCCAGCGGCGCCACGCCGGCATCCCAGAAGCCCGCCAGCGCCTCCCGGCCGCTCAGGGCGGGGACGTGTCCGACGGGATCCTCGACCCGGCAGTCCTCCGCGAAGCACGCCAGCCAGGTGCCACGGTCCTTGCGCTCGACGGCCTGCTGGGCCCGGCGGGCCACCTGCCAGGGGCTCTCGACGTTGCTCATCGGCCATACGTTACACGATGTAACGTTACAATGCGTAACGTGAGTACGGATCATGGCGCCCGCACGGCCATCCTCGACGCGACCCTGGCGTTGCTGCGGGAGCGGCCCGGTCACGCGCCGAGCCTGACGGACATCGCGGCACGGGCGCAGTTCTCGCGCCAGGCGATCTACCGGCACTTCGGTTCACGCGCCGGCCTGCTGACCGCGGCGCTCGAGGAGATCGACACCAAGCTCGGCGCCGCCGCAGCGGTCGCGGAGATCCGCGCAGCCACCACGCCCGCAGCCGAGCTCGAGGCGCTCGCGACCTGGTGGTCGGCGCACGTCGAGGACTTCATCGACCTCGCGCGCCACGTGCACGCCGAGCGGCTCCGCGACGCCGACCTCGCGGCCGCGTGGGCCGGCCGGACCGACGCGCTGCGGCAGGCCTGTGCCCTGGTGGTCAAGGACTGCGAGGCGGCGGGCGCGCTGCATCCCGCGCTCACCAGGCGCGAGGCGACCGATCTGCTGGCGGGACTGCTGTCCATCCCGCTGTGGGACCAGCTGCGCACCGAGCGCGGCTGGAGGCGCCGCCAGTACGCCGAGCGCATCACCCACGTCATCCGATCAGCGTTGCTCTCCCCGCCCCGGCAAAGCTGAACCCGGTTCACATAGGGTTACGGCCACCATGAACGACTCCCCAGCTGTCCTCACCGAGCGGCGCGGCAACGTCCTGCTGATCACCATCAACCGCCCTGAGCTGCGCAACGCCGTCAACGCGGCCGTGGCCGAAGGGATCGGCACCGCGCTGGAGGAGCTCGACGCCGACAACGAGCTGGCGCTCGGCGTCCTGACCGGCGCCGGTGGTTACTTCTGCGCGGGCATGGACCTCGGCGCGTTCGTCAAGGGCGAGTCGCCGTGGTACGGCGACCGTGGATTCGCCGGCATCGCGCAGCGCTCGTCCAAGAAGCCGCTGATCGCCGCGATCGAGGGCTTCGCCGTCGCGGGCGGCATGGAGATCGCGCTGAGCTGCGACATGATCGTCGCCGCGAAGGGCGCGAAGATGGGCATCCCGGAGTCCAAGCGCTCGCTCGTCGCCGCCGGCGGCGCGCTGCTGCGCCTGCCCCGCCGCATGCCGTACCACATGGTCATGGAGCTGGCCCTGACCGGCGACCCGCTCCCGGCCGAGCGCTTCCACGAGTTCGGCGTCGTCAACCGCATCGTCGAGCCGGGCGGCGCCGTCGACGGCGCGCTGGAGCTGGCCGCGGCCATCGCCAAGAACGGCCCGCTGTCGCTCATCGCCTCCAAGCAGATCATCCAGGAGCAGCAGGACTGGACGCTGGAGAACATGTGGGCCAAGCAGGGGGAGATCGCCGGCTCGGTGATGGTGTCCGAGGACGCCAAGGAGGGCGCGACCGCCTTCAAGGAGAAGCGCGACCCTGTCTGGAAGGGCAGGTAGGGTCGAACACGCCCTGGACCGCAGTTCGCCACTCGGTCCAAACGCCCCTGTACAGGGGGCTGAAATCTGCTCGTGGCCGGGGAGTGCGCCCTACTCTCCGGCCATGAAAACGGGTCCCGCCCTCCTGCCCCAGATCGTCGCGTTCGGTGGCGGTGGATTCTCGATGGAGGCGGGCAACCCGCTTCTCGACGACTACGTGCTGTCCCTGACCGGCAAGGCCAACCCGAAGGTCTGCTTCATCGCGACCGCCTCGGGGGACGCCGACCACTACGTCGTCCGCTTCTACCGCGAGTTCGCCGCCCGCGGCTGCGACGTCTCCCACATCAGCCTGTTCCGCCGCGATCGCGGCGCCGGAGCGGTGGAGGGCGACCTGGCCGGTCATCTGCTGCAGCAGGACCTGGTCTACGTCGGGGGAGGAAGCGTCATCAGCCTGATGGGCGCGTGGCTGGCCCACGGCCTGGACCGGATGCTCGAGGCCGCCTGGCGCAACGGCACGATCATGTGCGGTCTTTCGGCCGGCTCGCTGTGCTGGTTCGACGAGGCGGTCACGGCGTTCCACGGCCCGCCGGAGCGCGTGCGTGGACTCGGCTTCCTGCCCCACTCCAACTGCGTGCACTACGACGGCGAGCCGGAGCGCAGCGTCGAGTACCGCGACTACATCGCCGACGGCATGGTCGCCGGGTACGGGGTGGACGACGGCGCCGCGCTGCGCTTCGTCGGCACCGAGATGGTCGAGGCGGTCGCGTCGCGCCCGAAGGCGGGTGCCGTGCGCGTGGAGGCCGTTGGCGGCGAGGTGATCGAGACGGCGCTGCCGGTGCGCTACCTCGGGACACCTGCTGCTGCCCCGGCGGCGCTTGCGGCGTAACCTCTTCCATGTGGGTGTGCCGACGATCCTCGCCATGGGTGGCGGGGGCTTCACGATGGAGCCGGAGAACCCGGCTCTCGACGAATACGTCCTGACGCTGGCCGCGCGGCAGGTGCCGCGCGTGCTGCTGCTGCCGACCGCGTCGGGCGACGCGTCCGAGCAGACGGCGCGCTTCCACGCGGCGTTCGCCGACCGGGGCTGCGAGCTCGACGTCCTCGAGCTCTTCAAGCTCGGGGCCCGGGGCCCGGTGGACCTCCGCGAGCTGATCCTCGGGCAGGACATCGTCTACGTCGGCGGCGGGTCGATGCAGAACCTCATCGCCATCTGGAAGGTGCACGGGCTGGACGTCATCCTCCGCGAGGCCTGGCAGGCCGGTGTCGTGCTGGCCGGGCTGTCGGCCGGCGCGATGTGCTGGTTCGCCCAGGGCGTCACGAAGTCAACCGGCGAGCCCGACGGCGCCGACGGCCTGGGCTTCCTGCCCGGCTCCTTCAGCGTCCACGCCGACGGCGAGCCCGAGCGCCTGCCCGTCTACGAGCGCCTGGTCGCCTCTGGCGAGCTTGCCGGCGGCTACGCCGCGGACGACGGCGTCGGCCTGCTGTTCCACGGCGCCGACCTCGACGGCGCCGTCTCCTCGCGCCCCGGCGCGCGCGCCTGGCGCGTCGACGCCGACGGTGCCGGCGGTGTCATCAAGACGCCGCTGCTCGTCCGCTACCTCGGCGTCTCCACGCCGGAGCAACTGCGCACCATCCCCGGCGACGTGCTCGAGTTCCGCCGCGCGCGCTACGGCGCGACGCTGCGCGAGAGCTGACGCGCCTCGCCGTTCAGCGTCAGCACCAGCGAGCGCGAGCCGCCGTGGTCGCGGTGCTCGCAGAGGTAGATGCCCTGCCAGGTGCCCAGCTGCAGGCGGCCGTCACCGACGGGCAGGGTCAGCGACGGGCCCATCAGCGACGCCTTCACGTGGGCGGGCATGTCGTCGGGGCCCTCGAAGGTGTGCGTCCAGCCGGGAAACGACTCGGGAACGACCACGTTGAACCAGGTCTCGAAGTCGCGGCGCACGTCCGGCGACGCGTTCTCGTTGAGCGTGAGCGAGGCGGAGGTGTGCTGGATGAGCACGTGCAGCAACCCGACACGGACCTCGGCCAGCTCGGGCAGGGCCTCCAGCACGTCGCGGGTGACGAGGTGGAACCCGCGGGGCCGGGCGGCCAGCGCCACCGAGCGCTGGACCCACATCAGAGGATCGCCTCCGGCGGGATGCGGACCGCGGTCAGGTCCACCCGGCCGGAGCGGGTGAACGGGACGTCCTCCTCCAGCAGGAGTTCGCGCTGGCGCGAGCCGACGGCCAGCGACCCGTCGCTACGGACCACCCGCCACCAGGGCACGTCATGGCCGTCGGGAAGCGACGACATGACCCGGCCGGCCAGCCGCGGCGCACCCGGTGAGACGTCGCCGTAGGTGGTCACGTAGCCCGGTGGTACCCGGCGCACGCGGTCCATGATGATGTCGGGCGTTGCGGCCACACGGGTAGTGTGGCGGCTGGATGGTTCGCCGTGGCACCTACTCCATCGTCGCTCGCTGCCCCGACACGGGTGCGCTCGGCGCCGCCGTGCAGTCGCACTGGTTCGGCGTCGGCCCCATCGTGCCGTGGGCGCGTCCGGGGGTCGGTGCGGTGTGCACGCAGTCCGTCGCCGAGCCGGCGTTCGGCCCGCGGCTGCTCGACGCGCTGCAGGACGGCGAGCAGCCCGACGCCGCGCTGCAGCGGCTGCTCGAGGCCGACGAGGCGGCGCGCTTCCGCCAGGTCGCGGTCATCGACCGGCACGGCCACGTCGCCACCCACACCGGTGAGCGCTGCATCGCGCACGCCGGCCACCAGACGGGTCGCGGCTTCAGCACCCAGGCCAACATGATGGGCTCACCCGAGGTCTGGCCGGCCATGGCCCAGGCCTTCGAGCGCAGCACCGGCCCGCTGGCCCGCCGGCTCATGGCCGCACTGCACGCGGCGGAGTCACGCGGCGGAGACGCCCGGGGTCGCCAGTCCGCGGCGATCCTCGTGGTCCCGGCCACCGGAGAGAGCTGGCAGACGACGACCGACCTCCGGGTCGACGACGCACCCGAGCCGCTGGAGGAGCTCGACCGCCTGCTCGACCTGGCCGACGCCTACCACCTGGCCACCGAGGGGGACGACGCGACGGGCGTCGGCGACTTCGACCTGGCCGCGCAGAAGTACGAGGCCGCCAGCGCCCTGGCGCCCGACAACCACGAATTGCTGTTCTGGGCCGGCCTGGCCGCCGCCCAGAACGGTGACCTGCCGATCGCGCTGCAACGCGTCCGCCGGGCGATCGAGCTGCAGCCCGGCTGGCGCGGGCTGCTCGACCGCCTCGAACCGGACATCGCGCCCAGCGCCCAGCAGGTCCGAGAGGCACTGTGACATCAGCCCCCGCGCCGCCCGAAGGTTGGGTCGAGCAGATCATCATCGCCGGCGACCACGAGGTGGTCATCCACCTGCCGCCGGACCCCTTCGCCGAGGATCTCATCGACATGGAGGTGTACGAGGCGTCCGGTGAGCTGCCCTACTGGGCCGAGCTGTGGCCCAGCGCCAAGGCGCTGGCCCGCGCCCTGCCCGGACGCCCGCTGCACGGGCGCAAGGTCCTTGAGCTCGGCGCCGGCGTGGCGCTGCCCGGCATCGTCGCCGCGAAGGAGGGTGCCAAGGTCACGATCACCGACCTGCAGCCCGACGCCAACGACGCCGCCCGCCACAACGCGCAGGTCAACGGGGTGAGCTTCGTCGCCGAGATCGTCGCCGACTGGCGCGAGCCGCAGGTGCTGCTCGACGCCGGTCCGTTCGATCTCGTCATCGGTGCCGACCTGCTCTATGAGGAGTACCACGCGCCGACGCTGCTGGACCTGCTGGTCAAGCTCGACGCGCCGGTCCTGCTGGGCGACCAGGGCCGCCGCACCTGGCCGGCGTTCCACACGCTGGCGCAGGAGGTCTTCGAGATCGAGTCACGCCAGGACCCCGACCTGACGGTCGCGTCGGTCCACGAGCTACGCCGTCGCTGACCGCGCCGTCAGCTCGGACGCCGGGAACGGGCGCCCGATGTCGTAGCCCTGGGCGAAGTCCACGCCCCAGGTGCGCAGCGCATCCAGCGTCGCCGCGTCACCGACGTGCTCGGCGACCGTGCGCTTGCCCAGGCCCTGGGCGACCTGGACGATCGCCTGCACCACGAGGTCGTCCGCCGCGCTGCGCGGGCCGGACACGAAGTCGCCGTCGATCTTGACCAGGTCGACGGGCAGGTGCTTGAGGTAGTAGAAGCTGCCGAAGCCCGCGCCGAAGTCGTCCAGCGCGAAGCTGCACCCCAGCGCGCTGAGGTCCGCCGCGAAGCGCAGCGCCTCGTCCATGTTGGCGATCGCGGCGGTCTCGGTGATCTCCAGGACCAGGCGGGCGGGGTCGACGGCGTGGTACTTCAGCGCGCGGGCGATGAGCCCCGGCAGGGAGCGGTCCCCCATGGAGCGGCCGGAGACGTTGACCTCCAGCACCAGCCTGGGGTGGGCGGCCAGCAGGGCGATCGACTCCTCGAGCACCCAGCTGTCGATGGCGTGGATCAGGCCCAGCCGCTCGGCGACCGCGATGAACGCACCGGGCAGGATCAGTCCGGAGGGGCCGTTGATCCGGACGAGCGCCTCGTAGCGGGTGATCTCGTTGCGCTGCAGGTCGAGGATCGGCTGCAGGTGCAGGCACAGGCGCTTCTGCTCCAGCGCGTCGCGCAGCTCCCGCGCGCGGAAGTCCCGCGGCGATCCGGCGCCCGCGGGTGCAGCGGTGGAGACGCAGTTGCGACCCGCCTCCTTGCCCGCGTACATCGCGCGGTCAGCGGCGGCCAGGAGGTCGCCGGACCAGTCGCGTCCGTACAGCGCGACGCCGATCGTGGCCGTGATCCGCGCGATCCGCCCGTCGAGGACGACCGCGTGGCGGCGTATCGCCTCGAGGATGTCGCCGGCGATCGCGCGCGCCTCGTCGGGCGTGGTGTGCGGCAGCAGCATCGCGAACTCGTCACCGCCGAGCCGGGCGACGACGTCGGTCGCGCGGACGCACTCGCGCAGGCGCAGGGCGACGGAGCGCAGGACCGCGTCGCCGGCGCCGTGGCCGTGACCGTCGTTGATCTCCTTGAAGGAGTCGAGGTCGACGACGATCACCGCACCGGTGAAGCCGTGGCGGCGCGCCTCGGCCAGCCGCTCCTGCAGCCGCTCGGCGAAGTGGCGGCCGTTGGACAGCCCGGTGAGCGCGTCGTGGTCGGCGAGGTGGCGCAGCTGACGTTCCAGGCGCCGCTGCTCGGTCACGTCGCGGGCGATGACCGACGCGCCGGTGACCAGGCCGTCCACGGCCGAGATGGGGGAGACGGTGTAGTCGATGTCGCGGCCGGGGACATCCTGCGCCTCGAAGCGCTTGACGTCGCCGCCGCCGAGGACGGCGGTGAGCGCCTTGCAGACCTCGGGGTCCCGCGGCGGCGCGCCGATGGCGTCCGCCTCGGTGACCCGGAACAGCTCCTCGGCCGCGTGGTTCCAGCTGACGACGCAGCTGCGCGGGTCGACCGCGTAGATCGCGTCCGCGGAGGATTCGACGATGGCCGCCAGCTGCGCCTTGGCCCGGCGCACGCCCTCCTCGATCGTGACGTCCTCGCAGACGCCGAGCATCCGGATGGGGTTGCCGTCGCCGTCGGTGACGACCTCGCCGCGGGTGCGCATCAGGATCGTCGCGCCATCGGCGCGGACGACGCGCTTGACGTCCTCGAAGGGCTGGTGGTCGGCGAAGGCCTGCCGGTTGCGCTGGTCGACGGCGTCGCGGTCGTCCTCGTGGACGTAGCCGATGAAGCGCTCGTAGGACGGCTCGATCGCCCCCGGCTCCAGGCCGTAGATGCGAAACAGCTCGTCCGACCACGTGACCCGGTTACCCGGGATGTCCCACTCCCAGCTGCCGATGCGGGCCAGGTGCTCGGCGTCGGCCAGCCGCCGCGCCGCGGCAGCCAACTCGTCCACCGCTGGGGGCGACACGGCCATCGCCTTGAGTATCGGAACGCCGGCCGGTGTGGACCGTCGTACATCCGTCGAGGCGGGCGCATCCCCACTTCTGGGGAGTGGGGCTTCTCCCTCCGATCCTAGCCCGCACCCCAGATGCGCAGGCCCTCGACGCGGCCGCGCACCTCGACCTCGCCGAGGTCGGTGAGCTCGCCCGCGTCCCGGGTCAGCGCGACCCGCGTCGCCTCCGACAGCACGACGTGGCAGGGCAGGTTCTTCGTCATGGCCTCCAGGCGGCTGGCGGTGTTGGTGGTGTCGCCGATGGCCGTGTACTCCATGCGGCGCTCGGAGCCGACGTTGCCCGACAGCACGGCACCGGTGTTGAGACCGACCCCCATCGCGAACGCGTGGTCGTGGCCCTGCTGGGCGATGAAGTCGTTGAACGCCTGCAGGCGCGGGCCGTTCATCTCGCGGGCGGCGGCCAGCGCGCGGTCGGCGTGGTCGGGCTGGTCCAGCGGCGCGCCGAACACGGCCATGATGCCGTCGCCCATGTAGCTGACCAGCGTGCCGCCGTGGTCGAGGATCGCGTCGCTCATCTCGGTGAGGTAGCGGTTGAGCAGGTCGATGACGACCTCGGGCTCCACCCGCTCGGCGAAGGACGTGAACCCGCGCAGGTCGCTGAACAGGACGGTGGACGTCGCCCGCCGCCCGCCGAGTCGGGCGCCGTCGCCGGCCTTCGCGAGGACCTGGTCGACCACTGCCGCCGGGGCGAAGCGCGCGAACGCGTCGCGGGTCCGCGCGCGCTCGAACGCCTGGCCGATCGCGTGGACGGCGATCGTGCCGACCGCGCCGACGAGCAGCCCGCCGAGCGGCGTGACGACCGGGACGATGCGGTCGGCCGTGAACAGCAGGTACGCGCTGATGGGCCAGGCGATCAGCAGCGCGACGCCGGCAGCGAGCGTGACCTGGAACGCGGCGCGCAGCATCAGCAGCGGCACCGCCGCCGCGAACAGCACGGCGATGAGCACCTCCAGCCACGTGGGGACGGTGCGCAGCGGAAAGCCGCCGAGGATCGTGGCGACCGCGTTGGCCTGGACCTCCGGGCCGGACATCACGGCGTCGGAGACGGGCACGGCCTTGATGTCCTGCAGCGCGGCGTAGGACGCGCCCACCACCACGACCTTGCCCCTGAACGCGTCCTTCGGGAAGCGCCCGTTGAGCACGTCGCTGAAGGGGAAGTGCGGCAGGGTCAGCGCCCTGCCGGCGTAGGCGATGTAGGCAGAGTCGCCGGACTCCGGGAACGCGCCGGGCGGGATGCGCCGGCCCGTCGCGAGTTGCGCGGCGGCGACGGCGAACGTCGGCACGCCGCGCTCGCCGGCGTCGACGCGGCGGACCACGCCGCCGTGGTCCACGGGCAGCGTCGTGATAGCGGGGACGGCACCGACCTCCTCGATGATGCGTCCTCCGCCGAAGAGGGTGCTGCGCCCGCGCCGGTCGACGCTGACGACGGAGAACACCACGGGCCGCGCGGCGTCCGCGGCGTCCAGCAGCGCACCGTCCGCGTCCGGATCGTCGGAGGGCTCGGTGAACTCGACGTCGTAGGCGATGACCTTCGCCCCGGCCGCGTGCAGCCGGTCGATGACCTTGGCGTGCTGGTCGCGCGGAAACGGCCAGCGCTCGTGCAGCGCGTCGAACGTCTCGTCGTCGATGAGGACGAGGGCGACGTCCCGGCGCGGTTGGACGTCCCCGCGCAGCTTGAAGCGCGTGTCGATCGTGCCGGCCTCGATCGAGCCCGCGATGTCGGTGGCCTGGACGACCCCGGCCAGCAGCGCAGCGACGAGCGCGACGATCAGGAAGGCCCGCTGCGTCCCCATGCCGGGGCGAGCGTACCGCCTGGGCGGAACCCTGCTTCGCCGCGATCGGCGATGTCGTGCTGGCGGGCCGACCGGCGGACGTCCAGGATTGGACGTTCCGGGGCTGCGGTTTCCTCGAAGATCGGCTGATGGTGTTCAGGTGCGCGATCGCCACGGTGCTGGCGTGGCTGGTGTGCGCGGTCGCGGCGCAGGCGGCGACGTACGACGTGAACACCACCATCAACCCGGGCGACGGAACCTGCGACGTCGCCGAGTGCACGTTGCGGGAGGCGATCGCGACGGCCAACGCCACCGTCGGGGTTGCGGACACCGTCAGCTTCTCCGTCGGCGCGCTGGGCATCATCGACGTCGGCACCGGGCTGCCCCCGATCACCGACCAGCTGACCGTCGACGGCACGACGGCGCCCGGCTACGCGGGCAGCCCGCTCGTGCAGGTCGCGGCGCCGAGCGCCGGCCTGGGCTCGGCGATGCGCATCCAGGGAGCCCCGGGCAGCACCGTCGAGGGCCTCTCGTTCGCCAACGTGCCCAGCGGCGTCGCGGTTGACATCATCGGCGGCTCCGACAACACCCACGTCGTCAACTCCTGGTTCGGCCTCGACCTCGCCGGCACCGGGTTGTCGAGCGTGAAGACGGGGGTCAACGTCAGCAACAGCGCCAACGTCGGGGTCGGCTGGACCGGCGCGGTCATCGCGCCCAACGCGTTCGCCTCCGCCGCCATCGCGGGCGGTGCCGGGGTGCGCGTCGGCGTCGGCGCCACCGGCACGATCGTCCGCGGCAGCCGCTTCAACATGACCGCCACGGGGGCGGCCACCCTCGGGCAGCTGGAGACCGCGATCTCGGTGGAGGGCGGGGACCAGGCGGTCGTGGACGCCAACCGCCTCGGCGCCGCGCTGACCGCGATCTCCGACAGCGGTGCCACCAACAGCACCATCAGCGCCAACGCCGTGGGCTTCCTCGTCGGCGGCGCCGCCGACGGGCCGGTCGACGGCATCCGGCTCAACGGGGACAGCGGGCAGGTGACCGGCAACACGATCACCGCCGTCAGCCGCGGTGTCAGCGTCGAGGCCGGTACGCAGGTCATCGACGCCAACACCATCGGCCTCGACGAGGCCGCGACGACGCTCGTGGACCCGACCTACGGCGTGAGCGTCGTCGGTGCGGCGGCCACCATCAGCGGCAACACCATCGCCGCGAGCAACTCCAACGTCCGCCTCGAGGACAGCGACGCGACCGTCACTGCCAACACGCTCGGCTTCGGTCCCGGCGAGGTGCCCACGGATGTCGCCAACGGCATCCTGCGCCTGGGCTCCGGCACGACGGTCATCGGCGGGGCCGGGGTGGCACGCAACGTCATCGCCGCCGGGGTCGGGGGTGACGGCATCAACGCATCGGGAACCGGCAGCCTCACCGTCGCCAACAACTGGCTGGGGGTGCGTCCCGATGGCAGCACCGGGGCCCCGCTGGCCCGCGGCATCCTCGTCGACGCGACGGCGCTGACGGCGACCATCGGCGGTGGCAGCGCCGGTCTGGGCAACGCCATCGCCGACGCATCCGGCGTCGGCATCTCCACGACGACCGCCGCAGCGGCGATCGTCCAGCACAACAGCATCGGCAGGCGGCCCGGCAGCGGGGTGATCGCGACCGCCCTGCCGGTGCAGCCGATCATCGTCAGCGGCCCGGGGCCGCAGGTCGCCGACAACACCATCGTCGGCGGCGGCCAGGGCGCGCCGCTGGGCGGCTCGATCACCGTCGACGGCGCGACCGGGGGCGCGGTGCTGCGCAACACGATCAGCGGCGTCACCGCCGGCGGCGGCGTGGTCGTCAGGGGCGGCTCGACCGACGTGTCGGTGGGAGGCGCCACCGCGGCCGATCGCAACGACGTGGACGCCAACGGCCGGCCCGGCGTCGTCGTGGCGGCCGGCAGCGCCGCCCGCATCGGCGTGAACCGGCTCCGCAACGCGACGCCGGGCGTCGTCGTCCCCGCCGGGACGCACGACACGCCCGTCGTCACCGGTGCGGTGCGCCACGCCAACGGCGATGTCGTGATCGAGGGCACGGTCACCGGGCCGGGGGGCACGGCACAGGTCGTCGACCTCTACGGCACGGGCGGCACCTGCCCCGGCGCCGGCTCGGGGGACGCCGACGCCTACCTCGGCTCGGCGAACGTCACCACCGGCGGGGCCGGCTCGCCGACGCCGTTCTCGGTGACGGTCCCGGCCGGGCCGGCCGCGGACACGGGTGTGATCGCGCTGGCGCGGGAGACGGTCAGCGGAGCGAGCTCGGCGCTGGCCGACTGCCGGTCCGTCCGCGCCGCGCCGGTCGTCGAGGCGCCGCCGGGCACCACGACCGGCGGCGCGCCCGTTGCCGGTCCGTTGCCGGTCGTCCAGACGCTCGCCGGGCTGCCCGCGACGGTCGGCCTGGTGCTGACGCACACGCTCGTCGTCACGAACTCCTCGGGCCTGGCAGCACCCTCACGGAGCGTGACGCTGACCGTGCCCGACGGCGCGGTCCTCGTGGCGGGGGGCGGTTGCACGCAGGCGGGTCGGGTCATCACGTGCCTCCTGGGCGACGTGCCGCCGGGCACCACGCGCCGCGTGGACGTCCAGATCCGCACGACCAGGGAGGGCGCCTACCACGCCGAGGCCGCCTCGCCCGGTGGGTCGCCGTCATCGGTGGACACCCGGGTCCTCGCGACACCGGTGGCCGAGGAGACCGGCAACCTCGCGCGGGTCTCCGGCAAGGTGCTCGTGCGGCTGCCGGGGACGAAGAGGTTCGTCGCCGTCGACTCGGTGAAGGAGATCCCGATCGGCACCGAGGTCGACGCCCGCAACGGCCGCGTGACGCTCGTGACGGCCGCGCCCGGCGGCCGGACCCGCACCGCGGACTTCTACGGTGGCCTGTTCGTCGTCAGGCAGGTCGCTGACGGGGCGTTGACCGACATCGTCCTGAGCGAGCCGCTCGCGACCTGCGCCCGCTACAGCGCCGGCCCGCGCGGGGCGGCCGTCGCCGTCGCGGCGAGGAAGAAGCGGGCGCGCCGCGTCTGGGGCAACGGTGGGGGAGGCCACCGCACCCGCGGCGGCCGCGTCGCCGCGACGGTCCAGGGCACGATCTGGCTCGTCGAGAACCGCTGTGACGGCACCTCCCGCGTGACCGTCGAGCGGGGCAAGGTGAAGGTGACCGTGTCCGGCTCGAAGGCGGTCCGCTACGTCAAGGCCGGGCACTCCTACATCGACCGTCCGCCGAAGCGGAAGCGCTCCAAGCGGCGGCCGTAGCGCGGGCGCGCAGGGTCACAGACCGCGGGCGGGGCGAGAGGCGTCGCGCGGATCGCCCCGTCGCCCCACGAGAAAGGCCCTCCCCGCGCGGGCGGGAAGGGCCTGCCCCCACGACTCCGGCAGCCGCGCGCCTAGCGCTCGCCGGGGAGCTTCTTCGGGTACAGCGACACCGGGACCGAGAGGTCGAGGGCGGTGCGGATGATCCGGTTCTGCTCGGTGTTGTGCGCGGCCGGGTAGCCCTCGCCCGGGCTGGCGCGCTCCGGGCGGCCGATGTACCCGAAGTGCAGGTGCTCGGGCAGGATCTGCATCAGGCGCGGGGACATGTGCGCGCGGGCGCCCATGTTGCGCGGCTCCTCCTGCACCCACACGACCTCCTTGAGGTTCGGGTAGGTGTCGATGAGCTCGCGGATCTGCGCCTCCGGGAACGGGTAGAGCAGCTCGACGCGGCCGATGGCCACGCCCTCGTTGTTCTCGCGCGCCGGGTGGGACTTGATGTCGTAGTAGATCTTGCCGGTGCAGAGCACCAGGCGGGTGACCTTCTCGACGGGGACGCGCGGCTCGCCGAGCACCGGGAAGAACTGCGTCTCGGACAGGTGCTCGATGCGGTTCGTGGCCGACGGCAGGCGCAGCAGCGACTTCGGCGACATCACGATCAGCGGGCGCTGCTTGGCGATGCGGGCCTGGCGGCGCAACAGGTGGAAGTACTGCGCCGGCGTCGTCAGGTTGGCGACGCGGATGTTGCCCTCCGCCGCCAGCTGCAGGAAGCGCTCCAGGCGGGCCGAGGAGTGCTCGGGACCCGAGCCCTCGTAGCCGTGCGGCAGCAGCAGCGTCAGCCGCGACGACTGGCCCCACTTGGCCAGGCCGGACACGATGAACTGGTCGATGATGACCTGGGCGCCGTTGGCGAAGTCACCGAACTGCGCCTCCCAGATCACGAGCGTCTCCGGCGCCTCCTGGGAGTAGCCGTACTCATAGCCCAGGCACGCCGTCTCCGAGAGCGGCGAGTTGTGCAGCTCCAGCGGCGCCAGCGCACCCGGCAGGTTCTGGATCGGCGAGTAGGTCTGGCCGGTCTTGGCGTCGTGCAGCACCAGGTGGCGGTGCGAGAACGTGCCGCGCTCGGCGTCCTGGCCGGTCAGGCGGACGGGGATGCCCTCGGTCAGCAGCGACGAGAACGCCAGCGCCTCTGCGTGGGCCCAGTTGATGCCGCCGTCGGGGCCGACCGCGGTGCGGCGGGCCTCCAGTTGCTTGACGAGCTTGGGATGGACCGTGAAGCCGTCCGGCACGTTGAGCAGCTCGTCGTTGAGCGACAGCAGGCGCTCGGTCGAGACCGCGGTCTTGACCTCCGGCGAGGGCGAGCGGTCGAGCTGGTACTCGCCGGTCGTCTGCGTCGGGGAGCCCGTCTCCTCGGCGGCCTTGATCTGCGCCTTGAGCTCCTGGTGGAGCTTGGTCAGCTCGTCCCAGATCTCCGCGGACTCCCGCTCGACGTCCTCGGCGCTGATGACGCCGGCCGCCTTCAGCTGGTCGGCGAAGAGCTCGGTGACCCGCTTCTTCTTCTTGATGATCCCGTACATCTCCGGCTGGGTGTACGCGGGCTCGTCGGCCTCGTTGTGGCCGAAGCGGCGGTAGCCGATGAGGTCGATCAGGA
>CAYUDT010000068.1:0-26655 GCA_964443695.1 uncultured Conexibacter sp. | reverse complement strand
AGCGGCTGACCGGTCAGGGGGTCGATGACACCCGTCGGGGCACCGAGCGCGCCCTCCCCGCCGGCCAGGACGCCCTCCGCGCCCGTGGTCTGCACGGTGCTGCCGCACGCGGAGGTCACCAGCGCGAGCGCGGCAGCAGCGACCCATGCGGCCCGCCGGGACGTCGTCGACTTCGCCTTCATGGGGCTGAGTCTGGGACGGGCGCCCAGCCGCCGCCCACGGACAGCCGTCGGCGTTGTCCGCGTGGAGCTTCGACGACTGTCGCATGACCGCGGCCCCGGGGACCGCGACGGGCGGGCCGGCGACGCGGCGCGGTGACGCGTCCTTGCCGCCGTGGGAGACCACCGCGGCGGTGCCGACGCCGCCGGCCGCCACCGCGATGACCGCGACCGTCTTCGCCGCCGCCGCGCCCAGACCACCGGCACCGGCACCGGCCAGCCCGGCTCCCGCGCCCGCGCCCGCCTGCAGCGACACCGCCTGCAGGACGAGCGGCATCGGGGTCACGGCGCTCACCGCCGCGCGCACCGCGGCGCGCGCCCGGTACACGAGCTGCCGCGTGGCCGACTCGGTCAGGCCCAGGGCGGCCGCGGCGTCGCTGCCGCTCGCGCCCTCGAACGCCGTCAGCGCGAGCGCCCGCCGCTGGCCCTCGGGCAGCGCCGCGACGGCCGCGAGCGCCTCCGCAGCGTTCATCCGGCCGAGGACGATGTCCTCGGTGAGCGCGGGCCCGACCGCCGCCTCCGGGATGACCGTGTCGTCATATCCGCGCCGAGCCACCGCGTTCAGCGCCAGGTTGTGGACGATCCGGTGCAGCCATGCGCGCGGCTCGGCGACCTGCGTGCCGCCGAGCAGCACGCTCCACGCGTTGAGCATGGCGTGCTGCACCACGTCCTCGGCGCGCCCGGTGCGGACGATCCGCGCGGCATGCTCGACCAGCTCGCGCTGGTAGCGCTCGAAGATCACCGTGAAGGCGGCCTGGTGCCCCTCGGCGGCCAGCGCCGCCAGCCGCGCGTCGGACTGCGCGCGGAGCACCACCGCCGACAACAGCGGCCGGCTCATCGCTGGTCCCTCGCCGCCCACACGGCCACCCGCCACGGCGTCAGCGCGCTCGCCCATGCCCGCACCAGCGCGCGGTGGGCCGGCACCGGGTGCTCGGCGCACCACGTGTCGGGCCAGGCGGGAGGCGGGGCGGTCATCTGTTCACCGGTGCCTTGCAGTGAAGCGGGTCCTGATGGTGCACCGCAAGGCCCCGCCGGGAGCCAGGTGGCGGTTGGCGTCGAAGCGCGCGGTCCGGCGGATGGTGCCGCTGGCCCGGCGCCCCTTGAACGTGCCGGAGATCGTGGTGCGCAGCGCGCCGTCCTTCGTGGCAAACGTGCCCCGGAAACGCGCGCCGCGCAGCCGGATGGTGAAGCTGTCGCCGGCGGTGAATCCGGAGCCGTCGCTGCAGCCGAAGCGCGCGCGGAAGCTGAACTGCCGGACCTTTCCCTTGCTGACACGGAAGGTCACCGTCCGCTTCTGCGCGGTCCTGCCCGTGAAGGACCCGGACGGCACCGCGTACGCCGGTGAGGTGGCGGAGAGGACCACCAGCGCCGCGATGGTCGCGGCGCCGGTGCGGCGGAAGGCCACGTGCTCAGTCCTCGTCGGTCTCGGTCTCGTCGGCCTGCTCGACCGTGTCGGCCAGGTCGGCGTTCTCGACGTCCTCGGGCTCCTGCTCGGTGGCGTCGTCGTCGGCCTCGGACTCCGGGTGGACCCCGGAGGCGCCCGGCGCGGGCGTCGTGGCGGGGCCGGAGCCCGTCGGGGCCGGCGGCGCGTCGTCGTCCTGCTCCTGCTCGTCGGCGTGCTCGACCTCGCCCGCGAGGTCGTCGTCACCGGCCTGGTGCTCGGTGGCGTCATCGTCACCGGTGGCGTCGTCGTCAGGGGCCTGGGCGACCTCGTCGTCACCCTGCTCCTGGTGTGAGGAGCCCTGCGTGGCCGTCGCGGACGGCCCGTCGTGCTCGTCGTCGTCGCGGGCGCTGGCCACGGTCGGCACCGCGACCGCGAGGCTCGCCAGTGCGCACAGCACCATGATGGCCTTCTTCACGTCCATGTCTCCTACGTCCTCCTCGGAAATGGGGTCGGTCAGGAGGTAGACCGGACAGCTCGGCGGATGTAACGCCGAGCGGGCGGGACCCCACGCCGGCGGCGGTGCCGGAACGCGTGCCTCCGGGTAGCCGGGGTGGATGGCATCGCTTCTCCTGGGTCCCCTGCTGCGCCACGTCGGGCGGACCGACGCGACGGTGTGGGTCGAGACCGACGAGCCGTGCGAGGTCCGCGTCCTCGACACCGCCGAGCGCACGTTCGAGATCGCCGGCCACCACTACGCGCTGCTGGTCCTGGAGGGTCTGCAGCCCGGCGGTGTGACGCCCTACGAGGTGCGCCTGGACGGCCGGCAGGTGTGGCCCCTCGACGACGCACCGCACCCCAGCGTGATCCGCACGCTCGGCGATCGGCGCGAGCTGGACATCGCCTTCGGGTCGTGTCGCGTGTCGCTGCCCCACCATCCCCCGTTCGCGCTGACCAAGGACGAGGACTCCGCCGGCCGGGAGGTCGACGCGCTCGCGGCGCTGGGCCGCCGGATGGCCGGCCAGCAGCCCGACGGGTGGCCCGACGCCCTGCTGCTCGTGGGCGACCAGGTCTACGCCGACGAGGTCTCACCGGCGATCAGGCAGCGCATCGAGGACCGCCGCGACCCCGAGCAGGGCGCGGGGGGCGAGGTCGCCGACTTCGAGGAGTACACCTGGCTGTACTGCGAGGCGTGGAGCGACCCGGCCCTGCGCTGGCTGCTGTCGGTCCTCCCCACCTCGATGATCTTCGACGACCACGACGTGCACGACGACTGGAACACGTCGGGCACGTGGGTCCGCCAGATGCGCCAGAAGGACTGGTGGGAGGAGCGCATCATCGGCGCGTACGTCTCCTACTGGGTCTACCAGCACCTCGGCAACCTCTCCCCGCAGGACCTCCGCGACCACGACGTCTTCCAGCAGGTCCGCAGCAGCGGCGAGGACAACGCCGCGCTGCTGCGCCACTGGGCCCGCCAGGCGCGCGACGAGGTGGCGGGCACGCGCTGGAGCTACCGGCGCGACCTCGGTTCCACGCGCCTGGTCGTCCTCGACACGCGCGGAGGGCGCATCGTCGACGACGACGCCGACCGCCAGATGCTCTCCGACGAGCAGTGGCGCTGGGTGTCCGAGCAGCTGACGGGCGATGTCGACCACCTGCTCATCGCGTCCACGCTGCCCGTCTTCCTCGCGCCGGGCCTCCACGCGCTGGAGGGCTGGAACGAGGCCGTCTGCGCGGGCGCGTGGGGCGGGCTGGCGGCCCGGGCCGGCGAGACGATCCGGCAGGCCCTCGACCTGGAGCACTGGTCGGCCTTCCGCACGTCCTTCGCGCGGCTGGTCGACGAGCTGCGCGCCGTCGGGGCCGGAGAGCGCGGTCCGGCGCCCGCGTCGATCGTGCTGCTCTCCGGCGACGTCCACCACGCCTACCTCGCGGAGGTCGGCTTCCCCCGCGAGGCCGGCGTGCGCAGCGCCGTCGTCCAGGCGGTGTGCTCGCCCGTCCGCAACCCGCTGGACAGCCGCGAGCGGCGCATGCTCCGCGGTGCGCTGTCGCCGTGGGCGCGTCGCGTCGCCGGTGCGCTGGCCCGCGCGGCGGGCGTCGACGAACCACCGGTGCGCTGGCGCTTTCCCGAGGCGCCGACCTTCGACAACCAGATCGGCACCCTGCGGCTGCGCGACCGCGGCGCGCGCCTGCTCATCGAGCGGACCCACCCGGACGAGTGGGCCGCGCCGCAGCTGCACGTCTCGCTGGACCGCGTGATCGCGTCCGGTGCGGCCGCCTGACGCCTGTCAGCTCTCGCGGCGCAGCGCGTCGGGCTTGTGCGCGGCGCGTGCGCCGGTCTTCTCGCTCTCGACCAGGTAGGACGGGTCGTCCTCGGAGGCCCGGACCTGATGGTCGGAGATCTTGCAGTCGGAGGTGAGCTTGCGCACGACCTTGCCCTGCGTCCGTCCCTGCGAGGTCTTCCAGCTCACGCGGTCTCCCGCCTTCAGTGCGCTCATGGGCGCCTGCTACCCGGTCCCCGCCGGGTTCAGGCGGCGCGGGCGCTGGGCACCAGCCGCACGCCGCCGGGCAGCAACGGGACGAGGACGCGCCGGGCGTACTCGGCGCCCACGCCGAGGGCCACGCCCCGCAGAGGGTCCCAGGTCAGCCCGTACTGCCGGCGCACCCGGCCGGGCAGCAGACCGGCGGTGATCTGGTTGGCCAGCTCCAGCAGCGGGCGCACCAGCAGCGGCACCGGCGGGCGCAGGACGATCTCGTGGCCCAGCTCGCGCGCCTTGTCGGTCACGAAGAGCTCATCGCCGCGCACCATCTCGTCCATGTAGGCCGCGAACGCCTCGTGGTCGGCGGGCATCTGCTCGGCGGGCAGGCCGAACAACGGCCCCATGACGCGGAAGTCCTGCCAGTAGGCCTCGCGCTCCTCGTCGCCGAGCCGGCGGACGTAGCGGTCGAAGACCAGCAGCGAGGAGTCGGCCAGGCACGCGAGGATCCAGAGCAGCAGCTTCGGGTCGTCCGCCGCGTAGGGCGTCCCGGCCTTGAAGGCCCCCGCATCGGCGGGCAGGACCCCCGTGACCGTCGCGTGCACCTCGCGCACCCTCCGGCACATGACCTCCGCGCGCGCCCGCGAGCCCCAGGTGATCTCGTCGAGCACATCGGCCGTGCGCCGCAACCGGGCGTAGGGATCGTCGAGCGCACCGGTGGACATGAAGAAGCCCTCGAAGGCGACCGGATGCGCGGCCATCATCAGTAGCGCGCGCGGCCCGGCCAGTCCCACGACCTGCTCGCGGTGCACCCGGCGGATCAGCGCGTCATCGGCAAACAAGCGGTCCACACCAGGTCTACGGCCGAACAGCGCTGAGAGGCCACGCCGGCCCGTGCGCGCCAAGACAGCCGGGCCGGGCATCCCTGCTCCATGAACATGAGCGACGACGACCGCGACGCGGATCTCGAGCAGACCTTCCCGGCCAGCGACCCGCCCCCGGCCCAGCCCGGCACCGACGGCCCGTCCGTCGACGAGGAGCCCGGCCGCGTCCCGCCCGCCGAGCCCGGCGCCAACCAGGAGCAGGAGAGCGCGGAGGTCTCGCGCGAGCTCGACGAGGACCAGAACGCCGACGGGCCGAGCGCCGCGTAGCGCACGGCCTCAGCGCTGGACGGTCCGCGCCGCGATGGGGGCGGTCAGGCGGTCGGGCAGGCGGGCGAGCGCCAGCCCGGCCAGCCGGGACAGCAGCGACGCCGTGACGACCTCGCGCCGGCCGTCCAGCAGTGCGTCGCAGGCCAGCCGCGCGACGTCGCGCGGATTGTCCAACGGCCCTTGGGCCAGCGGCGTGTCCGCCAGCCCGGCGCGGGCGAAGATCGTCGTGTCGGTCGGCCCCGGCAGCAGCGCCGTCACCGTCACGCCGGCGCTGCGCACCTCGCCGTCCAGGCCGCGGGCGAAGGAGCGCAGGAAGGCCTTCGACGCGCCGTAGAGCAGCTGCTCGGGCGCCGGGCTGTGGGCCAGGATCGAGCTGGTGATGAGCACGCGGCCACGACCGCGCCGCACCATCGGCTCCAGGAGCAACTTGGCCAGGTGCACGGTGCCGCGCACGTGCAGGTCGAGCAGGCGCAGGTCGTCCTCCAGCGGGGTCCCGGTGGCGAACGATCCTCCCAGCGCCACCCCCGCGTTGAGGACGAGCACGTCCAGCTCGCGCCCGTCGACCGCCGCAGCGGCCGCCCGGACGCCGTCGCCCGTCGCGAGGTCCGCGATGACGTCGGCGGGTGGGCGGTCGGCAACCGTGATGACCTCCAGGCCGCGCCGGGCCAGCTCGTCGGAGATCGCCCGGCCGATGCCGCTGGAGCCGCCGGTCACCAGCGCCAGGCCCGTCATGTCTGCCGCCGCAGGTCAGAGGTGAGCATCGGGTGCTCCTACCCGTCCCGTGGCGGTGGCGCCGTTCGCGGGTCAGAACGCGTGGCGCGCGGCGGTCCGGGCATCAACCGCCCATGGCCAGGTTCCATGTCACGTTGCGCGGTGAGCGCACCCCCGACGTCAACGACGCGCTCGACGCCGCCGGGGCCTATGACACCGGCGCGTCGGAGAGCATCAGCGGCGAGGACGGCTTCGGGGTGTGGATCGATGCGGACGGCCCCGATGAGGCACGCAGCCGCGTCGGCGCGGCGGTGGGTGACCTCCCGGTCGAGGTCGACGAGCAGGTCCGCCGCGTGGAGGACGGCTGACGCGGCCGCCGACGTCACGCGGCCTCAGGACCGCGGCTGCTCCCACCACGGCGGCCCGCGCTCGCCCAGCGCGACCTTCGCCGCGTGGACCCGGTCGCGCGCGGCCCGCTCGGCGGCCGCGTCGTCGTCGCGCCTGGCCTGGGCCACCGCCCGGCGCGCCGACATCAGCTCGTCGACGAGCTCCTGCCGGCGCTGCTCGGGCAGGCCCGGATCGCTGGTGCGCCAGCGGCGCCCGTTGACGACGATGTAGCGCCCGTCGGGCGTGCGCTGCGGTTGCGCCTTGGCCATCGGATCCCGGATACCCGACGGGCGGCCGGGTAGCCCTTGGTCATGCCCAGCCTGAACCTCGACGTCCCCGCGCCCCCCGTTCCGCCCTCGCAGGCGGGCCGCGCGCTGCACGACCTCGGCCTCGCGAGCCTCTTCGGCGCCAACCTGTTCGCCCGCGTCGGCGTCCACCCCGCGTTGGCGCGGGTCAGCGACCCGTCCGAGCGCGGCAAGGTCGTCAACTCGGCGTGGCGGCGCTACGGCATCGTCAACAGCATGTCGCTGGCCGCGATCGTGACCGGGTGGGCCGGCGCCCGCGCAGGCGAGGCGCGCAACCACAACCTCACCACTCGCGAGCGGGCCCTGGCGCTGTCCAAGGACGGCCTCGTCGTGGCGACCGCGGTGAGCGGGGTCGCCGCCGCGGTCGAAGGCATCCACTTCAACGCCCAGAGCAGCGGCGGCGACGTCGCCATGGAGGACGGCTCCACGCCCGCGCCCGACGCCGCCGACAGCGGCCCGGGACGGACCAAGCGCGTCCTCAACGTCCTCGGCCAGGTCAACCTGGCGTGCACCGCCGCGCTGATCGCGGTCAACGCCGCCCTGGCCCAGGAGAACTTCCGCCGGCCGCCGCTGCGGCGCGTCCTGCACCGCTGACGGCGCTACGCGCCGCCGCGCACGGTCGCCAGCATCTCCTCGACGGGCACCGGTCGGCCGGTGTGGTAGCCCTGCGCGTAGCCGACGCCGAGCCCGCGCAGGAGCTCCAGGGTGGCATCGTCCTGCACGTACTCGGCGACGGTGTCGGCGCCCATGCCGTGCGCGATGTCGACCACGGCGTGCACCACCAGCTGGTCGGTCGGGCTGTCGGGCAGCCGGCTGATGAACTCGCCGTCGATCTTGACGAGGTCGAACTTCAGGTGCTTGAGGTAGTAGAAGGTGGCAACCCGGCGCCGAAGTCGTCGAGCGCCAACCCGCAGCCGACCTCGTGAAGGTCGAGCGCCAGCTGCTGGGCGCGTTCGATGTTGGCGATGGCGGCCGTCTCGGTGAGCTCGAGCACCAGCCGGCCGGCCGGGATGGGACGGCGGTCGATCGCGCGGCGCAGGTGCTCGATGACGCCACCGCTGTTGATCGTCCGCGCTGAGACGTTGATCGAGAGCGCGAGGTCGTCCCCAGCCGCGTGCGCGTCGTGCAGCAGCCCGACGGCCCGGTCCATGACCCAGAAGTCGATCTTCTCGATGAGCCCGAAGCGCTCGGCGTTGTAGAGGAACGCCCCCGGTGGGATGAGGTCACCGTGCCGGTCGGGCAGGCGCAGCAGCAGCTCATAGCGCGGCAGCCCGTTGGACGTCACGGGAACGATCGGCTGGGCGTGCAGCTCGAACCGCTCGTGCTCGACGGCGTCGCGCAGCTGCGCCAGCCAGTCCTGGCGGACCTGGATCTGCTCGCGGCGCCGCTCGTCGCGCTGGTGGACCGCGTAGCGGTTCTTGCCGGCGGCCTTCGCGTCGTACATCGCGATGTCGGCCTCGACGAGCAGGTCCTCGCCGGTGACGGTCTCGCCGGGCGGCAGCACCGTGATCCCGATGGACGCGGTGACGTTGGCGTGGCGGTGGCCCTCGACCACCTTGCCGGCGTGCCCGACCTCGGTGATCAGCTTGTCGGCGACCTGGCGGGCGGCGTCGAGGTCCGCCTCGGGCAGGACCACCGCGAACTCGTCGCCGCCGGTGCGGGCCACCACGTCGCTCTCGCGGAGGCTGCGCTGCAGCACGCCGCCGAGCCGCCGGACGAGCTCGTCGCCCACCGCATGGCCGAGGGAGTCGTTGACGAACTTGAAGCCGTCGAGGTCGATGGCGAGGACCGCCAGCGTCCCGCCGTAGCGCCGGGCGTGGGCCAGCCGACCGTCCAGCTCGCTCTCGAAGCGGCGCCGGTTGAACAGGCCGGTGAGCGGGTCGTGGTCGGCCAGGTGCTGCAGGCGCCCCTCCAGGTGCTTGCGGTCGGAGATGTCCAGGACCTGTCCCACGGCGACCCGGCGGCCCTTGGCGTCGGTGTACGCGGCGTTGGTGACCAGCGTCCACACGACGTGCCCGTCACGGTGGAGGTAGCGCCGCTCGAACTGCAGGCGCGGGACCTCCCCGGCGACGAGGTGCTGCATGGGCTCGGCGTAGGCGCTCTCGTAGTCGTCGGGGTGCATCCACGTCGTCACCGCGTGCCCGACGATCTCCTCGCGCGTGCATCCGAGCATCGCCGCGTAGGCGGGGTTGGCCTCCAGCACCTTGCCGGCCTCGTCGCCGTCGAGCGCGACGACGGACATCGGCACCCCGGCGTTCTCGAACATCACGGCGAAGCGCTCCTCGGCGGCCCGGCGGGCGTCCTCGGCCTGCCGGTGCTCGGTGACGTCCATCGAGATCCCGCCGATGCCGACGACGGCATCGTGCTCATCGCGCACCGGGAACTTCACCGCCAGCCAGGTGTGCTCGCGCCCCCCGTCGTCGCGGTCGGGCGCGGTCTCCTCGAACCGCACGGGGGCGCCGGCGTCCATGACCGCGGCGTCGTTGGCGGCCAGCGGCTCCACCACCTCGCGCGGGTACAGGTCCCACAGCGACCGGCCGGTGATGTCCTCGCCGGGGAAGCCGACGATCCGCGCCGTCTCGGCGTTGGCGACGAGGAAGCGCTGATCGCGGTCCTTGAGGAAGACGGCGGCCGGGGTGTGCAGCAGGATCGCCTCCAGCGAGCGTTTGGCCAGCGCCAACTCGGTGCGGCTGGCGTCCAGCGCGCGCTCGCGCTCGAGTTGCGCGGTGATGTCACGCGCGACCGACATCGCCCCGACGATGCGACCCTCGCCGTCACGATGGGGCACGACCTCGACGTGCACGTCGCTGCCGGACACCGGCGAGCGGTACTCGACCGCACCGCTCTCACCGGCGAGCGCGGCGCGGATCAGCGGCTCGACGACCCGCAGCGTCTCCGCCGGGACGGTCTGGCTGATCGGCTTGCCGATGAACGTGCTGGGGTCGATGCCCGCGGCCCGCAGGAAGGGACCGCGGAGGCTCAGCACGCGGAGGTCGTGGTCGTACAGCGTCACCGCGGTGCCGGGGAGGTTGTCGAGCAGCGCGCGGTGCAGCCCCTCTGCCTCCCGGAGGGCAAGCTCCTGATGGCGGTTGGCGATCGCCAGCCCGACCAGCGTGGTGAAGCGGTCCACCCGGTCGGCGGCACGCTCCGGCAACGCCCCGGCGAACCCGGCGCCGACCGCGCCCCACAGCTCGCCGGCGACCCGGATCGGGGCCGCGACACCGCAGGTCAGCGCACCGGCGACGACCAGCGAGGTGGCATCGTCCGCGCCCGCGTCGAGCCCCTCCACCGCCGCCGGCCGGCCGGTGCGGAACACCTCTGCCGTCGCCGAAGGCGACCTGAGGTCGAAGCGCCGGCCCACGATGCTCGCCGTGTCGCTGGTCCACCCGCCGACGATCTGCCCCTCGACCGCGTCGGCGTCGAAGCGGATCACCGCTGCCGAGGTGGCCGCCAGCAGCCGGCCGATCTCCTCGGCGACGGCGTCGAACACCTCCGAGGACGGCGTGTTGCGTGCCACGAGCTCGGCCACGCGGCGGACCGCCGTCTCCTCGGCGTCACGCGCGGCGCGTGCGCTGACGTCGCGGATCGCGCTCGACACCAGCGGGCCGCCGGCGGTCTGCAACCGGCTGAGGCTGATCTCGACGGGAAACGTCGAGCCGTCACGCCGGACGGCGCGGAGCTCCAGGCCCGCCCCCATGCCCCGGGACTGCGGATGGTCGGCGAACACGGCGCGGTGACCGGCGTGCCGCGCGCGGACCGCCTCGGGGACCAGGACGTCCACCGGGCGCCCGACGAGCTCCTCCCGGGCGTAGCCGAACATCGCCACGGCGCGCGCGTTGACGAGCACGATCGTGCCCGCGGCGTCGACGATCACCATGCCGTCCGGGGCCGACTCGATCAGCGCGCTGAACCGCCGGTCGGCCTCCCCCCGCTCGCGGTCGGTCCGGCGGGCGCGTATCGCGGCGACCACGATCGCGATCGCCAACAGGAACACCATCGACAGCGTGAACACGGCCAGCCCGACGCGCAGGCCGACCACGCCGTGCTGCTGCAGCGCGAACGGCACCACCCCGATGGCGACGGGCCCCACCAGCGCCGCCGGCATCAGCAGCCGCGCCACCCGGGCGCCCGCGTCCTCGCCCCGCATCAACGACATCAGTCCCCGGTCCGGTCGCATCGCGATCACCCCGGTGCTCAGGGCGATCAGCGCGACCAGGGTGTTGACCGCCAGGCCGGTCTGGCCGGCCTGCCCGCGCAGGTAGTCGACGCCGTAGATGTAGCCGACCAGCGCGAACTCCACGATCGCGGCCAGCACGACCGCCAGCGCCGGATGCACCCACCGCGGCAGCGCCGGACGATCGACGGTCGTCAGCGCCAGGCCCAGCGCGATGAACGCGACCGCCGTGTGGGCCGACGGGCGGCCCGGCAGGATGGACACCGGGTCATCGAAGAGCAGCTCGTCGATGCCGAGCGGCCCAACCAGGTACTCGACGCACACCGCCGCGCCGATCAGGGCGACCAGCGCACCCGCGGCGTGGCCGGGGGCCGGTGCACGCGGCGGGTCCGGCGGGGCCAGCCACCACAGCGCGAACGCCGCCGCGAGCAGCCCGATCGCCGTCAGCACCTTCATGTGCGGCGCGCCCGGGATGATGTTCGTCAGACCCAGCAACCCCGTGACCCAACCGGTGAGCGCCACACCGCCGATCGCGCCGGCGCACACCGCGGCGGCGAGCGGGAGCCGCGAGGGGCCCGGCACCGGCGGCGACGCACGTGCGCGCAGCGGTGTCACGACGGAGCCCGCGGGTCATCTGCTCCGTCGGCGGCGGACGCCGCATCGAGGACCGCGGCGGTCTGCATGTCCGAACTATCGGCAGCGCACGGCGCCGCCGGACCGGAATTTCTACGGATCCGCCGCCCTGGCCGGCCGTCGGGGACTACGCCGCGGACAACCAGGCCGTCAGGCGCTCGGTGGCCCGGCGCAGCCGCCGGAAGTACGTCGTGCGGCTGAGGTGCAGGTCATCGGCGACCTGCTCGTGGCGCGCCCCGGGGACGAGGTAGCTGCGCTCGAGGATCTCGCGGAGCTCGATGTCCTCGGGCGCGTCGCCGAAGGCCGTGGCGAGGGCGCCGGTGATCCGGGCGCGGACCGACGCGGCCCGGTCCTCGGGCGTCGCGCCATGCGCCAGGGCGTTCTCGGCGAGTCGCGCCGGGCGGTGCAGGTCGCGCAGCGCCTCGCGCACGGCCTCCAGCGGCACCGGTGGCGGCGTGGGAAGGGCGAAGCCGGCGGGCAGTTGCAGGTCCGCGTAGAGCACGTCGCGGAGGTGGCCGATCATGCCGCCGTCGCCGTGGTCGATGACGTGGCAGGCCAGCGGGCGGCCGTCGACCTCGACGGTGAGCTCGGGCACCGGCTGCGCGCCCGTCCCCAGCGAGAACAGCATCGCGGCGTCGTTGCCGGCGTCCAGCGGCAGGAACGAGTAGCGCACGTTGGCCAGCCCGGACGCGAGGATCGCGGCCGTGTTGGCCAGCGACACCACCGGCGAGGTCGGATCGCCCTCGCGGCGGAAGTCCGCGGCGTCGCGCCACAGCAGGACGGCGCCGGTGCCCAGGGACCGCGCGTAGGGCAGCCAGCGGGACAGCACGCTGTCGTGTTCGGCGAAGGCCGGCACGTCGTCCAGCGGGACGGCGATCGACATGCCGGCGAGGCGGTCAAGGCCGTCGCGCGCCAGGACGACCCGCTGGGGCGCGTGCTGCAGGAACGCCGCGACGTCGCGCCACCACGCGGGTCGTGCCGAGTACCACGGGGCCACCTGCTCGGCCACCCCGTCGGTGACGCCGCAGACGCGGTAGTGCGCCGACCCCTCGGCGCCCAGGCCCCAGCGCAGGACGGGGTCGCCGATCAACTCGGTCAGGTCCACCAGCGTGTCCAGCCGACCCGACGCGGCGCGGTCGTGCA
This sequence comes from uncultured Conexibacter sp., assembly GCA_964443695.1. Classification (GTDB taxonomy): domain Bacteria; phylum Actinomycetota; class Thermoleophilia; order Solirubrobacterales; family Solirubrobacteraceae; genus Paraconexibacter. Next base: position 14,078 of record CAYUDT010000068.1, on the reverse strand, counting down.
GGTGGTCGGCGATCCGCCGTCGCAGCTCGCGCAGGCGGTCGGGGTCACGAGCCTGCAGCTCGGCGCGCACCGACCGGCGGACGACCTCGTGCAGCGACACGCCGCCCCGCACGGTCTCGGCGAACGTGAACCGCGACAGCCACCCGAGCGTCTCCTCGGCGTCGACGCCGGGCAGGACGTCCGCGAGCAGCTCGCGGTCGCAGCACCGGGCCAGCGCCGCGGTCGCGATCGCGTCCAGGTCACCGTCGCGCAGCTCGGGGCGCGCGATGCGGGCCACCGCTGCGCGCAGCACATCGCCGTCGCGATCGAGCTCACCCGCGGCGCGCGCCGGGGCGGACGCGGGCGCCTCGGCGGCCAGCGACAGCGCCAGCGGCCAGCCGCGGGCCCAGCTGACCAGGTCAGCAGCGGTCATGTCGTCGGTCACCCCGCGCGCGCGCACGAGCGCGAGGGCCTCCTCGGGGGACAGCGGCCCGAGCTCCAGCTCGAGGACCAGGTGCTCCCAGCCGCCCCGCAACCACTGGTCGGCGGGCGGCTCCCGGCCGGCGATGACGACGAGGGCGCCGGCCGGCAGCGACGGCACGAAGGTCTGGCGCAGCCACCCGTCAGCGCCGGTCATCCGCTCGTAGGAGTCGAGGACCAACACGGGCGCAACGGCCGACTCGGCGACCGCGAGCACGCCCTCGATCGCGCCGGGGACGGGCAGCACGTCGCGCCCGTCGACGACGTGCGGGTGACGGCCGGCTGCGACGGCGCGCCGACAGGTCTCCCGCAGGAACGTGCTCTTGCCGATGCCTCCGGGGCCGTGGATGAAGACGACCTGCCGGGCCAGGCTGCCGGACAGGACGGCATCCATCAGCTCGAGCTCGCGCCGTCGGCCCTCGAAGCGCCGACGGTCGAGCACCTCCAGTTGGTCGGCCAGCGTGCGGGGCATCGGGGCGCGCAACCCTACCCGGGGTGGAACTGAAGTGGGCCGGGTCTGGCACTGACCGACGGGTTCAGCGCTGGCAGGGTTCGGCGCCATGCGCCGTCTGCTCGTGCCCGTCGCCCTGTCCGCCTGCCTGATGGCGTCCGCGCCCGCGCGCGCCGACCTGGTCGCACGGTGGTCGCTGGACGACGTCATCGGCAGCGTCGTCCCCGACACGACCGGGCACGGCCACGACGGCACGCCGCAGTTCGGCGCGGACATCGTCAGCGGCGGTGCGCGCTTCAGCGGCGCCCTGCGTCCGAGCCCGGCCACCGATCCGCGTTCGGGCGTCCTGGTGCCCGCCGACGCGGCGCTGCGCCCGGAGCGCGTCAGCGTCGTCGCCTGGATCCGCGCGGCGGCGAACCCGGGACCGCTGCGCACGGTGCTCGCCCAGGGCGCGACCGGCTGCCTGACGGCGGCCTACGCGCTGGCGACCGACACGACCGGCCGGCTGACCTTCGCCGTCGGCTCGGGGGTGAGCGCGACGCGCTCACCCGCGGCACCGACCGCGATCTTCGACGACCAGTGGCACAGCGTCGTCGGCAGCTACGACGGCCAGGCCGCCCGCCTCTACGTCGACGGCGTCCAGGTCGGCTCCGGCGCGGCCGCTCCTGCCATCGACTACGCCAGCACGACGACCACCGACCTGACGATCGGCACCTTCCCCGCCGCACCGGCCTGCGAGGCCAACACCTCGTGGCCCGGCCTCATCGACGAGGTGCGCGTCTACGACACCGCGTTGCGGTCCTCCGACGTCGCCTGGCTGGCGGGATCGACCAGCGATCCGCGTGACGTCCCGGCCCCGGACCCGGTCGTCCACACCAGCGGGGCGAGCGAGGTGACGACCTCCAGCGCGCGGGTGGCGGGGACGATCGACCCGGCCGGGCTGCCCCGCGACTGGTTCGTGGAGTTCGGCCCGACCACGGCCTACGGCCAGCGGACGGCGTCCTTCGCGCTGGCGGGCGACCCCGGCGCCGCCGACGTCAGCGCGGTGCTCGGCGGCCTGACGCCGGCCACGACCTACCACGCGCGTGTGGTCGCCGACGGCGTCGCCGGCGAGGACGTCAGCTTCGCCACCGCGGCGCCGGCACCGGACGCGCCGGCGGGCCTGCCGGGCGCCGTCGACTTCAGCTGGTCGCCCTCAACCACACCGCTGGCCGCCGGGCAGCAGGTGACCTTCGTGGCCACCCAGATCCCGGGCGCGGCGTACGCGTGGGACTTCGACCACCACGCCGCCGACGGCTTCCGCCCCGCCGCGGCCGGCAACGGCCCGGTGCGCACGTTCCGCGCCGACGGCGCCCACGACGCCGACCGCGCCGACGGCGCCACGGGGGAGCGCCGGCGCAGCTACGTCGTCCGCCTGCGGATCACCGCACCCGACGGGACGCAGGCCGATGTCGAGCACCTGGTCGTCGTCACGCCCAACGACCCGCCGATCGCCGATTTCACCACCAGCCGGACCACCACCGGGGTCAACAGCCCGGTCACCTTCACGCCGCAGGCCCGCGACCCCGAGAACGACCTGGCCGCGCTGCAGTGGGACCTCGAGTCCGACGGCGTGCCCGACGTGCTCTGCGACGGCGCGGGCGCGGCGTGCACCGGCCCCGGCGGGTCGCCCCTGCCCGCCTGGCTGACGCCGGGCCCCGCCGGCGCGATCACGGTCAACTTCTTCGAGCGGGCGCTCACCGCGCACGGCCTGCAGCCGCTCGGCCGGATCGACCTGAACGCGCTGCCCGCCGGGGCTCCCGGCGGCATCGCGGTCGGCGTGCCCCGCGGCGGCACCGTCTTCTCCCCGCGCGACCCGCGGCTGGCCTACCTCTACGACAACGCGACGCTGCTGCAGCAGAGCTCGTTCAACACCGACGCCGGAGAGGCGACGGGCGCGCGGCTGGCGGCCGGCAGCCTGCGCCAGGCCGGCCTGGCCGGGGCGCTGACCGCACCGTCCAAGCAGCGGGTGACCAAGCTGCTGGCGTCCGAGCGGCTGGCCTGGCGGCGCGTCACCCTGCGCGTGTACGACGCCCCCGGCGCCGCCGCCCAGCGCGACCGTTCGCTGCCGCTGACGCCGGACGCAGCGCCCAAGCTGAAGGCGAGCTTCGTCAACCGCGACCCCTCCAAGCCGACCCTGCCCGTCTTCATCCCCGGCCGGGCGACGTCGGGCTCCTCCGGGTCGCAGCGCCTCGGCTACACGCTGACGACCGCCGACGAGATCGCCTTCGACGCCAGCTCGACGTCGGATCCGGACGGCCAGGTCGCCTGGTACACGCTCGAGGTCGGCCAGCCCTACGGGTCCACCGCCCGCAACGCGTGCATCCCCGCGCTGCCCCAGGCCCAGCCCACGACGATCACCCCGATCCCCACGCCCGGGGAGCTGCGCCCCGGCGGGGTCTTCTCCGGCGTCCCGGTCCTCGGCGCCGGGCCGGTGATCCCCCGCGGCCCTGTCGGCAACGTGCCGGTCAAGGGGCCCAACCCCCGGACCCCGGGGGCGAGCTTCCGCGTCGCCGGCCCGAAGGACCGTCCCCTCGCGAGCCTGCTCGGGGGGCCGCTGCGCCACGACTGCTTCGAGTTCACCCGCCGCAACGTCGAGCCCGGCGTCTTCCGCGTGCGTCCCGGGCTGCCGTCGCGGCCCACGACGTTCCGCGGCGTCGACGGCGCGCTGCTGGTCCCCGACCGCTTGAACCTCGAGTACGACACCACGGCGATCGTCACGCGCGACCCGCGCGACCTGCGCTTCCGCATCCCGAAGGCCGGCACCTACTCGGTGGCCATCGGCGCCTACGACCGGGCCGGGCTCGGCGCCATCCAGCGGACCGACGGCCTGCAGGTCTTCGACGCCACCGGCACCTGCAAGAACGTCGGTGGTGAGCCGCTGCGCCTGGGCAGCAGGCGTTTCGGGTTCTCGGGGCAGTGCGTCGACTTCGGCGCCAGCCGCACCCGCTTCTGGAGCACGCGCCCGGTCAGCGTCAACGGCGTCGGCCTGCGGGCGATCGGGGGTGCGTTCTACGTCGACGTCGACGGCACGCTCGTCGCGACCAGGTCGCCCAAGCCTCGAAGCTTCGCCGCGGTCGACGTCGATGCGCTCAGCCGCAACGCCGCCGACGTCGAGATCCTGGCCAACGGGCAGCCGGTCGCGCGCATCTCCGACTTCACCGTCGCCCGGGCCGCGGCGTTCCTGCGCAACGAGCTGGCACCGACCGTGCCCGAGGGCGCGCGCTTCTTCGGCTCGCCGATCGTCCGCCCGGCCACGCCAGGACCCAACCCCGACACGTTCTCGCTGCAGTTCGGCGCGACCGACGGCCGCTCGGTCACCGACTTCAACACCGTGCTGCCGACCGAGTTCAGCCGCGGCAGCGACAAGACCGCACCCACCGGCGAGGTGCTGCTCCGGGGCCGTGACGAGCCGCGCTCGACCACGCTGGAGACCGAGCACTACGCCGAGATCGCCCGGCGCAGGGCCCACGCCGCGCAGAGCGAGACGAGCACGCTCGACCTGTCGGGCACCTCGCTGGGACCGATCTCCATCGACGAGGGACGGCTGTCCTTCGACCCCGCCCGGGGGTACTGGGAGGGGACGCTCTCGGTGACGCTCAACGTCGCCTCGCCGGTCACCGGTGCCCGCATGCACATCCTCATCGCCGACGGCGAACTGAAGGAGGCCTCGGGCTCGGCCAACACCGTCCTCCCCCTGTTCGCCGGCGTCACGCTGGACCAGCTGCGGTTCTCGATCATCAGCGATCCCCTCACGGTCAGCGGCGGGGCCTCGGTGTCGGTCGTGAAGATCCTGCGCGGCGACATCGACGTCCTCGTCCGCACCGACCCCGTCCTCCTGCGCCTCACCGGCAAGATCAACCTGCTCGGCGTGCTGCCCCTCGGCGGCGCCTACGTCCAGTACGACCAGGCCGCCCATGACACGCTCACCTTCGGCGGCAACCTCGGCATCGACCTCGGGCCGGCCTCCATCGAGGCGAGCCTGGACGGCGGCATCTCCTTCGAGACCGGCGACTTCTTCGTGCAGGGCCGCGGCAAGGCCTGCGTGTTCATCTGCCTCGGCGTCGACGCCCTGATCTCCAGCCGTGCCCTGGCGGCCTGCGGTTCCATCGACCTGCTCATCGGCGAGATCTCCGCCGGCTTCGCCTACGTCTTCGGCGACGGGGTGGAGCTGTTCTGGGGCTGTGACCTCGGGCCCTACCGGCCCGCGGTCTTCCGGACCCGCGCCGGAGGCCTCACCGCCAACGCCGCGCAGGCGGCCGAGAGCGGCCTCGTGGTCCCTCCGGGCGCCGACAGCGTCGGGTTCCGCTTCCGTGGCAACCCGGGTCTGGCGACCGCGCCCAAGCTCACGCTCACCGCACCCGACGGGCGCACCTTCAGCACCGGCGCGCTTCCCGGCGACTACGCCTTCTCGCCGCCCGGGCCGAGCGCGCTCGCCGGGCAGGCCCCCGGGCGGGGCACGCCGTCGGCCACCGCCCTCATCGACGAGGACCCGCTGACCAGGACGACGAGCATGCTCATCGCCCGTCCGCCCGCCGGTGAGTGGCAGGTGACGCTCGCCCCCGGCCAGCCGCCCCTTGCCGCCGCGGAGATCTCCCTGGGCGACCACGTCGACACGGGCGCCCTGCGCGCCGCCGTGCAGGACGTCGACCTCGTCAGCACCGATCGCGTGCGCATCGGAAACCGCATCGTGCGCACCGACGACGCCGACCTGCGAGCCGAGCCGCGCATCGAGCGCCCGCGCCAGCGCGGCGCGCTGCTGTCGATCCCGTCCGGCGCGACGGGCCGCCTGATCGTCTCCGACGTCAGCGGCACATCCGCGACGATCGTGCGGCGCGTGGACCTCGCGCGCTACGCCGGGCGCCGGTTGCCGATCGTGTTCACGCCGACCACGGACGCCGGGCGGCACGACCTGCGGGCGATGCTCCTGCATCCCGACGGCACGCCGCGGGCCGCCGTCACGATCGGCACGTTCACCCCGCCTCCGGTCGGTCGGCCCAGCGCCCCGCAGATCGACATGTCGGCGCGCCCGCGCGCCGGCGGCGAGGTCGAGGTCGTCATCGACGTCAGCCCCGGCAGCGCCGGCTCGCTGCGCGACCCCGCGGCCCAGTTCGAGCTGGTCGCCCAGACGCCCTCGGGCCGCCGCGTCGAACGGCTCGTCGACCGGTCCTCCAGCCGCCCGCGTCCCGGCGGCGGCTTCCGCGTCGACGTGGGCCGCTTCTCACGCCGCGACTACCGATCGCTGCGCCTCAGCGGCCGGATGGTCTACGCCGGGCGGGCCGGAACCGCGCGGCGGGGCTCCTGACGTCCACGGCGGACAACGACGCAACAGGCCGCGGAGAATTGCGGATGCGGGCACGGGAAGGTGCGGGGACGGTGTCCTGACGTAGCAAAGGAGTGCCCGTATGCCCGACCCAGCCGTCCATCTGGTCGCCCGGTGGATCGATGCCTACTACGCCGGACGCGACGACGATCTCCTCGCCATCGCGCACCCCGGCATCGAGGTCCACCCGCGTGTCGGCATCGGGCCACGACGCGTCAAGGGACGCCTTGAGCTTCACAACTGGCTCCGGGACACCCGCGGGCGCCGATCGGACATCACCGCCTACGACCTCACGAGCCTCGGCCACGACCGCGTCCTCGCCGAGGCTCGCCTGGAGGGCATGGGCGTCGTCGCGATCTTCCAGGTGCGCGACGACCGCGTCGCCCGCGTGGACATGTACGTCTCCGACCGCGAGCTCCTCGCGCAGCTCGGCGCGATCCACGAACGCGCCGGCCACCCGGAGTTGCACGTCGAGATGGCCCGGCAGGACCCCACGCCGGGCGGGACCCCGCGCCCGGGTGGCCGCTTCACGCGCCGGCGCCCCGAGGGCCCGCCTGCGGAGGCCGACGAATCGGTCAAGGACGCGCGCTGACGAACGCCGGCGGCGCCGCGCGCGTCGCGGTCGCCCCACGCGCTCTCGGTACTTCTGCGCAGCTGCGTCCGCACCAGTCCGCGCCGACCCACGGTCAAGTCTCCTCGTCGCTGCGGCGCTGCGGCGCGATCGTCCGGGTATGACCCTCTCTCCCTCCCCCCGGCTGGCGGACCTCCTCGACCTCGGTGGCCGTACCGCCATCGTCACCGGCGGGGCCATGGGCATCGGCCTGGGCATCGTCCGCCGCCTGCACGAGGCCGGCGCCAACGTCGTCGTCGCCGATGTCGACGACGCCGCAGCCCAGGAGGCCGTCGACGCGCTGGGCGACCGGGCCTGCGCCGTCCACGCCGACGTGGCCGTGGAGACCGACATCCCGCCGATGATCGCTGCGGCGGTCGACACGTTCGGCGGCCTGGACATCCTGGTCAACAACGCGGGCATCTACCCCGTCGTGCCGTTCCTGGAGATGGAGCGCACGCTGTTGGAGCGCCTCGTCGCGATCAACCTCCTCGGGCCGTTCAGCGCGATGCAGGCGGCGGCCCGGCAGATGATCGCCCAAGGTCGCGGCGGGGCCATCGTCAACGTCACCTCGATCGACGCGCTGCATCCCTCGATGTCCGGGCTGGCCGCCTACGACGCCTCCAAGCACGGGCTCTGGGGCCTGACCAAGAACGTCGCGCTGGAGCTGGCCGACCACGGGATCGCCGTGAACGCCCTGGCCCCGGGCGCGGTGGCGACGCCGGGTGTCGGCGTCGTCGACGAGGTCGCCCTGGAGGCCACGACCTCGCGCATCCCCGTCCACCGCATGGCCGATGCCGATGAGATGGGACGCGTCGTCGTCTTCCTGGTGTCCGGTCTGGCCAGCTACGTCGTCGGCTCGCAGGTCGTCGCCGACGGCGGGCTGCTGCTGCGCTGATCTGGGGTACGGCCCTCCGTCCTGCGGACTTCTACGGATGCGGGCCGCGCGCGGCGGCGCCTAGCGTCGGGTTCGTGCTCCTACGTCTTCCGCCCGGCGGTTCCCGCCGGGCTGCATCCGCCGGCCCCAGCGCCCTGGCGCGGCACCTGCATCTGCTGCCGGCGGCGGCGCCGAGGGCCGAGCGTCGGCCCGCGGCCGCCGACCGCTGCGACGTCGTCGTCGCAGGCACCGGTCCCCGCTGCGAGTTCGCGCTGGCGGTGCTGTCCGCGCACGACGACTTCAGCATCGCCGGCCAGACCGACACCATGTCCGGAGCCCTCGCGCTGGCCGGACGGTGCCGGCCGGACCTCGTGCTGATGGGCCGGCCGCTCACCGACGGCGACCGCGGATACCGGGCCCGCGCGATCACCGCGCAGAGCCGTGGCCACGCGGCGGTGGTGTACCTCGGCCCGCACGCCGAGCCCTGCGGCGCACCGTCGCGCGCCTTCCGGCTCCTGCCCGACGCCCTCACGGCCGAGGACTTCACCGAGTGGCTGGAGGCGATCGCGGCCCACCAGGCCACGCTGGCCTAGCAGCCCAGCCCGGGTGCGAGTCTTCCGCAACGCGGTTGCGGAAGGTTGGCGATGCGGGCGCCGATCCTGCCTGCGACCGTCGCGAGATGGGCATCGCGCACCTCGCCGACGCTGCGACCCGGACGCGGGTGGCAGCCACCGCCGCAGGTCTGCGGCGGGCCGTGGCCCCGGCCGCCGCGCTGCTGCTGCTCACCGCGCCGCCGGCGGGTGCGTGGACACCGCCGAGCGCGATCTCGGCGAGCGCCAACGACATCAGCGCCCCGCGGCTCGGCTTCGACGAGCGCGGCCGCGCCCTGGCCACCTGGTCGACGTACCGGTGGCAGAGCGCGAAGCCGCACGGGCACTACGTGCCGTCCGGGACGTTCGGCGCGACGCGCGCGCCGGGCGCGCTGGCCTTCGACGCCCCGATCCGACTGCCGGACCTGGTGTCGGGGCCCAAGCTCTACGCGCAGACGCGGGCCGCCGGGCTGGACCAGCGGGCGATCGGCTGGACGCGGTGCGGGCAGCGCACGACGCTGCGGGCGCGGTTCGGGACCTCGGCGGGCGCGTTCGGCCCGCCCGTCGCCCTCGAGACGTCGGTCGGCCCGGGTGGCAACGGCAGCCCGTCGCTCGCGGCGAGTGACACCGGCCGGATGCTGGCGGCGTGGGCGGCGGTGACGCGACCGGACTGCAGCCGCGCGGCGATCCGCGTCGCGGTCCGGCGCCCGGACGCCGGGCGGTTCGAGACCGCGGTGACGCTCCGCGGCGGCGGACGCGCCGAGCGGCCGGCGGTGGCCGTCGGCTCCCGCGGCGACCTGCTCGTGGCGTGGCATCGGCGCCTGGGGTCGGGTGCGGTGGCGGTGGAGGCGCGACTGCGCCGGCCCGGACACGCCTGGGGCCCGGTCGCCGTGCTCGGCACGAGCACCGTGGCGTCCCCGCCGACGGTGGCGGTGGCCCAGAACGGCCGGGCCTACGTGGCTTGGGCGTCGCAGACGCTCACCGAGGACCGCCTCGACGCGCGCATCGCCGTGGCCGTGCGTCCCGCCGGCTCGCATGACTTCCGCGCGGCCCAGACGCTGGAGCGCGTCCGGGCGCCGCGCTCGGCCGGGACCCCGGCGCTCGGGCCGCGGCTGGCGCTCACCCGCACCGGCGCCGCCATCGCCTGGACAGGACGTGATGCCACGTGGCGGGTGCGGGCCTCCTCGGCCGGCGCGAGCACGCGGTTCTCGGCTGCCCAGACGGTGTCGGCCTCCGGCGTCGATGCCGCGCTGGACGACCTGACGGCGCTGCCCGACGGCACCCGCACGGTGCTCTGGTCCGACCTCGACGACGAGTACCTGACGCGTGATGTGGTCGCGGCCCACGCCGCGCCGGGGATGCCCTTCGGCGCGGCGGAGCCGGTCAGCCCCGGCGTGCTGCGCGAGCGGCCGTGGCCCTCGACCCGCGCGGCCGTCAGCCGACGGCGGTCTGGCCGCAGCGGCTGGGCCCCGTCACCTCGACGGCGACGATCACCGCCTTCGTCCTGGCGTCGACGCGCACTGCCGCGGTAGCGGGCGTGCGGACGGCCGCCACGGCACGACGCTAGCCCGCGGGCACGGCGACGTTGGTCAGGAACCGCTGGAAGTCGGTGATCGCGGCCCGGAGCTCCGGGGTGTCGCCGCGGTCGAGGTAGTAGAGGATCAGGCCCTGGGTGTTGGAGACGATCAGCACCTGCAAGGACTGGCGGTCGATGCGCAGGCGGTTGCCGCGGGCCAGCTGGGCGTCGATGAGCTGCGTCACGAGCCCGTCGGCACGGTCGGTGATGTAGCGCGCAGCGCCCCGGAAGTCGGGGTTGGTGATGGACTCGGCCTGCAGGCCGAACCACGCGGCCAGGAGGGCGCGGTCGGTGGTGATGGCCGTCCACCAGACCTCGAAGCCCCGCTCCACGATGTCGTTGGGGTCGTCGAGCCCGGCGATGGCATCGGCGATCTGGTCGATGAACCGGCCGCCGACGTAGCGGACGACGTGCTCCATGAGCCCCTCGCGGGAGGCGTAGTAGTAGACGACCGCGCGTTTGGGGATGCCCGCCTCGTCGGCGACGCGCTGCATCGAGGTGCCCGCGAAGCCGTCCCGCGCCAGGCAGCGCAGCGCCGCATCGAGGATCTCCTGCGCGCGGCGCTGGCCCTTGGCCGTGAGGTCGCCGTCAGCGCGCATGGTGGGCAGGGTAGTCACGGCGCCTTCCATAGTAACGCACCGTGAGGTGCGTTATTGTGCTCCACGTGGTGCACTTTTCTCGCGGACCGCAGGGGTGCCGCTCGTGATGCGGCTGGGCGCGGCGGCGATCAGGCGTCCGCGGCTCACGGTCGGCATCTGGCTCCTGGTCACCGTCGTCCTCGTCCTGGAGGGGCTGAGCTTCGACGACCGCCTGGCGCCGAGCTCGCTGAACGTGCCCGGCACCCCGAGCGCGCGAGCGCAGCAGGTGGCCGACCGCTATTTCGGCACCGAGGCGTCGGTGCCGGTCCTCCTGCAGGGACCGCGGGCGCAGGTCGACGCGCAGGGGCGGCGGTTGGTGGCGGTGTTGCGCAGGACCCCGGGACGGCGGGTGCTGTCCCCCTGGGATGGCGGACAGCTGGTCCCTGAGCTGCGCCCCAGGCCGGACACCGCGCTGGTGCTGGTCGTCGCGCAGACGCAGAACACGTTCGCGCTGGGGGTCGGCAAGGAGGTCCGACGCACCGTCGCGGCGCACGTCTCTGCCCCGGTCCGGGCGTCGGTCAGCGGCTTCTCGGTGTTGGGCAGCGACCTCAAGGACGCGTCGATCGACGCCGCCCGCGACGCCGAGCGGCTGGCCATCCCGATCCTGCTGCTGGTGTTCCGCTCGCCGATCGCGGCGCTGGTGCCGGCGCTGTTCGGCATCGCGGCCGTGGAGTCCGGCTTCGGCGCCGTGAGCCTGCTGGCACGGGTGCACCCCATCACCGAGGTCGCCACGACGCTGACCTCGATGATGGGGTTGGCGCTCGGCGTGGACTACTCGCTGCTGCTGGTGTCGCGCTTTCGCGAGGAGCTCGCGGCGGGTCTCGGTCCGGTGGAGGCCGCCACGTCGGCCCAGCGCAGCGCCGGGCGCACAATCCTCTTCGCGGGCGCGACGCTGATGGTTGCGATGCTCGCGGCCATCGCGATGTCGCCCGGCGACTTCCTCTTCACCGCCGCGGCGAGCGTCGCGACGGTCGCCGCGGTGAGCATGGCCGGTTCGTTCCTGGCCGCCCCGGCGCTGCTCGCGATGATCGGGACGCGGATCGACCGGTGGCGCATCGGCGGCGTCCCGACCGAGGGCGGCGCGTGGGCCACCATGGCGCGCGGCGTCCAACGCCGCCCGCTGGTGTGGGGCGGCCTGGCGTTGGTGCCGTTGCTGGCGCTCAGCGTCCCCGCCCTCGGGCTGGACACCGGACCGTCGGACGTCCGTGCCCTCCCCGCGTCCAGCGCCGCGCGGCAGGACGGCCAGCGCGTGGCCGATGCGCTCGGCGCCGGCTGGATCTCCCCGTTCGAGGTCTACGTGGCCGATCCCTCCGGACCGATCACCGACTCGCGCCGCCTGAAGGCCATGGTCGCCTGGCAGGCCAAGGTCGCCCGCTGGCCCGACGTCGCCACGGTCATCGGCCCCGGCGCGATCGCCACCAAGCAGCCGGCGCTGCTGCGCGCCGACCGGACGGTCGCCCAGACCCAGCGGGAGCTGGCCCGCAGCCGCCAGGACGCCAAGAAGCTCTCCACGGGCCTGGCCCGCGCCGGCGACGGGGTCCAGCAGTTGCGCGGTGGCCTGCGTCAGGCCCGCGACGCCGCGACCCTGCTCAGCAGCGGCGCCGGAACGGGACAGAGCGGCGCCGAGCGCCTGGCGGCTGCGCTGCGCACCGCGCGTGCCGGCGCCGAGCGCCTGTCCGCGGGCCTGGTCCAGGCCGAGGGCGGAGCCGGCAGGATCGACGACGCCCTGGGCCAGGCCGCCACGGCGGCCGGACGGCTCACCGGCGCCCTCGGCGATGCCCGCGCCGGGGCGGGCAGGCTCCGGGGCGGCGCCGGGCAACTCGCCCAGGGACTGCGTCAGGGAGGTCAGGACCTGGGCGGTCTGACGGAGGCGGCCGGCCAGGCCGGCGCGGACGCCCGGGCCCTCCTCGCCGCGCTCGGACGGACGGCTCGTGCTCCTCGACCGCGGTCAGGAGGGTGCGCAGGTCGCTGCAGGTCGCCACGACCTCCATGCCCTCCTGCGGCGCGAGGATCTCTCGGACGCCCTCACGGACGATGAAGCTGTCGTCGGCGATCACGACCCGGACCACACCGTGATCGTAGATGTCGGCGACGCCGGTGCTCATGGCTCATCTCCCCCCGCGCTGGGGCACTACGGTGCCCCATCGCGGCCGCCCCAGAGCCGTTGCAGCGCCTCCGGCCGCAGGTCCTGCTTGCGGACGAACGCGGCGGCGGGCGGGTGCTGGACCGTCTCGGCGTCGGCGGCGACGGACATCAGCACCACGCGCACCTGCGGGTGCTCCCCGACGATGCGGCGGGCCGCCTCGGCACCACCCATGCCGGGCATCCGCACGTCGAGCAGCACGAGGTCGGGGCGGACCTCCTCGACGGCCCGCAGGGCCTCCTCCCCGGAGGCCGCCTCGCCGCAGAGCCGGAACCCCGGCGTCACCTCCACGAGCTGCCCGGCCACCTCGCGGAACGCGGCCTGGTCGTCGACGACCAGCACCGCGACGGGCGCACCCGAGGGACGTGGCGGGCGTTCACGTCCGGGCACGGATCGGGCTCGATGCTGTGACAAGGGCACTCCACGCGTTGCGGGCGGAGGACCTAGGGTCTGCGACCGCCGCCGACGACACCAGCGGGCGGGCAAGTCACTCGCTGCGCGCCTGCACCCCGGCAGCGGTGATGCCCACGCCCCGGCGGCCATGGTCGCGCGAGCACGACCACCGCCCTCGTGAGCACGCCCTTGGCGGCGCGCCGCGCGTCCAAGACGATCACCGCACCATGAGCCCGAGTCTGCGCTGGATGGGCCTGCTGCCGCCGGCCGGCGCGCCCGTCCGTGCAGCGTTCCGGCGCGGGCGCGACCTGCAGGGGGCCACGGTCCGCCTCACCGAGGACGCGCTGCTGGGGACCTTGGACCTGGCGCTGTCCTCGCGGCTGGCCGAGGAGGCCGTCGCGCGCACGCTGCGCAGCCCGGTCGTCGACGTCCTGGGGCGCGAGCTCGTGCGCCGCGACGTCGTCGCGCGCATCGGCACCCCGGTGCTCGACAGCCCGGCGGCCGAACACCTGGTCCTGCGCGTCCTCGACGGCCGCATGGTGGACCGGGTGGTCATCAGCCTGCTGGAGAGCGAGGCCCTCTGGGTCCTCGTCGAGGAGATCGCGGCGAGCCCGGCCGTCACCGCGGCGATCACCCAGCAGAGCCTCGGGTTCGCCGGGCAGGTTGGCGACGACCTGCGCACGCGCTCCGAGCGCGCCGACGACGTCCTCGAGCGCGTGGCCCAGCGCGCGCGGCACCCGCGACGGCGGCCCCCCGCGCCCCGCGGGGAGAGCACGTGACGCTACCGGCAACGGGGCCTCGCGGCGAGCACCGGCGCCGGGCCGCGCGCGCCCAGGCCGCCGCGGCGCGGCGGGTGCGGACCACGGCCGCCGGGCGGGTCGCGGACGTCGGCGAGCTCGAGCGGCGCGGCACCGACGCCGGGCGGGTCACCCGCGCGATCGCCGATGCGCTCGACGGGGCCGCCATCAACGTCCTCGCC
>CAYUDT010000067.1:0-27327 GCA_964443695.1 uncultured Conexibacter sp. | reverse complement strand
ACAAGCACTACGACGTGCTGCTGGTCAACGCGATGTTCGACGGCATGAACCTCGTGGCCAAGGAGGGACCGCTGGTCAACGAGCGCAACGGCGTGTCGTTGCTGTCGGAGAACACCGGCGCGCACGAGGAGCTCGGCGAGTTCGCGCTGAGCGTCAACCCGTTCGACATCCAGGAGCTCGCGGACTCGATCCACACGGCCCTCACGATGGCGCCCGAGGAGCGCGCGCGGCGGATGGCCGGCCTGGAGGACATCGTCACCGAGCGCAACCCCGGTGACTGGATCGACGACCAGCTTGCGGACATCCGCAAGAAGGTCGGCAGCGTCGCAGCGTCCTAGAAGGCGGGGTCGAACTCCGAGCGCGACGGCGCGGGGGGCGACGGTCTGGTGCCCGGCGTCGGTGCGGCCGGTCTGGGACGGGCGCGGCTGGACGCCGGCGTGGCGTGGTGGCCTGGGCGCGGCGCGGTGCGGGGTGGCCTGCGCGCGGCGTGGTGCCCCTCGTGCGTGGCGCGGCGCGACCTGGGCGCGGCGCGGTGCCGCTCGGACGCGGTGCGGCGCGACCTGGCCGTCGCGCCTTGCGGCTCGGGCGTTGGGCGGTGCTCACCGTGCGCGGCACGCTGCGGCTCGGCTGCCGAGCTCCGCCGCGCCGGCTGTGCTCGGGCCGTCGGCGTCTGCGCTTCGGGGCGACGGGGTGCCGCGCCCCCAGGAGCGGGCGCCGGCGGGTCCTCGGCGGCGGCCATGGGCGCGGCCTGCGGGGCGACGGGGACGACGGCGTCGGGCGGCAGCGCGACGGGCGGACCGTGCAGGCGGGTCAGCGCGAACAGGCCGGCGACGGCGGCCAGCGCGGCGGCGGCGTAGGCGACGTTGGTCCAGCGGATGCGGGCGGTGAGCGGCACGGGGTCCATGAGCTGTAGACCCCCCGCAAGGCCGGAATTGACCCCCCTCTGCTACCTTCGCCCCCGAACTCATGTCTCAAGAGAAGCCCACGTACGACCTCATGCTGCTGCTCGACCCGGCGGCTGACGGCGACCAGAAGAAGAAGATCATCTCCGACGCCGAGACCAGCATCGGCAAGCTCGGCGAGGTCATCGGCAAGCACGACTACGGCGTGCGCAAGACGACCTTCGAGATCAAGAAGAAGGGCGAGGCGGAGTACCACCTCATCCAGTTCCACGTGAACGACCGCGAGGCGCTCGCCAAGCTCGACCACGACCTGGGCATCACCGACGGCGTCCAGCGCCACCGGATCATCAAGCTGGCGCCCGGCGTCGGCGCCCCGCCGGACCTCAAGGCCGTCGCCACCGAGAGCGCGCCCGTCCCGGAGTCCTCCTTCGACGAGGAGCCCGGCGACTCAGTCCCCTCGAACATCGAGGCCAACCCCGAGGCCGAGTAGCACCCGCGCGACGGACCCCGTCGCCGCACCCGAAGGGCGCCCT
This sequence comes from uncultured Conexibacter sp., assembly GCA_964443695.1. Taxonomy (GTDB): domain Bacteria; phylum Actinomycetota; class Thermoleophilia; order Solirubrobacterales; family Solirubrobacteraceae; genus Paraconexibacter. The sequence goes on along the minus strand of CAYUDT010000067.1, from coordinate 25,892 downwards.
GCGAGGCGCCCTTTGTCGTTCTCGGGCCGCCGGCGGCGTGGCGACAACCCCACCCGCCCCGCACGCTCACATCCGCCGCGCCGCGAGAACTCCCAGCCGGTTCGCCCCGCACCACCCTGGAGTTCTCGACGCGTGTCGTCCCGACGGGCGGGGACGTGACGTGGCCGACCAAACGACCGCCACGTGACCATCCTGGCGGCCACGTGCCGCGCCGGCGACCGCGGCGAGGCACGGGCGACCTGTGCGGACTCCTGCCCCGATGCTGGGGCGCCACCCCACACACGTCCGCGAGCCCGCGCGGCAGATCCACGCTGCCTTGACTGTCAGATCGGTCCGCTCTGCGACGACTTTGCGGAAATAGCGGGCTCTCTGCCCGGTGCCATCTGGCGGCGTACCTATGCTGGCCACCAGAAGACTTGATTCGCCCCCGAAAGGAGCGCCGCGGCCGATGGCTGCATCGAACATCAACCGGGTCGTCCTGACCGGCAACCTCACCGCTGACCCTGAGCTGCGCTCGCTGCCGAGCGGCATGAGCGTCTGCCGGCTGCGGCTGGCCGTCAACACCCGTCGCAAGGACGGCGCCACCAACGAGTGGGTCGACAAGCCCAACTACTTCGACGTCACCGTCTGGGGCGCGCAGGGCGACAACTGCGCCAAGTACCTGGCCAAGGGCCGGCCCGTCGCGATCGACGGCCGCCTGGAGTGGCGCGAGTGGGAGGACAAGGAGAGCGGCAAGAAGCGCTCTGCGGTCGACATCGTCGCCGACACGGTCCAGTTCCTGAGCTCCCCGCGTGACGACATGGGCGGCGGTGGCGGCGGCTACCAGCAGCAGGGCGGTGGCTTCCAGGGCCGCAGCGACATCCCCGTCGACACGGGCGACTTCTCCCCCGCGCCGGCCCAGCCCGCCTACTCGCAGGGCGGCAACGGCGGTGGCTTCGGAGGAAATGCGCCGGAGCCCACGGGTTCCGACGACATTCCCTTCTAGTATCTCCGTGTCTGGCGTGTCAGGTATCTGACGCGCCACCCAGTTGGACGGACGGCAGGGTCGCCACCGTCAGCGGACAGCGCCGGTCACGCCCCCCTTGCTCTGACCGGCGCTCCGTTGCTCCGATCCCGTCCGGGCGCACTGCTAGCGAGCAGGTCGTCCGCAGGACGAACCTGCCACAATGGGCGTTCGCGCGCCGTACGGCGCGCTCGTTTCGTCTACACGAGCACGATTCCAAGGACTCTTCAGTTGGCCAAGCAGCGCAATGCGGGGAAGGCGAACAGCCGCCGCCGCGACAAGAAGGGCGGACCGGGCAGCGGCCGCCGCAAGCCGTGCCTGTTCTGCAAGGACAAGGTCGAGCAGGTCGACTACAAGGACGTCGAGACGCTCAAGCGCTACGTCTCCGAGCGCGGCAAGATCCGTACGCGTCGCATCACCGGCGCCTGCCGCCGCCACCAGAACCAGGTGGCCACTGCCGTCAAGCGCGCCCGTGAGCTGGCGCTCCTGCCGTACGTCGCCGAGGGCTCCGGTCCCGAGGGCGGCCCGCGCGGCCGGCGCGACCGCGAGGACCGCTAGCCATGCCGTCGGTCCTCCTTCTCAAGGACGTCGAGAACCTCGGCTCCAAAGGCGCGGTCGTCGACGTCTCCAAGGGCTACCTGCGCAACTTCCTGATCCCGCGCAACCTCGCGCAGCCGGCCACGAAGGCGTCCATCGCCGCTGCGCAGGCGCAGGCCGCGACCCAGCAGGCCAACGCCGCCGCGAACACCGCGAAGGCGCAGGACCTGGCCGAGCAGCTGTCCAAGACGGTCCTGACCCTGAGCGAGAAGGCCGGCGAGGACGGCCGCCTCTTCGGCTCGGTCACCAACCAGGACATCGCCGACGCCATCAAGGAGGCGCGCGGCGTGGACATCGACAAGCGCCACGTCCACCTCGAGGAGCCCATCAAGAACCTGGGCACCTACAGCGTGGTCGTCGAGATCGAGTCCGGCATCACCGCCACGATCAAGACGCTCGTCACCGAGGCCCAGTAGCCCCGGTCGACACCCAGCCGTGCCGAACGCCCGCGCTCCGCGGGCGTTCGTCGTTCCGGCCGCGGCCGCCGAACACGCTTTTCCACCCCAGCGGTGCGGCACAAAAGCGTGTTCGGCGCCGCCCCGGCCCCACCCATCCGTCGAACACGCTTTTTCACCCCGTACAAGCGGCACAAAAGCGTGTTCGGCGCCTGGGGGCGCTCGGGCCGCCGTGGCGGTGGTGAGGTTTGTTGAGCATTCGGCCGGTCTGAGGGGTACTGTCGTGCGGCGGTGTTCGGCCCGGCAGCTGTCCAAGACACGATCCACCCGGCGCCGCCGCGCGCGTACGCGTGCTCGCTGCTGGAGGACGAGGCGGTTCTCATCGCGCAGCTGCTCAGCGGCAGCCCGCAGGCCACCGCGCTCAGCGTGAGGCTCTTCGGCAGCGTCACACCGCCGTCGGGCTGGCTGCGCAGTCTCGGGCTCGACCAGGGGCGGCGCACGCGCGTGCCGGACGTCGTCTTCGCGCAGCCCGCGCAGCTCAGGGCGACGTTCCTGCTGAGCCTCTCGCCGGCCGCGCGGATCCGTCTGCACGACGACGTGCAACGGCTCCGCACCGTCTAGCCCGAGGGCAAGGAATTTCTGCTCAGTTTGCGGGCACACCCGCCCGAGCCGACCGGGCGCCGCGCTACGTTGGGCCATCGATGAGTTCGGTCCCGAATCGCCGTCCCGACGACCGTCGCGAGCCCGCGCAGCCCCCGCAGGTCGGCACCCCGCCGCCGCACTCCATCGAGGCCGAGACCGCGCTGCTGGGCGCCGTCCTGCTGTCCGAGCAGCCGATGTACACGTACGTCGTCACGGACAACCTGCGGCCCGAGGACTTCTACCGCCCGCGCCACCAGACGATCTTCGGCGCGATGCTCAACCTGTTCGACAGCGGCGAGCCGATCGACCCGCTGACGGTTGCCGAGCACCTGCGCGCGAAGGGCAAGCTCGACGAGGTCGGCGGCAAGGAGGCCATCGAGGACCTCACGGCCAGCCCGCCCGACATCGCCAACCTGCGCCAGTACGGCAAGGCGGTCAAGGAGCTCAGCCTGCTGCGCCGGCTGCTGGAGGCCACCTACGACATCCAGAGCAGCGTCCACGGCGCCGACGGCGACGCGCGGGAGCTGATCGAGCGCGCCGAGCGCGTCGTGCTGGAGGTCGCCCGCGACGACTCCAAGAAGGACTTCCGCAGCGTCGACGACGTCCTCCAGAGCGAGATCCACAAGCTCCACGAGCTGTCGATCAACGGCACGTCGATGAGCGGCACGCCGACCGGGTTCGACGACCTCGACGCCATCACCGGCGGCCTGCAGCCGGGCGCGATGATCGTCCTCGCCGCCCGGCCGGGCATGGGCAAGTCCGCGTTGGTCACGAACATCTGCGAGAACGCGGCGATCAACCACGGCAAGCCCGTGCTGCTGTTCAGCCTCGAGATGAGCGAGGCGGAGCTCGCGCAGCGCTTCGTCGCCTCGCAGGCCCGCATCAAGGGCGACGATCTGCGCAAGGGCCGCGTCCGCGAGGACAAGTGGCCGCACGTCCTGCGCGCCGCCAACGAGCTGGCCCGCGCCCCGCTGTTCATCGACGACTCCTCCGACGTCTCGGTCCTGGACATCCGCGCCAAGTGCCGCCGGATGTACTCCAAGTACGGCGAGCTCGGGCTCATCGTCGTCGACTACCTGCAGCTGATGCGCGCCGACGGCCGCATCGAGAACCGCGCCGAGCAGATCGGCCAGATGTCCCGAGGCCTGAAGATCCTCGCGCAGGAGCTGAAGGTCCCCGTGATCGCGCTGTCCCAGCTCAACCGCTCCGTCGAGTCGCGCACCGACAAGCGCCCGATGCTCTCCGACCTGCGGGAGTCCGGCTCCATCGAGCAGGACGCCGACATGGTCATGTTCATCTACCGCGACGAGTACTACGACAAGGAGTCCGACCGCGCGGGCGAGGCGGACCTGATCATCGCCAAGAACCGCGCCGGCGCGCTCAACGACGTGACGCTGACCTTCCAGGGCGAGTTCCTGAAGTTCTCCAACTACGCCGGGGACCGGTACAACCAGTGAGGGACCCCGACGGCATCGAGTGCGCGATCTGCGAGGGGTCCGGCTTCGTCTGGGTCGCCGAGGAGAACCGCAACTACGACTGCAGCTGCCGGGCGCAGCGCATCGCCCGGCGGCGGGCCAAGAAGCTCTCCAACGTCCTGCCCAAGCGCTACCGCAACGTCTCGCTGGAGAGCACGGTCATCCACGACATCAAGGCCAAGGCGCCCGCGCAGATGCGCGTCGTCGAGGCCTACCTGCGCGACATCGAGAAGAACATCGGCGAGGGCCGCGGCCTGTGGCTGGAGGGCAACTCCGGCACCGGCAAGACGGAGATCGCGATGCTCACCAGCAAGACCGCGGCGGCCGCCGGCTTCTCCGTCGCCGTCTACGCGCTGCCCCGCCTGCTGGCCGAGATCCGCAAGACCTTCGACGCCGACAACGACGCGACCTACCTCGACCTGCTCGACCGCCTCGGCGAGGTGGACCTCCTCCACATCGACGACGTCGGGGCCGAGCAGACGAGCCCCTGGGTGCTCGAGCAGCTCTACGCGATCGTCAACGCGCGCTATGAGGACGAGAAGGCGATCGTCCTCACCACCAACCTCGCGCGGGACCAGCTGGCCGAGCAGATCGGCGAGCGGACGGTCAGCCGGCTGGAGCAGATGTGCGAGCTGCTGCCCCTCTACGGTCCGGACATGCGTCTGCAGGGCGGCGACGACGGAGAGCTCAGGATCGCCTAGTCCGTACACTCGACCCACGTATGCCAGGCATCGTGATCGTCGGCGCTCAGTGGGGCGACGAGGGCAAGGGCAAGATCGTCGACCTGCTCGCTGAGCAGGCCGACGCCGTCGTGCGCTTCCAGGGCGGCAACAACGCCGGCCACACCATTGTGTCGGGCGGGGAGACGTGGAAGTTCCACCTCATCCCGAGCGGCATCCTCTACGCGGGCAAGCACTGCATCATCGGCAACGGCGTCGTCGTCGATCCGAGCGTGCTGCTGTCCGAGCTGGACGGCCTGCGGGCCCGCGGTGTCGACGTGAGCGGCCTGAAGGTCAGCGCCAACGCGCACGTGATCATGCCCTACCACGTGGCCCTGGACCACGCGGGCGAGGTCAAGCTCGGCAAGGCCGAGATCGGCACGACCAAGCGCGGCATCGGCCCCTGCTACGCCGACAAGGCGGCCCGCCTGGGCATCCGCGTGCAGGACATGCTCGACGAGAAGATCCTCAAGAAGAAGATCATGGCCGCGCTGGAGCCCAAGAAGCTCATGCTGCGCCCCTTCGAGCGTGACCCGGAGTTCGCGCCCAAGCTGGACCTCCAGCAGATGGCCGAGGACCTGCTGACCTACGGCCACCGCCTCGAGCAGCACATCGCCGACACGTCCGCGCTGATCTGGCGCGCGCTGGACGACGAGAAGCTCGTCGTCTTCGAGGGCGCCCAGGCCGCGCTGCTGGACATCGACCACGGCACGTATCCCTTCGTCACGTCGTCCAACCCGACCGCGGGCGCCGCGGCGACGGGCTCCGGCGTCGGCCCCCGCGACATCGACGAGGTCTGGGGCATCGCCAAGGCGTACTGCACCCGCGTCGGCGCCGGCCCGTTCCCGACGGAGCTCCACGACGAGATCGGCGACTTCATGGTCGAGAAGGGCCACGAGTTCGGCACCACCACCGGCCGGCGCCGGCGCTGCGGCTGGTTCGACGCGGTCGGCATCCGCTACGCCGCGCGCGTGAACTCGATGAGCGCCCTCGCGATCACCAAGCTCGACGTGCTCACCGGGCTGGACCGCATCAAGGTCGCCACCCGCTACCGCGGCGACGAGGACCAGACCTTCTCCACGTTCCCCTACCACCAGACGGTGCTGCACCACGTGGTCGGCGACTACGAGGAGCTGCCCGGCTGGACCGAGGACATCACCGAGTGCCGCTCCTGGAGCGACCTGCCCGACGCGGCGCGCGAGTACCTCGAGTTCATCGGCGAGCAGTCGGGGGTGCCGGTCGTGATGGTCGGCGTCGGCCCGGGTCGCGAGCAGATCATCTGGGCCGACGGTGCCGCAACGCACACCGGCGTCAAGGCGATCGCCGCCACCTGAGCCGGCGGTTGCGGGCGCAGGAGCACACGCGCGTCGACACCACCGCCGCGGTCTGACGGCGGACCACGTACCCAGAATTGGGGTGCGTTGCGGACGGATGCTGCATGAGCGTCTGCGCGCCTGAGCCGATGCTGTCCCCATGGGCCGTTTCGCCCGCATCCGTGAGCAGGTCCTGTGCCGCGTCCTCGTGGCGGCCGTGGCCATTCACGTGCTGCTCGCGAGCACGTCGGTCCTCCCGGACCTGGTTCCGGCGTTCCTGTCGGACCTGAGCGTCCTCACCGGCGCCTGCCTGGCCGTCACCGCCGGCGGCACGCAGGCGCGGGCCTGGCGCCTGATCGGGCTCGGCGTCGCCGGCTGGGGCGCGGGTGACCTGATCTGGCACGTGACGCAGCTGACCACCGGGCACGACCCGGCGTCCCCGGGCATCCCGGACCTCTTCTACCTGGCGCTCTACCCCCTGGCCTGGGCGGGCATCAGCCGTCTGGGCACCGGTGACCGCCGCCGCGTCGGCATCAACGCAGCGCTGGACGGGGTGGCCGCCGGGCTGCTTGCCGTCGCCGCGCTGGCCGTCGTCCTGCTGGAGCCCGTGCGGGCGACCGCGACCGGGTCGACGCTGGAGGTCATCACCTCGCTGGCCTATCCGCTCGGTGACACGTTGCTGCTCGCGCTGCTGGCCGGCCTGATCGCCGCACGCGGCTGGCGCTTCAGCCCGACGCTGCTGTGCGTCGGCGGCGCCCTGCTGCTGAACGCCGCCAGCGACGCCACGTGGGCGCTGGCGCCGACCGTGGGGGACTCGGCGAGCTATCTCGACAGCCTCTGGCTGATGGCAGCCGTGGCCCTCTGCCTGGCCTCGCGGCGCCCCGTGGAGCTGCCGACGGCGGCCGCGCCACCGCCGGTGAGCGCCCGCGCCCTGGCCGCGCCGAGCGTCATCGCCTTCGTCGCGCTCGGCGCGATCACGGTCGACCGCGTCCACCCGCTGGGCCTGCTCTGCTTCGTCGCCTCCGTGGCGGCGCTGGGCGTCGTGGTCGCCCGCGCCGTGCTGGCCTTCCGCGAGAACGCCGAGCTGCTGGAGCGCTCGCGGGAGATGGCCCACGTCGACCCCTTGACCTTGCTCGCCAACCGGCGCGCACTGCAGCACGACCTCGATGCGGTGCTGGCGGCGGGCCGGCCGCTGCTGCTCGTGCTGTTCGACCTCGACGGCTTCAAGCGCTACAACGACACCTACGGCCATCCGGCGGGCGACCGGCTGCTGACCCGCCTGGCCGCGCGCCTGCGCCTGGCGGTCGAACCCGATGGGCGGGCCTACCGGATGGGCGGCGACGAGTTCTGCATCGTGATCGAGCGCGAAGCCGCCGCCGAGACGATCGCGCGGGCCCACCGGGCGCTGACCGAGCACGCCGACGGCTTCACCGTCACGGCGACCGCCGGCATCGTCGAGCTGCTCGTCGAGACCGACGACCAGACGACGGCGCTGCAACTGGCCGACAACCGCATGTACGCCCGCAAGCGCCCCGGCCACCGCGACGGCGCCCGCGCGCCGGTGGCGGTGCCGCTGCCTAGGACAGCAGCCGCTCCTCGCTGACCTCGCGCACCTTCCGCGCGGGAACCCCCATGACCAGCGCGCGTGGTGCGACGTCGTTGGTGACGACGGCACCGGCGGCGACGAAGGCCTCCGCGCCGATCTCGACCCCGGGGACCAGGACGGCCCCACCGCCCACGCGGCAGGCACGGCGCAACGTCGGGCCACGGAGGACCTCACCGGGTTGCAGGCGGCCCATCGTGTCGTCGTTGGTCGTCATCGCGCAGGGGCCGACGAAGACGTCGTCCTCGATGACGCTGAACGCCGTGAGGTAGACGCTCGTCTGGATCCGCACCCGGGCGCCGATGGTGACGTCGTTGTCGACGGTGGTGCCGCGGCCGACGACCGTCTCCTCACCGATGACGGCGCGCTCGCGGACGTAGGACTGGTCGCCGATGATCGCGCGCGCGCCGATGCGCGCGCCGGCGAACACGATGGCCTGCGCGCAGATCGTGGCGCCGTCCTCGATGACCAGCTGGTCCACCGGCCGGCCGGAGTTGGACGAGCGCGGCGACAGCGCCGGGGACTTGCCCAGGATCGCGCCGTCCTGGACCGTCACGCCGTCGCCGATGACGACGCCGTCGTGGACCACCACGTTCGCGCCGAACGTCACGTCGGTGCCGATCTTGGCGGAGGGGCTGATCACCAGGCCAGGGGCGCTCATGCCCGGATACCCTAGTAGCCGTGATTTTGCGCGGCGGGCTGCTCGGCCTGGGCATGATGGGCCGCCACCATGCGCGGCTGCTGCAGACGACCCCTCGGGTGTCGTTCGCGGGCGCCGTCGACCCGGGTGGCGACCTCCACGGCGTGGTGGCCGATCCTTCGCTGGTCTTCGAGTCGATCTCGGCGCTGCTGGCGTCCGGACCGGTGGACTTCGCGATCGTCGCCGTGCCGACCGACGAGCACCTTCCGGCGGTGCTGGAGCTGGCCGCGGCCGGTGTCCACGTCCTGGTCGAGAAGCCCCTGGCGGCGACGTCCGCCGACGCGCGGACGCTGGTGGACGCGGTGCGCGCCGCCGGACTGCACGGAGCCGTCGGCCACGTCGAGCGCTTCAACCCGGCCCTCATCGCGCTGCGCGAGCGCCTGCAGCGGGGCGACATCGGTCAGCCGTTCAAGATCGCCACGGAGCGCTCCGGTCCGTTCCCGGACCGCATCCGCGACGTCGGCGTGGTGAAGGACCTGGCCTCGCACGACCTGGACCTCGTGCGCTGGCTGGGCGGCGCCCCGGTGCAGCGGGTGTCCGCCGAGACGGTGTTCAAGGCCGGCCGCGCACACGAGGACCTGGTGCTGGCGACCGGGCGGCTGACGTCGGACGTCGCGTTCAACTGCATCGTCGACTGGCTGACGCCGACGAAGGTCCGCCAGACGCGGGTCCTCGGCTCGGAGGGGCTGCTGGTCGCCGACACGCTCACGGCCGACCTGACGTTCTTCGCCAACGGCTCGGTGCGCGGCACCTGGGAGTCGGCCGAGCAGTTCCGCGGTGTCAGCGAGGGCGACATGACGCGCTTCGCGCTGGCGCGGCGCGAGCCGCTGCTGGTGGAGCTCGAGACGTTCTGCGACCTGTTGGAGGGCCGCGACGCCGCGGTGGTGACGTTGGAGGAGGGCCTGGAGACGCTGCTCTGCGCCGAGGCCGTCCTGCAGTCCGCCGCGACCGGCCAGACGGTGGCGCTGTGAAGGCCGTCGTCGTCGCGCTGGGCAAGATCGGCCTGCCGATCGCCGCGCAGCTGGCGCACACCGGGCACGACGTGATCGGATGCGACATCGACGAGCGCGTCGTCGCGCTGGTCAACGAGGGCCGCGCCCCGTTCCCGGGTGAGGCGCACCTCGAGGAGTACCTCGCCATCGCGGTCGAGGAGGGCCTGCTGCGGGCGACGACCGACACGACGTCCGCCGTCGCGGGCGCCGACCTCGTGATCTGCGTGCCGCCGCTGATCGTCGACGCCGCCGCGGTGCCGGACTGGACGGCGCTGGATGCGGTGATGGCCGCCGTCGGGGCAGGGCTCACGGCGGGCACGGTCGTGTCGGTGGAGACGACGCTGCCGGTCGGCTCGACGCGGTCGCGGCTGGCCCCGGCCCTCCAGGAGGCCTCCGGTCTGGTCGCCGAGCAGGACTTCTTCGTGGTCTTCTCGCCGGAGCGCGTGTTCAGCGGGCGCGTGTTCGCCGACCTCGCGACGTACCCGAAGCTCGTGGGTGGGCTCTCCGCCGAGGGCGAGGAACGCGGCGTCGCGCTCTACGGGCAGTTCCTGCCGGATGCGGAGATCCGCGGCATGGGCAGCGCCGAGGCGGCCGAGCTGACCAAGCTGGCCGAGACGACCTACCGCGACGTGAACATCGCGCTGGCCAACGAGTTCGCGCGGCACGCCGACGCCCTGGGGCTCGACGTCCAGGCGGTCATCGACGCCGCCAACTCCCAGCCCTTCAGCCACATCCACCGGCCCGGCGTCGCCGTCGGCGGCCACTGCATCCCGGTCTACCCGCGCTTCTACCTGTCCGGCGACCCGGCGGCGACGCTGCCCGCGGCGGCCCGGGCGCTGAACGAGCAGATGCCCGGCTACGCGGTGTCGCTGCTCGGGGACGTCAGCGGCCGGCGCGTGCTGATCCTCGGCGTCGCCTACCGCGGCGACGTGAAGGAGACGGCGTTCAGCGGGGCGTTCGGCGTGCGTGACGCGCTGGTGGCCGCCGGTGCGGTGCCGCTCGCCGTCGACCCGCTGTACTCCGAGGACGAGCTGCGCGCGCTGGGCTTCGAGCCGTGGGACGGGCGGCCGGTCGACGCCGCGCTGCTGCAGGCCGACCACGCCGAGTACCGCGAGTACGCCGCCGCGGACGTCCCGGGTGCCGCGGTGATCGTCGACGGTCGTGGCGTCCTGGACCCCACGCGCTTCCCCGGCGTCACGGTGAAGCGGATCGGCTCCTGACCCCACCCTCTCGCCACCTGGGTAGCCGAAGCTAGCCTGGCACCGTAGCTTTGGCTAGCCGGTCGCGAGGGTGCGTACCGCAGACGCCACGCGCTCGCCGGCGTGGCCGTCGCCGTAGAGCTGCGGGCGCTCCGCGGGCGGCGTGCGGTCCAACGCGGCGAGGGCGGCCTGCGTGTCCAGGTCGACGAGGACGTTCCAGCCGGCGTCGACGGTCTCCGTCCACTCGGTGGTGTCGCGCATGGTGATGCAGGGCACGCCGGCCAGGTAGGCCTCCTTCTGCACACCACCGGAGTCGGTGAGCATCGCCCGCGCCTTGGTCAGCAGCGCGGTGAAGGCCAGGTAGCCGAGCGGCGGCTGCAGCCTGATGTGCTCCGCCTGCTCCAGCTCGGCGAGCCAGCCGGCCGCGGTGAGCCGCGCCTCGGTGCGCGGATGCAGCGGAAGGACCGCGGCGACCGGCAGGGCCAGCAGGAGGTCCACGAGCTTGCGCAGGCGCGCCGGGTCGTCGACGTTGCCGGCGCGGTGGCTGGTCACCAGGACGTACTCGCCCGCGGTGACGCCAGCGGCCTGCAGCGGGCCATCATCCGCGGCGCAGCGCGGCTGGAAGAGCATTGCGATGTCGACCATGACGTCACCGACCATCTGCACCTCCCCGACGACGTGCTCGCGCTGGAGGTTGGCGACGGCGCCGGGCGACGGGCAGAGCAGCAGGTTGCTCAGCTCGTCGGTGACGCAGCGGTTGATCTCTTCGGGCATGCGACGGTCGAAGGAGCGCATGCCCGCCTCGACGTGGGCGATCGGGATGCCCGCCTGCGCGGCGGCCAGCGCTCCCGCCAGCGTCGAGTTGGTGTCGCCGTAGACCAGGACGACGTCCGGGCGCTCGGCGGCCAGCAGCGGCCCCAGCTCGGCGAGCATCCGCGCCGTCTGCTCGGTGTTGGTGCCGCCGTGGATGTGCAGCTCGCGCTCGGGGCGCGGGACGCCGAGCTCCTCGACGAACACCGTCGACAGCTCGTCGTCGTGGTGCTGACCGGTGTGGACCAGCAGCTCGCTGTCGCCGCCCTCGCGGAGCAGGCGCGACACCGCGGCCGCCTTGACGAACTGCGGCCGGTTGCCGATCACGGTGACGACCTTCACGAGGCGACCAGCTCACCGAATGCGGCCTGCGCGGCGGCGGTCAGCGGCCCGGTGGGCAGCGGGGCGCCGTCGATCGCCGCCACCGGCTGCACCTCACGGGTCGTCGACGCGAGGAACGCCTCGTCGATGCGCTTCAGGTCGTCCAGCGTCGTGATCCGCTCCGTCGCGCCCGTCACGTCGAGCACGTGGCGGCGGGTGATCGAGTCGAGGATGTGGTCGTCCAGCGGCGGGGTGTGCAGTGCTCCGTCCAAGCCGTAGAAGAATGACGAGGTCGGCGCCTCGAGCACGCGCCCGTGGGGCGTGACGAGCAGCGCCTCGCCCGCGCCCCGCTCCTGCGCCAGCCGGGTGGCCAGCATGTTGGCCGCGTAGGACAGCGACTTGACCTGGTCGAGGATGCGGGTGGGGACGAACTCCACCGTCGCCAGCGTCACCGTCGGTGTGTGCTGCTTGACCTGCTCGAGCAGGGCGATCCGGCGTCCCCCGCGGGTGACCAGGACGCGGACCTGGCCGTCGAACCCCGGCTCGGTCGCCAGCAGCGCGTCGACCTCCTGCGCCACCGCGCCGAGGTCGAGCTCCAGCCGCAGGCTCGCGGCGGAGGTGACCATGCGCTGCAGGTGGTCCTCCCACGCGAACGGCCGGCCGTTGTAGACGCGCGCGACCTCGAAGACACCGTCGCCGCGGAGCAGCCCCTCGTCGAGGATCGAGATCGACGCCTCGGCCGCCGGCGTGATGACGCCGTCGACGGACGCCACGTGCGCTGCGTTCACAGCCAGCCCGCCTTCTGGAAGCGCTTGTACAGCCCGAGGCAGATGAGCGCGGTGATCACGAGGACGAGCGGGTAGCCGTAGGTCCACTTCAGCTCGGGCATGTGCTCGAAGTTCATGCCGTAGAGGCCGAAGATCATGGTCGGCACCGCGAAGATCGCGACCGCCGCGGAGATCTTGCGCATGTCCTGGTTGTCGCGCATCGTCAGCTGCGTGAGGTTGGCGCTGAGGACGGACGACAACAGCTCGTCGATGTTGTGCAGGCGCTCGGTCTCGCGCAGGACGTGGTCGCGCACGTCGGCGAAGTACTCGCCGGTGCGCGGGTCGAGCTGCGGCACCTTGCCCCCGGCCAGCAGCTGGGTCGGCCCGTCCAGCGGCACGACCGCGCGCTTGAACTCGATGACCTCGCGCTTGAGGCGGTAGATGCGCTCCGCCGGGTTGGTGCGGTCGTCCCCGTCGAAGACCTCCTCCTCGATCTCCGACACGTCGACCTCGAGGCCGTCGAGCACGACGGCGTAGTCGTCGACGACCTTGTCGATCACCGCGTAGAAGACCGCCGACGGGCCGATGCCCAGCAGGTTCGGGTGCTCCTCCAGCTCATGGCGGACGTCGTGCAGCGGGCTCGGCGTTCCGTGACGCACGGTCACCACGAAGCGCGGGCCGACGAAGATCATCAGCTCGCCGATCTCGACGAGCTCCTCGGAGTCGACGTAGCGGGCGGTCTTGAGGATGCAGAACAGCGTGTCGCCGTGCTTCTCGAGCTTCGGCCGCTGGTGGGCATGGATCGCGTCCTCCAGCGCCAGCGGGTGCAGGTCGAAGCGCTCGCCCACCGCGGCGACGGCCTCGGGGCTGGGGTCGCGGATGCCGATCCAGACGAAGCCGTCGGGGAACTCGTGAAGCGTCTCGGTGGCGTCGTCGAGGTCCAGCTCGCGCTGCTGGCGGCAGCCGTCCCGGTAGAAGGCGCAGTCGACCACGGCCTGGTCCAGCGCCGTCGACCCGGAGTGGTGGGCGACCTTGTGGCGGGCCGACGGCGGCGGGTCGACACGGCTGGGCGAGCCGCGCCGCGGCAGCGGGATGCCGAACACCGGGCGACGCTCCATGTGAGCAGCGTAAAGATCAGGGAACGCCCGGGGGTGACAGGGCCGCTTCTCGGGTGGATGCTCGCGCGTATGAAGCCGCTGCTGCGGTGTGGGGACGTGGCCGCGGTGCCGGCGGGGTGCGGGGCGGCTACGCGGTCTCGCGCGTGTGCGCGAAGCCACAGCGGGACGCGTGGCTGCTTTTCGGGCCACCAACCAACGTCCGCCCCCGCCGACCGGCACGTGTGTGGACTCGTGTCGCACCGCTCCGACGGCAGTCCACGCACGTCAGCGAGTCGCTCCCAACGCCGGCACGTGCGCGCGCCTCAGGCCGACGCCGCTGCGCGAGCGATGCAAGAAGCGGAGACGTCGGTCGCCGCCGCGGGCGGACTGGCTGCGCGGGTCGCGCAGGTCGACGGCCGGTACCTGGTCGGCGTGGTGCGATGAGTTCCGCGGCGGCGGGGAGTCTCACAAGCATGACCTCGATCACCGCACAGACGGCTGCGACCCTCGACGGCGTCATCGACGCCCCGCCCACTGAGGCGCTGCTGCCGTACATGAGCGATGCCGGCCGGCAGGGAGCGCTCGACCTCGCGCTGGGTGCCGACGCGCTGCTGCTCCCGCGCGAGACCTGGCAGAGCCTGGCGCTCGCCTGGCGCGATCAGACCGGCCCGATGGCCGAGCGGCTCAACGCCATGCCGAAGTACGTCGTCTCCGCGACACTCGAGTCCGCCGACGATTGGGACCACACGACGATCATCGGCTACGACGACATCGCCGGCCTGCGCCAGCACGAGCAGCTCCTGACATACGGCTGCGGCCGCCTCGCCCGGGATCTCCTGGCCGACGGGCTGCTCGACACGCTCGTCCTGTCGGTCACGCCGGTCGTCGCCGGCGCCGGCCGGCGGTTGTTCGACGACCCCGGCCATCTCGTCCGGCTGCGGATGACCGACAGCACGACGTTCGAGACCGGCGCCGTGCGGCTGATCCTCGAGCCCGATCGCGACTGACCGGCGCTGCAACCGCTCCCCGTCGTCCTGCTGGGAGACGGCCCACAGCTCGACCGGCTCGTCGCCCTCGTTGCGATGGGAGCGGACGATGGCGTGACCGGAAGCTGTCATGCCCGGCGCCTACCCGGATCGGCCGCGTCCGTGCCTACGCGGCGACGGGCTCCTGCGGACGGGACGCCGGGGAGGGGTTCCTGAAGCGCATCGTGCCGTCGTCGATCTGGCCGTGGCGCAGCTGCATGAGGTCGAAGGCGTAGTTCTGCTTCAGACGCCAGGGCGCGCGGTCGCCGCCCTTGGGGAACGCGTCCAGCGACCGCAGGACGTAGCCGGCCTGGAAGTCCAGGAAGGGGACGGGGTTGACCGAGGGGTCGTTCTCGGCGACGCAGATGCGCGTGCCGGTCCTGTCCATGTGCTGCAGCAGGCGCACGACGTACTCACAGGTGAGGTCGCACTTCAGGGTCCAGGAGGCGTTGGTGTAGCCGACGCTGAAGGCGAAGTTCGGGACGCCGCCGACCATCATGCCCTTGTAGATCATCTGCTCACCGAGCGGGCGCTGCTCGCCGTCGACGCTGAACTGCAGGCCGCCGATCGGCAGCAGGTTCAGGCCGGTGGCGGTCACGATGACGTCGGCCTCGAGCACCTCGCCGGACTTCAGCTCGATGCCGGACGGCACGAACCGCTCGATGTGGTCGGTCACGACATCGGCGTCGCCGTTGCGGATCGCGCGGAACAGGTCGCCGTGCGGGACCAGGCAGACGCGCTGGTCCCACGGGTTGTACCTCGGCGTGAAGTGCTTGTCGATGTCGTAGCCGGCCGGCAGCTGCGCCTCGACGCCCTTGCGCAGGAACTTCTTGGCCAGCTCCGGGCGGCGCTTGCAGAAGTGGTAGAAGGCCGTCGACATGACGACGTTCTTCCAGCGGACGATCGGGTAGCTGACCCGGTCCGGGAGGAAGCGACGCAGCAGGTTGGCCAGCGGGTCCTCGTCGGGCATCGCGACGATGTAGGTGGGGCTGCGCTGCAGCATCGTCACGTGGGCCGCGGTCCTGGCCAGCTCCGGGACGAGCGTCACCGCCGTCGCGCCCGAGCCGATGACGACGACGCGCTTGCCGCTGTGGTCGAGATCCTGCGGCCAGTGCTGGGGGTGCACGACGGTGCCGGCGAAGTCCTCGCGGCCTGCGAACTCCGGCGTGAAGCCCTTCTCGTAGTCGTAGTAGCCGGTGCAGCCGAACAGGAAGCCCGCGGTGTAGGTCAGCGTCTCCTGCGTGTCGGTCCGCTCGACCGTGACCGTCCAGCGCGCATCCGGCGTGGACCAGTCGGCCCGCACGACCCGCTGGTGGTAGCGGATGTGCTCGTCGATGCCGTTCTCGTGCGAGGTCTCGTGGATGTAGTCGAGGATCGCCGGCCCGTCGGCGATGGACTTGCGCGCGATCCACGGCTTCATCCGGTAGCCGAGGGTGTGCATGTCGGAGTCGCTGCGGATGCCCGGGTAGCGGAACAGGTCCCACGTGCCGCCCATGGCGCCACGGCCCTCGAGGATCGCGTAGGACTTGTGCGGGGTGAAGCGCTGGAGGTGGTGCGCCGCGCCGATGCCGGAGAGCCCGGCCCCGATGATGAGGACGTCGAAGTGCTCGGCCATTCGCAGGAATGGTACGCGGTTGTACCTTCACCACCAAACGGCCCGGCTAGCCTCCAGGGCTGATGCCCCTGGCCCCCAGCCTGCGCAGCGCTGCCGTCGCGGCCGACCGGACGGCGGCGCGACCCATCTGCCTGCTCCTGCTCCCGGAGGCGGGCCACGCCGTGCCGGAGGAGCTGCGCGACGTGGAGGGCGTCGTCAGCGCCGACCCGCCGGCGGTGTCCTACGCGACGCTGGGGCGCGTCCCCGTGACGCTCGCCGACCGGCTCGGACAGACGCAGGGCAAGCGGCTGGTGCGGGCAATCCGCCGGCACGGGGACCGCATCGCGTCCGTCGTCATCTTCGACGCGCTGCAGTACCCGACCGCCCGCGGCGTCCTCATCCACGAGCCCGAGGCGGAGCTCTGGTACCTCCCCGGTCGCGCGCCCGCCGGCGCGCGCGAGGCCGAGCTGCACCTGCAGGCGTCCGCCCGCGCGACGGTGTCACCCCAGGCGCGGCCGGCGGTGGACCCCGGGCGCACGGTCGTCGCCACGTCGCTCGGCCACCTCGGCTGGCGCACCGACTGGGCGCTGCTGCGCGGCGTCTGCGAGCGCATGCCGGAGCTGGTCCTGATGCTGATCGGCGCCTGGCACGACGACGAGTGCCGCGAGGACCCCGACTACCTGTGGTGCCGCAGCGCCCCGAACGTCCTGTGGCTGGGCGCACGCCCCGACGCCGAGGCCGCGCAGCTGATGCTGCTGGCGGACGTCGGCATCGTGCCGTTCGCCAGGACGCCGTTCAACGACGCGGGCCTGCCCTACCGGATCCTGAAGTACGCGCGGCTGGGCCGGCGGACCGTGTCGCCCGACCTCGCCGGTGTGCAGACCTGGCCGGAGGCGGTGACCACCGCCGATGGCCCCGACGCCTTCGTCGCGGCGCTGCGTGCGAACGCCGGCGTGCGTCTGCGACCGGACGTGGCGTTGCGCGAGTGGGCCTTGTCGCAGACCGCGCGAGCGGTCGACGAACCGCTGTGGGACCGCCTCGGGGAGCTGGGCGTCGATGGTGCTTGAACGGCTGCCGATCGAGCGGATCGACGAGGTCCGCGAGCTGTGGCTGTCGCTGCGCGACCAGCATGCGACGGTCACCCCCGACTGGAGGCCGATGCGCAGCGATCAGGACACCTGGGCGCAGCGCCGCGCGCAGTACGTGAAGTGGGCGGCGCAGGACGGCACGTTCTGCCTCGTCGCCCGCGGCGACGACGGCGCGGCGCTGGGCTACACCTTCGTGACGGCGTCGTTCGGCGGATCGGCCAACTGGCAGATCGACCGGATCGGCTGCATCGAGACGCTCAGCGTCGCTCCGGACGTCCGCGGCCGCGGGATCGGCGCGCAGCTGCTGCATGCGGCGGAGGACGCGCTGTTCGAGGAGCACGGCATCGAGGTCGTCGACATCGGCGTGGTGGCGCCCAACGTCGACGCGGTGCGTTTCTACGAGCGGGAGGGCTACCCCGTCTCCTTCCACGTGATGCAACGTCGCACGCGACGTTGACCTGCCGTTAACCTCCGCAGGCAATGGGGGGTTCACTGCGCAGGGGCGCGGCGATGGGGATCGCCGCTGCCTTCATCTTCAGCGGGACGGCGGGCGCGATCGGCATCAGCGCGCACCGCGGCGGAGCGATCGCCAACGGCGTGCCCGTGTACGGCGAGAACACGCTGCCGGCGTTCGCGGCATCCGCCGCCCGGGGTGACGTCCTGGAGTTCGACGTCCACGTGACGTCCGACGGCGTCCCCGTCGTGATCCACGACGACACGCTGACCCGCGTGACGAGGTGCACGACGACCAAGCCGATCGGGCAGCTCACCTTCGCCCAGGTGCGCGCCTGCCCGGTGGCCTACCTCGGCCGTCCGGGCGAGACGCCCGCGCAGCCCAGCGCCGAGGACCCGACGCCCGACGTCATCCCGACGCTGGCCGAGGTGCTGTCGCTCGCGAGGGCGACCGGTGCGCGTGT
Source organism: uncultured Conexibacter sp. (assembly GCA_964443695.1). Lineage (GTDB taxonomy): Bacteria > Actinomycetota > Thermoleophilia > Solirubrobacterales > Solirubrobacteraceae > Paraconexibacter. Next base: position 7,635 of record CAYUDT010000067.1, on the reverse strand, counting down.
CGCGCCGGAGATCAAGAGCATCCCGCCGACCTCCGCCGCCGATCTGGCGGCCTCGGACTTCGACCCCACGGAGCGGTCCTCCATCACCATCGCGCAGGCGATCAAGGCGTCCGGCATCAACCCGGCAAAGGTCGTGGTGCAGAGCTTCTGGCCGATCAACCTCAACGTCGCGCGGCTGATCCTGCCGGGCGCGCAGTACTCCTTCCTGACGCTCGCGGTGCTCAACGGCATCGGGCCCGCGTGGGCGACGGCCAACGGCTTCCAATGGGTCTCTCCCGACCTGTCCGGCGGCATCGAGAAGAACTTCGTGCTGAGCGCGCACCTGCTCGGGCGCAAGGTCACGACCTACACGGTCAACACCGCGGCGGGGCTGCAACGGGCCCGCAGCATCGGCGTGGACGAGGTCATCACCGACGACCCCGTCCTGGCGCACGCGGTGCTCGGGTAGCGCGCGCTACTCCGCCTCGTCGCGCGCCCAGGTCCAGAGGCGGTCCACCGCCCGGCTGCCCGTGGCCGACACGCGGTTGACGGTGCTGGTCGCGCGCTCGGACCGGTGCACGAGCGTGCGCAGGCGGTGACGCCCGCGGACGCCGGACTGCCACAGGCGGCTTCCCGGCCGGCTGGCCAGGACCTCGACCCAGCCCCGGGAGGACATCAGGCCCGCCCCGGCCAGGTCGATGTCGTGACGGACGCCGTTCCAGACGGTGAAGGAGCGCAGGCGCTCCATCGCGCCCTCCTTGTCACCACGCATCGCGAGGTTGCGGCCCAGGCGGAGCGTCGCGATGAACGACAGCTCCTGGTCCTCGTGCCTCTCGGCGCGCTCGAACAGCTCGCCCGCACCCTCGAGGTCGTCGCGGCGTTCCAGCAGGCAGGCCAGCCGGAACGCGGCCCAGCCCTGCTGGTCCTCGTCGCCGTGGCGCAGCGCGCGCCGGTAGGCGTCCTCGGCCTCGGCCTCCCGGCCGGGCCAGTCGGCCAACAGCGCGCCGAGGTAGAACCAGCCCCAGGACGCGCCCTCGGCGATCGCCTCGCGGTAGCGCGCCGCGGCCAGCCGCTGGTGCCCGCCGCGGCCGTGCAGCGCGAACGCCTCGTCGAGGAGGTCGTAGGGACGGGCCTCGGCGGCCTCCAGCGCCTCGTAGGCCAGCTGGCGCTGCGTGTCGCTGCCGTCGTGGCGGTCGATCAGCTCGTCGACCTCGCTGCCGGGGTCCAGCAGCGGCGCGAGCAGCGTCACGTCGGCGTGCTCGTCGTCCTGGTCCCAGGCCCAGTCGCTGAACACCCAGAGGGCGTCGGCATCCCCGGCGTGGTCGAAGACCGACAGCTCCGCGTCGGGCCCGCGCAGCAGCAGCCGCAGGCCGTCGCCCAGGTGCTCGTAGGTCAGCGCGCCGTCGTCGGCGATGAGGAAGCGGCGGGTGTCGTCGTCGGGCTCGGTGAGCTCCATCTCCAGGCGGCGCAGGATCACGTACCTGCGGCGCAACGCTGCGGGGACGGGAAGCGCGGCCATCCGTCAGCAGCGCCTCGTGTCCAGGCGGAAGAACGTGCCCAGCGGCTCGGTGCCGGCCGGTATCGGACGGTTGGTGCTGCGCGGGACGCCGTCGGCCTTGCCGAAGCGCCGGACTGGCTTGTCGCCGACGACGTAGACGGCCAGCCCGGCGCGCGGGTCGGCATCCGGGTCGGCCCGGCTGACGATGCTGCCGGTGCGGTGGACGCCCGCCTCGAACAGCAGGTCCGGGACGAGGCGGTAGGTCGGCATCGTCACGGGCGCGCAGCGCCGGTCGCGGCGCGCGGCGTCGAGGCGGACGACCTCGGAGTGGGTCTGCTTGATGAACCGCAGCTCGTCGGCGAGCCTGCCGAACGACGGCGCGCGGATGACCAGGAACGCGACGCCCAGGACGCCGCAGACGATCGCCCCGCGGCGCCACAGCGCGCGCAGCCGGCCGGGCTCCAGCTCGGCGAAGCCGCCGACCGCGTAGCCCGCCAGCAGGCAGACCCCGACGGTGGGGACGGTGAGGTAGCGCGGCAGGATCGACAGGCCCGCGCCGCCGCTGAGCACGAACGCGACGGTCCCCCCGCCCAGCAGCGCGACGGGGACGTGCAGCGCGCGCAACCGCCCCCGCGCCCGCCAGATGAGCCCGCTGCCGAGCAGGCCCAGCAGGAACACCGGTGGCCGGGCCGTGTCGGCGAGGAAGCGGACGAAGGCCGTCGGGACGTGCGTGATGCCGCGGTCGCGGCCCAGCGCAGCGGCGAGGTCCGACGTGGAGTGCAGCGAGAACAGCGGGTCGCCGGTGATGACGAGGTCGCTCAGCGCCCAGAGCACCGGGGCCGCGGCCAGCAGGGCCAGCAGCCCGACCGGGCGCCCCAACCACAGCCAGTACGCGCCGGCCAGCAGCCAGGCCTCCGGGCGCAGCAGGCCGGCGATGGTCAGCAGCGCGAGGACCGGGAGGCCCCGGCGCGGTCGCTGCGCCTCCAGCGCCGCCGCCCACAGCACCGCGCAGAGGAACGGCATGTCGACGTAGGCGCGCGCGGCCAGCAGCAGGAACGCGAACGACGACCCGACGCACAACGCGGCGACGATGCCGCTGAGCCGCCCGAAGCACGCGAGGCCGACGCGGTAGGTCGCCCACACCAGGCCGACGAAGGCCAGCACGCAGGTCAGCACCAGCGCCCGGTCGGCCCAGCCGCCGAGGACGAGGTCGCAGAGCGTCGCCCACAGGTTCCACAGCGGGTGCGGCGTTGGCGCCGCGTACGCCTCGAAGGACGGCGTCACGCCGTGCAGCGCCTCACGGCCCCACACCAGCGCCCAGTAGGTGTCGTAGTTCGGGTACGTCGGGACCAGCAGCGCCGCGGCCAACGCGACGACCAGCAGCGCGCCGAAGACCCGCCGCTCGCCCACTACGCGAACTTGAACTCGGGGGCGTCCGGCAGGTCCGGCAGCTCCTCCATCGGCGGCGGCTCCGGCTCGGACTCCGGGGGCGCGGCGATGCCGTCCTCCCCCAGGCGCGCCAGCGCCACGCCGATGCCCAGCAGGGCCCAGGTGACCGGGTCCTCCAGGAACGCCGCGTACATCATCGAGTGGATCAGGACCGCCGTGAACATCGCGGCGACGCCGATGCGCGCCGGCACCGACGCCACCCCTGCGCCGTACAGCCGCGCCAGCGCCAGGGCCAGCAGCGCGAGGTACACCGCGAACCCGAAGATGCCCTGCTCGGCCGCGACGGTGATCGGGATCGTGTGCGAGGCCGAGGCGGCACGCCGGGACGAGGCCTGCTGCTCGCGCCGGTACACCCGCGCGAAGGCGCCCGAGCCCTGACCCGCCAGCGGCTTGTCGGTGAAGAGCTCGACGCCGCCCTTGATGAGGTCATAGCGGCCCGAGGTCGCCGAGTCGGCCGACTTGGAGTCGCCGATGTCGAGGTGCACCGCGCCGGGCGCGACCACCAGGAACACCGCCGCGCCGACGAGGAAGGCCACGGCGATGCCGACGGCGCCGCGCACGCTCCAGCGCAGCGCGCCGACCACCGCCAGGCCGACCAGCAACGAGACGAACGAGGACTGCGAGAACGTCAGCACCAGCCCGGCCCACAGCACCACGAGCACCAGCGCGCCCGCGTAGATGTCGCGCGGCCGCCCGGACCACAGCACGAACACGACGATCCCGATCATCACGACGATGAGGAAGCGCCCGTAGATGTTGGGGTCGAAGAACAGCGAGTTGACCCGGAAGTAGGACTCCAGCTCGTTGGACGCCACCACGCGCGGGTTGAGGAACAGGTGGCGCGTGGCGTACTCGACGAAGCCGACGCCGGCGAAGGCCAGCGCCAGGACCGACAGCACGCCCAGGCAGATGCCGGCCAGCCGCGGCGTCCAGCGCACGCGCCCCAGCAGCACGAACAACAGCGTGAACGGCACGTAGAAGAAGACGACGTTCTCCAGCGCGTGGTCGAAGTCGTCGGAGTACGTCGCCTGGACCGCGTACAGGACGATCGTCAGCGCCAGCACCCGCTCCAGCCAGCCCGGCTCGTGCTCGCCCGGCGTCGTGCGGTTCCAGATCCGCGGGACGCAGTAGGCCAGCGCGCCCGCGCCGACCACGACGTACAGCGGGACGAGCAGGTTGGACGTCGTCCCCCCGCTCTCGATCGGCACGCGGAACGGCAGCGCCGCGACGGCGGCGACCGGGAAGACGCCCGGGCGGCGGTGGATCCAGAACGCACCGACGGCCAGCACCAGGAGCCCGCCCAGGATGCCGCCGAACAACAGCGGCGGATGGTCGCGCAGCGGGTCCAGCGCGCTGTTGTCGGAGACGTGGAAGCCCAGGACGGCGACGCTGAGCAGCAGCGCGCCGAACATGGCCCAGGCCCGGCCGCGCGGGCCCGGCAGCACGACCGCGCCCGCGGCCAGCAGGGCGCAGACGATCAACGGGAGAGGAGCGTCCATGTCCTCTCCATCAGCTCGGAGGTGTTGCCGTCGTCCAGGCGCATGGCGAACTCCGGCAGGCCCGTGCGCATGACGATGCCCTTGCCGAAGCGGTAGGCGATGACGACGGGTGCGTTGGTCTTCTCGTTGACGGCCTGGGCCAGGACGCGGTTGCCCTTGCCCGGCGACGTCGTCTCCTCGTAGGAGCTGAAGCCGGTGAGCTCCCCGGTGCCGCCCTCGAACAGGCCGATGCGGTCGGTGGTGCCGGTGAGCGTCGTCGGCACGCCCTTGAGCAGCTTGCCCACGGCGGAGCCGAACAGGTCGTCCTCGGCCAGCGCCGTCGGGTGGACCAGGCGCCCGCGCCCGGAGACCTCGGCCTCGGCGCGCAGCGACTGCGTGCCCAGCGACGCGACGCGGCCGCCGCGCCGGACGTAGCGGCGCAGCCGCGTGCCCAGCGTCCGGGGCAGCCAGCGGGCGTCACCGGCGATGAGCACGCCGGTGTAGGTCTCCGGGTCCAGCGAGTCGAGGCCCTCGCGGCCCAGCAGGCGCGCGTCGGTGGTGAGGTCGTAGCGGTGGTGCTTGCGGTCGAGGTAGGCCAGCAGCTTGGCCTCGTGGGTGCCGACGCCGATCGGCATGCCGGTGCCGTCCCCGATGCTGATGCGCTCGATCTTGGCGCCGACGCCACGCGTCAGCGTGTCGATGACGCCGTCGCCGTCGTCATCGGCGGGGTTGGTGCCCGGCCCCCAGGTCAGCGAGGGCAGGACGACCAGCACCTTGCGCTCGACGCCCGCACGCACCACGATCGGCACCGTCTGGCGGCGGTCCTTGGTGCGGACGGTCAGGACGTAGAGACCGGACTCGCCCCGCGGGATCGGCACCTTCAGCGGCGGGGTCGCCGCGCTGCCCTTGCGGGTGTAGCCGGGCGGCCCGCCGGCGCGGCGCAGGCCCCACGTGACCGGCTGGCCGCGGGAGTCGAAGTTGATCTCCGTCGACCGGCCCGCGGGCACCGGCGTGGCCGGCGGCTGCACGCCGAGGTAGCGGACGGTGATGCCGCCCCGGCCGGGCAGGCCCTGGCCGAAGCGGATGATCGGCGTGCGGTCCCGGTCGCGGCGGACCGGCACCGACGAGCCGATGTTGCCTGCGCGGTCGCGCGCGTCGGCCACCACCAGGTAGGTCCCGGGCCGGATGTTGCGGCCCCGGCGCGTGCCGTCCCAGCGATACGTGTCGACGCCGGGCGCCAGCACCGCCGGCCCCACGACGCGCTCGACCGGGCCCGGGTACGTGCGGAAGATCGTCACCCGCCGGCCTCCGGGCGGGCCGACGACGGTGATGTCGATGGGGTCGCCGGTCGGGTTGGGAAGCAGCTCCGGGCGGTAGCGCGAGGTCCCGGAGCCCTTCAGGCGCACCTTGACGACCGGCGCGACGGTGTCCTTGACGATCGCCTTCGGGATGGTCAGCGAGCGGCCCTCGCGCCGGAGCGCGATCCGCACCCGGTAGGTGCCGTCGGGCACCAGCGCACCGCTGTCGTCGGTGCCGTCCCACTTCAGCTGCAGGCCGGTGTACTTGCGCAGGAACCGGTTGTCGGCCATGCGCCGGACGCGGTCGCCCTTGCTGTCGACGATGTCGACCGTGACGTCGTCGTCGTTCTTGATGACGAAGCGGAACGGCGACTTGTCCAGGCGCCCGTCGCGGTTGGGCGAGAAGACCGGGTTGTCGCGCGCGAACTTCTGCACGAGCGTCGGGCCGTGCTTCAGGCGCTGGGCCACGAAGAACGCGCCGAACGTCGCGACGACGAGCACCGCGAAGACGACCTGGGCCGCGCGCGTGGCGGCGCCGTTCACAGGGCCTCCAGCGAGCCGTTGGGGACGTCCCAGGACATGAACGTCTCCAGGCCGCGCGCGTGGGTGTGCGAGCGCGCGCAGCGGATGACGCCGCGGTGGCAGACGATCAGCGCGGGCAGGACGCCGGCCTGCGTCACGGCCACGAGGCCCTCGACGACGCGCTGCATCTGCTCCTCCAGCGACTCGCCGCCCGGGAAGTCGAAGTCCGGATCGGTGGCGTGGTAGGCCGCGTAGCGCTGCGGCCACTGCTGCTGGACCTCGTCGAAGAGCAGGTCGGTCCAGTCGCCGGTGTCGGTCTCCTTGAAGCGGTCGTCGTAGATCGGCTGCAGCCCGAGGGCCTCGCCGACGATCTCCGCCGTCTGCCGCGCCCGCCTGATCGGCGACGCGTAGAGCGCCTCGATGCCGCGGCCCGTCGCGTTGCGGGCCAGCTCGTGCGCCTGGGCGATGCCGGTCGCGTTGAGCGGCACCGCGCCCTGGCCCTGGAAGCGGCGTTCCGCGTTGTAGTCGGTCTCGCCGTGGCGGGCGAGGTAGATCACCGGGGCGCCCACGTGACGCGCAGGCCTCAGGCGCAGCTACTGCTGCTGCGCCTTGTCAGCGCCCAGGGTCACCACGACCTGGGGCGCCTTGCCGTTGGAGAAGGACTGGGCGACGGCCTGCGTGCCGGCATCCAGCGGGGTGATCCGCGAGGCGGCCACGCCGATCTTGCGCGCGACGTCCTGCGCGGCGCGGCGGTTCACGGGGTTGCCCGAGGCGTAGTAGACCGTGGTCTGCGCGATCGTCTGGTCGCCGCGGTCGCCCGCGTCGGCCGACGTGTAGCCGTCGCTGATGAGCTTGTCCGCGGCGTTGCGGGCCAGGTTCAGCGTCGGGGTGCCGTTGAGGACGATGACGACGACGGGCGCGCGGTTCAGCGGCGCAGAGACGGAGCTCGTCGTCGAGGTCGTGCTCGTCGTGCCGGTGCTGCTGTCGTCCGTCTTGGTGGTGCTGGTGGGCACCTTGTCGACGATCGTGTTGCTCGGGCTGTCGTCCCCACCGCCGCCGCCGATGACGCCGGTGACGACGAGCAGGATCGCGACGACGATCGCCAGGACGGCGCCGACGATCGCGAACGTCGCGCCCGCGGGAGAGTTGGTGCCCTTGTCGGCGGCCGCGGCGGCGGCCTCCTCGCGCGCGGCGCGGGCCGAGCGCAGCGGCACGGCGGGCTCGGGACGGTTGACGGGCGCCGGCGCGGCGCCGCCGGCGGGCGGGGCGACGACCGGCGGCGTGGCGCCCGGGACGGGCGGCTGCAGCACGGTCGGCTGGTCGGTGCCGTCCTCGGCCTTGGCGCTCGCATCAGCGGGCTTGGGGTCGCCGTTGGCAGCAGCGGCCGCGGCGCCGGGAGCGGCGGTCGGGG
>CAYUDT010000066.1:0-27483 GCA_964443695.1 uncultured Conexibacter sp. | reverse complement strand
ATCATCGCCGACGAGGGCTCCTACGTGCACTACGTCGAGGGCTGCACCGCCCCGACCTACAGCGGCGACTCGCTGCACTCCGCCGTGGTCGAGCTGATCGCCAAGCCGGGTGCGCGCATCCGCTACACGACCGTCCAGAACTGGTCGCAGAACGTCTACAACCTCGTCACCAAGCGCGCGGTCGCCCAGCGCGACGCGACGGTCGAGTGGGTCGACTGCAACCTCGGCTCCAAGCTGACGATGAAGTACCCGGCCGTCTACCTGACCGGCGAGCGCGCGCACGGCGAGATCCTGAGCATCGCCTTCGCCGGCAAGGGCCAGCACCAGGACGCGGGCGGCAAGATCGTCCATGCGGCGCCGAACACGACGTCGAACATCTTCGCCAAGTCGATCTCCAAGGACGGCGGCCGCTCGTCCTACCGCGGCCTGCTCGAGGTCGCCAAGGGCGCCCACGGCTCGACCTCGAAGGTCGTCTGCGACGCGCTGCTGCTGGACCCCGAGTCCCGCACGGACACCTACCCGACGATCCGCATCTCCGAGGACGACGTCAACATCGGCCACGAGGCGACGGTGTCGAAGGTCGGCGAGGAGCAGCTCTTCTACCTCATGGCCCACGGGCTCAACGAGGAGGAGGCCGCCAAGCTGATCGTCAACGGCTTCATCGAGCCGATCGTCAAGGAGCTGCCGATGGAGTACGCGGTCGAGATGAACCGCCTCATCGAGCTCCAGATGGAGGGCTCCATTGGCTAGTGCCCTGGAGTTCCCGCCGCTGCCCGAGTTCAAGGGCACGACCGGCTGGGAGTTCACCCCGCTGAAGGACCTCGACGTCGACGCGTTCGCGCCTGCCGCAGGCGGCAGCGACGGCGGCGACCGCGCGCTGTTCCCGTTGCTGGAGGGCGCGGTGCGCCCGTCGGACGAGCCTGCGGTCTCCGAGGGCCCGATCGTCGCGCCGTTGAAGTTGGCCGTCGAGCAGCACCCCGAGATCGTCGAGAAGTACCTCGGCAGCGTCGCCAAGGACTCGCCGCTGGTCGCCCGCAACGCGGCGCAGTGGACGGACGGCACGCTCATCTACGTCCCGCGCAACACGCAGATCGACGCCCCGATCCTGCTCTCGCACGTGCTCACCGAGGCCGGCTCGTCCCTGAACACCAGGGTGCTCGTGGTCCTCGAGGAGGGCGCGTCCGCCGAGATCTGGGAGGAGACGCTCACCGCCGACGACGAGGTCGAGGGCCTCATCAACGGCGTGGTCGAGTTGATCGTCGGCGCCAACGCGCGCCTGCGCTACGTCGGCGGCCAGGACGCCAACGAGCGGACCTACGTCTTCGGCGCCCAGCGCGCGATCGTCGACCGCGACGGTCACCTGGACTGGATCGTCCTCGGCTTCGGCGGCAAGAACGGCAAGGTCTTCGTCGAGACCAAGCTGGCCGGCGAGGGCGCCCACGGCGGCGTCACCGGCGCCTACGCCACGCGCAACCGCCAGCACGTCGACTACGACACGCTCCAGGAGCACGCGGCGCCGAACACGACGTCCGACCTCGCCTTCCGCGGCATCCTCGACGACCGCTCCAGCGCGGTGTGGCGCGGGATGATCCAGGTCGACCCGGGCGCCCAGAAGACCGACGCCTTCCAGGAGTCGCGCAACCTCATCCTCACGAAGAAGGCCCACGCGGACGCGATCCCGGGCCTGGAGATCCTCGCCGACGACGTCCGCTGCACGCACGCGGCCGCGATCGCGAAGATCGACGAGGAGCAGGTCTTCTACCTGCGCTCGCACGGCCTGCCGATCGGCCAGGCGCAGCGCCTGGTCGTCGAGGGCTTCCTCGAGGCGATCAGCGAGCGCTTCGAGGAGGGCCCCGTCCGCACCGCGGTCGGCGGCGCCATCGAGAAGCGCCTCGCCCTCGTCCTGGGCTAGGCACCGCATCACGCGCGGCGGGCGAGCTGCCCGCCGCCCGCGTACGGCCGCGCCCTGCTCAGGCCGGGCTTTCCGATCACCGGGGGCGTCAGAGACCGGTGCATCGCCCGAAGGGCGTAGCGTGGCCCGGGTGAGCGAGTGGACCAGCCGGCACGCCGAGGCCATCGCGGCGACCGCCGTGCGCGAGTTGGAGGCGCTGGTCGGCGTGTCCAGCCCCAGCGGTGACGTGAAGGCCGCCGACGAGGCCGCCGCGATCGCGGCCGCGCTGGCGCCGCCGCAGGCGGTGGCCACGCGGATCCCGTGCTCCAGCCCGGGGTTCGCCGACGACCTGCTCATCGAGCTTCCCGGCACCGGGACCAGGCGGATCGTGCTGGTCGGCCACCTCGACACGGTTGTCGCGCACGCCGACCACCGGCCGCTCACGCGTGACGGCGACGCGCTGATCGGGTCGGGCTCGATCGACATGAAGGGCGGGGACATCCTGGCCCTCGGCGTCCTGCGCGCCCTGACCACGCGCACCGAGGACTTCGCCGACGTCGCGCTGCTGCTGGTCACCGACGAGGAGTGGCGCACGGCGCCCTTCGCGCACGCCGCCCGCTTCAGCGGTTATGACGCCTGCCTGACCTTCGAGGCCGGCGAGCTGACCGCCGACGGGGAGGACGCGGTGGTGGTGCGGCGCAAGGCGGCCGGGGCCATCGAGGTCACCGCCCGCGGGCAGTCTGCGCACGCGGGCTCCAAGCCCGACGACGGACGCAACGCGCTGCTGGCCCTGGCGCGCGCGGCCCAGCTGCTGGCGGCCTGCCACGACCCGCACGGGGAGGCCCACCGCAGCGCCGTCCCGACGGTCCTGCAGACCGGCGAGGCGCTGAACGTCGTGCCGGGCGCCGGCCGGCTGGTCTGCGACGTCCGGGCCGACCACCTCGACGCCGTGGAGGCCGTGCTGGACGCGATTCCGGCCGAGATCGACGGCGTCCAGCTCAGCGGGCGCAACCTGCGTCGCTGGCCCGGGATGGACGCGCGCGAGGCCGCCCAGCCCGTCCTTGACAGCGCGTCAAGCATCCTGGGGCGCCAGATCCACCCGTCCGGGCGGGGCGGCGCCAGCGACGCCAGCCACTTCGCGGCGGGCATCCCGGTGACCATCGACGGGCTCGGCCCGCTGGGCGGAATGGCCCATGCGCCGGGGGAGTGGCTCTCGGCGGAATCCCTGCGTACGCGGGCTGACGTGGCGCTCGCCATCGTCGATGCGGTCCTCAAGATCTGAGGGTTCGGGGCCGAATTCAGGGACGGGTCGCCCCCCACGGGGCGATGTTCTGTATCCTGCCGCTTGTCCAACCAGCCGAGTCCCGGTCGCCCAAGGCGTTACCGGGAGCGGGGGAACCAGTTGGCCGTCTTCAGATACGCGTATCCGAAGCGGCTAGGGGCGAATCACTGCGATGTCGCAGCGTAGGGCCACTCTTTCGGCCCGAGTCCGTCAGCTAACCCCGTAGGCGCCCGAAAGAGTGAGGTTGCCTGTTTTGCTTTCCAAGTCGTACCGGCGTATCGCACCCAGAGCCATGGTGTGCGTCGCCCTCTTTGGTGCAGTGTCCGTTCCGGCCATCGTCGCCGCCCCCGCCAGCGCCAAGCAGCGCAAGCTGGGCGACCGCACCCTCCGCATGGGGGACCGTGGCAGCGACGTCAAGGCCCTGCAGACGCTGCTGGTCGCCGCGGGCATCGCCGTCAAGGCCGACGGTGAGTTCGGCAGCGGCACCAAGACCGCCGTCAAGAAGTTCCAGCGCGCCGCGAACCTCGAGGCCTCCGGCACCGCCGGCCGCGGCACCATCGCCGCGCTGCGCCGCACCGCCGGCGCCTCCGCCGCCCAGGTCGGCCAGACCAGCGGCGGCATGGACTTCGGTGGCTCCACCGGCCGCACCCAGTCGCTCGGCGACCGCATCCCCGTCCGCAAGGGCATGAGCGGTCACGACATCAAGGTCCTCCAGGACTTCCTGCAGCGCACGGGCATCAAGAACGTCAACATCGACGGTGAGTTCGGTGCCGGCACGCTGAAGGCCGTCAAGCAGTTCGAGACGACCGAGAAGCTGCCCGTCGACGGCATCGTCGACGCGTCGGACATCGACGTCCTCCGCGGCCTGGTCGGCGCGGGCGGCAAGGACGCCTCGACCGCCGCCAAGCCGCTGCCGCTGGCGCCCGGTGACAAGGCCAAGCTCACGTCCGACGGCCTGGCGATGGCGCCGGCCAACGCCCCGCAGGCGGTCAAGGACATCATCGCCGCAGGCAACAAGATCGCCAAGCTGCCCTACATCTACGGCGGCGGCCACGGCAAGTGGGAGGACGACGGCTACGACTGCTCCGGCAGCGTCTCCTACGCCCTCCACGGCGCCGACCTGCTGAAGGCCCCGCTCGTGTCCGGCGACTTCCCCGACTGGGGCGAGTCCGGCCCGGGCCAGTGGATCACGATCTACGGCAACTCCGGCCACGTCTTCATGTACGTCGCCGGCCTGCGCTTCGACACCTCGGGCCAGTCGCAGGACGGCTCGCGCTGGCACGCCTCCGAGCGCCCCACCAAGGGCTACGGCGTGTCCCACCCCGTCGGCCTCTAGGCCCTCCGAGTGTGGTGGCTGGCATGCTCCCCAGGCATGCCGGTCACCCTTCTCTACGACCTCGACTGCGGCTTCTGCCGCTGGAGTGTCGCGCAGCTGCTGGCGCTCGACGCGCGCAGGCAGCTGCGGCCGGTCCCCATCCAGTCCGATGAGGGGCAGGCGCTGCTTCAAGACGGCGGCGTCGCGCCGGAGCTACGGCTGAAGAGCGCGCACGCAGTGCTCGAGGACGGCACCGTCATCAGCGGCGGCGACGGGGCCGCGGTCGTCTTCGACCAGGTGCGCTTCGGCCGGCCGGCCGCGCTGCTGGCCCGCGCCGCGCCGTGGGCGGTCCGCTTCGGCTACCGCCAGGTCGCCGACAACCGCTCGAAGATCAGCAAGCTCGTGCCCGCCTCGCGCAAGGCGGCCGCCGACCGCGCGCTTGAGGCCCGCCGTCGCGGAGAGGCTCGTCCGGGCGGCTCGCCCCAAGGACGAGATCTGGCCTAGCGGCTCGCTGCCGCGGTCCTGCGAAGGACCAACCGTTGAGGCATGATCCTCGCCGCATGGCCCAAGACGAGTTGACCCCGCGCCCACCGCAGACCGCTGACGAGGAGCTGCTCGGTGCCGATCTGCCGACGATCCTCGCGGAGATCACCGACGAGCAGCGCGTCGAGCGGATGCAGGCCGAGCTGGAGATGGGCTTCCAGGCGCTGCGCGGCACCGAGCGTGCGGTCTCGATCTTCGGCAGCGCGCGGCTGGGCGAGTCGACGCCGGAGTACGCGCTGACCCGCGAGGTCGCCAAGCAGCTCGGCGAGGTCGGCTTCACGATCATCACCGGTGGCGGGCCCGGCCTGATGGAGGCCGCCAACCGCGGCGCCCGCGACGTGCACGCACGCTCGGTCGGCCTCAACATCGAGCTGCCCTTCGAGCAGGAGGGCAACCGCTTCCAGGACCTCGCGCTGCAGTTCCACTACTTCTTCGCACGCAAGGTCATGTTCGTCCGCTACGCCAACGCGTTCGTGGCGATGCCCGGCGGCTTCGGCACGCTCGACGAGCTGTTCGAGGCGCTGGTGCTGATCCAGACCAGGAAGGTCCGCCACTTCCCCGTGCTGCTGGTCGGGTCGTCCTACTGGAGCGGGCTGATCGACTGGGTGCGCGAGGAGCTGCTGACGCGCAGGCTCATCTCCCCGGAGGACCTCGACCTCTTCCGCTGCACCGACGACCCGCACGAGGTCGTCGCCGTCTGCGCCGCGGCGGCCAACGCTCAGTGGGGGACGTCGACCGCGTCCGGATAGGCCGCGCGGACCTCACCCACGAACGCGGCGAGCCGGTCGGCCAGCGCCGGGTCGCGGACCTCGAGGACGTTCTCGGCGTTCTGCTCGCCGGAGCGGCTGAGGTTGAACGACCCGCAGAAGACGGTGTCGTCGGCGACCGTGACCTTGGCGTGCATGTAGTCGTGGACCGCCCCCGGGGCGTACGGCGTCGACCGCTTGCCGGTGAAGTGCGCACCCGCGAGCACCTGCTCCAGCAGCGGCGCCTTCCACGTGGACTGCGGGTTGCCGCGCCACTGCTGGAAGACCTGGCGCACCTGCGTGGCGTCGCAGACGCCCGCGATGTCGACGCGCTGCTCGGCGCAGACCTCGGCCAGCGTGCCGAGGATCGGGCCGGCGGTCAGCACCGGCGAGGCGATGCGCACGCGCCGCGTCGCCGAGCCGATGGCCTTGGCGATGCGATGCGACAGCGCCTCGCCGCGGCCCGGCGAGAACCAGGCGCGCACCGTCGCGTCCCCGACCTGCACCGGCGGGACGTCCAGACGGCCCGAGCCCTGCACCTGCTCGCGGGTCCAGAGCTCCTCGAAGGTCTGCGCGAACGCGGCCGCGATGCCGCCGGACTCGAGCGTCAGGATCACGTTCTCCTCGCGTGTCCAGGAGTCCAGCGTCCAGTTCGTCGACCCCGTCCACAGCGCCTCGCCGTCCCGGACGACGAACTTGTGGTGCATGAGGTCCGGCTCACCGGGGATGCCCTTCACCGGGACGCCGACGCTCTCCAGCACGTGCGGCTCGGTCTTGGGCGGCGGCGGCAGCGGACGGTCGGTGTCCCGGATGTCGCGGTGGTCGTCGTTGTAGACGATGCGCACCGCGACGCCGCGGGCCTGCGCGGCCCGCAGCGCGTCGGCCACCGCGTCACCGACGGCGCCCGGCAGCCGGACGTCGTAGAGCGCCAGGTCGAGCGTCCGGTGGGCCGTGCCCAGGAACCCGATCAGCTCCGACGCGATCGCCTCGGCCGTCTGCCCACCGTCGGTCAGCGTGCGCGCAGTGACGCCCATGTGCCCACGCTAACAGGGCGCCGGCGGGCAGCCCCGCGAACCGCATTACCCCCGAGGTAATCGCGACCGCGACCTGCGTCAGCGACCGTGCCGGACCATGAGCACTCTCTCCATCGGCGCCCCAGCGGGGGCGCGCTCCAGCCGCTGGTCGGCGTTGCCCGTCCTGCTGGCCGGCACCTTCATGATCGTCCTGGACTTCTTCATCGTGAACGTCGCGCTGCCCGCGATGCAGACCGACCTGGGCGCGTCCGCCGGCGCGCTGGAGTGGGTCGTCGCCGGGTACGGGTTGACGTTCGCGACGCTGTTGATCACCGCCGGTCGCCTGGGCGACCAACACGGGCGGCGCCGGATGTTCGGTGTCGGACTGGCGCTGTTCACGCTGACCAGCGCGGCGTGCGGACTGGCCTGGGACCCCACGTCGCTGATCGTCGCCCGTCTTGCGCAGGGTGCGGCGGCCGCGCTGATGAGCCCGCAGGTGCTGTCGCTGATGGGCGTCATGTACACCGGTGAGGACCGCAACCGGGCGATGGCGCTGTACGGCCTGAGCATGGGCCTGGCCGCCGCCGGCGGGCAGCTCATCGGCGGTGTCCTCATCGAGAGCGGGCTGGGGTGGCGCGGCTGCTTCCTCATCAACGTGCCGGTCGGCCTGGTCGCGCTGGCCCTGCTGAAGCGCACCGTGCCGGAGTCGCAGGACCCCGAGGCGGTCAGGCTGGACCTCGTCGGCACCGCGCTCGTCACGCTCGCGCTCGTGGACATCGTCCTGCCGCTGGTCGAGGGCCGCTCGCAGGGCTGGCCGGAGTGGACGTGGCTGTGCCTCGGTGCGGCGCCCGTCACGCTCGCGCTGTTCGCACGCCATCAGCGGCGGCTGGCGGCGCGCGGTGGCGCGCCGTTGACGCCGCCTGCGCTGTTCGCCGATCGCGACGTGCGCAACGGCCTGGTCACGCAGCTGTTCTTCTGGTGTCAGCAGGCCGCGTTCTTCCTCGTGCTGGCGCTGTACCTGCAGCCGGGTCGCGGGCTGGACGCGCTGGAGGCCGGGCTGGTCTTCACCATCGTCGCCGTCGCCTACCTGGCGGCGTCCGCCAAGGCGCCGGAGCTGACCGAGCGACACGGCAGCCGGCTCATCGTCGCCGGCGGCCTGGCGCTGGCCGCGGGCCACGCCGACCTGGCGCTGGCCGCCCACCGCGTGGGCAGCAGCGGTTCGCTCGCCTGGCTGGCGCCCGGCCTGGCCCTGGCCGGTGTGGGCATGGGGTTGTGCATCACGCCGCTCACCGCGACCGTGATGGGCATCGCCGCCCGCCGCCCCGACCTGGCCGGTGCCGCGGCGGGCGTCCTGTCGACCGTGCAGCAGGTGGGCAACGCCATCGGCGTCGCCGTCACCGGCGTGCTGTTCTTCGGAGCGGTGGACGGCGGCTTCGGCCACGCGTTCGCCGTCAGCGAATGGCAGCTCGCCGGCCTGGGCGTTGCGGTCGCTGCCGTCGCCGTCGCCCTGAACACCCGCAAGTAGCCTGATGGGCCAGATGACCGACGCGCGCGTGGGAACCCTCCTCAAGGACTGGCGGCAGCGCCGGCGCCTCAGCCAGATGGACCTGGCGCTCGAGGCCGGGGTCTCCGCGCGGCACCTGAGCTTCGTGGAGACGGGGCGGTCCAAGCCGTCGGCGGAGATGGTCCTGCACCTGGCCGAGCAGCTGGAGGTGCCGCTGCGCGAGCGCAACCAGCTGCTCCTGGCCGCGGGCTACGCCCCGCGCTACGGCGAGCTGGATCTCGAGGACCCCGAGCTCGCGCCGGTCAAGCGGGCGATCGACCTGGTGCTGGCCGGGCAGGAGCCCTACCCGGCCGCCGTGGTCGACCGGCAGTGGGGTCTGGTGGCCGCCAACGCCGGGC
This sequence comes from uncultured Conexibacter sp., assembly GCA_964443695.1. GTDB lineage: Bacteria > Actinomycetota > Thermoleophilia > Solirubrobacterales > Solirubrobacteraceae > Paraconexibacter. The sequence goes on along the minus strand of CAYUDT010000066.1, from coordinate 18,791 downwards.
TGTCGCTGTTCACCGAGGGCGTCGCGCCGCACCTGCTCGCACCACCCGCCAACTGCCTGCGCCTGGCCCTGCATCCCGAGGGGCTGGCCCCGCGCACGATCAACCTCGGCGAGTGGCGCGTGCACCTGCTCGAGCGCCTGCAGCGTGAGGTGACGCTGTCCGGCGACCCGGCGCTGCAGACGCTGCTCGACGAGATGGAGGCCTACCCCGGCGGGCCCTACGAGCCGGACCCCGACGCGCCGGCGGGCGACATCGTCGTCCCGTTCCGCATCACCGCGCTGGACGGCACGCCGCTCAGCTTCTTCAGCACGATCGCGACGTTCGGCACCGCCATCGACGTGACGGTCGCGGAGCTGTCGATCGAGTCGTTCTTCCCCGCCGACACGGCGACGGCCGACTACGTACGCAACCGCGCGCTCAGTCCAGGTCGGCAGGCGGGCGACGCCGCCCGCGCTTGACCTCGGCGTTCTGGCGCTTGGTCGTCAGCCGCCGCTCCTTGGACGCGCGCGACGGCCTGGTCGCCCGGCGCGGTCGCTGGACCACGAGCGCTGCGGCGAGCCGCCCGCGCAGCCGCTCCAGCGCCAGCTCCCGGTTGGCCAGCTGCGAGCGCTGGTCCTGGGAGACGGCGCGGACGACGGGACCGAGCCGTTCCAGCAGCCGGGCTCGCTGCGCGTCGGTGAGCGTCTGCGACGCCGTGACGTCGAAGATCGCCTCGATGCGCGACGCGGTCACGTTGGCGTGCTGGCCACCCGGCCCGCTGGAGCGGCTGGCGCGCAGCTCGATCTCCCGCAGCGGCAGCGACAGCGCGGCGTTGATGACCATGGGGTCGTCCACCGCGCTCAGCGCCCCTTCCTGGCCTTCGGCGTCTTCAACGTCGCCTTCGTGGCGACGAGCTGTCGGTTGCCGGCGTTGTCGACCGCGATGACCTTCACGGTCGTCGTCGACCCGGCGGGCAGCGGCGTGAGCCGCACCGAGAAGACGCCGGCGCCGAGCTTCACGGGCCGGCCCTTGCCGTTGCGCGTGCGCGCGCACGTGGTGTGGCGGTGCCGCTTGACGCAGGCCGCACGCCACGTCGTCCTGTAGGCCAGCTCGACGGTGCGCACGCCCTGGCTGAAGCCCTGGTCGGTCACCCGAACCTCGAGCCTGCACAGCACCCGCGTGCAGCTGCGCCTGACGACCTGCGCCTCCGGGCGCGTGGTGTCGACGGGACTGACCGGCGTGGGCGGCGTGACGGGCGGGGGCGGGGGCGGGGAGGCGGGGTTGGTGACCGGCCCGATCGTGTTGGACCGTGCGATGCCGCCCGTGGTGAGGTCGCGGACGACGCAGCCGATCGTGCGGTTGAGGTCCGCGCTGGTCAGCGGGTAGGTGCTGGCCGTCGAGTAGCCCTGGATCTGCGCCGGGGCGGCGATGCCGGCGTAGAAGGCGAAGCGGAAGTCGTGCGGGCCGTCGGGCCACTGGCCCGTGTTGCACGTGAGCGTCTGGCCCGGGGTCGGCTCGCCGGTCAGCGATGGCGGCTGGGTCGGCTCGGTCACCGGCCCGGTGCCCGCGAGGAACGACGCCATCGCGTCGACCTGCGTGTAGATGCCGGCGTTGGCGGGGTAGTCGGCGCAGTGCTCGCCGAAGGAGACGATGCCGACCAGCGCGCCGCCCACGGTCAACGGGCCGCCGGAGTCGCCCTGGCAGGAGTCGACGCCGGCGCGGGCCGCGCAGACCATCCTGGCCGCGTCATAGCCGGAGACGTTGGTGCAGGCCGGGTCGGTGTTCTCGTCGAGGACGTCGACGTCCGTCCTCTTCAGGGTCGGGCTGAGCGTGCCGAGGTCACCCTCGGTCGTCACGCCGAAGCCACTGACGGTGGCGACGTCACCGGGAGCTGCCGACCCGATCGGGGCGGCAGCGACGGCCGGTCCGAACTGCAGCGGGTCGGCGAGCCGCAGCAGCGCGATGTCGTTGGTGTAGTGGACCTCCTCGAAGCCCGGGTGCACCTTGATGTCGGCCACCGCCACCCGCTGACGGGGCTCCGCCGGCGCGGCCGCGAGGTCGGTGGTGCCCACCACGACCTGCACGTCGGCCGGCGTCGTGATCACGCTGCCCCCGCTGACGATGCAGTGCGCCGCCGTGATGACGTGCGTCGTGTCGAGGATCACGCCGCCGCAGAACGCGCGCAGGCCGGCGTCATCCGGCGCGGCGGCGTCCACCAGCGCCGCCTGGTAGGGCCGGTCGGTGGGCGCCGCATCCGCGCCGCCGATGATGTCGGCGCCGCCGCGGTCCGGATACGCGGACGCGACCGCCGGCAGGGCGAGGACGAGCAGGAGGCTGAGCAGGAGGCGGCGCATGGCGGCACAGGAACGGTAGGCGACATCGGGGCGACCCGCCGCAGCCCGCGAAGGTACGGCGGGATACGATCGCCGCATGAGCCTCGCCGACAACCTGGTCAAGACCGCCGCAGCCACCCCGGACGCCGTCGCGGTCAAGCTGGACGACATCACCGTCACCTACGCGCAGCTGGACGCCGCCACCGCCAAGGTCGCCGGGCTGCTCGCGGCCAAGGGCGTCGGTCCCGGCGACCGGGTCGGCGTGATGCTGCCGAACGTCCCCTACTTCCCGATCGTCTACTACGGCATCCTGCGCCTCGGCGGCACCGTCGTGCCGATGAACGTGCTGCTGAAGGGCCGGGAGACGGCGTTCTACCTCAAGGACCCGGGCGCGAAGGCCGTCTTCGCCTGGAGCGACTTCGCCGAGCATGCGGCGACGGGCGCCCAGGAGGCGGGTGCGGAGCTGATCACCGTCGCGCCCGGCGAGTTCGAGAAGCTCATCGCCGACGCGGACGCACTGAACGAGGTCGCCCCGCGCGAGGACAGCGACACCGCCGTCATCCTCTACACCTCGGGCACCACCGGCACGCCGAAGGGCGCCGAGCTCACGCACGGCAACCTCAAGAAGAACGTCGAGGCGTGCCTGGGCCTGTTCAGCCCCGAGGCGCACGACGTCATCCTCGGCTGCCTGCCGCTGTTCCACTCCTTCGGCCAGACGTGCTCGATGAACACGTCGATCGCCGCCGGCTCGACGCTCTCGTTGATCCCGCGCTTCGAGCCGGGCAAGGCGCTGGAGATGTTCGGCCGCGACGACGTGACGATCTTCATGGGCGTCCCGACCATGTACGGCGCGCTGCTCAACGACCCGGGCGCCGATGCGGCCGACACCTCCAAGCTGCGCCTCTGCGCCTCCGGCGGCGCGTCGCTGCCGGTCGAGCTGATGAAGGCCTTCGAGGAGAAGTTCGGCTGCAAGATCCTCGAGGGCTACGGGCTGAGCGAGACGTCGCCGGTCGCGTCGTTCAACCACCCCGACAAGGAGCGCAAGCCGGGCTCCATCGGCACGCCGATCGCCGGGGTGGAGATGAAGCTCGTCGACGACGACGGCAACGACGTGACCGACCCGGACGGCGTCGGCGAGATCGCGATCCGCGGCCACAACATCATGAAGGGCTACTGGAACCGTCCCGACGCCACCGAGGAGTCGATCGACAAGGACGGCTGGTTCCACTCCGGCGACATGGGCAAGGTCGACAGCGAGGGCTACTTCTTCATCGTCGACCGCAAGAAGGACCTCATCATCCGCGGCGGCTACAACGTCTACCCGCGCGAGATCGAGGAGGTCCTCTACGAGCACCCCGCCGTCCGCGAGGTCGCCGTCGTCGCCGTGCCGCACGACGACCTCGGCGAGGAGGTCGGCGCGTGCGTCTCGCTCAAGGAGGGCGCGGCGGCGACCGAGGAGGAGCTGCGCGACTTCGTCAAGGAGCAGGTCGCCGCCTACAAGTACCCGCGGCATGTCTGGTTCGTCGATGACCTGCCCAAGGGCCCGACCGGCAAGATCCTCAAGCGCGAGATCTCTGTCCCGTCCTGAACGGTCACGCGCCGAAGAATTACCGGCTGACAACGAAACTTCCGGGACGGTCCCTGCTACCGTCCCTGACGTCGTGTCGAGGACGTGCTCTCGGCGAAAAGAAGTGCAGGCGTTGGACGGGTGCGAAATACGTTCTCCGATGGCGCAGCACGAAGCAACAATCGGAGGACCGGCCACATGGCCACAGGAACCGTCAAGTGGTTCAGCGACGACAAGGGATTCGGGTTCATCACGCCTGACGAGGGCTCCCGCGACCTGTTCGTCCATCACAGCAGCATCGTTGCGGATGGCTACCGCTCCCTCTCCGAGGGCGCGAAGGTCTCGTACGACGAGGAGGCCGGGCCCAAGGGCCCGAAGGCCGTCAACGTCGTCAAGCTCTAGTGCCGTCGTCGTCGGCATTGCGGGTACTCGCCTAGCGGCTCGTACATCGCAGCGCCGGCGGTGCAGGACGAGCTGCTGACTCCGGCGCCTGCCAGGAGTCTTCTCGAAGGGCCCGGTCTACCGGGCCCTTCGTCTGTCAGGGCCGCCGTGCGGCGAGCACCGCGAAGCGGCCGTCGCGCATGAGGCAGGAGGCGTCGCCGAAGCCGGCGTCCCGCAACCAACCCAGCTGTGCCGCCACCGTCGCGCAGCGGTCGTGGGACATCCGCTGCACCGCGGCGTCCCACTCCTCCGGCGTGGTGCCCAGCTCGGCCGAGCGGTCGCGGTGCCAGGTCCACTGCAGGACGTCCACGCGTGGCGTCTCGCCGAGCACCTGCTCGGCGTTGACGAACACCCCGCCGGGCGCGAGCGCCTCGTGGGCCCGCGCGTAGAGCGCGGCCTTGCCGTCGTCGTGGAGATGGTGGATCGCCAGGGCGCTGACCACCGCGTCGAACGGCCCGTCGGGCAGCGGGCCGTCCAGGTCACCGACCACGGTCGCCTCGCAGGCGTCGCCGAGCGGCTGCCGGGCCAGCATCTCGGCCGCGGCGTCGAGCAGGACGAAGCGCGCCGCCGGGTGCGCGGCGGCGATGTGCGCTGACAGCAGGCCGGTGCCGGCGCCGAGGTCGAGCACACGGCGTACGGGCCGGTCGGCCAGGGCGAGCGCCGCGACCGCGTTGCCGTAGAACGCGTCGTACGGCGGGATCAGCCGGCGGCGCAGATCGTCGTACTCGCCCGCGTGGGCATCGAAGGTCGCGGCCACGTTGTTCGTCATCACGTACAAATGTACGTGATCGCAGTTCGTGCTGTCTACTCCCCGGTCGCGTAGCGGCGCACGACGCCGATCGCGGCGCCCTCGGCGGGTGAGTAGCCGCCGACGGCGCGGTTGCGGCCGTCGGTGGCCCACTCCCACCACAGCAGCCCCGCCAGTCGCGGCACCCGGCGCCACACGCGGTAGGCGGCCTCGTACGCACGCGCCTGCACCTCGCGGTCGGTGCCGGCGTTCGTGTCCTCGCCGGTCGGCTGGGCCGGGGAGCCCACGCGGGCGGGATACCCGATCTCCGTCAGCAGCGCGGGGCGGTCGAACTTCTTGGCGACCTTCGTGAGCTCCCTGACGTACGGCTGCCACGCGGCCTGCAGCTCGCGCACCGTGTACCGGCCGGTGGCGGACTTCAACGGCCAGTAGGCGTCGACGCCGACGTAGTCCAGGCGGTCCCAGAAGCTCACGGCGTCCGGCCCGGGTGACCAGTTGGCCGCGTAGGTCAGCTTGCCGCTGAACACCCGGCGCACCTCCACGATGACCTGACGCCAGCGGGCGGTGTCGCCCTGCAGGCGCGTCAGCTCGGTGCCGACGACGAAGAGCTTGGCGCCGGCCTCCTGGGCCACCCGCGCGTAGGAGACCAGCAGCGCGGTGTAGCTCTCGAACCACGCGGCGCGGTCCATCGGGTCGATGTCGCCGCGGAAGGTGCCGTCGAGGACGTCGACGTGCGGCTTGACGCCGACCTGCAGGCCCGCGGCGCGGGCGGCGCGCATGCCGGCCAGCAGGCTCGGCATGCTGGGCGTCTTCTCCGCGTCCGGGGCGACGCTCGAGGAGTCTGCCGCGGCCTGATAGACGACGGGCGCGAACACCGCCTGACCCACGCCGGTCGCCGCCAGGTCGCCGATCGCCGCCCGCGCCTCCGGGGTCGAGTAGCCCTCGGCGTTGTAGGCCGTGACGTTGAACCCGTGCAACCAGCCGAACGGCAGGACGTGATCAGGCCCGCCCACGAGCTTCACCGGCTGGGTCGCGGTTCCGCCGCAGCCCGCAAGTACGACGGCGGCGAGCAGCAGGGCGGACGCCGCGCGGAGCGGACGCAACGGGTGTCAGTGATCGGCGACGACGCCGCCCTCGGGCACCAGTGGCCGCCCCTCGGCGTCCCAGGCCAGCAGTCCGCCCGTCATCGAGCGCGCGTCGTAGCCCGCGGCGGAGAACGCCTCCGCCGCCATCATCGAACGGCCGCCGACGCGGCACTGGAAGACGATCGTCTTGTCCTTCGGCAGCGAGGCCGCCTGGCCCGACACCTCGTTGAGCGGGATGTGGATGCTCCCCTCGATGTGGCCGGCGTCGCGCTCGGCCGGCTCGCGGACGTCGACGATGATCGCGCTGCCGTCTGCGAGGGCGCTCGCCGAGTCGGCGGGGGAGATCTCCAGGTCTGCTGCCATGCCCTGCATCGTCGCATGCCATCATCGGCGGCGATGCGTCGCGCGCTCCCACTCCTGTCTCTCGTGCTGCTGGCGGGCTGCGGATCCGGTGACGACAAGCAGCAGACCACCCCCGCCCCGGTCATCGACGTGACCGTGTCGACGACGCCGCCGGCGTCGACGAGTACCACACCCGCCACCAGCACAGCTCCCTCGGTCCCGTCTGCGAAGTCGGTGAAGCCGAGCCCGCCCACCACTGCCTCGCCCAAGGAGCCGGCCGAGGAGGTGACGCTGCCCGACGGGTCGATGCTGCGGACGACGGGCAAGGCGGACAAGCGCACCCGCGCGGTCATCCGCAAGTGGGCGGCCGCCCTGCGCCGTGGCGACTTCGCCCGGGCGGGTTCCACCTGGGCGGATGGGGTGAAGGTGGCCAACGGCAGCGCGCTGACGCTGACGCTGAGCGGCAAGTCGCTGCGCACCGGCTACCAGCGCACGCTTCCGTGCGGTGCCGTGCCGACCCGCTACCGGGCGCTCTCGAAGGACTTCACGCTCGTGACGTTCCGGCTGACCGAGCGCAAGGGCGCCGGCGCCAACTGTGGATCGGGCGTGGGCAACGACGCGTGGGTGGCCATCCGGGTGCGCAAGAGCCACATCCGCGACTGGCTGCGCGTCAACGAGCCGACCGTCGTGGGCGGGGGGCAGACGCCGACGACGCCTGCACCGCCGCCGGCGCCGACGTCCGGCGGCGAACCGGACCTCATCATCTAGGCACCGGATTCCGGTAAAGTGGCCCCATGAAGGGGTCACTGCGGGCGGCCGTGCTGGTCGCATTCCTGCTGTCCGTCGCGCCGGCCGGGGCGGCGACGCTGAGGCAGATCGAAACGCTCGACATGGCGACGTTCCAGACGAGATACCGCCTCGTCGAGCAGGCCCAGCCCGGCGAGCACAACCGCGTCGGGGTGACCCGCGTGATCACGCCCGGGGCCGAGGGCGTCGCGCTCTTCGAGCGCACCGCCCCGCTGACCACCGACGTCGCGGCGCCGTCACCGCTGTCGATGGGCGCGTCGCACGGCTGCGTCGCGCCGGGCGGCAACCTGATCACCTGCGCGTCGCTGCCCGGCCCGCCGTGCGCCGCACCGATCTGCGACGGCACCGCCGCGCTGGGGTGGACGAGCGTCACGATCGACACCGGCGACGGGGACGACATCGTCTACGCCACCGACGGCGCGGCGGAGCGCATCGTCTGCGGCCCCGGTTTCGACCGGGCCGACGTCGACTCCTCCGACGCCATTGCGGCCGACTGCGAGGTCGTCAACCGCCTCTGAGCCGTACCCTGTCGTGCACCATGAGCACGACCACCGAGTATGCCGACATCTACTCGATCCCGCAGGAGCTGCTGGACTTCAAGGCGACGATCCGTCAGATCGCCGACGAGAAGATCGCGCCCCGCGCCCGGGACATCGACCTGAACTCGGAGTACCCGCAGGACATTCGCCAGTTGCTGGGAGAGCAGGACATCCTGGGCCTGCCGTTCGCCGAGCAGTACGGCGGGACGGGCACCGGCACGCTGATGCTGCAGATGGGCGTCGAGGAGATCGCGCGCGTGTGCGCGTCCAGCGCCCTGATCCTCATGGTGCAGGAGCTCGGCTCGCTGCCGATCGCGCTGTTCGGCAGCGACGAGCTGAAGGACAGGTGGCTGCCGCGCCTGGCCAGCGGTGAGTGCTCGCCCGCCTTCGCCCTCAGCGAGCCGGAGGCCGGCTCCGACCCCGCGTCGATGCGCACGACAGCGGTGCAGGACGGCAGCGACTGGATCCTCAACGGCTCCAAGAACTGGATCACCAACGCCGGCGTCGCCGACTACTACGTCGTGTTCGCCAAGACCGACCGCAAGAACAACCGCATCACGGCCTTCGTCGTCGAGAAGGACATGCCGGGCTTCTCCATCGGCGGCTACGAGCACAAGCTCGGCATCCACGGCTCGCCGACCGGCTCGCCCGTGTTCGAGGACGTCCGGGTCCCCGCCGAGAACGTCATCGGCGAGGTCGGCAAGGGCCTCGGCGTGGCGCTCGGCACGCTGGAGCGCACCCGTCTGGGTGCCGCGGCGCAGGCGGTGGGCATCGCGCAGGGCGCGACCGACTACGCCAACCAGTACGCCAAGGAGCGGATCGCCTTCGGCAAGCCGATCAACACGCTGCAGGGGCTGCAGTTCAAGCTGGCCGACATGGAGACGGGCACGGCCGCCGCGCGCGAGCTGCTCTACAAGGCCTGCGCGCTGACCGACCGCCCCGAGCGCGTCGCGGACGTCGGCAAGTGGACCTCCATGGCCAAGCTCTTCGCGTCCGACAACGCGATGAAGGTGACCGTGGAGGCGGTGCAGGTCCTCGGCGGCTACGGCTACGTCAACGAGTACCCGGTCGAGCGGATGATGCGCGACGCCAAGATCACCCAGATCTACGAGGGCACCAACGAGATCCAGCGCGTGGTCATCGCGCGCGCCATGGCGAGCTAGCCTGTAGGCAGCATGTCCAACGGACGACGCACCGCGACCGCTGCCGTTGTCGCCCTGAGCCTGGGGCTCAGCGCGGTCGTCGTCCTGCAGGGCTTCAGCGACAAGACCTACGCGCGCATCGTCGAGACGCTGGCGCTGTGCGTCGTTGCCGGCGCCGCGCTGCTGGGCGGCATGGCCGTCATCGGCCTCCGGATGGCCGGCTGGAGCGACCCGGAGAGCGAGGCCGAGTTCGACCGCGTCGTCCTACGCGCAGAGCGCCTCGCGCGCGAGGGCACGGCGGCCGAGCCGGACGAATCCACCTTCCTGGACCTCGACCCCTACGACGACGCGGACTTCGAGGAGCTCGTCCGCGACGCGCTGGACGAGCTGCCCGACCTGCTGCGGCCGATCATCGCCAACCACAACGTGGCGGTCGTCATCTCCGACGGCGGCCGCCGCCGCGGCGCCTACGGCCTCTATCACGGCGACGGCGCCACGCGCGACGACGTCCCGGACCGCATCGTCATCTACCGCGACACGCTGCGCCGGGACTTCGGGCACGACGCGGACCTGCTGCGCGAGCAGGTCACGATCACGGTGCGCCACGAGCTGGCCCACCACGTGGGCTTCGACGAGCTCGGCGTCCGCGACCTCGGGCTCTGATCAGTACTCGATGATGGTGCCGCGCCTGCGGCCCGTGTTCAGCGCGACCTTCACCAGCCGGAAGGACAGCGGCAGCAGGACGACCGTGAAGCCGATCATCTTGGCCAGGGACAGCCAGGCCGACTCGGTGAGCGGCGTGTCGACCAGCACGTGGCGCAGGAGCTCCGTGGCCGGCGTGAAGGGCTGCACATCGCTCATCCACTGGATCCAGTCCGGCAGCAGCGTCACCGGGAAGTAGAGCCCCGAGATCAGCGAGATGCCCGCGACCACCCAGGTCGTGCCGGAGGACGCCTGCTTGAACGCCAGCGTGGCGGCCAGCAGACCCACGCCGAACGGCATGAAGCTCAGCGCGCCCAGGATGGACAGGGGGATCGCCAGCGGCGCCGTGCTCCAGTGGACGTCCATGCCGAACGCGGCGTAGGCGAACACGAGCATCGTGATCGCGTTGAGCAACGCGTACACGAACGGGAACAGCAGCATCGAGATGAGGCTGCCGACCGGGCCGAAGGGGGAGAGGTACAGCCGCTCGAACGTGCCGGCCAGCAGCTCCTGACGCACCCGCATGGGCGGGGTCCCGAGCGTCGAGTTCAGGACGGACAGGATGACGAGGCCGATGACGGCGAACGCGTAGTACGCACCCGGGCTGGTGAACGGCTCGACCCGCACCAGCTGACTGACGTAGTAGAAGAGGGTGAGGCTGAAGAACGCGCTCAGCGACTGGGCGATGAACCGCGTGCGGTAGCTGATGAACATCAGCCAGTCGGCGAGCAGCACGGCCCGCGCGGCCGCGACCGAGGCGCGCAGGTCAGGCACCGGCCGTCAGCCGCCCCTCGCTGATCGTGTACTCGGCGTCATGGCGCAGCTCGCCCAGCGCCAGGCTGGGGGAGCACCAGAGCATCGCCCCGCCGGCCGCGGCGTGGGCCTCGATGCGCTGCTCGAGCAGGGCCAGGCCCTCCTCGTCGAGCGAGGTGTGCGGCTCATCGAGCAGGATCATGCTCGGCTCGTGCAGGAAGACCATCGCCAGGCGCACCCGCTGGCGCTGGCCCATCGACATGCGGTCGACGCGGCGGTCGGCCAGCGGCTGGAGGGCGAAGGCCTCGATCATCGCCGCGACCCGCTCCTCCCGGCGCTCGCTGGGCACCAGCGCCAGGTCCGACCAGAGCCGGAGGTGCTGCGTGACGGTGAGGCGTGCGTACATGCCGCGGTCGCCCGCGCTGAGGAAGCCGAGCTTGCGCTGGAAGGCGCGACGGTCACGGACCGGATGCAGGCCGTCGAGCTCGACCGAGCCCTTGTCGGGCGAGATGAGGCCGACCGCGCAGCGCAGCAGCGTCGTCTTGCCGGCGCCGTTGCGGCCGCCCAGCCAGGCGATCTCCCCCGCCTTCACGGACAGGCTGATGCCCTTCAGGATGGGCGTGCCGCGGTAGGCGCGTTCGATGTCGGTGAGCGTGAGCACGAAGTCTGGACCGGCATTCGATCAGGTCAGGCGGCGGGTTGTCGTGCCGCCTGGTTGCTACTTCTGGCGGTTGCGGTGCCAGGCCACCGCGCTGGCCGGTGCACGGCGGAGGAGGTGCCCGACGCGCAGCGCGTAGGCGGCCGCCAGACCGCGACGGCCCCGTCGCGCGAGCGGTGACCACCAGCGCATGACCTCAGGGTCCGGGAAGGCCGTGCGCAGCAGCACGGCGGAGCGCTCCTTGGCGCCGCCGGCAGCGAGCACGCGGGCCAGCCCGACGGCGCCGGCCCCGCCTGCGAGCCACTCGCGGGTGCCGGGAAGGTCGCGGGCGAGCTCCTTGCCGTCCGGGTTGGTCGACAGGCCCATCGCCAGCGCGTAGACGGCGCCCAAGGCGTCGGCCAGCGCCGCAGCCCGTTGCCAGGTGGCGAGGTCGGCGTGCTCCAGCGCCCGCCTGAGGTCCTCCGCGGGCTTCTCGCGCACCGGGTGCAGGTGCTGGGCGGCGTGCAGCGCCACGAGCAGCGCCCGGCCGGCGAGCACGGGCACCGACACGGTGGTCCCACCGACGCGCATCGGCTGCGTCCAACCGCCGGTCAGGATCTCCCACTGCCGCTGCGGCGGCGCCGAAGCGCTCCACAGCGAGGCGTGCAGGTCGACCTGGGCGTTGTCGCGCTGGCGCCACCAGGTGCTGGCGTGCGTCGACGGCGTGTCCCCGGCCTCCGGGACGTGCACGAAGCCGAGTTCGGTGAGGGTCTCCCGAGCCCGGGCGAGCTGGGCCGGCGCGACGAGCAGGTCGGAGTCGCCGTAGGAGCGGACCCGGGTCGCGTCGTAGAGCCAGCCCGCGACGCTCGGTCCCTTGATCAGCACGCAGTCGATCCCGCGCGACCGCCATGCCGTCACGACCTCGGCGGTGATGCTGTCCACAAAAAGCGAACGGGCCGCCGCCTGAAGAGGCGACGGCCGTTGCTGAGCCTGTGAAGACAAGAACCCCGTCCGTGGGGTTTGAGCCGCCGCTGCGCTAGGGCAGCAGGCCGATGCTCGTGGAGATGAGACCGGCGACGCCAGCCTTGATGGTCTTGCCGACGCCGTCCTCGTCGCCGAGCGAGCCAGCAGCAGCGGTCAGCTCCATGATGTCGCCGAAGTCGACGACCTCAGGCTTCTCGTAATCCATTCTGAACTCCCCTGTCGTAATGCAGCGCACGACGTGCGCCCCCCTTGTTGAGCTTGCATAGTGCCGGACTCCGGTGGGTGAAGTCAAGCCGTCAACCGTTCTGCAACATGAACGGCGGAAGGCGCGAAAGCTTGCGGAAATTGCGAATTCCCTGCACAAGCCCGCATCCAGAGTTCCGCAGTCGTCAACCGCCAGACATGCAGCGCCCACATCTGCATGCCATCCCGATCATCAGGGATGGCACGTAGAAGCTCGTCCTCCAGGAAACCGGAGCGTGTGTAGTCCCGGATCAGCGCATCGCGGCCGCCGAGCAGCTCGCGGATGACCTGCAGGTCGGGGCCGCGCAGGGCGCTGTGGAACGGTGCGTTGAAGCCGCTCTTGCCCCGCCGCAGGCGGACCGCGTCGGGAAGGTCGCCCGCAACCGCGTCGCGCAGCAGCGGTCGGCTGTGGCGGGCGTGGAAGGCCAGCTCGGGCGGCAGCGAGAGCAGCAGGTCGACGACGTCCGGGTCGGCCAGCGGATGGCGGGAGCGCAGCCCGGCCATCGCATCCCGCTGGCGGATGTGGTCGTAGGCCAGCGTCGGGCCGGCACCGTCGGCGGTCGTCGCGACCAGGAAGGACCACCACCGCGGGCCCGCGAGGCGCTTGAAGTCCTCGGCCGGCTCGATCTCCGTCGCCGCCCAGGCCAGCCGCGGGGCCAGCCACGCCGGCGCGCCCACCGCTTCGCGCCGCCAGCGGCGCCGCGCCGCCTCCAGACCGGGTGGGAGCGCGCCCTTGACGCCGAACGCGTAGAGCCACTCCGCCACCGCGCGGGGCGGGGGCCGGTGGTTGGCGCCGGGGACGCGGCCCATCAGCCCGACGGCGCCGAGCACGTTGCCGCGGCGCAGCTTGTCGGCCAGCAGGTAGGGCGACAGCGCGAACGCCTCGTCGCCTCCCTGCCCGTCGAGCAGCACGGTGGTGCCCTCCGCGGCGGCGGCCCGCAACAGCGGCAGCCAGAAGAAGAGGTTGGGCGACACCGGCGGCAGCAGCCAGCGCTGCACGTACTCGGCGGCGCTGCCGAGGATGCCGCCGCCGTCGACGTGGACGCGGGTGCTCGAGAACCCCAGCGCGTCGACGGTCTGGTCGACCAGCGGTGTCTCGTCGGCGCTCTCGAAGCCCGGGAACACCGCGGTGTAGGAGCGTGAGACGCGGCCGTCCTGCGCAGCGATGGCCGCGATCGCCGAGGAGTCCAGCCCGCCGGACAGCAGCACCGCGGCTCCGGTGTCGCCGCCGTCGTCGATGGCGCGGGTGACCGCCGTGTCCAGGGCGCCCCGGACCGCGCGGACGGCCTCGGGGTAGGCGATGCGGGCGGGCGAGGGTTGGGGGGGCATCCACCAGCGCTCGCTGCTGACCCGGCCGTGCAGGCCGACCCGCAGCAGATGCCCGTTGCGCACGCGGCGCACGCCGGCGAAGAGCGTGCGGTCCTCCGGCATGCCGCTCACCGCCAGCCAGTGCGCCAGCGCGATCTCGTCGGGACCGGGGGTGCGGCCGAGCACGGCCAGGAGGTCGACGATCTCGGTCGCGAAGACCACCCCGCCGCCGTGGTGCGCCCAGACCAGTCCGCGGTCGCCGATGTGATCGCGGACCAGGAGCGCCTCCTGGCGCTCGGCGTCCCACAGCACCAGGCTGAAGGCACCGCGCAGCAACGGGATGAGGTGCGCGCCCAGGCGCGCGTAGGCCTGGGCCAGCAGTACCTCCGCAGGTACGCCGTCCGGTTGGAGCCCGGCCCGGTCGGCGACGGCCCGGAGGGAGTCGATCGTGCCGTCGAGCAGGCAGGTGCCATCGGCGCCGCCGTCTCCGGCGAGGACGGCGAACGGCCGCTCGACGCCGACCGACCCGACCAGCGTCACAGGTCCACCAGGCGCTCGTAGGCGTTGCGCGGCAGCAGGACGTGACCGTCGAGCAGTTCGACCCAGGCATGGGCGCCGAACTCGCCGGACGGCGACACGCCGATCACCAGCCGGGACGGGATCGCGCGCCGGGCCAGCAGCGCGCTGAGCACGAGCGACTGCGTCAGGCAGCGCGTGTCGCCCGGCAGGAAGCGCAGGGTCCTGGTCGTGGCGCGCGACAGGCGCGGTGCGACCGCCAGCGGGTCCTCGGGTGCCGGGCCGGCCGCTGCGAGCGGCGTGTCGCGCACCCGAGCGAGCGTGTTGCGCACGTCCTTGTCGGCGACCGACCTGCGCACGGTCCAGTAGGTGCGGACCACCTCGAGCGCCAGGAGCGGCTTGCTGATCACCCCAGCGCCTCGAGCAGCGTGGACGCGAGGGCCTGCGGTGCGGTGGTCAGCGGCGCGCGCAACTCCACCACTCTCGCACGCTGCGCCACCGCAGCCATCAGATCGAGCTGGTTCAGCAATCGCTGCGGATCACGGCGGACGACGTCGTAGACCGTCTGCATGAGCGGTCTCGGGTCGCCGGACGGCGCGTCGACGACCTCAAGCCGGCGATGGGCCGCGTCCCGGCGCAGGAGGCAGACGGCGCGCAGCGGCGCGGCGGCCTGCACGGCATCGACGAGGCTGAGCTCCTCGCCGCCGGGGACGACGCTCGCGCTCAGCGCCGGGCCGGGGTGGGCGAGCACGACGCCGTCGCGTTGCTCGAGGGCGACGGCGTCGTCGGCGAGGAACCCGCAGCCGGCGCGCAGCAGCGCGGCGGACAGCGTCGTCTTGCCGGCACCGGACGGGCCCGAGACGGCCAGCACCCCGCCGCCGGGCAGGACCAGGCCGCCTGCGTGGAGCACCTCGAGGCCGCGCACGCCGGCGGCGAACGGCAGCACCTGCCCGTAGAGCTGGCGGACCCAGTGCGCGACGGGCAGCGGCGCGCAGAGCACCTCGTCCGCGGCGGCGTTGAGCCGGAAACGGCCGTAGCCGACGCCGGTGAAGAGGTGACCGGCGTCATCGTGGGCGTCGATGCGCAGCGCGGCGACCCGCTCGCCCTCGCGCCGCACCCGTGACACGGGCCGGGAACCGTCCCGCGGCCAGCCGGCGTCGATCGTGCGCCGCGCGACGTGGCGCAGGACGACGGTCGGGCAGCGCCCGTCTGGCGCGGCGCCGGAGCCGGTCAGGCCCCAGACCGGGACGGTCCCGGAGACGGTCAGCCCGAATGCGGAGGCCGACCAGGCGGCGTCAGCCGCGGAGGTCGACATCGATCTCCAGCAGCCCACGCTCCGAGAGCGCCGCGCAGAGATCGACGAGATCGGCAGCGATCTCGGCTTCGGGCCGGTCGTACTCCTCGGCCAGCGTCCCGGCGACGCCGTCGAGGGAGCCGTGCGCCTCGATCAGCTCGAACATGCGCCGACCGGTCCGGTTGAGGCCGTGGTACTGGCCCGTCTGGAGGTTCAACAGGACGGTCTGGTCCCCGAAGGTGCGGTGCACCACGTGCTCGGGGACGCGGACCCGTCCGTTGGCCGGTCGGCCGTTCATAGCCGGACTAATACCAGTCACGGCCGTCGAAGCGTCCGGCGGACCGGAGGCATCCGTGCCTCAGCATGCATCCGTGGAACAGCCGTTCAGCCCAGCGGGCCGAAGACGATCGGCGAGCAGATCTTCGTCTCGTTGCGGATCAGCGCGTTCGGCGGGAGCTTGATGATCGGCTTGAGGCAGTTCGGAGCGAGGGCCAGCTCACACGTCTTGATCTGGATGTTGGCCAGCGGTCGCAGATCGATGTCCTGCTCCGAGCCACAACCGCTCGGGAACGGGCTCTGAGCCTGCCCGGCGGCCGGGAGTCCAGCGATGGCGGTGAGGGAGAGAGCTGCGGCGCAGCCCAGGATCCGAGTCTTCTTCATGGGTATGCCCCCCTGAGGCGATGGATGTGGACCGGGCCCCCGCCCGGTTACGATGTACTACCTCCGGGTGCGACGCTACCGCCTCGGCGGATCATTCGCCACCCGAACTGACGGGATGCATCGTAATTTGAGGGACACCCCTCGCTGGTCCGCCCGCGAAGGTTGGCGCCCGGCCGTTACTCGTTGCGCCGCACGCCGTAGGTCACCGACCGCTTGCGGCTCTCCGTCTGGACCGTGTACCTGATGCGCAGCCGTTCCCCGCACCTACGCACGTTCGTGTAGCCCGCTGCGCCTCCGGCAGACTGCGGGCGCGTGATCGGTTGCCCGATCCGGCTGCGGCCCACTCGCGTGACGGTCACGGTGTGCGCGCCGCGGCTCCAGCGGGCCGACACGAACAGCGGGACCGTGACCCGCGACGGCGCGCAGCCGATCGTCGCCGGCGGGCGCAGCAGTTGCACGCCGTCAGGGCCGTCGGCCCACGAATATCCGGCGTGGCTGCGCACCACGTCGTAGTCGGCGTCGGCCCAGACGCGGCCGCGGGGTCGCGCGTCCTGCAGCGGTGTCCCGGTCGAGGCGACCAGCTCGCACCCCGTGCAGGGCGTCCCGGTGTCGGTCGCGGTCCGGGCGGCGGTCCGCAGCCAGTAGGTCGTGTCGCCGTCGTGCGCGCCGGCGCGGGCCACCCCGCCGGGGGTCGAGCCCTCCTGGTGCGCGCCGGACCTCACCGCGGTCGTGGCGAACTGCGTGGCGGTGACGTCGCAGTCGGCGCCCGTCACCAGGTAGCTGATCGGGTCGGCCTGCGCGGAGGCGTCCCTGGGCATGCGGTAGCCACAGGTGCCGCTGATCAGGCCGCTGTCCAGCGGCTGGGAGCGACCGCCGTCGACCGGGGCGAGGCGCAGGTTCCAGACGACGCCGGTGCCGTACACCTGGCCGCCCTGCATGTCCCAGAGGTAGGCGACACCTGCCGGGCCGAGGTCGAGCTGGTCGATGGACTGGTCGCCGCAACGGTTCGGCGACGTGGCGTCGGAGTAACAGGACTGCACGGGCCCCGCCCCGAGCGTCTGCACGTGGGTGGCGCCGGCCGGCAGGTACCCGAGCGTCGGCTGCGCCCCCGGCCGTGCCGTCCGCGCGAAGGCCAGCGCGCCCTTCCACATCGACGGGGTCGTCAACGATCCCCCACCGGGGACGCTCAGCCGGCGCTCCGTCGCCGCGCCCGTGAGCGGCAGCACGCGGAGCGAGCAGCCACGGCCGGCCGAGAAGCGCGGGCCACCCAGGCCCTGCGGCGATGGTGCGTCCGATGCGCAGCGCGAGTAGGTGAGGACCGGCCTGCCGTCCTTGTCGGTGCCGGCGTCGGCGTCGAACGGGACCGCGCGCGAGGCGACCGGCAGCGCGTCCACGACGCCGTTGTGCCAGCGCACGAGCGTCCACCGTCCCGCCTCCTGGCGGCTGAAGACCACCTGGCCGGACTGGGCGGTCAGGCCCGCCGCCCCCGGGGCCGGGGCGAGGACGGTGTCGGCTCCTTCGGCGGAGCCTGGGATCGCGGCCAGCACGAGGCCCACGAGCAGCGCACGTCGCATGTCCGTTGCAACGCACGCTGCGGCGGATGGTTGCGCGCAGGGATGCCGTGGCTGCCATACAACGCGCGCGTCACTACAATTGACTCAGTAGTCAACAAAGGCCCCGTGGAGTGCGACCGCCGGGGGATAAACCTGCTCGTGGAGTGCGACCGCCGAGCGACCTCATACATCCGAAAGGACCTGTCTCAATGCCTGATGCCGTCATCGTCGACGCGATCCGGACCCCGATCGGCCGTGCCTTCAAGGGCTCGATGGCCTCGCTGCGCCCGGACGAGACCCTCGCGTTCGTCATCGATCAGCTCCTCGAGCGCAACCCGGGCGTCGATCCGTCGACCGTCGAAGAGGTCGTCGCGGGCTGCGGCCTTCCCCAGGGCCTGCAGGCCAACAACATCGGCCGCATCGCGGTGCTGCTGAGCGAGAAGCTCGGCCAGGAGACCAACGGCTCCACCATCAACCGCTACTGCGCTTCGGGCCTGGACGCCATCCGCGTGGCGTCCAACGCCGTGATGGCCGGCCAGGGCGACGTCTACATCGCCGGCGGCGTGGAGTTCGTCTCGCGCTACAACGCCGCGCAGGAGGCCGCCCACCCGGAGGACCAGAACGAGAACCTCCAGGGCAACAACGGCCAGCCCAACGCGTACATCGCCATGGGCCTCACCGCCGAGAACGTCGCCGACAAGTACGGCGTCTCGCGTGAGCAGCAGGACGCCTACGCCGTGAAGTCGCAGGAGCGCGCGGTCGCCGCGCAGGAGAGCGGCTTCTTCGACCGCGAGATCGTCCCGGTCACGCTGGCCGACGGCACGGTCGTGTCCAAGGACGACGGTCCCCGCCCGGGCACGACGCTGGAGAAGCTCAGCGCCCTGAAGCCGGCCTTCCGCGAGGACGGCACGGTCACCGCCGGCAACGCCTGCCCGCTGAACGACGGCGCCGCGGCGTCGCTGATCATGTCGGCCGACAAGGCCGCCGAGCTGGGCCTGAAGCCGCGCGCCCGCGTCATCACCGCGGCCACGTGGGGCAACGAGCCCGAGTACATGGGCGTCGCGCCGATCGGCGCGATCAAGAAGGCGCTGCAGCGCGCGGGCATGACGATCGGCGACGTCGACGTCTACGAGCTCAACGAGGCCTTCGCGGCCCAGG